>NC_012785.1:1200000-1800000 GCF_000023325.1 Kosmotoga olearia TBF 19.5.1
TTTCATGTTCAAGAAAGGAATCTATATTTTCCATACTCTGCTGAACATATTCCAAATAGTGTTTAAAGCTTCTCCAGATAAATAGTAAGACAACCACCATGCTCCCAAGACTGGCAATTATGATATACAACGCTACATTTTTTAATTTGTTAACAAACCGGACCCTGTCGTATACCCAATTTTCCACTTTTCTCTGCAAATCTTTAAGAATCGTGGCAAACCGTAGGTACTGATATTCGTCTGTTATCAGCGGAAGCATTTCATCGGAAGAAAAGGTTATAGGGATTTGCGAAGAATATTTTTCAAGTTCCCTTAATTCTTTGGATAGTTTTGATAGTGTCTCCGCGTACTCTGGAACTTCTTGTATTTGTCCCTTACTATCATGATAGAGATTATGAAGTTTTCCAACTTCCAAAACCATTGCGTTAATTTTCGAGAAGTCATTTGCGATTTTTTCATAGTACGCAAGCCTTAAGCTGGCTAATCCGAATAATAGAAGCATAGCCCCAATTGCACCGAAAGAAACAATGGTAGCATAGAGTAAAATGTTTATGTATGTTCTCACACTTTTTTTCATCAGCCATCATCCTATTTTCTATTAAAACTAAATCCTTCCTTGAAAATCTTCAAACAAGCTTGCACCACATCTGGA
The DNA here is from genome assembly GCF_000023325.1 of Kosmotoga olearia TBF 19.5.1. Lineage (NCBI taxonomy): Bacteria > Thermotogati > Thermotogota > Thermotogae > Kosmotogales > Kosmotogaceae > Kosmotoga > Kosmotoga olearia. Next base: position 1,200,653 of record NC_012785.1, read on the forward strand.
TCATACAGCTTTCCAGCATTTTTATCAATTTCTTCAAGAGCATTATCGATCCCCAGTGCTGGTCTATAAGGTCTGTGTGAAGACATCGCTTCAACTACATCAGCAACGGCTAAGATTCTTGCTTCTAAGAGAATTTCACCGTTTTTCAATCCTTTAGGATATCCTGAACCATCCATTCTTTCGTGATGCTGAAGAACAATATCTGCGATTGGCCACGGAAACTTAATTTCTTTGAGGATTTCATAACCAGCTTCTGGATGGCTTTTTATTATTTGCCATTCAATCGGTGTAAGTGAACCCGGTTTTACTAATATTTCGGACGGTATAGATATTTTTCCTATATCATGAACTAACCCGGCCATAGCAACAGCGGTAACTCTATCCTCTGGTAAATTCAATTCTTTTGCAATCTTGTTAGCCAAAATAGAGACCCTATGTTGGTGTCCCGCAGTATAAGGATCTTTCTTTTCAACGATCTTTCCCAGAACGCGGATAGCTCCTCGTAACGTCTCTTGAAGTTCAAAGTGAACCTTTTTATTTTCCGTTATATCTCTTACTGTTCCAACCATTCTTACTGGCTTACCATTTTCATCCCATTCGACAACTTTCCCGCTGATGAAGGCCCACTTCCATTCTCCTGATTTTGTATACAGGCGAGCTTCTACTTCATATTTATCCGAAAGTCCTTTCAAATGATTTTCCAACATTTCTTTGGTTCTTCTAACGTCTTCCGGATGAACAATAGCAAAGAATTTCCCGATCGCACTTCCGCTGATCGTCCCCGCGTTATCCCATCCGAAAAGAACGGCGAAACGTTCATCCAAAAAAACTTCATTTGTTTTAAGATCAAGATCCCAGATACCCGCTTCAGTTCCCTCAAGAGCCAGATCAAGACGTTCTTTAATTTTTGTCAGTTGTTTCAATTCCATTTTTTCTTTGGTCACATTCACAAGAGTGATAACAAAAGCTTCTTCATTACCAAGAAAAACCTTTTCTGCATTCATCTGGACAATTTTTTTGCGGTTATTTGGAAGGTTTAACACAAATTCCTGGATCCTTTCATTCGAAATGGCATAATCAAAAGTAGAATCAATGAGTTTTCGACCCTCAAAAAGTCTTTCTGCGGCGGGATTAGCATAGATTATTTTGCGGGTCTTTTTTGGCAGTATAAAATAAATGCTGTAAAAATAAAAAAAGCCCTGTATCCTAGAATAGGAAGAACACATAAACCATACAAAGGAGGGATACAGGGCCCATGGAAATCAAAGATATTATACTCCAATTTCTCACAGAAAATGAAGAAGGCGAATTGCTTCAAAAAAAATCTACTCGAAAAGGGAACGTTGCGTCAAAAATAAATCTACTCGAAAAAGAGGGATAATCTTCTCGAATACCAAAGAAGGTAGGCGAGAAGATGAAGAGGTTAGATATGAAAAATGTGGTGGAAGATTATTCAAAAAGGTACAGAAAAGCTCGCAAAAAAGAAAAATCCGAGATTCTAGATGAATTCACCCGAGTTACCAAGTATAATCGTAGTTACGCATCGTTTTTACTACGAGGAGCCTTGAAAAAGCGAAAGACAACCTCACCCAGCAAGAAAAAAGGCCGAAAGAAAAAATATGATCGTAAAGTCTTCGTGAAACTCGTGAAGATATGGGAGATAATGGATTTTCCGTGTGGTAAAAGGCTCGAAGCAGTGATGGACGAAGTAATAGATAATCTTGTTCGTAATGGGCATCTAACATTGACTGAAGAAACAAAGAGGAAGCTTCTTAATATAAGTGCTTCCACTATCGATAGATTGTTAACCAGCGAGAGGAAAAAGATGGAACTCAAAGGACGATCTCATACAAAACCCGGAACTCTTCTGAAAAAGCACATACGAATAAAAACACATTACGAGTGGGACGATACAAGACCAGGCTTTGTTGAGATTGATCTCGTTGGGCATGATGGCGGGAGTGTAAGTGGTGATTTTTGCTACAGCCTCAACATGGTAGATGTAGCAAGTGGTTGGAGTGTAGTGGCACCAATAAGAAACAAAGCGCAAATCTGGACATTAAAAGCTATAATTCAGTTGAGGAAAACGCTTCCTTTCACTTTATTAGGTATTCACTCAGATAACGGATCAGAATTCATTAACAGACACCTATACCGTTATTGTGAAGATGAAGGGCTTCTATTCACCAGAACCCGGAGTTACAACAAGAATGATAATTGTCATGTCGAACAAAAGAACTGGTCTGTTGTAAGAAGAGCCGTTGGATATTACAGATACGATACAGAGGAAGAATTCCAAATACTGAAGGAGTTGTACGCGTCGCTGAATCTGTACAATAATCATTTTCAGCCAAATCAGAAAATCGTTGAGAAAATTAGAAAAGGAAACAAGGTAAGCAAGAAATACGACCGTCCTACTACACCATACGAAAGGATCATGCGATCTCCCTGGGTTGACCAAGATAAAAAAGACAGGCTTCGCAGACAACACGAAGCCCTAGACATTTACAAACTCAAGAGTATAATAACACATTTGCAAGAGCAATTACTGAGCATCCAGATTGACAAATCGAAAGGAGGGATCCTCAACTATGTCCCTCTCAATTTCAAGTAGATTCTATTTTGAGGCATCCAATCTATTTCAAGTAGATTTATTTTTGAGGCATTACGGAAGGAATGAGAAATCTTCTAACCTGGTTTTTGAATACGGTTATGGAATATGAAGCCCGGATACAGGCTGGAGCAGACTACTACGAGAGAACAAAAAACAGAAGAGCACACCGCAACGGTTATAGAAAAAGAAGTTTGAACACCAGATTAGGAAAATTGGAGTTGAAGAAACCCCAATTCAGAGAATTCCCCTTCGAAACCAGGGTCTTTGATAAATACTCAAGAGTAGAGAAAGCATTAAAGAACGCTATTGTCGAATCATATCTTCAGGGTGTTTCTACTCGCAGGATAAAGGAAATAATATCCACCTTAGGAGCAGAAGAACTTTCACCTGGAACAGTTTCTAATATAGCCAGGGAACTGGACGAAAAGGTGTATGAGTTTCTTAACAGGGAAATAGAGGAGGAGATACCGTATCTTTTCGTGGACGCCAGCTATTTCAAAGTCAGGGACGGGGTTAGATACGTCAATAAAGCTCTTTATGTGGTAGCCGGTGTGAGAAAAGATGGACATAGAGAGATACTTGGTGCAAAGATCGCCGATGTTGAAGATGAACTCTTTTGGGAAGACTTCTTCCAAGAATTGAAAAACCGTGGATTGAGAGGAGTAGAACTTGTCATCTCAGATGGTCACAAGGGGATAATCTCAGCGGTGAAAAAGGCCTTTATTGGAGCGAGCTGGCAAATGTGCCATGTACATTTTGTGAGGGATGTGCTGAAAAAAGTACCTCGTAAACGCTGGAAAGAGATAGCAGAACGGTTGAACGAGAGCCTGGAAAGTGCGAAAAAATTACAAGCCTTTATTGAGGAACTTGAAGAAGAAGGCTTCAAAAAAGCGGCGGAAACCTGTGAAAGATTCATATTCGGCTTGTTTAATTACCAGAAATATCCACGGGATCATTGGAAAAGGATAAAAACGACGAATATGCTGGAACGGATAAACAAAGAACTAAAAAGGCGTACTAGAGTGGTAGGAGCTTTTCCAAATGATGCGGCACTTTTGAGGTTGGCTGTCGCAATCTTACTTGACATTAACGAAGAATGGCTGCTTGGAAGGAGATATCTAAACATGGGATCTTAGCCTGTTTTAGGATACAGGGATATTTTTACAGCACTTTCTTGACATAGCCTCTTTTTTACTACGAGTATCGAAGCAGAGGTATTATTTAAGACCATTTTTAGTAATTTGATTTCTGGTACATCTGTCTTATTGTTTCTAAGCAAATCCACCATCCCCTTCATATACCGTATTCCAGGACTTTTAAACACGGAGAATGATGCTATGACATTTTAGTTTACCACTAGTTCGTGTCTATAGAAAACACTAACAATTGAAATATGAGTAAGCATTTCTATGCTAGAATTATTTTAGTCCTTATGTTGATTATTCATAATTCGCATGAGGAACTCTTAAGGGGGGGATAATATGGAATGCACGAACTTTAAGCAAAATCTTCAAAAGTGCAATTGTAGTTATCCTGGTTGTCCAAGAAAAGGGAAATGCTGCGAGTGCCTTTCTTATCATCGTTCCCGCGGAGAGTTACCTGCGTGTTACTTTACTGAAGCACAGGAAAGAACCTGGAACAGGAGCATTGAGTACTTCATACAATCTCGTTGAAAAAGCTGCTTTCTTGTGAAAAAGAGTCTGAGGAATTAGAAAGTTATTCATTAATATAAATAAATTAAACTATTCAGTAGTCGAGTAATAATAGCTCTTAAAATCAGAGTTCTCTTTCGAACAGAAGTTCAATATTCTTCAAAAGGTAGTCAGTAACATTCTTAAGAGCTTCAAGGCTTGCAAGATTGTTCTGGTATCTTTTTAGGTTGAAAGCAAATCGTGGATCAAGGTGAACAATTGTTCTATCTCTGCATCGCTTTACTTGTTCAATGTACGAAATTGTCTCATTTTCAAGATTTTCGAGGGAGTCAAGCAGCGGATAAACCTTGTACCTGAGCTCTTTTAGGACATTTTGCCGTATGAATCGTCTTAGTTTGTCGAAGGTATAGCCACTGTTTCGAATGAGCTTGGCAGCTCTTACAACAGCACTTTCATAGGTTGAAAGAAGCTCGAGATCTTCAAGTTCTTCAGGAATTTTCTCTTGTGCTTTCTCTAATAGTATCTGAACTTCCTCATTTAGAATTTCAACTTCCCTTTTTAGCACCTTTTCTCTTAAACAAAAGGCTTTCCTTTTTTCTGGTTTTATAGTATCTACGAGTTTCATTTGGCATACTCCTAATCCCTGGTCATAGCATTTAATCCATAATGATTATAACGTACCGGCATCTAAAACCGAGATCCGGTGTTCGAGATCCGACAACCGAGAGACCAAGAAGATGAGAATCGGCTCTCAAAGCTCTTTCTACACCCAAGACCCTTAACCCCATACCCGATTTTTATCTAAACTCCAGTCTCCAACATCCAATCTCGTACTTTAATTTTTGTTCACAAGCTCTCGGATTCTCTGTGTTTTCGAACAACCGACAACGATTTCTTACATCCGCCGAAGGCGCTTACCCCTGACATAGTCAGGCTTACCCCCAGCGCAGCTGGGCACACCCACGCGAAGCGTGCTTACTCGCCGCGTAGCGGCCCTCTCGGGTCTCGGCTCTCGGACTCTCGGATCTCGATTAAGTCGAACAGCAATCCCCTATGAAATGAATTCACACATTGCGAAGGAACTGGTAAGTTTCCTGTAACTTGACAGGTGGGGAAGGTGATGGTAATATAGTTAGCGCTGGAGATAAGAGGGTCATTGAAAAATGGATAGCGGTCCCAAGGAAGAAAACTTTGAGTGGAAAGAGAGCCATGGATGGAGGGTTTGATCCTGGCTCAGGGTGAACGCTGGCGGCGTGCCTGACACATGCAAGTCGTACGGGCGGACCCCCTTCGGGGGGCGAGCCAGTGGCGAACGGGTGAGTAACACGTGGGAACATATCCGCTGGTGGGGGATAACTACCCGAAAGGGTAGCTAATACCGCATAAGCCCGAAAGGGGAAAGGTGCAACAGCATCGCCAGTGGAGTGGCCCGCGGCCCATCAGCTAGTTGGTGGGGTAAGAGCCCACCAAGGCGACGACGGGTAGCCGGCGTGAGAGCGCGACCGGCCACAAGGACACTGAGACACGGGTCCTACTCCTACGGGAGGCAGCAGTGCGGAATATTGGACAATGGGCGAAAGCCTGATCCAGCGACGCCGCGTGCGGGACGAAGGCCTTCGGGTCGTAAACCGCTGTGGTAAGGGACGAATAGCCGGTGGAGTGGAAAGCCACCGGAGGAGACGGTACCTTACTAGGAAGCCCCGGCTAACTACGTGCCAGCAGCCGCGGTAATACGTAGGGGGCGAGCGTTACCCGGAATCACTGGGCGTAAAGGGAGCGTAGGCGGCCCAGCAAGTCGACTGTGAAAAACCGGAGCTCAACTTCGGTCCTGCGGTCGAAACTGCTGGGCTTGAGGACAGTAGAGGGAGACGGAACTGCCGGTGTAGGGGTAAAATCCTTAGATATCGGCAGGAACGCCGGTGGCGAAGGCGGTCTCCTGGGCTGGACCTGACGCTGAGGCTCGAAAGCCAGGGGAGCGAACGGGATTAGATACCCCGGTAGTCCTGGCCCTAAACGATGCTCACTAGGTGTGGGGTGCGTAGAGCACTCCGTGCTGAAGCAAACGCGATAAGTGAGCCGCCTGGGGAGTACGCCCGCAAGGGTGAAACTCAAAGGAATTGACGGGGGCCCGCACAAGCGGTGGAGCGTGTGGTTTAATTCGATGCTAAGCGAAGGACCTTACCAGGGCTTGACATGCTGGTGGTACTGAACCGAAAGGGGAAGGACCCACCGTTAGGTGGGAGCCAGCACAGGTGGTGCACGGCCGTCGTCAGCTCGTGCCGTGAGGTGTTGGGTTAAGTCCCGCAACGAGCGCAACCCCTGCCCCTAGTTGCCAGCGGTTAGGCCGGGCACTCTAGGGGGACCGCCGCCGACGAGGCGGAGGAAGGGGGGGATGACGTCAGGTATCGTGCCCCTTATGTCCTGGGCGACACACGCGCTACAATGGGACGGACAGCGGGGAGCGAGGCAGCGATGCTGAGCAAATCCCTGAAACCGTTCCTCAGTTCGGATTGCAGGCTGCAACCCGCCTGCATGAAGCCGGAATCGCTAGTAATCGCGGATCAGCCATGCCGCGGTGAATACGTTCCCGGGCCTTGTACACACCGCCCGTCAAGCCACCCGAGTTGGCAACACCTGAAGACGGGTGTCCCAACCGAAAGGGGGGAGCCCGTTTAAGGTGGGGCTGGCGAGGGGGGCTAAGTCGTAACAAGGTAGCCCTACCGGAAGGTGGGGCTGGATCACCTCCTTTCTAAGGAGTCAAGTGCGGACCGCTATCCATCTTTGAGTGACTCTCAGGTCATTGAAAAGTGCATAGGGAAGGTAAAGGTACAGAAGGCGCACGGTGGATGCCTAGGCAGCAGGAGGCGAAGAAGGGCGTGGCAAGCTGCGAAAAGCCACGGGGAGGTGCAAACGACCGTTGATCCGTGGATGCCCGAATGGGGAAACCCACCTACCTGAGAGGGTAGGTATCTCCGAAAGGAGAGGCGAACCCGGTGAAGTGAAACATCTCAGTAACCGGAGGAAAAGAAATCAACCGAGATTCCCTGAGTAGCGGCGAGCGAAAGGGGAGGAGCCTAAACCGTGGTAGTGTAGAAGCCTGCGGGCGTTGCTACCACGGGGTAGAGGGACGCAACTGGGCGAGGCCGCAGACTCGCCGGGGAGTTACAAACCTTGCATCTAGCTGAAGGGTCTGGGAAGGCCCACCGGAGAGGGTGAAAGTCCCGTAGGCGAAAGGTGCGAGGCTCCCTGGGTTGTGATCCCGAGTACCACGGGGCACGAGGAATCCCGTGGGAATCAGGGGGGACCACCCTCCAAGGCTAAATACTCCCTGCTGACCGATAGCGCAAAAGTACCGTGAGGGAAAGGTGAAAAGCACCCCGGGAGGGGAGTGAAAGAGGACCTGAAACCGTGTGCCGACAAGAAGTGGGAGCCCGAAAGGGTGACCGCGTGCCTTTTGATTAATGAGCCTGCGAGTTATCGTAGCTGGCGAGGTTAAGCCGGGAGAGGCGAAGCCGAAGGGAAACCGAGTCTGAAAAGGGCGAGGAGTCAGCTGCGGTAGACCCGAAACCGGGTGAGCTACCCATGGGCAGGTTGAAGGTGGGGTAACACCCACTGGAGGACCGAACCAGTTGGCGGTAAAAAGCCATTGGATGACCTGTGGGTAGGGGTGAAAAGCCAACCGAACCCGGTGATATCTGGTTCTCCCCGAAACGTGTCTAAGCACGGCCCTGCATGGTCAGTGATGGGGGTAGAGCACTGGTTGAGCTAGGGGGGCAACCTCCGACCTCAGCCAAACTCCGAATACCATCACTCAAAGTGCAGGAGACAGACTACGGGCGATAAGGTCCGTGGTCGAAAGGGAAACAGCCCAGACCACCAGCTAAGGGCCCGAAGAGGTGGCTAAGTGTTAAAGGAAGTGAAGAGTCGAAGACAGCTGGGATGTTGGCTTAGAAGCAGCCATCATTTAAAGAGTGCGTAACAGCTCACCAGTTGAGGCTCTTCGCGCCGAAGATGTAAGGGGGCTGAAGCCACCCTCCGAAGCTGTGGGACAGCAGCGAAAGGCTGTTGTCGGTAGGGGAGCATTGCGCGGTAGGGCGAAGGCAGACCCGCGAGGGCTGCTGGACGAAGCGCAAGAGAGAATGCAGGCATGAGTAGCGAGAGGAGAGTGAGAATCTCTCCCCCCGAAAGCCTAAGGGTACCTGGGGAAGGGTCGTCCGCCCAGGGTTAGTCGGTACCCTAAGGTGAACCCGAAAGGGTTAGCCGATGGGAAACCGGTTAATATTCCGGTACCAGCTAATAGTGAGGCTTGGGGCGTGACGCAGGAGGATAGGCCTCGCGTACTGGTTGCACAGTGCGTCCAAGCGTCAAGGCCGATGATGGAGGTAGGCAAATCCGCCTCCGGAGGCTGAGGCGTGATGGGGAGCTTCTTCGGGAGCGACGAGGTTGCGTTCACACTGCCGAGAAAAGCGTCGCAAGCCGCTTGAGCTATTAGCTGACCGTTCCGCAAACCGACACAGGTAGGCTGGCTGAGAAGGCTAAGGGGAGCGGGATAACCCCCGTTAAGGAACTAGGCAAAATGGCCCCGTAACTTTGGGAGAAGGGGTGCTCTCTGGTGTGAATAGCACCGGGGAGCCGCAGTGACAAGGCTCCGGCGACTGTTTACCAAAAACACAGGACTCTGCTAACTCGAAAGAGGAAGTATAGGGTCTGACGCCTGCCCAGTGCCGGAAGGTTAAGGGGAGGGGTTAGCCCGAAAGGGCGAAGCTCTGAACCGAAGCCCCGGCAAACGGCGGCCGTAACTATAACGGTCCTAAGGTAGCGAAATTCCTTGTCGGGTAAGTTCCGACCTGCACGAATGGCGTAACGATCGGAGCACTGTCTCAACGGGGGGCCCGGCGAAATTTCAGTCTGGGTGAAGATGCCCAGTACTCGCAGCTAGACGGAAAGACCCCGTGGAGCTTTACTGCAGCTTGGTATTGTACTTTGTTGTGGTGTGTACAGGATAGGTGGGAGGCTGAGAACCCGGCTCGCCAGGGTCGGGGGAGCCGCCGGTGGGATACCACCCTCGCCACAGCGGAGTACTAACCTGGTGGTGTGAAGAGCACCACAGGGACAGTGCTAGGCAGGCAGTTTGACTGGGGCGGTCGCCTCCAAAAAGGTAACGGAGGCGCACGAAGGTCGGCTCAGGTTGGTTGGAAACCAACCGGAGAGTGTAAGGGCAAAAGCCGGCTTGACTGTGAGGCTGACAGGCCGAGCAGGAGGGAAACCTGGTCCTAGTGACCTTGCGGCACTGAGTGGAAAGGCCGTTGATCAGCGGATAAAAGTTACCCCGGGGATAACAGGCTAATACCGCCCGAGAGTTCACATCGACGGCGGTGTTTGGCACCTCGATGTCGGCTCATCGCATCCTGGGGCTGGAGCAGGTCCCAAGGGTTAGGCTGTTCGCCTATTAAAGCGGTACGTGAGCTGGGTTCAGAACGTCGTGAGACAGTTCGGTCCCTATCTGCTGCGAGCGGAGGAGGCTTGAGGAGGGTCACCCCTAGTACGAGAGGACCGGGGTGAGTGGACCACTGGTGAACCAGCTGTCGTGCAAGCGGCAGTAGCTGGGTAGCCAACGTCCATGAGCGATAACCGCTGAAAGCATCTAAGCGGGAAACGTGCTCCAAGACGAGGCCTCCAAGGGTCGTCCGAGAAGAGGACGTAGATAGGCTGGAGGTGTAAGCCCCGCGAGGGGTTGAGCCGACCAGTACTAATCACCCGAGACCTTTACCTATCCCTATGCACCTTTGAGTGATTTGAGAGTTATCCTGGGTGCCGATACCGGAGTGGGAAACACCCGGATCCATCCCGAACCCGGCCGTTAAGCCACTTCGGGCCGATGGTAGTGCGGGGGCAGCCCCGTGCGAGAGTAGGTAGCGCCCAGGGTTTTATGGGAAAAGGGAGAGCGAAATGCTCTCCCTTTTTCGTTGTGCGTTGTACGTAACGACCGAGACTCGGGAGTCGAGAACCGAGATCCGGTGAAGAAAAATTAAAGAGCGAGAATGGATGTTGGAGACTGGAGCTTAGATAAAGATCGGGTATAGGGTCTGGGGTCTAGGTTGTAGAGAAAATATTGAAAAGCAGAGATCTGAGAAAAAGATCGTTGTCGGTTGTGGGTCGTGCGTGAAGGCTAAAAAAACGAGAATCCGAGATGGCGAGAAGGCGAGAAGGCCGCTACGCGGCGGTACGAATCCCTTTCGGGATTGACACGAACTCCTGCGGAGTTGACTAGAACCACTACGTGGGGGCGTGTCACATATTTTGTGTAAACCCCAAACTCCGGAAAAGATCAGACATAGGATTTCACCCAATCAAATTCTATCATCAAAGTGGCAAGGATTTTATCCCATTCATTTATTCTCACGGTCCATTTTCTAGTTATATTGTTAATGGCGAGATATGCCAGTTTCATGAGAGCCATGTCATTGGGAAAAACACCTCTGTTCTTTGTTACCTTCCTGAGTTGGCTGTTCAGGGATTCTATTGGATTGGTTGTGTAAATCAATTTTCTAATCTCTTTGGGATATTCGAAATAGGTCGTGAGGGATTCCCAGTTGTCTTTCCAGCTTTTAATGCTGAAAGGATACTTTTCTCCCCATTTCTCTTCAAAAGCCATAAGGGCGTTCCATGCTGCTTCTCTTGTGTCTGCTGTGTATACCGATTTCAGGTCAGCAGCGAATTTCTTTTTGTCTTTCCAGGATACAAATTTCATGGAATATCTTATCTGGTGTACTACGCATCTCTGGATTTTAGCCTGGGGATATACCGCTTCTATTGCCTCTTCCATTCCCTTTAATCCGTCTATTGAAAAGAACATCACTCCTTTGACACCTCGGTTTTTCAGCTCATTTAGCACACCAAGCCAGTATTTTGAACCTTCACTCTGAGCTATCCACATTCCTAGGACATCTTTCATTCCTTCCAGATTTATCCCAAAGGCTATATACAAAGCCTTATTTCTTATCTGGTTGTTCTCAGAGACTTTGAAAAAGATAGCATCCATGTAGATTATGGTATATACCTCTTCAAGGGGTCTGTTTCTCCATTCGGAAACGATGGGTATTATCTTGTCTGTTATCCTGCTTATGCTTTCAGTTGACAATTCAGAGCCGTATATGTCCTTAAGATGTGCCTGTATGTCCCTGTATGTCATTCCCCGGGCATACATAGACAATATCTGGTCCTCTATGGAAGCTATGCTTCGCTGGTGCTTTTTAACCACTATTGGTTCGAATTCACCTTTTCGATCCCTGGGAATTGAAAGCTCTATTTTGCCATATGAGGTATTCACTGTTTTTTTCGAATAACCGTTTCGGGAGTTATCCGTTTCTTTGTTCCTATAGTCATGCTTGGAATAGCCCAGTTCTTCTTCAAGTTCCGTTTCCAGCATCTCTTTAATGATGTCTCCAAATAATTCTTTTACAAGATTTTCCGCGTCTTCTGTTGTCTTTAATTTCCTCTCTCGTACCAATCTCTTCATTGCTTCTTTGTCAAAGTTTCCCACTGTTCTCCCTCCTTAGCTTTTTGTTATTTTCTCATATTTCGGAGGGAGTTTACACAAAATTGCTAACAGACCCCTACGTGGTTGTTCTGAACCGCTTCGCGGTTGATTTATTACAACCTCGGAAATCTGGCTTGTCATCCTGAACTTGATTCAGGATCTCGTCAATGGATATTATCCAATGGATATTAACCGCCGCAGGCGCATGTCAACTGCGAAGCAGTTCGAATCAACTCCGAAGGAGTTCGTAACACCGGCGTAGCCGGTCATGTCAATCCCAGGAGGAATTCTTGCCGCTGCTTCGCAGCGCACAGACTTGCGAGCCTCCGGGGCGCAACTCCGCACTTCACTTCTCAATCCCATAAATCTCTTTCTTAACTTCCTCGGGATCTCTGTTTTCAAGTACAGCTATTCTCATATATATTGGCGGATGGGTGCTGAAAAGCGAAGAGAGTTTTGAAGTTTTCTCATTAACTTTTCTCTTCAAGGGATCTGCGATGAAGAGATGAGCCGTTGCGACATTTGCAACTTTAAGCTTTCGAGAGTTTTTAGCTATCTTTCTCAAAGCATTCGCCAGTCCGTTTGGATTTCGTGTAAGTTCTACCCCTAGAGCATCTGCAAAGAATTCTCGTGTTCTAGAAACAGCAAAAAGCGACAAGCGTCCCAGAAAAGAAAAGACAGTCGCAAGTCCTGCTACCGCGGCGAGGAATGCCAGGATGGCTGCGGTAGAATTCCCTTCTTTACCTTTTCGACTTCCTCTTCTTCCGCCAAAACGCAGGTATCCCCACAGGGCTCTAACGGCGAAGATCTGGATTATAACAACAGCACCTAAAAGAGCCGATATAAGAGTCATTATAAGGATATCTCTATTTATAATATGGCTCAATTCGTGAGCGATAACGCCGGATGTCTCTTCTCTATTCAGGTTTTTAAGCAACCCTGAAGTGACACAGATTACACCGTCTTCTTTTTTCAATCCGGTAGCGAAGGCATTTATCACGGAATCATCATCTATTACATAGATGTCGGGAGGTTTGGGAAGACCGGCGGCAATTGAAAGTTCCTCCACGATGTTTTTTAGCTGTTTTTCTTCGATATTATTCAACCTCAAAGGTCGGGCATTTACAGAGTGCAAAACGATATTCTTCCCGGAGATCAGGGAAACAAGCAGCTGTATTGTTGCAATGCTCCCAAAGATAGCGGTAAAAATTGGGAAGATATTGAACATAAAGTCTATTACAAGACCAAAGAAAAGCATCATGAGAAAGAAAATTAAAATCAGAAGAACGCTCTTGCGAACGTTCTTCTTTTCTTCAGTATAGAAATCGACCGTAAAAGCCATAGTTAACCAAGATCTACCTTCGGAACTTCTCTTTCGGACTCGTCCGTTATCTCAAAGAGAGGAAACGGCTTGAACTTGGAAGAATACATACCGGCAACGATGTTATTAGGGAATATTTCTATCTTTGTGTTGAATTTGGTTACAGTATCATTGTAGAACTGCCTGGCGTAGGTTATCCTGTTTTCAGTTGTGGTCAGTTCTTCCATGAGTTGTTTTACGTTTTCATTTGCCTTCAACTCGGGATAATTTTCCACAATGGCAAGCAATCTGCCGAGAGCACCACCAAGAACACCTTCGGCCTGAATCTTTTCATCTATGTTTTTTGCCGAAACGGCTTTGGTACGTGCTTGGATCACTTTTTCCAGGGTCTCGCGTTCGAATTTCATATATCCTTTCACTGCGTTGACAAGGTTTGGGATCAAATCATGACGTCGTTTTAATTGAACGTCTATCTGGGCCCAGGCATTTTCAACGCGTTTTTTTGATGCCACGAGGTTATTATAAACGCCAATAAACCAGAAAATGATGACAACAGCAATCACTAGCACGATCAACCCTATTATCATTGAATCACCTCCTACAAAATTATAATATATCCTGGTTGTATTGTAGCATGCTACAATATTGGAGATTGGTTTCTACGTTATAACTTATTCAGACCAGATTATCAACATTGGAGGTGCACTGTGAAAAAACTGTTTGTGCTGGATATGGATGGGACATTCTACCTCGGAAATACGCTTTTTCCTGAAAGCCTCGAATTTGTGGAAAGAATTACAAGTACGGGTGCTAAGCTTGTTTTTTTGACAAACAATTCTTCGGCTACTCCTGAAGAGTATCACGACAAACTGGTGCGCCTCGGTGTTCCAGAAGGTTCTTTTTCGGTTTATACTTCAGGAGAAGCTACCATGCGTTTTCTCAAGGATAACTATCCAGGTTCTTCCGTTTACTTGCTTGCCACACCGTCAGTTGAAAAGATGTTCGTTGATTCGGGGATAATTTTAGATGAAAAAGATCCAGACGTTGTTGTTTTAACCTACGATAAAACCCTGACCTTTAAGAAGATTTCAAAATTTTGTGGTTTTGTAAGAGATGGCATTTCATATATAGCATCACATCCGGATATAAATTGTCCAACGGAAAGAGGATTTATCCCGGATGTGGGAAGTTTTATGGCTTTGATCAAAACATCTACCGGTAGAGAACCAGACCATATTGTAGGAAAGCCAAATCCAACTATTCTCGAAATGCTTATAGAGGAATTTGATGTGAATAGAGCCGACGTCATAATGGTTGGTGACAGACTCATGACCGACATTGAGTGTGGTTTGAGAGCCGAAGTTACAACAGCGTTGGTACTTACAGGGGAAACAACCAGAGAGATGGTACCAGACAATCCCCCTTTCATTGTAGCGGATAACCTGCTTGATCTTCTTAAAAAGTTAGGATATTGAGATAAATAACGCGGTTTTTAACACAACGACTGTTCTTAAATAAAATCTTGAAACAGTTCGATTTTTTAGCTCTTATATTGTAAAATAAAAGTATGAAAGTTATTTTTATCCTGTTAAAAGAGGTGGGATAGAAAATCATGAGCTAAGTTGTAAAATGAAAGAAATCCAATAAAGAAAACATATTGGTTAATTTAGAAGGGGGGATAAAAATGCGCAAGGTACTGATTCTTTTCTTTTTAGTGTTAATTTTCAGCCTGTCAGTTTTCGGTGTTTCGAAAGGTCCAAAGACAGTTGCTGAAATTACGGCAGAATTGATTGAAAAGGGTATTCTTGAAGGCGTATATACAAAAGAAGAAATCAAAATGGATGGAGCTGTGACGCGTTATGAACTTGCACTCAGCCTGTACAATGTCATTAATTATACAGACAACTCAATGGCACAACTTCATAAATATTTCAGTAAAATGGAGATTCTCTCTGGAAAAATCGATGAACTTTTCACTACTACAAATGTGCTTTCATTGAAAATCGAAGACAATAGGAGATTGATTACAAAATTACAGAATGACTTTTCCGAAAGGTTTGATAATCTCGAAAATGATGTTTCTCTTTTGGAGGAAAAGGTTAAAAGCTACGAAGAAACAATAGCGAAACTGCAGAAACAGTTAGGATTTACCCTTGTTGGTCTTTTGGTAGTAGCTGTTGTAGCTATTTATGAACTGCTTCAACCATAATTGTTCCAGGATTATCGATCAACGGCGGGCTTAAAGGCCCGCTTTTTTATATTCTTCGATCAGGAAAGAAAGAATGCTTTCACGGTTCCTTACAGTAACTTCTATGGTTTCAAAACCACCCAGCGTGAGCAACTCTTTTATAAAAGGAAATTTTCCTTTTCTCAAAACGCAGAGGCAATTGTCTGAGTGTTCGAGCAAATTCTTAACAGCTCTTCTGAACTCTTCACAGCACTCTTCCAGGAAGCCTATTTCATCTATCACAAGTAGTTTTGAAGAAGTTTCAAGTTCCGGGATCTCTTTTGATGCTTTAAGAAACCCCTCCGGTATCGGTTGTATTTTCTTTTTTTCTCTTTTACCTATAAGATATTCAGGTCCTTGAATAAATCTAAGGTACAGTTCTTTTCTTCGTTTGTCAAAGCGCGTGAGAAAACCCGTGACACGGTATAGCTCTATAAGTTTTTCAACAATGTGGGATTTACCCGTACCCCTTTCGCCGGTAAGGAAATATTTTGGCATCTAAATCCACCTTTTCAAACCTTTGATTCCTTTTTATTGCTCCATAAAATTATTTGCTCTATGAATACTCCCATAAGGATTACAAAAATGATTGTTAAAGAAAGTCTCATTGCCATAAATTTTGGTCCAAGGAACTGAAGTTCTACCAGCTCCTGAGGAATCTTGATGCATGCCCATGCTGAAAGAAAGATAATAATGTTGGAAATACGCGCGCCTTTTTTAAGCAAAGCAGAAGCCATAGGAAAAGCCACATAAAGAGGGCCCGTAGGCAATGCACCCATAAATATAGAAATGAAAATACCTTTTATCCCGGAACTTTTCCCTAAATATTTCACAACCATTTCTTTTGGGACAAACACTGCAAAAAGTCCCATCAATACCATTACCGCAGGGAGTATCAGAATCATTTCAATGAGGAAATTCCATGAGGTTGTGATCACCGCTTCGCGCTTATCAGGAAAAATTGATAGCAAAATTATCGCGGTTACCAAAGTAATTCCTAAAAAGATCAAATCTCGCATAATTTCTTTTTTTTGCTTTTCCTTTAGAGACTCTTTCATAGTATCACTCCCATAATAAGCGCAATAATAATTGCTATGATGAAGCTTATCCCGTTTCTGAGTAAAGCCATTTTCTTTCCTAGTTCTTTTATTTCTACCGGTAGGGTAACTACTCCAATCATAGTTAATGTGGTAATAAAAACTGCAACTGCTGTAACTGAAGCTCCACTTTCAAGAAGCGACGCTCCTAAGGGAAATGAAATTAAAGAAGGGATATGTAAGATCGCTCCCAATGATGCAATAACGAGTATTCCAAAAAAACCTGCCTGTTCACCAACAATCCTGGAGATTTGGCTTTGTGGCACAAAACCTAAAAGCAAACCTATAAAGACAATGATAATAAGCATAGTTGGAAGAATACGAAAGAATGACTTCAGTGATATCATTAATGATTTTTTTGCTTTTTCCCTATCTTTGATTAAAGCAAAAATCAAGCAGCTGAGAGCAAAGATGTTTATAAGTATAGTAGTCATAATATATCCCCTTTCATCTTTTTTCATCTTTGACGTTCGCATATATGTGCCTATACTATAACAGCAATATTTCTTTTGTCAAGATTTTTTCGATTCTATTTTTTCCAAGTTTTTGTGTGTACAAGATGAAAGGGGATTTTGAAAGAGTTTAAAACAACTATCAGGATTGCTCGACATATTTCATGAATATCTTTTCGAAATTTACCGTGTCCTGTTCGATAGATTTTATTTCAGTGCCCATGGTTTTCAAAGCGTCCATGAGATCGAAAAGTTTTTGCGGATTTTCCAGGTCGATCTTGAATTCAAAAAGCCCATCTTCCTTTTTTATATCTACCGCTCCGAATTCTTTGAGATGGGGCTCGAGCTCTTTTCCTTTGTTAGAAACTTTCAGCACATATCTTCGAGCTCTGAACATATCCATGAGTTTCTCCTTTTCTTCACAGACAACGATTTTTCCTTTACTCATGATAGCTACTCTGTCAGCAATTGCCTCAACAAGGTTCATGTCGTGAGTCGATAGAAGGATTGTCTTTCCTTCCTTTTCCGTAATGTTTCTTAAAATGCTCCTCAATTCAATAGAAGAAGCAACATCGAGGCCGAGAGTTGGTTCATCGAGAAGCAGGATATCAGCTCCTGTGGCGAGACACACAGCCACAGCTGATTTTTGCTGCATTCCTCTGGAAAGTTGCTGTACAAGGTCGTTGGCTTTTTCCTCAAGATTAAATTTTTTGAGGATTTTCAGTGCTTCCTCCCTTGTGAGTTTCTTTCCACGTATCCCGGAGAAGTAGATCATGTTCTCTACCGGTGTCATTCTCCAGTAAAGATTTCTGTTTCCTTCCAGAACGGCGCTGATATGTTTTAATGCTTCTCTACGTCTTTTTAAGAGATTTTTCCCCATTATCTCTATTGAACCTGAATCGGGAAGCAGTAATCCGCAAATACTCTTTATCGTTGTTGTTTTTCCGGCACCGTTCGGCCCAAGAAGCGCAAAAATCTCACCCTGTTTAATTTCGAAAGATACTTCGTCAACAGCTACGAACTTTTCCCTGGTTTTCCTTCTCTTATATGTTTTCACAAGATTCTTTACTTTAAGAACTTTTTTATCTGTCATATTATCACCCCGTCAATACTGGCTGAGCGCGCCTGTTCTCATTGCTTTTTTCTCAAAAAGCCTGAAGATAAAGATTCCAAGAGAAAGATACAGGAGAGAAACCAGCCAGAGATACAAATGTTCTATAAACGGAAATTCCATGATACCTATTTTGTTTATAGTCATCTGTCGCATCAGATACGATACTTGAGACATCGGTATAAATTTCATGATCGGAGTTTTCGGATCGATCATCGTGAAAGCAAGCGAGCCAAAAGTCACGATTTGAACGAATGATGAGACCCTCTTGAAAATCAGGGCAATACCCCCGATGATCATACCTATTCCCGTGGCGCACATAACCCCAACAATAAGAAGATAGATAAGCGTCAAAAAATCGAAATTCAAAGTCCTGCCGGTGGTGAAAGCGGCGAAATACATCAGGACAACTACCATAGAAACGTTGAGAACAAAATTACCAATGATCCTGGAAAACAGCTGAAATTCAAAGGGTATGGGCGACATAAAAACCTGTTCCAGAGTCCCCCTTTGAGCCTCTTCAATTATTCCCCAGCTGACACCCTGAAAAGAAAAAACAAACATGAGCCACATGAAATAACCCACAATAACTCCATCGAGAGTTTTTCCAAACCCGGGAGTTCCCCCACCGATGGTCTTAACCCCAAAGAATATAAGATAAAAGAAAACCAGAATCGTGAGTATCCCGGAGATGGAATCGAAGTAGTAACGCTTGAATTCTATCAAGTTTTTCCAAAAATTCGCCCAGAAAGCTCTAAACATTTCAACCAACTCCTTAGTTTATCCGAATTACTGATTGAATAATATCATATTTGATTAAAATTTTTCAAGCACCTTATGCTTCCGACTTTATTTTTTTAATTTCAATAAGTATTATTTGATTTTGAACTTAAAAAAGAATCATAAATAAAGAAGAGAGGAAGAAATCCTCTCTTCTGTTTTTTAAATTTCTAAGTTATCATCTCGAGAATCCTAATAGCTGTAATGATCTACCTCTATCCCTTCACTATCATACAACTTTGCTTCATCGTAGTAACTTGCTGAAAAGAGAAGCTGATTTTCCGAAATATTCAACAGGCTTTCTTGGATGAACACTTTCCGGTGTATCGACTCCTATCAAGCGAATTGTTTCGATTTCTGAATCTAAAATCACCTTGATCGTATCTCCATCTATATTGGATACACCTCTGCAGAAGCATATTCGGTTGGTTGTAACTACTTTAGCCATTCTTCCGCATAGATGAATTGGATAGAGCCGGTACTAAGAATGATGGGCGTCATAGTGAAAGCAATATTGATGAGAAGCAAATACATTACTAATAGCCATTTGGTTCTCATGAAATCCCCCCTTTTTGAAGATATATTCGAACCAATTTTTATCGGAAGAGAAAAAAGGAAACTGTGTAAAGCTAAAATGGCCAACAAAAGCTTTGGAAAGACTTATAAGCGAACAAAAAACACAGGGGACACAAAGTCCCCTGTTTATGTTTAAGCTTGGAGGCGACGGAGGGATTTGAACCCTCGAATAGAGATTTTGCAGACCTCCGCCTTAGACCCCTTGGCTACGTCGCCCAACCGTCTTGTATTTTAACATGTTATCCAGATCTATTCAACTACAAAGTGAAGCTATCGTACTGACGCTGGGAATGGCTAACGCTGTTGAAGTGCTGGACAACGTCCTGGAGGGTCACGACGTTGACGCTTGCAAGGCTGTCAGCTGGTGGAGCGACGCTCGAAGACTGAGGCTTGCAGACGCTGATGAAACCCGTTGTCGGTTGTGCGTGAAAATCTGGAGAAAACGCGGACTGTATCATCTTCTCGCAAAACGGTCATTCTGGAGGTGTTTAATCCAGAATATTAATCCGCCACTGTCATTCTGGAAATCTTCTATCCAGAATCTGGGCTTTTTTGATGATTAGATCCTGAATCAAGTTCAGGATGACAATCTTTATTTTCTTATTTTCAAGGCGCGTTTACTGGTTTTCGTTTTTTGGGTTCTATTCCGCCGAAGGCGCATGTCAACTGCACAGCAGTTCGTAACAACCACGAAGTGGTTCGAAACAACTCCGCAGGAGTTCGCCCCACCGGCGTAGCCAGTCGCACCGAATCTCACTATTCTCCAATCTCCAACATCCGATCTCGCTTTTTAATGTACTCAGCCGCAATTCCGTTGCGCAGCGGCCGTCCCGGATCTCGGGTCTCGAATCTCGTGTATTATGAAACCAGTTGACAGAGTTACAAGCATGATGTAAAATCATTAGCGTCGGGGACGTGGTGAAGATGGTTATCATGCCGGTCTGTCACACCGGTGGCCGCGAGTTCGAGTCTCGTCGTCCCCGCCAGGGAAAGAAGGGATATCTGATGATATCCCTTCTTTTTTTACACTCACCTGAGGCGTTAGGAGGGGGTTTTTTTATTTTCTTGATTTCTAAGGATATTTTGCGTTGTAAAAGCATTATTTGATGTTGCTTTTGGAATGATGGCAATTTGATTGTCAGAAAATTTGTTATAGACTAAAAATACTGTATAAGGGAAATTCTTTTTTTGAATAAGAAATAATCTTGAATGACCCGATAAGTGGGAAAGTGAAAAACCTTTCCCTGCCAGATTTAGGAGCCGACTCCCATCGGCTCCCTTTTTTCTTTTAGATGAGCTATAATTTGTTCAAATGACGAAAGAGTGGTGTTTATATGAGAGCCGGTGATATAGCCGAAAGCACTGTAATGGAATTATTCAAAGTTAATGATTATGATTGTCCTGTATGCAGAGCTGTTAATGACGCTTCGATAGCATGGCTTGCCAGTGTCCTTGCAGATCTTCTCCATAATTTCGAATCCCGGGAAAAACTCCTTCATGGTGGACTGTGCCAGACGCATAGAGGCAAAATAGTGTCTCTTGCCAGATCGACGTCAGATATTGGAGGACTGCCGGTGGCAATGCTTCTGGAAGAAATGCTGGAACGCCAGCTCAAAGCTCTGGAAAATTCAGGGAAAAGAAGGTTTTTCAGAAAAAACAACAAAACCCATTCTAAAACATGTTACCTGTGTTCCTTTGAGAAGGAAACGGAGATGAGATATATCATAGCATTGCAAAGTGCATTTAGAAAAGCCGAATTCAGAAGAGCCTATGAAGAAACCTCAAGGATAATTTGTATTGATCATAGCGTGATGATTCTGGGAAGACTTACCGCAACCGAATGGTTTAAGGAAATTCAAAAAAAGAAGTATAGATTCATGTTAACTCAACTGGGGCATTATATTTCAAAACACGATTATCGAAATAAAGAACCTTTTGGTGAAGAAGCCCTTTTCTGGAAGATTGCTACTAAACTTACCGGGGAAATAGAAACAAAAGGTTAGCCAAAAAAACCGGTAGCAACGATGGCTACCGGTTTTTTTCTAATTTTATTGCTTTATTACTTGCCCTGAAGGATCAGTTCAAGATCTTGTTCGACAGTTGATATCGGTTTTATATCAAAATTCTCCACAAGAACTTTAAGAACATTCGGCGAAAGGAATGCGGGCAAAACCGGTCCGAGCCTTATGCCTTTGACACCGAGGTAAAGTAACGCGAGAAGAACAGCAACGGCTTTTTGTTCATACCACGCGATATCATAAGAGATCGGTAGGTCGTTAATATCATCAAGGCCGAAAGCTTCCTTCAATCGAAGCGCTGTAACAACTAGTGAGTAAGAATCATTACACTGCCCCGCATCTATTACTCTTGGGATACCATCGATATCACCGAGATCAAGCATGTTGTATCGGTATTTTGCACACCCGGCTGTCAATATGACGGTTTCTTTGGGTAATCTCTTAGCCATTTCTGTGTAGTATTCACGCTCTTTCGCTCTTCCATCACATCCGGCCATAACGACGAAGCGTTTAATCTTTCCAGCTTTCACTGCTTCTATTATCTTGTCTGCTACTTGAGCTGTTTGTTCATGAGCGAAACCGATCACTATTTTCTTTCCGGGTTTTTCTTCCAATCCACCCAGTTCAAGGGCTTTTTCGATAACAGGGGTGAAATCTTTTTGACCTCCATCTGTTCGATTGGGTATATGCTTCACTCCAGGCCAACCAACAAGACCCGTTGTGAATATCCTATCTTTATAGCTCTCGAGAGGTTTCTGGATACAGTTCGTTGTCATAACAATTGCACCGTTAAATTGAGCAAACTCTTTTTGCTGGTTGTACCAGGAAGTTCCGTAGTTTCCAACAAGATGCTTGTATTTCTTGAGCTCTGGATAGGCATGAGCGGGAAGCATTTCTCCATGAGTATAGACATTTATTCCTTTGCCTTCCGTTTGCTTCAGGATTTCTTCGAGGTCGAGAAGGTCGTGTCCGCTCACCAGTATCGCGGGTCCGGGGAGCGTACCGGTATAAACTTCAGTAATTTCTGGATTTCCGTAACGGGATGTGTTCGCTTCATCCAGAAGCTGCATGGCTTTAACAGCAAATTCTCCAGCTTTCATTACAAGAGCAACATAATCATTTACCGTCAATGAGTCGTCCAGGGTCGCAGCGAGACCTTCCTGTAAGAAGTGGAGAATCTCATCATTGAACTTTTGCAGAATGTAAGCATGGTCTGTATAAGCGGCGATTCCTTTCAATCCATAGGTAAGCAGTTCCCTCAGGGATCTTATGTCTTCATCTTTTGTGGAAAGAGCGCCTACTTCTGCACCTTTAAGTTCCCAGACACTTAAATCTCCGGGAACATACCATGTTGCAGCTTCAGGAACTTCTTTAGAGAATTCTTTTCCGTACTGTTCTTTGTAAGCCTCTTTTGTGGCCTTCATGATTCTTTCCCTTAATGCAAAAGCCTTTTCGATTTTCTTACCGATGCTTTCGGGATCGAAATTCACGTTGGTTATAGTTGTAAAAAGTCCTTCTGCCACAAATAGGTTCACTTCTGGATCATCTACACCGAGTTTCCTCGCTTCGGTAGCCCAGAAGGAAATTCCCTTTAGAACCCATACAAGAAGATCGAGCAGGTTAGATGTTTCCGGGTCTTTCCCACAAACTCCTGCCACTGTACAGGCCTTTCCGTTGAGAGTTTCAGAACATTGGTAACAGAACATACTCATTCAAAGCACCCCCTCTATGGATGTGTTAAGATTCAAGATCATCATATATTCTTTTTTCACCTGTTATCTTTTGTATAGGAACAATATCCTGTGTTATTTCCAGTGTTCCCAGATATTCGCCCTTTTCGTTTCTGACAGCGAGGTATCTTATATAGACGTATTTATCGCCGAGCTTCAGCCAGAAATCGGCACTATCACGTTTACCGGATTTGAAGTCGTTCAAGATCTTGTTGACCACATGAACGCTCTTTTGAGGATGACAGTTCTGTACCTTTCTGCCGATGATCGCTCTTGTCCTTATGAAGATCCTATCCGAGCTTTCATTGAAATATCTGACTGTGTCGGTATCATCCACGAAAGTAATGTCTATCGGGAGGGTATTGAGCATGGCTATAAGTTGTTCTACACTCAAATAACCGCTTCCGAGGTTTAAGAGGCCATCTTTGTTATCAACAGTGCTCTCCTGTGACTCAGCCTGAAGGAAGAAAGGAATGGGTTTGTAGGCGAAATAACCAAGCTCCTCGAACTGCTTCCTGATTTCCTTCCATTCAGTGTCAGTTATAAGCTTTAATGCCGTCGGGAAGAGAACTTTATGTTCTTTGTATATGTGGTTATAAAAGAGCTCGCTTATACCCAAAGCAACTTCCTTTATCTTCATTTTAACCTCATTCAAGGGCGAATTAAGGAGTTTTTTGAACTCTTTGATGAGTGCCCTTATATCATCATGCTCTTTCCACATGATAGCTGGGGGTTGAACAACGCCGTGCTTCTCCAGATAAGGGAAAAGGACGTCTTCTTCTTTGTGAAAATATTTTTCTATCTCAGAGAGGTAATCCGCAAACTCCTTCAGTTCTTTGAGAAATTCTTTACTATTAACTTCATCAAGTTCAGAATTTACAATTTTGTTGGTGAGTTCTCTTAAAGCTTTTGTCTTGTTGAGTATATCCTTGTGTTCTTCCATGAGAATATGAATTGGGTGCCATGGCTCCACATCCAGCTCATCTTCTATCAGTGCTTCTTTAAATAGATCGAGATGGACGTCGCACATTAACTGTATGGTTTCGGCAGGGGTTCCTTCATTTATAAGTTCTTGCTCTACTTGAGAGATCTCAATTGGCGTTAGTTCTCTTATTAAATGTTTGAATTGTTCCTGGATCTTCCCAAAATTTTCATTTGGATTTTCATGAAGTTGTTTGATAAGATTTTTTAGCACCTCTTTTTTATTGAACAGTTCGCTCATATAAATTCCTCCTTTTTTAGTTGGTTTTTCTTTTCAATTCCAGTATAATTTTTTTGAATCATTCAATCGGTAACATATGTTACGGAGGATAGAGATGAATCCACTAATTCTAAACCTTGCACGTTCAAAGCTTTTTAAAGGATTAACCGTTGGAGAACTTGAAACAATTTTTCGAGAAATTTTGTATCGTATCGAAAAGTACAAAGCCGGTGAATTTGTCCGTTTTCGTGGAGACAGTTGTGATGATCTCCTGATTCTTCTGGATGGTAAGGTTAAAACGGAGATGCAAGACTTTAATGGAAAAGTCGTCAGGATAGAAGTAATGGACGCACCAAGCCTTTTAGCTTCAGGTTTCTTATTTGCCACCGATAATGTATTTCCCGTTGACGTTATCACGATTACTGATTGTTCATTCCTGACAATACCGAAAAAATCAGTAATTAATCTTTGTAGAAAAAACGAAAAGTTTCTGTTGAATCTTCTGCAAGATATGGGGGATAGATTGGTATTTCTCTCGGAAAAACTCTATATGCTGACGTTGAGAACCCTCAAAGAGAAGATAGCTGATTATATCCTTTCGCTTTGCAAAGATAAACAATGTGAAGTATCTGTTCCTCTAACAAAAGAAGAGCTTTCACAGGTATTTGGGGTTGCAAGGCCTTCGCTTTCACGTGCTTTTGCCGATCTTGCAAGAGATGGAATTTTAGAAATGGATGGAAGGAAGATAATCATAAAGGATTTTGAAAAGTTAAAGGCCCTTATAAAATAAGATTTTTAGCGAGGCATCATCGCAAATTAAAACTACGGCTGATGCGTTGTGCCCGGTGTGTAACAGTGCACCGGGCAAATTAATGCGGTATTATAGGAAGAGACATTGTACGCGCTCTGATTATCTGAAAAGGAAAAAGGTAGTGATTTCAAAATGGAACTACGGAACATTCGTACCTTTGATAAATTGAACGAAGCTGAGATCAAATACATTGAAAAAAACGCAAGGGTGGTGAAGGTCAATGAAAATAAGATTCTGTACAGTCCCGACGAAGTATGTGAACAGGTTAGCGTAATACTGAAAGGAAAACTCAGAGTTTCGAAACTCTTTCCCTCTGGTAAAGAGCAAATATTGAAATATCTTCAAGAAGGCGATACCTTTGGTGAAACCCTTGTTTTTCTCAAAGTACAATATCCTGCTTATATCATAGCTGATACAACTGCAAAAATATTGGAGATCCCTGAAAAGGTTATATTCAAACTTTTTGATAACAAAACTTTCCTTGTTTCTTATCTGGAGAGCGTTTCAAAGAAGATGTTAAACCTATCGAATATCATAGAGATGCTTTCTTTGAAGAGCATTAAGCAGCGAGTTGCAAAATATCTTATAGATCTATATTATTCTCAAGGTTCTTCTGTTATAAATCTCAAGAAAACAAAAAAACAAATAGCACAGGACATTGGGAGCGTCAGGGAGGTAGTGTCCAGGGCATTCGGTGATCTCGAAAAAGCTGGAATGATAAAACTACTTGATAAAAATCGTGTCAAGATAACAGATCTCAAAAAACTCGAAGAAATTATCCTGAAGTCGTAACTATAGTCACGGACGTTTCTATGGAGAGCCCCTATAATGAAGTAAATCTAGAATTGGAGGTGCTGAATGACAACAGTAATTCTAGCAATAGTTGCAGGGGCTTTTTTGTTTTGGTCGCTTTTGAAGAGTGTGGAAAAAACAAAAAAAAGCTTGAAGATTGCCCGAAACTTACTCGCAAAAACTTTCCTTCAGATAATAGGAGTCATGGCACTCATAGGGCTCGTCCTTGCGGCAGTACCACCGGAGCTTATCAAAAAATTGTTGGGGGGGTCAAATGAGGTTTTAAGTACTCTCTATGGGGCAATAATCGGTACAGTGACGATTATTCCGGGCTTTATAGCTTTTCCGCTTTCCAAGTCTTTATATGAAAGTGGCGCGCACTTGATTGCAATAGCCGCTTTCATAACAACACTTACCATGGTAGGGTTCGCTACGATTCCCATAGAAGTACGTCATTTTGGTAAGAAATTTACCTTTTATAGAAACGCTTTGAGTTTTGTTTTCGCTATTGGTATAGCGTTGGGTATGGGGGTGTTGCTATGAAGAACTTTATAAAAGAAAATAAACTGCTGGTTATTACCGCTGTCCTGTATTTGGTGGTTTTCTTTTTTAATCCAGGATTATTCAACAATGCGGTTAAAATGACTGGTAAATTCCTTCTTGAAATGATCGAGGTAATGCCTCCAATTCTTTTGTTATCGGCTCTTATAACGGTTTGGGTACCTTCAGAGGTTATTACAAAGAACTTTGGTAAAGAATCGGGGATCAAAGGAAAACTCATATCTGTTTTTATAGGATCTGTGTCTGCCGGTCCGATATATGCAGCTTTTCCAATGGCGCTAACACTTTTTTACAAAGGTGCTAGCGTATCGAATATAGTTATCATAATAAGCGCATGGGCTGTGGTAAAAGTCCCTATGTTTATGATCGAATCGAGCTTTCTTGGACTTAAATTTGCCGCGATAAGGTATCTCCTGACAGTGCCGGCGATTGTAGCTCTTGGGTACCTGATGGACAAACTGGTTAAAAGAGAAGATATCCTAAAAGAACAAAGTCAAATTGAGAAAGAGACAAACCTTACTGAAAAGCACATCTTGCGGAAGCTTCCCCGCTTTGACTGTGGTGGTTGTGGCTATAAAGATTGTGCCTCATTTGCGAAAGCTGTGTACGCAGGCGAAGCAACCATAAGTGAGTGTGTTATTAAAAGCAAAAATCGAGAATCAGAAACCGGAGTTCAAGAACCGTTATTAGAGACTGGAGATTAAGCAATAGAGATCGGTACCATGGGAATCGGGAAAAATATGCCATCTCCATCAAAGCGTTTACATTTTCACTCTTTCGGTATTCGTACATTTTATTCCTCCTGAATGCAATTTATAAATTTATTTTTTTATATTTTAAGAACAATTCTGTTAGCGTTGTGGATATATCATCATTTTTTTGGTGATTGAAATCCTATGTTGTCAATTGTGGTTGTTTTTCTTCTATTGGGTCAATGGAAACAGCATGGTAGAATTTTAATACAGAATAACAGAAATGGAGGGACAACAATGAAGAAAACAGTATTTTTGCTAGTGGTTGCACTTTTGATTTCAGTAATTGCACTAGCACAATTTGAGAATTTCAATCTTTATTTTGGGAACCTGCACTCTCATACGAGCTACTCAGATGGGAAGGGGACTCCAGAGATAGCTTACAATTATGCGAGAAATGCCGGCCATCTTGACTTTCATGCAGTTACCGATCACGCACACTATTTTGAGCAAGAGTTGATGGACGGCAGAGACAAGTTCGATGCCATGAAAGAAGCAGCCAGAAATGCTTCCGATGAAAACTTTCTTGCAATAGCTGGTTTTGAATGGACTGCCACTGGTTGGGGACACATAAATATCTTTGAGACTCCAGATTGGACAGACAGAAACGAATCTCCGAACCTCGATGTGCTTTACAAATGGATCGTTGAACGAAAAGCTCTCGCTCAGTTCAACCACCCAATCTCAACATTCGGCATTTTTGATGATTTCAAATACGATCCCAGAGCAGACGAGTACATAAATCTCGTGGAAGTTGGAAATGGAAACTGGTCTCTGGGGGATACCATTTCCCCTGAAATGTTTAATGCGGTTAGATTGGCTTTTGCCAAAGGATGGCATCTGGGTACTGCCGTAGGACAGGATAATCACAAACCCAACTGGGGAACTGCTAACGACTCCAGAACAGCAGTTTATTCTCCAAGCTTAAAATGGGAAGATTTTTATGAGAGTCTCATGGCTAGAAGAACTTACGGAACAGAAGACAAGGACGTAGTCGTAGAATTCTCAGGTAACGGTTATCCGCTTGGCTCCATAATATATGACGCTAAAGAAGTGGAGTTAAAGATTAAAGTCAAAGAAAGCGATGATGACATTATTTCCAAGGTTGTGCTTTACAACAAAACCGGCATATATCGCGTCTTTGATGTGAATTCAAACAGTTTCGAACATGTTGAAAAGATTTCCCCGGATACCGGTTATGATTATTACTTCCTCTATGTTCTCGAAGCGGATGGAGAAGAAGTAGTGAGTACACCTATCTGGGTTCAGAGCTCTTCAAAAACATATCTGTTGAATCCAGCACTTTATCCATCTAACGTAAAACCAGGCGAAATAGTTAAAGCGAAGTTCCAGCTTGTAAACGCCAATGAAACGGAAAAGAGCTTGCACGTGGCAATCAAAGCTTCAACGGGGAACATTCTTTCTGAAGAAACTTATACTCTTAATGGCATGACTTCCCGGGAATTTGTGATCGAATTTGCACCTGAATCCGTCGAAGACAGTCCTATTGGATTCTATGTAAACGATGAGCTTTACTATAAAGTGGATCTCACCATAAGATCTGGAGAGTCCATGAACATCGTTATAGACAAAACACACGACAACCATGGAATGAAGAATAGAGAAATACTTAAGGCCACTCTCGATGCTGCAGGTAATAAAGTAACTGAAGCTGAAAGGATTCTTAAACCTACCAACTTTACGAACACAGATGTTTTTATTCTCCCTCTTCCGGGAACAGAAGGTTACTTTGAAACTGTTAAGATTCTCATGCCTCCACACGCTAAGATGATAGAGAACTTTGTTAAATCAGGAGGTACGCTTATTGTTCTCGGAAACGGTGTGGAATTGAGTGATAAAATTCTGGGTTCTTACAACAGCCTTTTAAAACTCCTGGGCCTTCCCGTACAATTTGGTGATGTTAATTCCTCTGAAGTTGAAGAGATATCTGGTATTTACTTCGATGGATACAGAGAGATTGAAGGAGCAGGAACCTATTACGAAAAGGCTGTTGGAAAAGGTAAAGTTATCCTCTTTGCTGGAGACCCATTCACAGATGCTGTCATAGAAAAGAACGGAGAATTACTTAAGGAACTCTTTGGCGTTGAAGATATCATTGCTCCTGAGGTTACAACCCTTCCGGTGGTTCTAATTGATGTTGCCCACGGGAACGACTATTCCAGAGAGAAACTCAACGATTTTTCCGCGGCAATTGACAGTTGGGGCTATTTGAGCAAGTTCTCCTACGGGAAACTCACCGAAGATGTCTTGAAAGAGGTTTCGTTGCTTATTATCATGGATGGAACGGGATTTACCGATGAAGAATATAGAGCGGTGAAAAAATTCTTCGAAAATGGCGGAAGACTCATTTTAACTGGAAAATCTGATTTCAGAAACGGAAGCCATCCGCAGGCCATGAACAAATTCCTTGAGCTTATAGGTTCGTCCATAAGGATAAATGACGATCAGATAATCGACAGAACGGATAACTATGGCGCTTATTATAAAGTAGAAATAAAAACCTTCCCGGATAGTCCTTTGGAACTGACGGAAATCAGAAAGCTGGATGTTTACAGCGGTTGTTCGTTGATTGTTAAAGGAAAAGATGTCCTGATATTCGCAACCGGTGATGACGATACCGAAAGTGTCGATCAGGATGGTAGAGGAGATGCGGTGAGAGTAGACAGGGTTATATTTGCTGCCGGAGAGGTTATCGGCAATTCAAAAGTAGCCGTTCTCGGAAAAGCGGTGTTCAGCGATTATGATTTCAAACACCCGAAAAACGATAACTACAAATTTACGAAGGCGTTAATCGATTGGCTGATGAAATAATTCTCAAAGAAAACTGTTTGCTTTTCACGAATCATTATGTTATAATCTGTTTCGCAATTATTCCGAAAGGAGGTGTGGCAATGTTAAGGAGCTTTGGAACTTCAAGAATTTTCAGAATCCAGTCATCTGGAGCAGTCATGCTTTGCCACGCCTTGGTACGATTACGGGGGTATCAATTTGTATAGTATAGAGTAACCCGTTGTACGAGGGCCGTGGCGAGAGTCACGGCCCTTTTTTATTTGAGTTCAAATCATGAGGAGGGGAAAATATGAGAACGAGAGGCAGAGAATCTTGAAAGTGTAGCTATTTTGAAGGACGGCTATTTGAGACAGAAAAGACAGAGTTGAAGAAAAAGGGGTGATACTATGAACTACGCTCTTAATGCGGAAAATGTTAGAAAGTACTTCAAGAAAAATAAAAAAATTGTGCATGCGTTAAAGGGAATAGATTTGAAAATAAGAGAAGGAGAAGTCTATGGTCTTTTAGGACCGAATGGCTCTGGAAAATCGACTTTTATCAGGATAGCGTCTACACTTTTAATTCCCGATTCCGGACGCATAGAGATATTTGGGTATGATGTTGTGAAAGAAGCTTCAAAAGTCCAGAAGCTAATAAACAGGGTCTCAGTTGAAGCAAGTTTTTTCAGAAAGCTCTCCGCACTCGAGAACTTGCTCTTTGCGGCTGGAATTCACGGTATGTCTAAAAAAGAAGCTTTGATGAAAATAAACGATATTGTGGAGAGAGTCGGGCTCGACAAAAAGAGATTAAACGATCCTCTGGAAAACTTTTCCAGAGGTATGCAGCAGAAAGTCGCAATAGCGAGAGCTTTCATGACCGAACCCAGAATGATGCTGCTTGATGAACCCACCACCGGACTTGATCCCAGAGCTAAACGTGAGGTTCAGAGGCTGATAGAAGACATGAAGCACAAAATGAAAGCAACAATACTTTTGACCACCCATGATATGGAAGAAGCCGAAAAACTCTGTGATTATGTAGCGATAATCCACAGAGGGAGAATAATCGTCAAAGGTCGTCCGGAAGAACTCAAGGCGAAAATTTCCGACAAAGTTCATAATCCAACTTTTGAAGATGTCTTCATGGAATTCACTGGTGTAAGATTCGACGAAGCGGAATATGAGGAGGTTGAAACCCTATGAGCGTTCAAGCAATAGTTCAAGAAATGAGGGCATCATGGGCTTTTATTGTTAGAAATTTCAATCTGTCAAAACGTTACTGGAAATGGGAACTGGTGTTTCTCGTTTATACAATTGCAAATTCGGTGACCATGGGGTTCATCGGAAAAGGTGTCGAGTCCTTCTCTGATGGCTCTTTCGATACCAACTATCTGATACTCTATATGTTGCTCGGATCGATTCTCTGGGGTTATCTTTCAGTTCTTTTCGCAATAGTTGCCGAAACAGTTGCCTGGGAACGCTGGGAAGAAACGATAGAATACACCTTCATGGCTCCGGTAAAAAGAGCAACGCACCTTTTAAGCGTTTGTGGATACGCGATACTTTACGGAATATTGAGGGCTGGTTTAATACTGCTCGTGGTTTCAATCTTTTTCGATCTCAACCTGGCTAATGCGAACCTGTTGTCCGCAGCGGGAATCCTAGCTGTAGCTAGTTTCTCTTTCATAGGTCTTGGGATGGTTGCGGCAGTACTTCCGCTAATATCCCCTGAAAAGGGCGTACAGGTTGTGCATATATTTCAGGCATTACTACTGATGTTCTCAGGGGTTTACTATGAAATAACCGTTCTCCCTGACTGGATGCAGAAAGTGGCGAAACTATCACCGGCAACTTATGCGTTAGCCGGTATGAGAAGTGCCATATTGCATGGTAAGAGTTTCTCTGAGTTATGGAGTCAGGTGTGGCCGTTGATATTTCTAGGGGCGGTTTTGCTCCCCTTTGGGATCTATTTCTTCAGCGTGATGGAGTTCTGGGCGAAGAAGAAAGGCGTACTAAAAAGGAGCGGGTGAGCTTTCCCCGCTCTTTTCTACGTCTGCTAAAATATAATGGTATAAAAACTTACGGAGGTAATTATGATACTATCTCTCAGCAAAGTCGGACACGATTATGGTGAAGGATTCCTTTTTCAAAATTTTTCCGCTTCCGTTGCCAAAAGAGACAAGATTGTCTTGATTGGTCCGAATGGAAGCGGAAAGTCAACGCTCTTAAAGATTATAAAAGGGCAATTACAACCAACAGAGGGAGAGGTCTTCCTCGCTTCTGGAACCAGAATAGGCTTTCAGAAGCAACAGCGGATTGAACATCCGGATATGGCTCTTTTCGATTACTACATGCTGGAAAAGGAAAACCTTGACGAAGAGACGGAAGAGTATTACAGCTACGAAAGAAGGGTAAGAAGCATTCTCAGCGGTCTTGGCTTTAAAGAAGACGCCTGGAACAGAAACCTCGGGAGTTTCAGTGGTGGAGAGTTAACAAGGATAGCGTTAGGAAAACTCTTTCTGGTAGATTACGATCTTTTGCTGCTCGATGAGCCCACAAACCATCTGGACCTCGACTCCGTTGAATGGCTCCTTTCTTTCCTGAAAAGTTACCGTGGAGCTATCATTCTTGTCTCGCATGATAGATACCTGATTCGAAATGTAGGAAACCGTTTCTGGGAGATAAACGGTGGAAAAGTATGGGATTTTAGCGGCAACTTCGATAAATATATAGTCGAAAGGGAAAGAATCTTAAAAACAGGCATCAGACGCCGCGAGAATTTAGAACGCGAAATAAAGCGTCTTGAAGCTGTTGCGAAACGTTACAGGTCTTGGGGAAAGGAGAAACTGATCAAACAGGCCATCAGCAAAGAAAAACAGGCTGAAAGGCTCCGACAGGAATTGGAAGAAATCCAGCTTCCAGAAGAAACGGTAAGAGAACCGGAGATAAGAATTCCCGAACCGAGCAGAACGGGTCTGGTTGTTCTGGAAGTTAAAGACCTTTCCTTCTCTTATGATGAAAAAAAGATCTTTGACAAAGCCTCTTTAACGGTTAACAGGGGCAACAAGATAGCCCTGCTTGGCCCAAATGGAAGCGGTAAGAGCACCTTTTTGAAGATAATAACGAAAAGGATTCGAAATTTTTCCGGAACCGTTTCATGGGGCTACAACGTTAAATGGGGCTATCTTTCCCAGATGACCGAAGATCTAGATCCGGAGAAAGAGGTTATTGAAGAATGCTGGCAATTAGTGTCGGATTGGCCAGACTACCAGATCAGAAGGTATCTCGGAAGGTTTAATTTTGTTGGGGAAGATGTTTTCAAGAAAGTTGGTCAGCTCAGTGGTGGTGAGAGAACAAAACTCGCTCTCGCCAAGCTGATACTCGAAAGACCAAATGTTCTAATAATGGATGAACCGACGAATAACCTAGATATCTGGTCCATCCAGAGTCTGGAAAAAGTGCTGAAAGAATACAAAGGAGCTTTGCTTCTTGTATCACACGATAGGGAATTCACAAATAACGTGTGTCAAAGTTTCTACTCTATAAAGAACTTTAAGATCCGTCCAGTTTCATCGATCGAGGAATACCTTTCCTGGGGAAAAATCTCTTTGCCTGAAAACAATAAAGTCCAGAGATCCAACATGGACTATACAGAGAAAAAGCGTATAAAAAATAAGCTAAAATCCCTTCTCAGGGATATTGAAGATCTGAACAGCAAAGAAGAGGAGCTTGAAAAGCAAATAGATGAACTCAACGACGAAATAAAAATATATAGCACAGATTTTAACAAACTCCAGCAACTTCACGAAGAGCTTTCTAAAAAAGAAGAAGATCTTCTCGAACTATTGCAAAAGCGAGAAGATCTGGAAGAAAAAATTAGAGAACTAAAAGAATTGGTTGAAAGTTAAATCAGATGGGATGAATCATTGTTGCAAGTATAAGAACCGTTGAGAATATCAAAAAGATATTGAAATAGCTTCCACCAATTACCCTTTTGACGTCTCTTTCAGTCATGCTCAAAGGGTTATATTCGTTTTGTTTCATGATTTTGAAAATGGTCAGTGTCCAACCTATATGAATAAGAAAAATGGCTATAGAAATGAAAATACCGGGGGTAAAGAAAATCTCTTCGGGAAGTACTTTATTAATGCTGATTCCAATGGTAAAAGTTCCCGTTAACAAGGCCCAGCAACCGTACATAATTATTCGATAACTCCTGTAAAAATTAAAAATCAGTCCACGAACCTCCGCGGTTGTTTTTTTCTCCAGTAGCGGCAGAAAAAACAATGTGAAAGTAATGGATACTCCTCCCCAGATGATTGTGGTGATAATGAAAACGTATCTGTTGATTAAAAGCAGGATTTCCATAGAATCCCTCCTATAAAGAATTCAAAATGATTATAGCATTTTAACGGTGAACAAAGGTATATGGTAGAGATCCTTTACAACAAAAAAAGCCTCCCACATGGGAGGCTTTTTGTTATTTGAATTCATCAATAGACTACAAAGCTGAATTCGTAGAATACTGTTCCGCCAGCTGTGCTGCTAAGACCACCACTCAGGAAAGTGTAACCACTGGTACCTGGATCGGAAGATACCGCATCCTTCAGGATTCCCTGAACAGTGTTGAAGTCGACATCTTCTGTTGTGAATACTACGACTGTGTAATCTCCGGCGGACTCTGTATAAGCAACACCGTACTTGGTTGTGTCGATGTCTCTTCCAAGATCGCTGATGGATGATGGAGCTACGCCATCAACATATGCCTTGTTCTCAAAGGAGCTAGCAAGTGTTTTCAGGTTCTGTGCAACCTTTGTAGCCTGCGCCTTCTTGATAGCGTTCAAAGCAACCGGTGTGATTGTAGCGATTAACGCAGCGATAACCGCCAAAACGATCAAAAGTTCAACGAGTGAAAATCCTCTTTTTCTCATTTAATACCCCTCCTCTAAAAATTGGAATTTTTGCCTCGACTATTTATATACAAAATCGTGCCAACTGAATACACGAGAATCCGAGAACCGAGAGTCCGAGAGAGCCAGCAAAGCTGGCCGAAGTGCTGAGCTAGTGCTCAGGAGGTTCACGACGTTGAGGCTTGTTGCAGAGACGCTGTGTCCGGCTTCGCCGGCGCTATGCTGGGCTTACGCCCAGGCTATGCGTTCCTACGGAACGGCCATGCGCAACGGAATTGCGGCTGAGTACATTAAAAAGCGAGATCGGATGTTGGAGATTGGAGAATAGTGAGATTCGGTGCGACTGGCTACGCCAGTGGGGCGAACTCCTGCGGAGTTGTTTCGAACCACTTCGTGGTTGTTACGAACTGCTGTGCAGTTGACATGCGCCTTCGGCGGAATAGAACCCAAAAAACGAAAACCAGTAAACGCGCCTTGAAAATAAGAAAATAAAGATTGTCATCCTGAACTTGATTCAGGATCTGGTCCTGAAAACAAGATTCTGGATGGAACATCTCCAGAATGACTGTTTTGTGAGAAGATGGTACGGTCCGCGTTTTCTCTCGATTCTTACGCACAACCTACAAAACGGTTTTTATCGCTGCGAAGCAGTTTGTAGCAACTCTGAAGGAGTTCGCACCACCGGCGCAGCCGGTCGTACCCACGGCGTAGTCGTGCTTACCCCCGACGCGAAGTGTCGAACCGGAAACCCATTTCCAAAATTGCAAAAAAAGAGGAAATCCATTTCTGAAAAGTATTGAAATACGTATGCTTATACATATGTTCAGGCAGTTGCGAGGTGTTTATCAAGGAATTCCAGAATTTTTTTGTAGGCTTTTAATTGATTAGCCTTCTTCGTGAATCCGTGACCTTCATCTTCGAATACGATGTATTCCACGGGAACACCATTTTCCTTGACCTTTTCAACGATTTCATCTGACTCTATTTTCAGGACTCTGGGATCGTTAGCTCCCTGGAGGACGAGCAGTGGTTTGACAATCTTCTCTGCATGGAAGAGAGGTGAAATGCTTCTTAAATATTCCTCTTCCTTGTATGGGTCACCAATTTTCCTGTAAAGAGCATCTTTCATAGCTCCCCACCATGGTGGAATCTCTTTCAGCGTGCGCAACCAGTTGGAAACACCGAAAATGTCGATACCGACCTTAAAAACTTCTGGTTTGAAAACGAGGGCGGCCAGAACCATATAACCGCCGTAGCTGGCACCGATTATTCCTATCTTTGTTCCATCGATAAAATCCAGTGTTTCCAGAAAGCGTTTAGCCTCGACGCAATCTGCCAGGTCGAGTTCTCCGTGCCTATGATCAGCGGCCATGAAGAAAGTTTTTCCATAACCGCTGCTTCCGCGGTTGTTTACAGCAAATATGGCATAACCGTGATTCACAAGATATTGAAACATCGGTGAATAACTTAGAATCGTTTGCCCGCCGGGACCACCGTGAACGTAAACAAGTGCAGGGACTTTTTCACCTTTTTTAAGCCCTTTCGGTTTGTAAAAGATTCCCGGTATTTCCAATCCATCAAAGGATTTGAATCTTACAACCTCTGCCTCTACGAGATCTTCTGGATCTATTTCTGGATTGAGTGAATCCGTGAGTTTTTTGATTTCGCCTGTCTGGAAATCCAGAAGGAAAAGATTTCTCGGGGAGTTCGATGCGTCTGCTACCAACGCAAGGAACCTCTCATCCCGGGAAAAGTCAAAATCAGAGACAACGCCTTTCGGTAATTCCGGCAAGTCGATTTCAATATCTTTTTTAAGATCGTAGATCTTGAGTTCTATCCGTGCATCGTTGTTTATTGCCAGCGCTAAGAATCTGTTGTTTTTTGAAAATTTAGCGAAGACTACGTCCCATGCGAAGACTTTGAAGGGTTCACTTGTCCCGGAACTCAAATTGTACTTTTTTAGGTACTTGAATTCCCTATCCTCATCCGTAATGAAGTATAGAATCTTTGAATCCCTGGAAAAACTCACGGGGTCGTAGAATACTTCACCTTCATGGGGTGTTATATGTGTCAGCTCACCGGTCTTAAGATCTTTTATGTACATTTCAACATCGTTCATCGTAACTGTTTTAGAAAGAGCAATAAACCTTCCATTGGGAGATACTGGCCCGGGGTTAAACCCTTCGTTATTCTCAAGAATCAGATCTGCCTCGAGGCTTTTAATATCCATATAGTAAATATCGAAATATTTAGGATCCCTTTTATTTGAAAGAAAATAGAATCCCTTGCCGTCATCGCTCCAGCTGTGGAACATAGCTTTCGCTTTTTCATCTGGAGTTAGATCCTTTTCATTTCCATCGGCATCTTTAAGATAAATATGGGAAATCTCGTTTCCGCCGTTATCTTTTTCAAACAAAAATCCATTACCTTCCGGAAGATATCCTACGATGAAAACGCTATCCTGAGAATCTGTAAGTTTGGATGCTTTACCCGTTTCCAGATCAATTTCGTGTGCGTTGAATATTCCACTTTCATCGCTGGAAAAAAGGATCTTTCTTCCATCTGACGATAAAGCGGTACCGATGATAGTTATGTTCTTCATAAATTGATGGATTGTGTACTTTTTTACCTGTTTTTTCATAATGCTCCCCCCTCTATAAACAGCTGTTCTACCTATACAGAAAGAATTGAGCTTTCATATTCGAAACTAATTATACTCTAATTCTGGCATACAAAGATAACAAGCTACAGATAGAAGCTTTCTCAGAAGAGTTGTTTGAGTCAGATGTGTTCTTTCTTCATCTCATAGCAGCTACAGAAAAGGAAGAAAAAGAGAAAATTCTGTGTAAGTTCGCAATAATGAGAAAAACAAGAAAGTAAAACTTTATTGTTTATACTTAAAGTTCTGTTTTTGAATAACGATAAAAAAACACAGAATATGGCAAATATTATTTATAATCGCAGGTATTTTTAAATATTCAGAGCTGAAAACACACAACAAGTTTTCTTGGTGGTGAAACGAATGATTATAATGGAAGCGGTTCCAAAATTATTAGTGAGGTATTCATATGAAAAAGAAGATAACTATCAGAGAGATCGCTAAAATTGCTGGTGTTGGTGTTGGTACCGTTTCCAGAGTTTTGAATGGTGGTGCTGTAAAACCTGAAACAAAAAAACTTGTGATGGATACTATTGAGAGGCTTGGTTACATTCCCAATGCTTCTGCAAGAAAGTTAGCTGGGGGAAAAACTAAGAGTGTAATGATGCTAACCCCGGAGATCAAAACGGAATTTCACTGGCGATTGATAAAGAGCATGGACAAATATCTTGATGAAATGGATTATCAGACGATTATATATCCCCTAATTTCTAAAAATCGCTTTGAAAAGTTATTTGCCAGCCATAACATCCACGAAGTTGATGGGGTTGTTCTCTGTACCCTCACATTTGAAAAGACCTTTGGACAAAAGAAGAATATAGATTTTCCGATTGTTTTACTTGAAGGTTTGGTAGAAAGTTATGACAGTGTTTATCTTGACAATTATCTTGGTGGGGTTCAAGCTGCGAAAGTGTTGCTTGAGGATGAGGCTAGTGAGTTTTTTGTTCTTTACTATGAGGAGACAAATCCGCTTTTGTCAAATGACAATATACTGCAGCGTCTCAAAGGATTTCAGGATAGGTTGAGAGAATCGGGGATTGAGTTGCCAGATGAGAATGTAATAAACGTAGATTTCTTTCTGGGTTCGGCGCACGAAAAAATCGTGCAAGTACTCACCAAAGTTGAAAAACCCGGTATTTTCGCAACGACAGATAACTTTGCCCTCAATGTTCTGGAAACGGCTAAAACTCTCGGTAAAACTCCTGGCAAGGATTTCTTTCTTATTGGATATGATGATCAGTTTTGGGCAGAGGAACTTGGTTTAACAACAATAGGTCAGCCTATTGAGGAAATGGGAAAAACTGCGGGAGAACTTATCCTTAAAAGGATAGAAAATCCCATGGGTTCAATCCAACATATTAAATTTCTTCCTGCCGTCGTTCGAAGAAATACAGCATAAATAATTGCCCCACTTTAGGGTTATTTTTTAGGAGGTGTAGGCTGTGAAAAAGGTAGTAGCGGTGTTGTTGGTTGTTCTTTTGGCTACTTTTGTGGTAGCCAAGGTTAAGATCACGTTCTTTGGCGACAATGATCCCAATAGTGCAGATGGCCTTTTGACAAGGCTCTTCAATGCATCCCAGGATGAAATTGAAGTTGAGTTTCTTATTCAGTCATGGTCAACTGATGACAAACACACGGCTCTTGTTACAAGGCTGGGTGCTGGTGATCCAAATCCCACGGTATTCATGGGAGATGTAATTTGGCCGGCAGAGTTTGCGGCAGCTGGTTGGGTAATGGATCTTACAGACTATGTTTCTGAGGAAGAATTGAAGGATTTCCTCCCTGGGACAATTCAGGCGTGTACCTATGAAGGAAGGCTGTATGCTCTTCCATCTTTTACTGATGCTGGTCTTTTGTACTACAGGAAAGATCTTCTTGAAAAATATGGCTATAAGGTTCCAGAAACCTGGGATGAATTGGTCAAAATTGCAAAAGATATATCCGAAAAGGAAGGCATTTACGGCTTTGTCTTCCAGGGTGCCCAATACGAAGGACTTGTTTGTGATGCAGTTGAATACATAGCTGGAAACGGAGGCGCTATAATTGATGCCAATGGGAAAGTCACAGTGAACAGCCCTGAGGTTATTGAAGCGCTTCAGTTTATGCATGACATGATTTACAAATACAAGATTGCTCCAGAATCCGTTCTTTCTTTCATGGAAGAAGATGCAAGAACAACCTTCCAGCAGGGAAAGGCTGTTTTTATGAGAAACTGGCCTTATTGTAACTCTCCGACAAACCTCAATAGTCCTCAATCAGCTGTTAGAGGAAAATTCGGAATGGCTCCAATGCCCAGAGGGCCCAGAGGAAAATCTGGTGCTGCTACGCTTGGAGGTTGGAACATCTTTATAAACAATTTTGCCTCTAAAGAGGAAAAAGAGGCTGCCATTAAATTCGCCAAGTTCCTTACATCAGAAACAGCTCAGGTTATAAGAGCCATTATTGGTGGAAATTCTCCAACAAGAATTTCCGTTTACAGCAACCCTGCCGCTTTGAAAGCCAATCCTTCCTTAAAAGATTATTATCCAATTATGATTAATGCTGTTCCGAGACCAGTTACTCCCTGGTATGCTGAAATAACTGATGTCATGCAGGAAGAGTTCCATGCCGCTCTCACTGGTGAAAAGACACCAGCTAAAGCTGTAAGGGATCTTGAAAAGAAGATCAAGGCAATATATTGGTGATAATGTTTATAAGATCTTTTTGCCTCAAATCTGGCCCCTTAAG
Organism: Kosmotoga olearia TBF 19.5.1; assembly: GCF_000023325.1. Lineage (NCBI taxonomy): Bacteria > Thermotogati > Thermotogota > Thermotogae > Kosmotogales > Kosmotogaceae > Kosmotoga > Kosmotoga olearia. Next base: position 1,240,973 of record NC_012785.1, read on the forward strand.
GGGCCAGATTTATTGAAGGAGGGTTGAAGCATGAAGAAGTACTCAAGAGAACGGCGTGAAACTCAATTGGGAATGCTTTTTGTTATACCTTCGCTCATTGTAATTGCTCTTGTGATTTTTTTCCCAATTGGGCGCACCTTTTACCTGTCTTTGTTTAAATACAATTTAAAGTTTCCAAGACTGATGCGGTTTATTGGTTTGGGTAATTACATGAACCTGTTCCAGGATGATAGATTCTGGAATTCAGTAAAAGTTACGTTATCTTTTACTTTTACAGCCGTTGCCTTCGAAACTGTTCTTGGGATTCTTATTGCACTTGTTATAAACAAGAATTTTAAAGGCAGAGGAATAGTAAGGGCTGCTACACTTGTGCCCTGGGCTATTCCAACGGTTGCCTCTGCACAGATGTGGCGTATGATGTTTTCAGACCAGTTTGGAGTTATAAACGACATTTTTATGAAGTTGGGAATTATAAGCGAATATGTGAATTTCATAGGAAAGCAACCTCATGCTTTTTGGGCAATGGTTGCTGCTGATGTTTGGAAGACCACACCTTTCATGGCGCTGCTTCTTCTCGCTGGACTTCAGGTGATTCCCATGCAGATCTACGAAGCGGCAAAAGTAGATGGTGCTAATAAATGGAAGCAATTCTGGTCGATTACCTTGCCAATGTTAAAACCGACAATACTAGTTGCTTTGATTTTTAGAACGCTTGACACTTTTAAGGCTTTTGATATTTCACTGGTTTTGACAAATGGTGGACCTGCTTCGAGTACTGAATTACTCTCGCTTTACAACTACAAGATAATGATTCAGCAGTTGAATTTTGGAAAAGGATCGGCTATCGCCATCGTGTTATTCGCCTTCACGATGCTTATAGCCTTTTTCTTCATAAAGATTCTTGGGGCAAATCCATATTCTTCAGGGAAGTGATTGAATGAAGCGTAGAAAACTCAATCAGTTGCTTTTACTTATAACGGTGATGGTGATAGTAATTTATATGTTTTTTCCCTTTTACTGGCTTTTTATATCCTCTCTTAAAGGAGACATGGAGCTTTACAAGATGCCTCCTAATTGGATAGTTAAAGAACCACAATGGGAGAATTACAAAGCTATTTTCACTGTTCAAAAGTTAGGAAGGAATCTCATGAACTCTTTTATTGTTGCTTTGAGCACGACCCTGGTGAGTCTTGCGATTGGAGCAAGTTCAGCGTATGCTCTTGCAAAATTCAGGATGAAATTCAAGAATCTCATTTTATCTATTATATTATCGGTTTCTATGTTTCCTGGAATCGTTGTTGTATCCCCCCTTTATATCATGTTTAAAGAAGCAAAATTAATAAACACTTATTGGGCACTAATTCTTCCTTACCTTACTTTTTCTCTCCCTTTAACCATCTGGATTTTAACAACCTTTTTCAGGCAAATTCCAGATGAATTGGTTGAGGCTGCTGCTATTGATGGTGCTAGACCTTTTACCACATTTACAAAGGTAATTGCACCACTGGCGGCACCGGGCGTTTTTACCGCTGCAATATTAACTTTTATAGGAGCCTGGAATGAGCTGTTATTTGCGAAAATATTCGTAACCTCTGCTGACAAATTCACTGTTCCCGTTGCTTTAACACTATTTCAAGGTCAGTATACCTCTTCCTGGCAGCTCATTGCGGCCGCTGCGGTGGTAATAACTCTTCCTTTAATAATAATGGTCCTTTTCCTTCAAAGGTGGATAATTGCCGGGCTTACTGCTGGAGCTATCAAAGATTGATAAATTCTCATCGGAAGGAGAGATCATTTTGAAAGAACCATGGTGGAAAGGTGCAGTAATTTATCAAGTTTATCCACGTAGTTTTAAGGACAGTAACAATGATGGAATTGGAGATTTAAAAGGAGTCTCATCAAAACTGGATTATATAGCTGATCTTGGGGTCGACGCCATTTGGCTTTCCCCTATTTATAAATCACCGATGAAGGACTTTGGGTATGATATTTCAGATTACTATGCTATTGACCCGATTTTCGGAACAATGGAAGATTTCGATGAACTATTGGAAGAAGCCCACAAGAGAGGATTAAAGGTTATTTTAGATATGGTCTTGAATCATACCTCAGATCAACATCCATGGTTCATTGAATCGAGGTCTTCAAGGGATAATCCAAAAGCTGATTGGTACATATGGGTAGATGGAGAGAAGGGAACACCACCGAACAATTGGCAGTCGTACTTTGGTGGTAGTGCCTGGAATTGGGATGAGACACGAAAACAGTACTATCTCTGCTTATTTACAAAGGAACAGCCAGATCTCAATTGGAGAAACCCTGAGGTGAAGAAAGCTGTTTTTGATGTAGTGAGATTTTGGCTTGAAAAAGGTGTTGATGGTTTCAGATTGGATGTCGTGAACCTTTACTACAAAGATGCAAAGCTTAGGAACAACCCCAGGAAAAAGAGAAGAACGGAAATCGAGTTCGAGAACTACTACAATATCTTCACCCGTGATAGGCCCGAGACTTTGCTCGCTGTCGAAGAACTCCAGGAGATTGTTGATAGCTTTGGTGACAGAGTTACGATTGGTGAAGTTGCAACTGATTTAGGGGTTATTCAGTATTATGAATACACAAAGCCCGGTAGATTAAATCTGGCTTTCAATTTTGAATTTAAAGATGTAAACATTTTCAGTGCACGTGCTTTTGGAGATGTGATTGATCTTACCGAGCGTATCTTTGGTGAGGTTGCTTGGCCCAGCTATGTGCTGGGAAACCATGATTCCCCCAGGTTTATTTCCCGTTTTTCGAATGGAAAGGACGATGTTCAACGTGCAAGGGTGCTGGCAGCTATGTTACTAACTGTCAGGGGAACCCCCTTCCTTTATGCAGGTGAAGAAATTGGGATGACAGAAGGAGATATACCTTACGAGAAGCTTCAAGATCCATTGGGAGTAAACCTTTGGCCGAAGCATAAAGGAAGAGATGGTTGTCGTACACCGATGCAGTGGGACGACAGTGAATTTGCAGGGTTCTCTACTGTGGAACCATGGTTACCCGTCAATGAAAACAAGAACGAAGTAAATGTTGAACATGAAGCCAGAGACCCGAATTCAATGTTGAATTATTATAAAGAACTTCTAAGGTTGCGAAAAGAATCAAACGCATTGAAATTTGGTGATTACAGGAAACTCGAAACTAGTAATACCGAGGTTCTTGCTTATCTCCGCGAATATGAGGATGAAAGAAAGATTGTGATCTTGAATTTCAATGATCAAGAAGTTGGACTTGAATTGAAGGGCACAGATTTCAAGGGGTTTTCTGTTCAATTTGGTACGCATAGGCAAGAGGGAATTTTGAGCTTAGAACTAACGCTTGCCCCTCTGGAAATTATAATCGGGGAAGTTTTAGGTCCATAGTACTGTTGAAACCAAAACGCCTCCCGCAGAGGGAGGCGTTTTTTCTAGACTGACTAGGGAGGTTGGCGATATATCAAGAACTTGAAGGTGTCGTGTAATCAAAGAGCTTCAGGATTCCTTTTGTTCTCACAAGCACTTCCATGGCGAAATCCCGTAGAGCGCTGCCGCAGCACAGGGTATTCTGCCCCGTGAGTTCAGATAGATGCTTTTGGAGAGCGAGAATAGCTTCTTTAATCTTGTAAAGATCTTCTTTTTTGAACTTTTCAGTGTAAAGTACCTTTCGAACCTCGAGCACTTTTACGATAAATCCAAGTATTTTTCCCCATGCTTCATATTCTTTCAGCCAGGGCTCTATATCCCGCAACATCTTCCTGGAAATATTTTCTCTGAGTTTCTCTGCATTCTTTATGAATTTTTCAGCTTCGTTTTTTAAGTGTTCTATTGCCTCATCAAATTTTCCCATTTTGAATAGACCATGGAATTTTTCAACGATTTCTTTCGTTATTTCAGGCTCTTCAGGATATAAAGGACTGGTTAGATTGCAGAGAGCGAAGTGCTTCGCTTCTTCGTGAGCCTCACCGAAGATTTCTTCTAGAGCTTCTTCCCACGCTTTCTCAGCATTGTAATTGTATGGATCCAGTAAAAATCTAGAGGCCGCAGCGAGAACTACCTTAGAAGCTTCCGGCAGGTTCATTGGATTCAGGAGAAGTCCGGCTGAATAATTCACGAGTTCAGGGGCTCTCCCGGTATAAGGACCGATATGGAGTTCCGGGACCATGTAGGAATCATTTACCGGATAGTTGTCCCAGTACAGAGGTTTGCGTTTGATGGTTTTAGATATCATTATTGCGTCACTTTCGGGGATGTCCTTCGAACAACATTCGGGTCCGGTCCAGAATATGTGTATTTCCGGGTTGAGTTTTTCACCGTATTTTCGTAGGTATGGAGTATCGTAGTTTGTGCAATATTCGGTTGGACAGACTATGAAAAGAGTATTTTCAAGATTCTTTTTCAGTTCCTCATAGACCGAATTTGCGAAATATATTTGGGCTTCGGCTAGATTGCCAAATTTTTCAGCATCTTCAGGTGAGAGACTTGGCGGGATGTCGTCATAAAAAAGGCAAAAACTCCTGACGCCGAGTTTTGCGAAGCTCAGGTACTTTTCAACGATGGTCCTCAATTCTTCGGGATCACTGTGGACAATTGAAAGGCCAGGGCTGATGGCAAAAGCGACCTCAACACCACTTTTCTCACCTGTTTTGACAAGCTTCTCAAAATCTTTCATAAAAGAATATGAATAAGTTTCACGCCATCTGTACCTGTGAAACGAATCATCCTTTGGAGCGTAAATATAGAGGTTATAACCATGATTCCCCAGGAAAGGAATCATTTCCATTCTGTCTTCCATAGACCAGGGCTTTCCATAGAACCCTTCGACAACACCGCGAATTTTGAAAGCATTCATTTCCTATCTTTCCCCTCACATTCAAATTTTTGCGTTTTTATACATACTGTAGAGTGCTGCACCTATTATACCCGCATCGTTGCCAGTTTTTGCAAGTTTGATGTTAGATGGTTCATATAAAGAATGTTTAGCGTAAGGAGCAAGTTTAGAGCGTAATATTTTCAAGAAATCTTCTCCAAGTTCAGCAATTCCTCCACCCACTATGACGTTTTCAGGATCGATGAAATTGAATATCCAATCGACGACCTGGGCCAAATCGGAACAGACTTCTTCGACAGCTTTAATGACTTCCGGATCTTTTTCGTTGAAAGCTTTTATAAGCTCGAAGCGGTCTAAACTTTTCCCTTTACTGGAAGCAACTTTTTCGTGGATTATACGCATAGAAATATATTGTTCAGCGCAACCCTTTTTACCGCAATTGCATTGTTTTCCATCACTGTGAAGGATTACGTGGCCGATCTCTCCAGCTTCTCCTCTTTCTCCCTCAACAAGCCGCCCATTTATCACGATTCCGCCACCAAGTCCTGTTCCGATCGTCAGCAGAACAAGGGAAGATGTATCTCTATAATGAAGGAACCACTCGCCAAAAGCGGCAGCATTTGCATCATTGATGACAACAGTTGGAAGGTGGAATGAATCTTCGATAACCGTTTTCAGAGGGACATCAGACCAATTGGAAAGATTCGTGGTAGCAAATCTGACATGACCAGTTTGCGGATCTATTCTCCCTGCAGAACCGATTCCAATACAGCTAATGTTCCCATTTTTCATGAGAGTCCTGATAATTTCTTTCAACTGTTCCATTAGAGATCGATTTGTAGGGACAATCTTTCTTAAAAGTAAATTACCAGTTTCATCGATAATACCTGCTTTAATTGTAGTACCACCTATATCGATTCCAAGTGCTTTCATTTCCTGCCTCCATTTGCACTTTCCTCTGAGTTTCTTAAAAAGCCTATTTCAAACGGCCGATGCCAGGGAAAGAAAGGGTCTAGATAATCATAAATCCGGCCAAAAGTCTTTTCAATTCTTTCTTTAAAAGGGTTTAATTTTTCTTTTACGTATTTTGTTGCCCACCCTTCCAGAGGTATGACGGTGAAAAGATCGCCACCTCTTTTTGGGGCTTCAACATCCCTGAGAATTTTTCTTACATTGGCTTGATAACCCCAATGTTCCAGCAAGAAAATCGCATTGAGCTCATATAACTTGTCTAAATCAAGAGTGATGAACCCTTTTTCTGCGAGAATCCTGAGAACAAGTGAACTACAAACCGTTCCTATAGTGTTCCCGGCTGTGTTCCAGGCAGCATAGATAATCTTTGACCAATCAAATCTTGGATTGAGAATGCTTTCTACCAATTTATTATCTGCCCCATTAGCGAAGGCGATGTCGCATATGCCAGATATCTCTCTTCTTGTAAGTACCTCAACAATTCTCTGATAAACAGATTCGTTCGCTTGTACCTGCTGTTCGCTTTCACGTCTGTCATTGGGGTTATGAACGATTAGAAGCCCATCTTCATTGTTAGGCACCACTGTTGCACCGCAGGTTTCTAGGTGAACAGGTACACTTTCTTTAACTGGGGTGCCTTCATATGGTGGTATTAGATCAACAAACTCTGGTTGCGAGTAAAAGATTCGAATTTTTGGATGGTAATCGACATGTTCAACCATAGCCCTGGCAAGCAGGGTTAAAAGCGACTCATCAGCACCAGGATGGATTGAGATACGATCTACGACTCCAAGTTTTTTGACGTAATTGGCATGACGTTCCGCTTCAAATACGGACAAACTACCTGGTGCATTATCATCCAACACCAAATTCAAGAAATCTATAGAATTTTCACTGAGTAGCTTTATTGTGAGCTTTAGAATGTTGAAGTTTCTTTCTCTACGCCATAAAAAGTCTTTTAAAATCCAGGTTGGAAGAGTGGCCTTAGCCTTCTTAAGATCTTCTGCCGACAAAATTCCACGTTTAAATTGTACAATCTTCTTCGAATACTCGTAGATTTTCACTCCAAAATAGTCCCAGTAATCTGGTTCTTCGTCTGCATAGTTGTAGGCTGGTATTCTTGTTACAGTAGCAGACAGATAGATTTTATTGTTCGGTTGTTTAATGTTCTTCAGTTTACTCAGACGCTTTCGTATTGTTTCAATGGAATCGATACTTATGCGAGAAGGAATCAATCCCCCATATAAAATCATGTCGAGTGAAATGATGAGTAGATCGTCATCTTTTGTCTCTGTTTCCAGCCAGTGCCATATTGCGTCTATATCTGCGGGAATTTTCTTCCTTCCAAGCATTTCTATTGGAGGTGTCACAACCTCTATGTTGAAGGTCTCAGCCAGTAGTAGGAAATAGTCCCGTGTACAAAATCGTTCATCAACCGGTATGAAAATTATTCTCACAGTACGTACACCTCAATCCTTTACTCATTTGAAAATAACATAACCGAATCTATCAAGTGTATGGAATGAACCATAAGTACAGCTCCAACCAGTGTACAGCGGAGTTTTACCTCTCCAGCGACTTCTATTGAAATTCATTCTAAAAGGGCGGTTACTGGAAGGATCTATTCCTAATTCCTCAAGATCAAGCTTTATTTCAACAATCCAGTGATCTTCGTAAACCTTTGAGGCTGCCTTGATATAACCATTCCATTTACTGTCGAATCCTATCTCATCGTAAACCGTGCCATCAGCAGAAATAACGAAATGGTAGTAAACTTTATTCTTTTCATCAGGCCACACGAAACACTCAACAGAGTCGCCCAAATATACTCTAGTGTCTCTTTTGCCTGAGACTATTTGCATTCCACTGATATCGGATTCTTCGGCTTTATACAGTACATACAGGTATTTATCATCATAAACCAGCTTAACGTATGTCTTATTCATTACTTCCTTTCCATGGTCGTAGGTAACAAAAGGACTGCTCCAGGAAGCGTGAGTCCAGGCGATGTCGTTGGCATTACCATCGATTTTGGGGGCAATATCTGTCTTAAATATTTCCATTCTTGGAATAGGAATGGGCTTTTCAACAACTATCATTTGCTCTGGTTTGACGGCTTTGTAGGGTTTTTTACCCTTTCTACTCTGAATGTACCACCTGGGTCTGAAAGTATCGGTTATACTGTAAAGTGTATCAATTATGACTCTGGCATTTGTCATATCTTTTATATTGGAAGAAACCTCTCGCTTCATTTTTATAACAGCGTTCCAGATATCGTCAAGTTTTTCGTCATTTTTCGCCATTTCCAGAATAGCTTCAAACCAATTGTTAAACCAACTAATTTCTTCTCTGGTAATTGAACCCTTTTCCAGCCATATTTCTGTTAAGTTCTTCAGTTCTTCGTAGTAAGCAGGAATTATCTTTACGGGTTCCGAATGTGCAGGAACAGCTTTTTTCCTGAAAAGGCCTTTTGAGAGAATTGTATTGTCAAAATCATCAATATAGGAAAGCGCAAACATAGACAGACCATCAAGTTCCTCAGAGAGTATTTTCAGCTGCTTTAAGACACTTTCTGTATCCCTATTTACAAATAATGACATACCAGGATAGAGGAAAACCTTTCCACTGACAGCGCTTTTTTCTGCTTCAATCATTATTCTAAGGTCATCAGAAGAAGGGGTGTAAGCCATTGGAAAAAGCGCGTCGACATAACCATTTTTTGCCCAGAGGACCCAATTCTGCTTGAATTTATGCTGTGCTCCTGTTGGTAAATTTATAACATCGGCGCTGATTATTATAGTTGGCTTTATGGCTTTCAATTCTTCGGAGATTTCTTTTACAAAGGAAGTTACCTGATTCTCTCTCCAGAGATGCCACAAAACCTCTTCTTTTGTGTATTTCTCAATCTTGAAAGGATCTATTCCTGTTTCCTCTTTGAAAGCTTTGACAGAATAATCATCGTAACCGTGGTCTATAATATCACTGTTTTCGTAGCGTATGTAATCGAGGTTTATACCATCTATTTCAGGGTATTTCTCAACGACTTCTTTTATGGCACTTTTGATTAGCTCACGGGCTTTGGGATTAGAATGAGAGAAAAAGCCCGCTCTTTTCACATTATCACCTTCAGCGAAAGTTCTACCAAATCTGTCTTTTTCAACAAGATGCGGGTTTTTATTCATCAGCTCATTTGATTCTCCTAGATAACCTACTGCAAAAGTCCAGGTCCACGCATGTACCTCCATGTCGTATTTGTGAGCTTCTTCTATTATGATCTCAAGAGGGTCTTCTTCCCAATCTTTGAACTCTTCGTTTTGTGGATAAACAGTTAGTTTGGGAGAAATAGTGGTTCCCTTCCAGATTACTTCAGGAAGCAAGACGTTAAAGCCAAGATGTGCGAGCTTTTCTATCGTTTTTCTTAGGTTTTCCGGTCCGCCTGTAGCTGCCATCGCACCATGATCAAGCCAGATTGCTCTTGTTTGTACTACGCGTGAAGGTAACAGTGAATAGGAAAAAGTGGTTAGTTCTCTGCCCAATTCTTCAATTTGCTCTAAAACTGTATTTTCGTTTAGGCTAAGTGTTTCGATACGCTTTTCTATCTGCGATAACTTCAATTTCATAGATTCAAAATCTTTGGATTTCATCGCTTCTTCCAGAAGATAAAGAGATTGCTGGACCGTTAAGAGCTTCTCTTTGAGTTTTTGTAGCTTTATTTTTGTCACGTTAATATCTGCGGGTGGGAGTTCGGCAAGTTTTCTAACGGCAGTGTTAAAGATGGTTGTTAGCTCATCACTGGCTTCTGCAATAAGAAAAATATTCTCTCCAAAAAAGATTCCTGATTCCGTCATCGCAATCGCGCAATTTTTTTTGCTTGAAGTTGGTGTACCTTCCGTATCCTTTGTCCATACAGCGAGTGGTTTAGCACCATCCAGATCGAAGATAAAGGTAAATCCGCGTGGCATCTTTATATACTCTGGTACATTGTTTCCAAAAAACTTTTTGCCTTCTTCAGTGAGTTTCATGTATTTGTATTCTCCTCTAGCCCATTGCGGACTTTTTATTCCAAGGTAGTTGCCCAGAGTATAATTTGGTCTCAGATTGAAGTTAGGATAGCGTAAAGTAGCCTCATAGCCAGCGACAACTCTTCCACCTCTTAACAAAAACTTGTCAAGAACAGCAGCTTCATCATCAGTTATGGCAGCGTTAGAGGGTATTATCAAAAGACTGATATCTTCAGGGACACCTGACAGAATTTCGTCGGTTGTGATGATTTTGTAAGGTATCATGCCTTTATCAAGGGCAGCGAATGTCCCGTTGAGAATGTCCATGTAAGCGGCCCTGCCATAGAAATTTTCCGTTGTCTTAGAGACAAAGACAGCAATATTGCTGTAAGCAAGAACAGAAATCACCAATACAACTACAAGCAGAAAATATCTCTTCATCACCATCACCTCGTTTGTCATTGTTTTAAAGCACCCTGGTAACCTTCAATAAAGAACCTCTGGGTGAAGAAAAAGAAAACCAAAATGGGCACTGCTGCGATAATAATACCTGCGGATATTTGTCTGAAGTTTCCTTCGAAGGTGCTACTAAGATAGGATAGGCCCACTTGCAAAGGATATTTGTTGGAGTCTTGCAAAACGATTAATGGCCAGAGGAATGCATTCCAATAAGCTGCAAATGAGAATATTGCAAGTGCGGTGATGGCAGGTCTGACCATGGGGAGCATGATTTTCCACCATAGCTGAAATTCATTGCAACCATCGATTCTTGCAGCATCCTCTAGCTCCTTGGGGACGGACTGGTAATGCTGTCTCATTAAGAAAATCCCGAAGATTGAGACCGCTCCAGGCAACACAACTGCCAGAAAAGTATCGTATAGATGTAATTTGATTATAGTAATAAAATTGACTATAAGCCCCCCTTGCATGGGGATCATCATTGGCAAAAGTATTATTGCAAATATAAGGTTTCTACCCTTAAAATTCAACCTCGCTAGCGGATAAGCGGCTAATGCAGCAAGAACAACGTTAAACAGAATACCCATTCCCGTTATTATCAATGTGTTTAGGAAATACCTGAGTATAGGCAGTTTTTTGAGAACCATTTGATAATTCTCCAGAGTTGGTGGGTTGGGTATCCATTTGGGCGGCCAGCTGAATACATCCACAGCTGTTTTTAGAGAGGTTGAAAGCACCCAGAAGAATGGAAAAGCAAAAAACACAGCAAGTAAAATCAGAATTGTGTAGGAGAATAAAAACTTTGCTAATCTTTTTGTACTTATTTTCTTCATGTTTTTTCTCTCCCTGCGCCGAAGAATTTGAAGTTAATCACCGTAAACACGGCGATCATCATTGAGAGCACAATAGCTATTGCCGCTGATTCACCAAAGTTGTATCTCACAAAAGCTCTGTCGTATATTTCATAGGCCAGAGTTGATGTATCAGCTGCTCCCCTGGTCAGGAGGAATATCTCTTCAAACACACGGAAAGCAGCCATAGTTGAAAGAACTGAACACAAGAGTATAGACGGTCGCAATAGGGGCAACGTGATGTAAAAGAATTTCTTTTTTCCTGTGGCACCATCGAGGGCTGCTGCTTCATATAGTTCGTTAGGAATATTCTGCAACCCTGCAAGGTAAATGACCATATAATACCCAAGGCCTCGCCAGAAGGTTACGAACATTGCTGCCCAAAGAGCTACACCTCTATCTGTCAGCCAAAGGACCGGTTCCTTTATTACATGCAAATTCATCAATATATAGTTCAAAAGACCATCTTCAGCGTATATCCATCTCCATGTCAGAGATACGATAACCGCACCTGTTATAACAGGTATGTAGAAAAGAGTTCTAAAAAGCTTTATACCGGGAAGCTTTTGATTAACAAGAACAGCAAGAACAATTGAGAAGAACTGTATGGGAGGGACTACAATCAAATATTTGAAAGTGTTCCTTAGTGAAATGAAGAAATATTTATCCTGAAAGATTTCCCTATAGTTTTCAAGACCTATCCATTTTGTTCTACCTGTTAACATATTATATTCCGCAAATGATAATACTACTCCTTTGATTAGAGGATAAAAAGTAAATATCCCCATTAACAGAAGCGGTAAGAAAAGAAAGCTATAAGCGATTATGTATGTTTGAGCCTGGCGTTTGTTCATATTAGATATGATGGTGAGAAAACCTGTTATAAGAAGTAAGATAGCGATAAGATACAAATAAAAAGGGTTGAATTCTAGATATTTACCAGCAATTACAGTTCCCAGAACCAACAACAGCGAAGAAACAATCATCAAGACCCCGCTTGATATTCTAAAAAGGAATATTGTGATTATTCCAAAAATACTGCTCCAAAAAGCAGCGGCAATAAATATTGCCCCCCATAATTCACCGCTTGAAACACTTTCCGAAAATTTGCTCCACTGGACAGGGGTAATAGGTACATAACCAATTATTAGAGCAAAAAGAGAAATACAGGTCAAAATTCCTACGATAAAAGCAACTGTCCTCACAAGATCCCTCCCAAAAAAGTCCAGAAACTCTCTACGAAAAACCTCAACGGAAGTCATACTTAAAACACGGGGGGAGGAAATCCCCCCATGTCAAATTTGATCATCAACTACTTTTTAAGGAGCTTGTTGATTTCTTCTTCAGCTTTTGCAAGAGCTTCTTCGGCTGTATACTCTCCTTTAATAGCCTTCACGAAGTAATCGTTCAGTATTCTGGTGAATTCGCCATGTTTTTCTGGGTCAAGCCCAGGTATTCTGCTTATATCAGCGGCATAACCGGAAGCTTTAGCGGCCATAACCTGAGCCTTGATGAGTAGATCAGTTTCAGCATTTTCAATGAACCATATGTCAGAATCGTAGCTGATCTTGGTTGAGGGAAGTATGGTCGCATATCGACCGAATTGAATCTGCCAATAGGGCGAAGTCATCCACAGTACAAACTTAACAGCTTCTCTTGGATGCTTGGCATTAACTGGAATAGAGAAATTCATGATAGAATTCTTCAAGATTTTTCCGTCTCCTATCGGATGTGGTGCAACATCGGTAACCGCAAAAATACTTGGACTGTTTACCTGGATATGCTTCAGCATTGTTATTCCAACAGGATACATGGCAATCTTACCAGCGGAATAGTCTTGCTTACCAGCGATGTAGCCACCAAGTGATCTGGGTATGAGTTCCTCATTGTAAAGAGTTTGATACCATTTGAGTTTTTCAATTGCTTTAGGGGTATTAAATGCAGCTTTCTTGCCATCCGGGGTAACCATTGGTACTCCTTCTGCAATTAAATCCATATATCCATTGATGTTAGGTTCAAATCCGTATACACCAGTTCTTTCTCTGATTATTCTCGATACCTCAAGCATTTCTTCAAAAGTTTCTGGTGGATTATCGGGATCAAGACCTGCTTCGTCGAAAATCTGCCTGTTGTATATCAGAACCATAGGACTGCCGTACCACGGAACGGCATAAGACTTTCCATCAATCACTGTAGCATTCCACAATTTTTCCCAATAAAGGTACTTTTCAACTTCCGTAACGTAATTATCGATTGGTTGAAGAGCTTCCATAGCTGCCAGGTCTATTGTCCAGGGGGTATTTAAATTAACAGCGTCTGGAGCCTTTCCAGCGGCAATAGCAGCTTGCAATTTTTGGAGTGCTGCACCATAAGGTATGTCTACAAGGTTAACCTTGATGCCAGGATTTGCTTTTTCAAAACTTTCAACGACAGCATTAAGATAGTCGTCAAAGGTTGGGCTCAATGAGAGGGTCCAAACTTCGATGGTCACATTCTTTGCCATTATGAAAGTGGTAAGCATCACCACACACACAAGCACTAACCATTTTTTCATAGTACGCACCTCCCGAGTTTCCCCAAAATCAGGGGTAGTTTGGAAAAGATCTATTACTGATAGTCTTAAGTACTGTTTTGACGTTTTTTGCGTTCACGTCTTTAAGTGGTAATGATTTTTTATATGCTAAAGAAATTGCAGCACCTATTGCTTGTCCCATTCCCGCACAGGTTGGCATTATCCTTGCGGCACTGTGGCCGGCAAAGTCAGAAGAAAAACATCTTCCAGCTATGCCCAGATTTTCAAAATTTGCACTTATCAATGACCTGAGAGGAATTTCATAGTAATCTTTGTATGCTGGAATAAATGTTTTTTCATTATCATCAACATCGGGAGAATTGTGAATGTCTATGCCGTAGCAAGCTTTCACTACCCCATCTTCAAATTTTCTATGTGACATAACATCAACCCCTGAGAATTCATATAGTCCTTTGATTCTTCTGCTTTCTCGAACGCCAACAACGTCAGCTATTTTCTCTATCCTTGCTTTTTCAAACCCCTTAATGTATCTGTTAGCGAACTTTTTTAGAACCATAGCCTGTTCGGTGCAGTCTACCATTGCAAGTGAAACATCGAAGGGATTGGTTGTCGATAAATCATATACATGAGTGGTATTTACAGTTACCCTGCTTTCGCCTGGAAGCTGGATAAAGAAGAAATAATCCTGAAGCTTTTCCAGGCCATCCTTTTTTGCTTGTTCTATTTCGTCAAAATAACCGGCAACAGAGATAATAGTTTGTTTTGGCGAAACCCAGCTGAAGAAATTCGAAGGGTTATTTCTTATATCTTCGATTACTTTCGAAAAATCAACACCGGACATTGTGAACATAACGGTCATTGCCTGATTTATACCATTTGAATCACCGCTAAAATACTCTGCACCCGCAAGAAATCCTAGAGAGCCGTCTCCCGTAGAATCAACAAAGTATCTTGCTTCCATTTCGAAAGATGTTCCAAGAGAAGTGAAAAAACGCACACTTTTCAAAATTGACTCTATTGTTTTGACTTCAATAGGAATTGTGTTGAAAACCACTTCTACATTTGCTTCTTTAAGCATGCTTAGCATACAAGCTTTCATTATTTCAGAATCAAAAGAGTTTATTAAAAGCCCATTTTCTTCCTTTAGTCTATCGAGAAGTTCGCCAAAAATACCATCAATAAGTTTTTCGGAGCCGAGCCAATATCTCATGAAAGGATTTACTAGACCCATGGTAGAAAGGCCACCAATAGTAGAACCATGCTCAATTAATGTCGTTTTCAAACCAGCTCTTCCACATGCTATCGCTGCATGTACGCCGGCGATTCCTCCACCGACAATTACAACATCTCTTTCTAACTTCATTTTCTTTGAACCTCCGACAATCCCTTATTCTTAGTCCAATTCTGAATAAATTTATTGAATCTAGCAGTAACCAAATGTGGTCGGGTTATAGCGCTGCCAATGGTAACGGCAAAAGCTCCGGCTTTCATTGCCTCTAACACCTGTGAGGGTTCCCAATAATTACCTTCAGCTATAACAGGGATACTGAATCGTTCTGCCAGAATCTTGACTAACTCAATATCAGGTTTAGGCCTATTACGCGTTTCCTTGGTATAACCAGATAGTGTTGTGGCAAGAAAATCCGGTGATAATTGGCTTACAAATTCAGCATCTTCGACAGTTGCTATGTCAGCCATGATCAACGCGTTTGGATAATTACTTCTTATATTTTCGAAAATATCCTTTAAGGGCTCAGGCCTCGGCCTTTTTGTGCAGTCAAGGGCTACTATATCAGCGCCTGCTTCAAGGACCTCGAGTGCTTCTTTGGAAGTGGGGGTAATGTAAACCGAATAACCCTCTATATGTTTCTTTATAATCCCTATTACAGGGACATCCAGAGCTTCTTTTATTTGTTTAATGTCTTTAACTCCATTCGTTCTTATGGCCTTTGCTCCGCCTATTACAGCGGCGTTGGCCATTCGAACCATGATGCCATCCCCGTAAAGAGGTTCACCTTCAAAGGCCTGGCATGAAACTATCAATCCACTTTTTAATTTTTCAAGTAATTCTGTCTTCAAACGAATCACCTCGACTTATCGAGCTAATAATACTACGAATGGAGATTTTCTCCAAAATGATAAATAATTTTTGAGAACATCTCACGATGTATTAGCACCGAATGTTCATGAATATCACCAAAAATCTTGCTTATGCTTTGTTTTGTTAGACTTTACATTTTTGAGGTGTGATATTATCATTGTGGAGAATACGCATTAAGGCGGTGAGCAACATGCAGGGAAAAGAAAATGTTCTTCTGACAATAGAAACGCTGAAAGATTCCTTTACAAAAACAGAGAAAAAGATAGCCACATTTGTCGTAAAAAATCCACAGAAAGTGGTTTACATGTCCCTTACGGAAGTATCAGATATTCTTAAAGTTAGTGAGGGATCGATAGTCAGATTTTGTCAAAAACTTGGTTATACGGGCTTTCATCCTTTTAAGATTGCTTTGGCGGTTTCTGAAAATCAAGAGAGCTTTTCGTCTTCTGAGTTTGATTTTAATTCCAGAGATCTTTCCAGTCTCAAAAATTATGTGGCCCAGAGGCACATAGATGTTATTAAAAATACCAGTGAATTCATCTCAGAAGAAATACTGGAAGCCTGTGTAGAAAAGATCTTAACTGCCAGAACCATATTAATTTCTGGTGTGGGAGCTTCTGGAAACACAGCGCATGATGCCTTTTACAAATTCATGAGGATTGGTCTCAATTGTAAGACATCGCATGATGCTCATATACAGGCAATGATTGCATCTGAGTTGAGAGAAGGCGATGTTTTGCTGGCTATATCTCAAAGTGGCAGTACACTCGAGATTGTGGACATAGCAGACATAGCCAGAAAAGGTGGTGCAACCGTGATTGCCATAACAGGATATGCCAGATCACCTTTAGCGCGGTTTGCTCATCATGTTCTCCTGACGCCAACCCGTGAGTCACCGTTTGAAAGTGGTGCTTTGCGATCGAAAATAGCACAACTCTATGTTCTTGAACTATTATTTACTGCGGTTTTCCATAGAATGGAAGAAAAAGGTAGAAAATTTATAGAAAGAACAGCTGATTCGGTGGCAAAGTGGATATATTAAAAAGATGGTTGGAGGTGCTTATGGAAAACGTTACTTTGAGCGAAATAAAGAGAACTCCGGAGCTCTTGAAGCAGGTTGAATCTGTTCCTTTCAAACTTGAAAAAGGAAAGCGTTATCTTTTTGTTGGTTGCGGCTCTTCATATAATCTCGGATACATAGCGGCGGAAATGCTTAACAAAAACGGTTATGAGGCAGATGTTGTGACCGGGGGAAAGATAGTTGCTTTAGGAGATTTTCCAGAAGCGGATGTTGCGTTTTTTATATCTCGTACAGGGGAGTCTACCGAGACAGTGCTTGCTGCAAAAGCGTTAAAAAAGAGGGGAATATACACGATCAGCATTGTTTGTGCGAAGGATGCGGAGCTTTCAAAGACCTGTGAGGAAAACATAGAGCTGCCCTTCGCAGACGAAGAAAGTGTCGTCATGACAGGGTCATTTTCAACGATTCTTTACATGATTTTGCGCGGAATTAAGAGATACTCCATTGATGGGATAGAAGGGTTCCTGGGAAAGTCCTTTGAATATGTTGATAGGTTGGAGCTGAAAAAATTCAGTCATTTTGTATTTTTGGGATTTGACGAACTTTATGGGCTCGCTAAAGAAAGCGCCCTTAAGGTTCAAGAGATGGCCCTTCAATGGGTGGAGTTCCACGAACCTTTGGATTACAGACACGGTCCAAAGGCCACGCTTACTGAAAAGACACTTGTTGTTATGTATTCTAAAGACACCGCGTACGAGGTCGAACTTGCTAAAGAACTCAAGCAGATGGGAGCAGGCGTGGTTTATATTGGTAAAGAAGGTGATATAGAGATTCCATATCAAGACGGGTTTGAAACGCCGGTAAGGATATTGCCAGTACAATATCTTGCGTATAAGAAAGCAGTTTCTCTTGGCTTGAATCCGGACAAGCCAAAAAATCTTACAAAATCGGTGAAGTTGTAACAATAGTGCTTGGTTGTTAGTTGGCGGTTTATAGTTGACAGTAGTTAGTTGATAGTTGGTATTGAGACAAACGAGCTCCCGGAATTAAGAACGGGAGCTTGTTTGTTATTTGATTATGCTTTCCTTGAGTCTTTCAATTGATGTTACTGCTCTCATTTTTTTGGCTATGATGTTGAAAAGATTAATATTTATTTTGTGGATTTAAAAATTATCGCCTTTACACAAACAAATGTCCATCGATGAATCGTATATATAAATTGCAGATTCTTTGCATGAAAGATTCTTCTTTTGAGCACTTCTTATAAATAGACTTAGAAAACCTGTTTGCTTTTCATATCACTTCAGATATGAGATATTTTTTGAGGTTTGATTATATTTTTTAAGCTATATACTTGATTTTTTTAATCAATAATGCTATATTACCAATAAATCTTTTGAAATTTAGTTTTGCATGGTTGTTTTTTTGTTATAAGCGTTTGTTTTATACATCCATAATTTCATAAATTCAATTCCAGTTTAATTGCTATATAAGTAGTCATTTTATGAAGAAGAAGATCAAGATTCTTTCATCTCGGATGAAAGCGATTGTTTAAGTAGTAAAAGAAGTGATGGTTTATATTAAATTCGTTTCGTTAGGAGGGGATAAGGATGATATTAAAGGGCGAGAAAGTCGTACTCAGACCTTTGGAGGTAGAAGACGCTCGAACAATTGTGCCACTAATAAACGACGCGGAACTCAGACAGTACCTGTTACAGGTTTTCCCGATAAACAAGTTCATGGAAGAGAACTGGATAAAAAACCATTCGTCATCCTCAAACGAAGTCAACCTTGCGATAACTACCGATGACGAATTAATAGGTGTTACTGGATACATGAATATAGATTGGGTGAACAGGTGCGCTGAATTTGGCATAGGCATATTCAACAAAAAATACTGGGGGAAAGGATACGGGACAGAGACTACAAAGCTCATGTTGGAGTATGCCTTTCGTAAACTTAATCTGAACAGAGTATATCTCCGGGTTTTCGATTACAATGAACGTGCAATCCGGGCGTACGAAAAATGCGGTTTTGTTTTAGAAGGGAGACAGAGACAGGCCGTTTTTTCGAATGGGAGATACCACGACGTCCTCATGATGAGTATTCTTGCTGAAGAATACTTCAAACCCTGAATTAGGTAAGGGAGGGAAAACAATTGGTTAAAAGAAATCTTGTTGTTTATCCTCTTTACAGGTTTTTCATAAATATGCTTATAATAGGGCCAATATTGGTTCCCTTTATGCTCTTCAAGGGATTGAGCTACTCTCAAATTATGCTGCTTCAGTCCATAGCAGCTATATCGGTATTTGTATTTGAAGTGCCTACTGGTGCCATTGCGGATAAATTTTCAAGGAAAATTTCTCTTTTCCTTTCAGGGGTATTTGCGGCCATCGCGACACTACTCTATATACTTTTCAGAAATTTTTATGTTTTTGCCCTGGCGGAAGTATTGTTCGGGCTTGGTTTGACACTGGCCAGTGGAGCTGATTCAGCTCTTTTGTTTGAGAGCTTGAAGAAGATTGGGAAAAAAGAAGAATATCAACGCAGGGAAGGTAACGCCGCATCGTATATCTTCATTGGGCAAGGAGTGGGCGCTGTTCTAAGCGGGTTCCTTTACAAATACAATCATTTTCTCCCGTTCTGGATTAGCTTTGTAAACCTTTTGACGGCATCCCTGATAGCTCTGGCATTTGTTGAGGTGGAGCGCGAGAAAAGTGAACACAAATATACCGCTCACATCCTAAAAAGCTTTGGTATAGCCTTCAAAACCCCGCGTATATTATGGGCTGTGTGTTTTGCCGCGTTGATGGGTTTCATTGTAAGAGTTGGTTACTGGATGTACCAACCCTATTTTGCACAGGTGGATCTGGATATCGCATGGTATGGGATAGTTTTCTTCTTTTTCAATATGGTTGCAGCTTTCAGCTCTCACTTTCTTGTTAGGCGTTATTCGGATGAAAGACCCAGACGGGTGTTACTCGGCCTGAGCACCCTTATGGCGCTGAGCTTCATTTTGCCCATTATATTTGTGGCAAAATGGGCGATAGCTTTACTGGCGCTTCAGCAGATTGTTAGAGGATTGTACAGACCAACGATGAACTTCTATATAAACCACCAGATCCAGGACAAATACAGGGCAACGGTGATATCCACAGTGAGCCTTGTTTCAAACCTTAGTTTCGCAATTCTTTCGCCCGTTGTTGGGATTATGCTGGATGAAAAGGGAACGATACCAAGTTATCTGTTTGTTGGAATTGTTGCTGCTTCAGGAACGCTAGCATTGTACTTGTTGCGGAAAAAACAAAAAGCTATAAAAGTCAATTCATAGAAAATTTTGGAGGTGCTTGAAGTGAAGAAACTCGATCTTATCCTCTGCATTCTTGTGCTGGTTATGGTAATCCTCAACGGTGTGTTTTTGTACAGAAACTGGAATTTGTCTCAAGCCCTCTCTGGAATGATTGGATCCAATATTGCAAGGTTGGAATCAGAATTACTGGAATTACGACATTCTGTGAATACCGCTTTGGGGAGAATTCAGTTGTATTCTGAAAACAATTCTGGAAATCGGATCATGGGAACTGAGTTCAAACTTCGTGGATTTGATGAAGAGCAGGTAATACTGGACTGTCGTTTGTCATTTTCCAGAGTGGATAAAGATGAAAGAGTTTATCTTGTTCTTCACGAAGAGGGAAGTGATTTGTACCAGAAGATAGAGCTTACAAAACTGGAAGGGACCTTTTATACCGCGGAATTGTGTCTCGCTCCTGAAAAGGAGTACAAATATCAGGTTGTTTTTGAAAAGGACGGAACCACAATATCGAGTCAGGAATTTAAGGTTCTGGAGCATTATTACAGACCACAGGTTTGTAAAGTTACACCTGAATTTTTAATCAACAGTACAAAAGGAGAAAAAGTACCAGAACTGGTATTTAGGCTTGACATGGGTATTAAAGCCTATTTTGAAGAGTTGCAGGTGAAAACGGCTAAAGTAGTAGTATACGAAGATAGCACAAAGGTAAAGGAACTTTCTTTTTTTCAAAATCTTAAAGTCTCTAACTACGATTTTTATTACGGTTCCCGTAGTGTCTCCTTTGATCTTGATGGAAAAGATATAAGAAAGTATGATTTCTACTTTCTGGTTGAATACAAAGGTGGCCTGATAAAACGGGAAAAAATGAACGATGAAAAAAATCCCGTATGGGAGGCTGTGTTGAACAACTACGTGTGGTATCTGAAAAGTAATTAACGAGCGGCAATGCGTGTTATTACCCCTGACCGAATAGAAGGTGAATTGAGCATGTTCAAAAATACGATTTGGGATTTTGACGGTACTTTATGCGATACCTATCCTTCCATTGTTAGATCAATGAAGGAAGCATTGGAAGGTTTCGGCTATGAGGTTGCCGAAGAAGAGATTCTCTGGAATGTTAAGAAAACTCTTGGTTACGCTCTTGAGTATTACGCGGAGAAATTTGGACTGGGTGAAGCTCTGGAGAAAAAATTCGTGGAGCTTTCAAAGAAAGCTTCACCAACAGAGCGCCCACTGTATGATTACACCAAAGAGATTTGCGAACTCATCATCGATCGTGGTGGCATGAACTTCATCGTAACGCATCGGGATCTGGAATCTACCCTTAAGGTTACGGACTACTATGGGATAACGGAACTTTTTACGGAGATCGTGACCAGAGATCATGGTTTTGCGAGAAAACCAGATCCCGAGGCTTTCAATTACATTGTTGAAAAATACAATCTCAGAAAAGAAGAAACCCTGGCAATCGGTGATCGTGCTCTCGACATCATCGCTGCTAAAAAGTGCGGAGTCAAAACCTGCTATTTCAACGAATTTGGTGTTTCAATCGACATTGTGCCGGATATCGAAATTACGTCTTTCAAAGAGCTGTATGAGCTCATTAAAAACGAAGGAAAGGGGAAATGAATGGAAAACAGATATTTCACAATTGAAGAGATGGTTTCATTACCTGTGCTTAGAACCCCTGTTATAAATCCCGCAGGTAATAGAGTAGCTTACGTCAAAATGAATACCGATTGGGATGATAATGAATTTCGAAGCCAGGTATGGGTGTATGATGCGGAAAAAGATTCCTCTTACCCGATAACTGACTTCAAAACAGAGAGTACAATGCCTTCGTGGTCACCGGATTCGCAGACACTTGCGTATCTTTCAAACGCTGGGATAAACGGTGATAAAAAGAAGCAGATTTTCGTCAAACGTTCCCCTGAAGAAGCAGCAATTCAAATTACCAGTGCACCTGACGGAGTGGATTCTTACAGGTGGTCTCCAGATGGAAAGGGTTTCTTCTATCTCAGTACCCCTGAGGATAAAGCGATCAAGAAAAGGAAAGAACTCTACGGTGATTTTGAATATGTGGATAAAGAATATCGAACGAGATGTCTTTACTACGTTTCAATCGATAAGGCTATTTCGAAGTTTGAAGAAACTTTGAAAACCCCTAAAGATATGAGAAAGGGTCAAGATGACAAAGAAGTTGAAACTGAAGATTTAGCAGAAAAACTTTTTTGCCCGGAGGATTTTCTTATAGTCAATTTTGTAATAACACCAGATTCCAAACGGGTATTATTTATTGCTGTTCCGCCCCCTAGCACAGCAAACAACATGGAGGAATCGGAACTTTATGTATTTGATTTAGAAAGCAAAAAGATCGAGAAGCTCGGTATTTCAAGGCTCCGTCCAGATTTTCACCTTTCTCCAAATGGCAGGAAATTAGCATATACGCTTACCAAAGAAGAGTACCCGTGGCAATCAAACAATCCCCTGGAGATACTCGATCTGGAAACTGGAAAAAGGGAGAAGATACATATAGATGTTGATTCCATCATCGAAATTGTAGCTTACACGAAGAAGGGATTGTACATAAGCTGGAAAGAAGGTACAAGAATAAAGGTCGGTTGGTTGAATCCTGATGGAAAGATTGAAACTCTGACAGACGATAATTCCACGGTTTCCTGGTCTGCGGTGTCCAGAGATACAGATAAACTGGTTTGCATAAAAGCGACGCCAATAGAACCTTTCGACATATATCTTGAAGGCAAAAAGATAACTGACGAAGGAAAGATTTACAAAGAAAGGATAATTTCCAGAAAGCAGCTTATACGCTGGAAGAGCCTTGACGGTGTGGAGATAGAGGGCGTGCTGTCAACCCCACCAGACTTTGATCCTTCAAAGAGATACCCGTTGCTTTTGATAGTGCACGGTGGTCCAACGTGGCTATCCTTTGATATCCCAACTTTTAGTAAAGCGTATCCTTTAGAACAGTTTGTGGAAAAAGGGTTCATAGTTCTTGAACCCAATTATAGGGGAAGTGATGGTTACGGAGAAGAATTCAGAAGGCTCAATTACAGAAACCTTGGAATTGGTGATTACGCTGACGTCATATCCGGAGTTGATTATCTCATTGAGGAGGGAATTGCAGATCCAGAAAGAATAGGCATAATGGGCTGGAGCCAGGGTGGATACATAACAGCCTTCTGCTCTTTATACAGTAACAGATTCAAAGCTGCTTCTGTCGGTGCCGGGATAAGCGATTGGATAACGTATTACTGTGCTACAGATATTCATAATTTTACGGTGTATTTCCTCGGTGAAACACCCTGGAAAGACGAAGAAATCTATAAAAAAACTTCTCCAATGACATACATAAAGAACGCCAGTACCCCAACATTGATACAGCACGGCGATAATGATCAGCGCGTGCCCACTCCCAATGCCTATAAGCTTTATCAGGGTCTTAAAGATATGGGAGTGCCTGTGGAACTCGTTATCTTTAAGGGAATGGGTCATGGCATTCATAAGCTCGGAATCGCAAGAGCGATTATGAAACAAAATCTTATCTGGTTTTCGCATTATTTGCTCGGCGAACCAATGGAAGGATTTTACCTGAAAGATCATTTGAATGATTAGTTCGTAGAGAAAGGAGATTTTGTGAATTACTTCACTTTCTGATTATAATTGAATATAATAGATGCGGTAATGTTTATACAGGTGAAGTTGTGTACAAAACGAAATTCGCAGGAGGAAAATAAATTTGAAACTGGATGATCTCATCCCTTACGATTCTGAAAAAGGTGCGGGGCTGCTGATAAAAGTCGGTCCGCACTACATTTTTCAGGTGTCTGGTGAAAAGCATAATATTCTCAACGGAGAAAGGTTCTTTTCCGGAATAGGCGGACATGTCGAAGCAAGCGAAAGTTTTGTCGAGGCTGCAATTCGTGAAGCAATAGAAGAGATCGGTACTGAAGTTGAATTGCTCAGTTCGGAAAAAACCTATTACCTCAAACATACCGGACAGATCATCGAATTATCTCTTGATGAAGAAATAACACCCCTGATGATATACGAAATGGTTCACCCTAGGGGGACCCCAAAAGCGGGGAAACTATATTACATCGTAATCTTTATTGCGGAGCTCAAAGGAGATATAGGTGAGCTGGATTCCCGGGAAGTAAGTGCCATTCTTGGGTTGAAAAAAGAGCAAATAACGGAATATGTAGATAAAAAGGTATCCATCGAAAAGATACTTGAACAAGGGGGAGTAGTCCTTCGCGGGAAAATAAGTGCCGGTACCAAGCTTTTTCCGCTTGGTACTGCAGCGGCCTTTGGGAAAGTGATCCGATTTTTAAGCCGAAGAGGAGAAAAAACATGATATTGAAAGAGGTTGATCGTAAAGAATTGGAAGATAGGGTTGTGACCTTTGAATATGAGAGCGATTACTACTTCGATATTGAAGTCAGTAGAGAAAGCAATGGCTGGAAGATATCTTTGGAATTAAAGAAATTCGAAAAGCCGTTCAGGAAAGTACACATGGAAAAACTAGTGGACTATTACAAAGAGGATACCCTGATATACGTTGCTGAGGTTGATGGAAAAGAAGCGGGGATCATACAATTTGGTTGCATCCATGATGGTTCGGTGAGGATATGGGATCTCTATGTCTGGAAAGGGTTTAAGAGAATGGGGATTGGCACGGCCCTTATGAAGAAAGCTGAAGAAATTGCCCGATCTCAAGGGGCAAGGAGATTGATCCTTGAAACACAGACATCAAATTATGTCGCTATAAAGTTCTATGAAAGTTGTGGGTTCCAGCTTTGTGGTTTTGATCTATCCAGCTATTCAAATTCGGATGTAGAAAAACATGAAGTGAGATTGGAAATGGAGAAAAAGTTGAGGTAAAAAGTTATTTTAAAGAGAAATAGGTTGGGAGGTAACGAATAATGATCGAAGTTTCTCAGGTTCATAAGACCTTCAAAAGTAGAAAAAGAACGGTAAAAGCCGTTGATGGAATTTCTTTCAAAGCTGTTCCAGGGGAGATTTTCGGTCTTCTGGGACCAAACGGTGCTGGAAAAACAACAACGTTGAGAATGATAGTAACACTCCTTAAGCCTGATTCCGGGAAGATAAGCGTCTTCGGCTATGACACTGTGGAAGACGCCAGAGAGGTCAGAAAAAGAGTCGGCTTTCTTACAAGCGATATGAAATTAGCCGGTAGTCTATCACCCCGGGAACTGATGTATTTTTTTGGCGATCTAAATCATATTGAGAGAAGCGTAGTTGAAAAAAGAATCGAGGAACTGGCAGAGTACCTGGGCATGAAAGATTTTTTGGATGAGAGAGTAAGTAAACTTTCAACCGGTATGAAACAAAAAGCCGCGATAGCCATCAGCCTGATTCACGATCCTCAGGTTATTATTTTCGATGAACCTACAAACGGTCTGGATATAATAACCGCAAGAATGGTAACGGAGTTTATAAAGGACTTTAAAAAGCAAGGAAAAACAATCATTATTTCCACCCATATCATGTCAGTAGCGGAAAAACTTTGCGATAAAGTGGGAATAATCCTTAAAGGAAAGCTTGTAGAAAATGATTATCTGGAAAACCTCTATGAAAAGTATCAAATGAACGATCTTGAGGACATCTTCTTTGCTGTTGCCGAAAGAGAGGGGGAACTTGCAGATGTTTAAGGATGCACTGATCATATTCAAAAAAGAATTCAAGAGCTTGTTCAAAGATAAAAGAACGGTATTTTCCATTGTTATTCTTCCAATGGTTCTTATGCCAATGATATTTATGGCTATAGGTTTCTTTGGTTCTGTTCAACAAAAGCAGGTAGCTGAGACGGTTTATAGAATTGGATTTTAAATCTTCCGGATAAAGAATTTAAGATGATCCTATCGCAAATGCTTCGTTTTGAAGAGTTTGATGTGAATAACTATAATGTGGTTGGTGATTCAGATAATACTATAATTGTTGAATTCGATCATAGCGGAAATAAATTGACCGCAAAAATCTATTACAACTCAACTTCGAGTAAATCGCGCTTCGCTTCACAGATGGTAAAAACAGCTTTGAATAGTTACGAAAAGCTGCTAGTGGCAAAGCGTTTGAGCAAGTATTCCCTTAACCTCAAAGACCTTGATGCTATAGATATTACTGATGTGGATATGGCTCCAAAAGAAGCTCAAGGGACTGATTTTCTTGCAGTCATGCTTCCGTATCTGATTCTTATCTATATCTTCTCTGGGTCCATGAACATTGGACTTGCTACTACAGCAGGTGAAAAAGAGAGAGGCACGCTTTCACCGATTCTTGTGAATCAGGTTTCGCGGACATCGATAGCTCTTGGAAAAGTGCTTTATGTTATGTCCACCGGATTGATAAATAGTGTTTCTACCGTTATTGGTTTTATGATAGCTTTCAAAATCCTTGGCGACTCTTTGGGTGGAGCTCTGCCAATGAATATCGCAGCATTTACTCCTGGAAAGACTTTAGGTCTTTTGTTCACTATTCTTACGGTTTCAGCTCTTGCCTCTTCCATAATTGTTTTACTTGGAAGCTTTGCCAAAAGTATGAAAGAAGCTGGAACGTATATTATGCCGATTTATATTGGTGTTCTGGTACTAGGGATATCAACAATGCAAATGGATCCTTCCAAACAATTGAGTATGTATCTGATACCAATGCTGAATAGCGTATTCGTAATGAAGGACATTATAATAGCGCGGTTTGAACTCACAAAATTCCTTGTAATGCTTTTGAGCAATATAGCGGTTACAAGTGTTGTAATATATGCCATAGCGAAATTGTTCAATTCGGAAAGAATACTGGAGAGCAGTGAATAAAGCTCAAAAGAAAGGAGCTTAAAGTGGTTTTTCGAAGACTAATATTACTGGTGTTTATAATTTTCTCAGTAGGTGGCTATGCCACAGAAATCGTTGTGGAGAACCCCGCAGGGTTCTCTTTCTATTCATTGATTCATTACGATGCAGCCAAAGAACTTGAAATCCGAAAGGACATCATTATTATCCCCGGAAAAAGTCCCAATCCTGTGGTTTATTCAAAAGCCTGGGTTGAAAACGGCAAGGTTGCAAAGCTAAAACTGGAGAGACGCTTTGACTCTTCGTCCAGTTTCAAGGATCTTGTACTGATCGATGGTGGATACCTCTCTCAGGAACAAGTTGATCACATCATTCTTCCGGCGGATTTTCTCAGAACCTCCCCAATTAATTCCTTTCAGTTCTTGAAGGAGAATACAGCATCCCGAAAGGACCGATTTACTTATAACGAGCTCGATCCGTTTTCCGGAAAGGTTCTTGAGTTTGAATACGACTACGAAAATGAGATTACCGTTGACACAGAGATTGGGAAAGTAAATGTGGGTGTTTATAGAATGAAAGTAAAATCGATGGGGCTTGAAGGCGAGTACAGCTTCGACACTTCAGGAGAACCTGTTGTCGGGAAGTTTATGGGGTCAACGATTTATAATCTCAAATATTTCCCATCAAAAAAGATCGCTGTTAAATTTGATTACGAGAGTAAGGAGATTTCTCCCTACCTTTTTGGCAACAACTATTGGTCGGAAGCTTACATAAAGCAAACCTTGGGGTTTGTAAGAAACTCAGCGATTGAAATGATACGCTGGGGTGGAATTTACAGAGATAAAGAAAAAAGAAGACCAAACGACTTCGAGCTATTTAAGAAGTTCATAGATTATACGAGTGTCGTGCCGCTGATACAGTTAGGATATTTTACCGATGAACCCGTTGAAGAACAACTCGAAAAAGTTCTGGCATTTATTCCTGAGACAGAATTCGTATCCTTTTCGAATGAGGCAAATATTTATCCTGTAATAATGGGGAAAAATGTTTCCGTTGAAGAATTCAATTCCAGATATAGATCAGGGGTCTCAAAAATAAAAGAAAGAGCTCCTTTTATCAAAATAGTGGGACCGGATTTTACAATTGGAAACCTTCCGCAGTATGATTCCTGGTTGAAAAAATTCCTTGAAAAAAACGGAGATTTGATCGACATATTCTCGATTCACTACTATCCCTTTGATGGTTCCCAAAGCGCAGAAAGAACGCTTGAGAACATAGAAGAATTCCCGGTTTATATCGACCAGCTGAGAAAGCTTCTCGGGAAATACGGGCTTGAAGATATCCCTATTGCCATTACCGAATGCAATACCTCCTATGACTTCAACTCTTCAGGACCTGGTAACGCTTCCACATTCGAAGCAGCTCTTTGGGCAGCCGCAGCGTTTATAACAGGAATTGAGAAAGAGCTCTGGTCGATACAGCTGTGGGGAATCGTAAATGATGGAACCTTGAGCCTGTTGAATATCGAAGACGGATATACAGATTTCAAACCAACTACCCGTGTTTACTCTGTATTCAAAGACTTTAGCGACAGATATATTCCCGTTGAAAACAAAGTGTCGAAATTGAAGATCGTATTTTCTCCAAATGAGGACCTTGGAGTTATAGTTGCTGTTGTGGTAAATTATGATTCTTCTCCAAAAGAATTGTTGTTGAGAAAGATTGATAACGGGATATCTGTCGAACCCATGGAAGGCGGAATAAAAATAGAAGGCTTATCCATCACTCTTTTATATCTAAACGAAAAACTTGAGGTTGTGTATAGGAAAGATTATACGAAGTGATCGGGATTCGGGATCTGAGATCCGGGAATCGAAAGAGCCAAAGAGCGATACTGAATGTTGGAGAGTGGAGATTAGCGAGATTCGGAGCGACTGGCTACGCCAGTGAGGCGCACTCCTGCGGAGATAGAAAACATTAGACGCTTGCAAGGCTGTCAGCTGATGGAGCGACGTTCGAAGACAGAGGCTTGCAGACGCTGATGAAAAGCCGAGATTTGAGATCCGAGAGTCCGAGAAGGCTGCTTCGCAGCGGACGCGAATCCCTTCGGGATTGACCCGAACTCCTGGTAAGAATCGAGAGTCCGAGAACCGAGAGGGCCGCTGTGCGGCTGGTGAGCACGCTTCGCGTGGGTGGGCCCAGCTGCGCTGGGGGTACGCCTGACTACGTCAGGGGTGTGCACTCCTTCGGAGTGGGTAAAAACTGTCATTCTGGAGATGTTTTATCCAGAATCTTATTTTCTTAAGTACGAGATCCTGAATCAAGTTCAGGATGACGATCTCTGCTCTTCGAAGCGAGTTTACCAATTGACAGCTTTGCAAGCATCGCTCCATCAGCTGACAATGTCGTGAGCGTCAGCCTCGTAAGCGTCCGGAACGAAGTTCCGCGCTTAAGCCGTTTCATGGTTCAAAAGAAGGTGAAAAAGTGAAAAGAGCCGTTTTACTTCCAATTTTGATGCTGATTGTAGTATTCTTGATGGAAGCGTGCTTCAAGCCAGAAGCAGAAAATAAATATTTTCTTTATCAGTTGGTTGAAATGGACATAAAGGAAGTTCTGGAGCATCAATTCGATTATCTGGTAACTGATTATTCGAGAGATGGTTCCGAAGATGGGCGATACTCGGAGGAAGAAATTAGTAAATTGAAAGAAAAGGGAATCATTCCTTTGTGTTATATAAGTATCGGTGAGGCTGAAGACTACAGATTTTACTGGCAGGAAGATTGGCGAACAAATCCGCCTGACTGGCTTGGACCAGAAAATCCGGAATGGGAGGGAAATTATAAAGTAAGGTATTGGTACGATGAATGGAAGAAGATTGTTTTTGAGTACCTGGACAAAATTATTGAGGAAGGTTTTTCTGGTATTTATCTGGATATAATTGACGCATACTATTATTGGTCAGTGGAAATGAACGAGCTTGGTGAAAAAGAAGCTGCTGAGAAGATGATTGAATTTGTGGAAGAAATAGCAAAATATACAAGAGAAAAAGTTCCGGGCTTTTTAATTGTTCCACAGAATGCAGAGGATATTCTCGAATGTGATGATGACGGAAGTTATCTGGATACGATTTCTGGGATAGGTGTCGAAGACCTTTCTTACACAACTGATGATAATGATAACATAATCGTACAGGAAGAGAGTGATTACAGAATCGAGTATTTAGACCGAATCAAAACAGCTGGTAAATTCGTCTTGAGCGTGGATTATGTATATGATCCAAAAAATCCGGATATGAATATAGTAGGAGATTATGTGAAAAAGGCGAGAAAAAGAGGATATATTCCCTATCCTGCCAATAAAAACAGAGCTCTGGATGAAATCGTGACGGTAATCTTTGAAATTAAATAGTTGGACCTGTTCGTAAATGTTGAAGAAATCGGATACTGTCCCATCGCAGGCGCACATCAACTGCGAAGCAGCTCTTTCGCCTTCTCGATTTCTCGGATCTCGGTTCTTGGCTTTTCATCAGCGTCTGCAAGCCTCCTGGACGTAGTCCAGCACTTCGTCTGTACCGCAGTGGACTGTCCCCATTTTCTTGACCTGTCATCCTGAACTTGATTCAGGATCTCGTACTTAAGAAAATAAGATTCTGGATAAAACATCTCCAGAATGACAGTTTTTACCCACTCCGAAGGAGTGCACACCCCTGACGTAGTCAGGCGTACCCCCAGCGCAGCTGGGCCCACCCACGCGAAGCGTGCTCACCAGCCGCACAGCGGCCCTCTCGGTTCTCGGACTCTCGATTCTTACCAGGAGTTCGGATCAATCCCAAAGGGATTCGTACCTCATCGAAGCCAAGCTTACCCACACTTAGCGTGCTTACCGAATCTCGATTTTCATTTCCTCAATTTCCTGATAGAATAGTTCGAAATTCTAATTCTTTAAGGAGTGTTACATGAAAGAAAGATTAAAAAATCCGCTTATAGCGGCTTTGTTGGCTACAGCGGCTTCAGTTCTTTGGGGAAGCGCCTTTCCTGTATTAAAAATAGGCTTTAGAGAAATGGGGATAGGACCTGAGAATGTTGCGGAAAAGCTTGTCTTTGCCGGTATCCGTTTCTTGGGTTCAGGATTATTGATCTTCATATTTTCGCCTTTGATTGCCAAAGGTAAATTCTGGCCGGGCAAACGAGTTTTCAAAAGCCTGTTGCTCCTTGGACTGTTGCAGACTGCTTTACAATACACGCTCTTTTACAATGGTTTATCCAACACAACAGGAGTGAAGTCTTCTATAATCATCTCCAGCGGAAACTTTTTCGTGGTACTTATTGCTCATTTTGTGTATAAAGACGACAGAATCAATTGGAAAAAAACGTTAGGACTTGCAGCGGGCTTCTCTGGAATACTTATAGCCAATTGGAGCAAAGGAATTAGCTATGATTTCAAGTTTGAGGGAGAAGGTTTGTTGGTACTTTCCACACTTGTTGGTGCCTTTGGTACAATCCTTGCTAAGAAAGTTTCCAGGCAGGTTAATCCCTTCTTCGTTTCTGGTTGGCAGATGTTTTTAGGATCTATTGTGCTTTTGTTGCTGGGAATGCCCGGAATGAAAAACGGCCTGAAATTCACACCACTGGCTACAGTGCTTTTAATATACTCTTCACTGCTTTCAGCAGTAGCATTTTCCCTTTGGTATACAGTTCTCAAATATCACAAAGCCGGAGAGGTCACGCTTTACCGCTTCATGATCCCCTTGTCTGGTGCTTTGTCGTCTGCGGCTTTCATTCCCGGTGAAACGCTTACCCCAAACACTCTGATAGCTCTTGGACTGGTCATTTTTGGTATAGTTGTGGTGAATTACAGAAATAGTTGAACACATCAACGATTTCTTTTTTCTTCTTTCTTTATTGCAGTGTTTATCGCATTGGCTTTCTGATTTATTCTTTGGACTTCAAAATTTAAAGCTTTTAATACCTCAGGAAAATTAAGCCCCTTCTTCTTACATGCGTCTTCGAGCGTGGTCATCTTACCCACGTTCAAGTCCAATCCAAGATGATGAAGCATCTTGAATAGATTTAAATGCAAATCAGAGATTTCTTTCAGCGTCATTGTTCCCTTTATTTGCGGAAGCATGAAAACACCCCCCAGTTTCATTATATACAAGAAAGCCCGGATAAAAGTGGCATTTTGAACCTCTGATCACTAGTCTCGAGATCCGGTGACCGGGATCTGGTAAGCACGCTGGCGAGTGGGTAAGCTAGCAGAGCTATCTTCCGGACGCTTTGAGGCTGTCAGCTGATGGAGCCGCGTTCGAAGTCTGAGGCTTGCAGACGCTGTAAGACTCCGCTGTAGGTTATTCGTGTCTTTTTCTAAACCCTAAACCCGATTTTCTATAGTCTCGGTCTCAGGTTCTCGATCGTCGCAAACAACCGACAACATCTTTTTTGCTCCAGCATGCTTCCCGATTCTTCGATCTCAAAAATGAGCGAATGGTCGAATTATTTTAGGCTAATGGCTTCTAATAACTGTCATTCAAGATTAAAAAGTTGTGATTGATTTTAGGGATTCACTTCTTAGTTGATATAATGTAATCGATTACAATGTAATCGATTACATTCGTATTGGGAGTGAGTTTATGCGTTTAAATATCGCTGAGGTCGCAAAAAGAGCTGGTGTATCCACCGCAACGGTTTCAAGGGTTTTAAATAACTCGCCTTTAGTTTCCAGAAGGACAAGGGAAAAGGTACTGGAGGTAATCAAAGAACTGGGCTATGTCCCAAACCATGTTGCACGCAGCCTGCGAAGCAAAAAAACGGGACTGGTTGCTACGATAATACCATATTCAGCAGATTATGTTTTCAACTTCCCATATTTTTCCATATTTATAAGAGAAGTGACAAAGCGATTAGCGGAAGATGGTTACCACCTACTTTTGACGACAGAAGAACCTGATGATGATCCCGTCAGGATATACAGGACCTTTCTCGATAGAAAAATAGTCGATGGATTCATAATACTCGACCTTAAAGAAAACGATGAGAGAGTCAAATTTTTGAAAGACAGAATGGCGAAATTCGTTGTGGTAGGTAGAGCAAAAGATTGTGACGATCTTCCTTCGGTCGATACCGACAACATGAGCGGTGCCTATAAAGCTACCTCTTATCTCCTTGATAGAGGGTGTAGAAGAGTTCTTTTTATCAATGGTCCAAAGGAACATAGCGTTTCTATATGGCGTAAAGAAGGGTACAAAGCAGCATATAAGAAAAAGGGTTTAAAAATTGAGAAATCGCTTATTCTCAACGGTGATTTTATGGAAACATCGGGCTACGAGCTCGTTAAGAACTTTCGTGGAAGATTTGATGCTATATTTGCTGCCTCTGACCTGATGGCAATAGGTGCATTAAAAGCGTTAAAAGAAATGAACAGGATCGTACCCGTAATGGGGTTTGATGATATTCCTCAAGCGAGTATGGTTACTCCCACACTCTCAACAATAAGGCAACCTATCGACAGAGTGGGTTACGAAGTTGCGGATTCCATTGTTTCATATCTGGAAAAAGGAGAAAAAATATCGAAAGTTCTTGATGTCGAACTAATAATTAGAGAATCTACGGAGGTTGATTAGTTGATTATGAGAATAATAAAGAACGGAAATCTCATGGTTGTGAGCGATGACAATGGATTGATCGATGCCAGAAGTGATATAGCTGCGGGTCTGTACCTGGAAGACACTAGATTTATTTCGTCCCTTTATCTGGAAACGGATAAGAGATTGAGAAAACTCCAACCAAGGTTTGGGAACAGCTTTATCATAAACCGCTATATTTTTCGTTCATCCCCGTTAGCATCTCATTACGATGTTTTCCTGGAAGAAACTATGAAAGTTTCGGGGAATGGGTTAGATATTCGAATAGAGCTCACGAATTATTCAAATGGGACAGTGAATATAGAGCTAAATTATTTTCTGAAATGTGAGTATGAGGATATCTTTCTCGTGAGAGAAAAAATTGGACATTATCTCGAATCGTCAAAAAAAGAGGTTTATCAAGACGAATTCGAGGACAAAGGATTGGAGTACGAAGATGCAGCAGCGCATTATAGAGTTCATAAAAAGCTTCCAGAGGGGCAGTATTCCCTCGAACCCAAAGACAAGTTAACTCTTGAAGGTCATATTCATCTGTATAAAGAACTGAAGGGAGCAAATCTTTTCAAAGATATCCTTGAAGATAGGCCCCCAAAATTTCCTTTTGAAGAATTTAAAACCGACAATCCGCTGCTCAAAAAAACTATTAGTGATCTTAAAATGCTAATGCTTCCAACGAAGTATGGTGATTTCCCTGCTGCCGGACTACCGTGGTTTGCAACAATATTTGGGAGGGACAGTTTGATTTTTGCCCTCCAGACGCTTGATTTCTTTCCTGAAACTGCAAAAACAGTTTTAGAAATCCTCAGTTTATTTCAGGCATCTTCTGAAGACAATTTTAAAGACGCCGTTCCGGGAAAAATTATTCACGAAGCGCGGCTAAATTATCTTTCTCTCAGTAACCTGATCCCCTTTGAACGGTATTACGGCACAATCGATGCGACGCTACTCTATTTGATTCTCGCCGGGGAATATCTTAAGGCAACAGGGGATCTGGGAACCATAAAAAATTTGCTTCCCAAAATAGAAGCTGCCGAAAAATGGATTTACAACTACGGTGATGCCGATAATGACGGATACGTCGAATACATGCCGTCTTCAGAAAAAGGGCTTCAAACCCAGGGGTGGAAAGATTCCAGAGATTCCGTAAGTTTCAAAACAGGGGAATTAGCCAAACCTCCAATAGCTTTTGTAGAAGTTCAAGGGTATCTATACATGGCTTATCATGCCCTTAGTTATATTTACGAACAGCTGGGGAAAAAAGAAAGGGCGAAGACTCTTCTTGAAAGAGCCTGTGAGTTAAAAAAGCGATTTAACAATGATTTTTGGCTTGAAGAAGAGAAATTCTTCGCAATAGCGTTAGACGGCGACAAAAAGAAGGTTGATTCCATAAGTTCGAACCCTGGTCAGTGCCTCTTTACGGGGATAATCGATGACGACAAGGTAGATTACGTTGTGAAAAAACTTATGTCTAAAGAACTTTTCAGTGGCTGGGGAGTACGTACTCTTTCAACGGAGATGAAAAGATATAACCCATTTTCCTATCACAATGGTAGTGTGTGGCCCCACGATAACTCCGTAATAATCATGGGACTCATGAAATACGGTTATCATGAGGAGGCTAAAAAAATCTCTACAGCTCTTTTGGAAGCGATGAGTAAGTTTACCGACAACAGGTTGCCAGAGCTTTTTAGCGGACTTTCAAAGGAAGAAACAAAAGGAGATATTGTCGAATATCCCACCAGTTGTTCACCACAACTTTGGGCTATCGGTACTCTGTTCACCATAAACCAGGCCTTACGGCCAACAAAAGGGGAGGGTTTTTTATGAAGAAACTTGTTAGTTTTCTGATGGTTCTAGCACTGACAGTTAGTGTACTGGCTGTTGTGAACATTAGAATCAGTGGCTGGCCGGGCAATCCCATTGAAGAAAGTGTTATAAAGTCAATAGTGGAAGAATTCAACAGAACGCACCCGGATATTCATGTTGAATGGGCTCCCATTCCCGGTGATTTCAGGCAAATGCTCATTACGCAATTCTCCGCGGGAACGGCACCGGATATTTTTTACGTTGATACATTCTGGTTTGAAGAATTAGCCAGACAGAATATGCTACTGCCTTTAGACCTTTACATTAAGAAAGATAAGTTTGACATCGACGATTTCTATCCATCATTGGTGAATGCTTTTACCTACAAGGGGAGGATTTATGGTATTCCCAAAGATTTCTCCACACTGGCTCTTTACTATAATAAGGAAATATTCGACAAATACGGTGTGGAATATCCGACAAGTGACGACACATGGTTTGATTTCCTTGACAAAGCACTTCAGCTTAAAAGAAAGGGTATGAAGATTCCTCTTGTTTTGGCACCCGACTTTAACAGGATAATTCCCTTCATTGTTGCAGCAAATGGACGTATAGTTACTAAAGACCTCAATACTGGACTCGCTGAACCGAATTCAAAGTTTGCCCTTCAGTTTTACTTCGATCTTGTTAACAAGTACAAGGTAGCTCAGGAACCAGCTAATCTTGGTGCTGGATGGATAGGCGAAGCTTTTGGTAAAGAAGCGGTTGCGATGGCTATGACCGGTCCGTGGACACTGGGCTATATCAGGGGTCAGTATCCGAATGTCGTAGCTAAAATAGGAATCGTTGAACTTCCGCACCTTATCAAAAAGGCCACAATGGTTTACACAGTTTCCTGGTCTATAAACAGGAATACGAAAAACAAGAGAGCAGCGTGGGAAGTTGTAAAATTTCTTACAAAGGAAGGACAGAAGATGTTCGTAGAAGGAGCAGGGGTTCTCGCTTCCAGAAAGTCTATTGCTGCTCAGGATACAGACCCGATAAAAGAAGCTTTCTATGCTGGCGCAAAATATGCGATTCCATGGAGGGTTCCAACACCGAGCGGGATATTCAGCAAAGCCAACGACCAGATAAACAGCAAGCTTAAAGATCTTTTCTATGAAAGAATAACTCTTGATGAAGCACTTAACGAGATTATTGAAAATTATATGAGCTGGGTTTCTGAGTAATTACAGGGCCGCGGTAAACCCGCGGCCTGTTTTTGGGGTGATAGCGTGAATCTGAGCTCTAAAACCAGAGAAGCCATCGTCGGTTATATATTTATTTCCCCGATTATCCTGACAATTCTTATTTTTACCATATATCCTGTTTTTGCTGGGCTTTATTACAGC
Organism: Kosmotoga olearia TBF 19.5.1; assembly: GCF_000023325.1. NCBI lineage: Bacteria > Thermotogati > Thermotogota > Thermotogae > Kosmotogales > Kosmotogaceae > Kosmotoga > Kosmotoga olearia. The sequence goes on from NC_012785.1 coordinate 1,277,733, forward strand.
TTCACAAACTATCAGCCAACTGAAGTACAGAAGTTCAAAATGCGCTTCATCCCTGAAGAGGCAATGATGTTTCATACTGGTGTTTTTCCGGATGAAGAAAACGTGGCATATGAAGACATCGCAGCGATTTTTGATCCGGTAAGTTTTGTGCTATATGATGTAGGTGTGAATCTCAACGACAAGCAAGTAGAAGCCGTTAAGAAATACTTGGACAGCGAAAGACTTATCAAAGATTTCCTTGCTGGAAATTTGAAAGAGGAAATGTCTGTTGCAGACTTTATGAAAAAATACATGAAATCAGAAAGCAATCTGTTTAAGAGATACATCCCGGATTTTATTGGTCTGACAAATTTTAAGAAAATGATAAAAGATCAATATTTTTGGATATCCCTTAAGAATGCATTTGTTTATTCTATCATCGTGGTTCCTGTTCAAACATTGCTAGCTATATTGCTTGCGGTGGCTGCGAACATGAATATCAGAGGCAGGGGATTTTTCAAAGCTGTTTTTTTCATTCCTTCTATTTCCTCTTCGGCCGCGATATCTATGATTTTCTGGCTCATATATTCAAAACCCGGCGTTTTGAACAGATTTCTTTCTTATTTCGGAATGCAGCCGATTGATTGGCTTAACAACCCGAACACAGCTTTGGGAGCGATTATGGTCATGAACATCTGGACAACAGCAGGATACTTTATGGTCACATTTCTTGCAGGACTGCAGGGAATCCCGAAGACAATTTATGAAGCGGCTGAAATAGACGGAGCGAAGTTTTGGACAAGATTTTGGAAAATTACCTTTCCCCTCCTTCGCCCCCAAATTCTCTTCGTTTCTATTATGGGAATTATAGGCTGCATGCAAGTCTTCGACCAGATTTACTTTTTGATAAAGAACATGAGAAACATCACCGTATCTTACTACATATATAAAAACGCCTTTGAATACCACAACATGGGTTATGCATCAGCGATAGCTATGGTACTTTTTCTTATAATATTGGTTATAACTTCTATACAGAGAAAACTTGTCAAAGAGGAAGCGTTTTTTTGATGAAGGAGAGAGCACTCACATGAGAAAAAAATGGAGGATAGGTCTTACAATTTCATACATAATTTTGATAGCGTATGCTGCTGTTTCCCTTTTTCCCTTTATTTGGTCTGCACTGGTATCTATAACTCCGATGAAATACACTGATGAAAACGGGATAGAACGCGGGTTTGACATAATGAAATGGCCCCCGGATATCAACTTTTTCGAATGGCCAGTGAAAGTGTTCGGAGCACCGGGGACACTGGCTAACTACTTGCAAATTTTCAAAATAACTCCCTATGCCAGATGGATACTTAACACTATCATATATGCGGTACTGGTGACCGTAGGGCATTTACTTTTTGATACCCTTGGAGGTTATGCTTTTGCGAGACTGAGGTTTCCGCTTAAAAATTTCTGGTTCACTATGTTTCTCGCCACGCTCATGATCCCGGGGCACGTTACGATGATTCCAAACTACAATCTCATGGTGAAGTTTGGCTTTGTGAACACTTATTACGGGCTTTTCATACCGAAACTAACGGGGGTTTTCGGTCTGTTCCTTATGCGCCAGTTCTTTTTGAGTATCCCGAGAGAATTAGAAGAAGCTGCAAAAATGGATGGGGCATCGATATTTAGAACGTATATAAAAATAATCCTTCCTATTTCGAAACCGGCTATCGCTGCCCTTGCTATCTATACTTTCGTTGGAACGTGGAATGATTTTCTATGGCCCCTTCTTATGACCTCTGACAAAAACATGTATACGTTAACTGTCGGGCTTGACTTCTATAGAACGAGTTATTATACTTTCTGGCAGTATATGATGGCTGCTTCTATATTGATGACTATTCCAATGATTATAATCTTCCTGAGTTTCCAAAAATATTTCGTCGAGAGCAGTGTTTCGACAGGCTTAAAGGGTTGATTCCATGGAAGATCTTTACCTTTATGAGAGTGGAAGAAGAGTTTATTATTTTGGGCGCTCCAATGGTGACAACGAAGGTGTCGGCTGGCATGTGAAAGGGAAAATGGGCGGATTATGGTTTGAAGATGTGAGGATTCTTTCCTCTGTGAAACTTCTCCGCGGGGAGAAAAACCTTATTCCCGATAAATTCATCAACAACCTTTATTACAAAACACTTAATTACGGAAAAACAAAGCTGAACTTCGTTGCCCATCCAACCGATTATTTCTTTGCTATATATCTCGAAAATCTCGAACCGGAAGATGAGTTGGTTTTATATCTTGATCAAACCCCGCTCTGGCTAGAAAACGAAATATATTCTAAAGAGCTGAAAGTTTATAAAAAACCACCAAAAACGATCATTTTTAGACCATTAAAGCATAACAGGAATATATCTATTACCGTTGATAACGCCTTTGTCCATGTCGATAATGGCAAAGTTTTTTTCCGCTCAAAAATGGGATCGCTTTTATGTTTGATTTCGATGAATTCTAGAAACGAAATGGATTTCACTTCAATTGTAGAAACCAAGCAGGATTATTACAGCAAATATCTTTCCGAAGGTGACAATGATGATCTGAAATTCTGGGCTCAGTTGAATGCGCTGGAGCTTTACTTTGAAAGGGAATCAGGCAAAGGTTATGTGGCAGGTCTTCCAGAATTTCCCTGGTGGTTCGGGATAGATACCGTTTATACAGCTCTTGGGTTGCTAAAAACGCCTCAACTCCCTCTAGTCAAGTCTTCGATAAACAACCTGGCGTATTACGGCAATGGAATTGTACCCCACGAGGTTACAACTGCTGGCAGAATTTATGCGAAAGGTAGAATGAACGAGGTAGTTTCCTTCGCTTATTTGGCCTTGAGATATGTGCTTGAGACTGGAGAAATGGATTTTCTCGAACTTATTGATAAAGCAGTAGAAATCTTAATACCCGCTCTAGACAGAAATGGTTATCCCATTGGCGAAGGGATCATCGAGATACCAGGAACTGAAAAATCGGCTTTACTTGATGTGGCCTGCTGGTTTTACAAGCTTTTAGATGAATTAAAGCGAGAGAGTCTCATAAATTCGCTGAAACAAGGGAAAGAACTTACTGCAATTTTTGAAAAGATAGAAAGGAACTTCTTTGGTGTGTGGAGAAACGGCAAAAATTTATTCTACGACGCAATTAAAGGAGCTAAAAAACATTTTGCTGGACATTTTATTCAGATATATCCTCTCGCGATGGGCTTAGTTCCCTATCAAGAGGGAAAGAAAGTCCTTGAGATGATGAAAAAGGTGGGTTTTTTTAATGAAATAGGCATGATACATTCTCTTCCGCTTGAAAAATACGATGCGGGAAACTACGGAGGTCAGGACAAAAACTCCATAGTTTGGAGTCTTCCTACGTTATTAGCGTTGAAGGCAGCCAAAAAATATGCAGACATGGAATTAATGGACATATTGATAAAATCTATCAAGAAATCCTTACATTTGGGAACACGTGGTGCGCTTCCAGAAATACTTCCTAACGGTGGTTGCACCGTACAAGCCTGGAATGCTTATCTATTAGACATTTTTTAATCGAATGAACGAGGGGCAAAGAGCGAGATCCAACTCCTGAATTTCGTCTAAGAATTTAGGTGCCAGTTGATAGTTGTTAGTTCCGATGCTGGGAATCAGCTTCGTGGTTGACGCTTGGATTGCCTCCAGCAATGCTGCTCCTTCTCGCTTCGCTCAAGAAGTGCTTTTCGATTCCATTGGAAGAAGTGAATTTTGTTTCGCCAAAGAAATTGTTGAAGAATTTCCGCTTCTGCACCAAAGGTACATTCACCTCGTTGATGCAATCAACCTCACTTCTATAGCGAAACCATACTCGCTTCATTTGCGTTAGCAAATCTCACTTCAGTCAACTCTGTTGGCTCTCCAGTCTCCAACATCCAATCTCGTTCTTTTGTTCTTACTGCCTCTGCAAGCGTCGCTCCATCAGCTGACAGCGTTGCAAGCCTCCTGGACGTAGTCCAGCACTTCCGCCATAAGCACGTATCATCGACGAAGTCGATCGAAACAACTGCGAAGCAGTTCGTGACAACTCTGAAAGAGTTCGGGTCAATCCCGAAGGGATTCGTATCCGCCGCAAAGCTGCCCTCTTGCTTTTTGATCTTTACGCACAACCTACAACCGACAACCCACAACGGTGTTTATCACTGCGAAGCAGCACTTTCGCCTTCTAGGTTCTCGGCCTCTCGACTCTCGAGCACCGGGTCTCGGATCTCTAAAGTATCAAATACATAACAATCCCCACAATTGTAGCTGAAGAGAGTGGGATGGCTATTCGTTTCACCATGGAAGTGTAACTGATAGAAAAGTACTGTGAAGTGAGGGCAACGCAGAGATGTACTGGAGATATAAGAACACCGGCTACGGCAAATGTATATGCAAGTATGGATGTGGAGAATAGGACATTTTCTGGGACAAGACTTACAAGCAGCGGAAAACTCAAACCCACAGCAGCCTGGGTGACGCCTGTCATAAGCCCCATAATGAACGGCAGTACAATGATAACGAGTATAACGGGAACGTTCCATGAAAGGAGCTCCTGGCTCATGTTTTCAGGAATTCCAGACATTTCCACAAAAGCTTTGAAGAAGAATACAGCAGCAATCAAAAGAAATGTCTTCCATTTTAGCGAACGTTTCAGAATTTCAAGTTTGTTCCTTTTGGTTAGCAAATACACAACAGAAACGATCATGACAACTAACCAACCCGGCTGGTTCAGAATAACCATAACTATAACAACCATTATGGGCCACGTTGAAAGCAAAAGTTCCTTTAATGCTTCCGGAGAAAGTTTTATTTTCGGATATTTTCTTACCATGAGAATATATCCAACGAAAATAGCAGCCAAGCCAGCCGGTAACATCCCCACGACCATTGCCCTTAAAGAAACCTTTGCCATTCCTGCCACAATTACTATTGCTGGATAAAGCGGCCAGAAATATTCCATTGAATGTCTAAACCAGTAGTTGGTAACCATCGCGTCTTCGGCGGTGATGGAAGAATCACTTTCAGACATTTCTTTTACCATAGGAGCAGAGAACATAGCTCCTCCCGGCATGGGAAGCAAGCCTATCATAGCTGGAATAAGAGAAATTGCTACCCTTGGTGTGGGAAATATTTTACCAATCGCTGAAATGAACCGGGCTGCATCACCGCTTTTGTTCAGCGTTTCACCGAGAAGATATATGGAAAAGATAGTCATCATAACCTTCCAGAAATTCCAAACGGTGAATTCCCTTGAAAATGCCTGAAAGTATAACAAAGGCGGTGTCAGCAAAACAGCGCTAATTGCGATAATAGCAATAAAAAGCGAAAGGGTAAGATCTTTTAAGTATCTAAGAGATATAATCATTGCGAAAATACCGATAAACACCGCTAAAGTTGTCATAGGTACCCTCCGAAAATTAGTTTGCATATCGAATTATATAAGAAGGTAGTTTCACGAGGAATAAAGAAGTGAAAACTTCTAGAAAAGTAGGAGAATACAGTACTTAAAAACGATAACCGGAACGACTTGCTATGCCAAAGGTAAGCCTGAGTACGAGACATTTTCCGCTATTTCACTGCTACACAAAAAAGGGCTCAGCATGCTGTATAAAACCCGAGAGTTGAGAACCCGAGAAGACGAGAATATAAAATCATTCTTGGTCGTACGTTGTGCGTTGTATGTCTCTTTTTCTAAATCCTATATCTGTTCTTTATCTAAACTCCAATCTCCAACATCCAATCTCGCTCTTTTGTTTTTTCAGCCGCAGGCGCATATCAACTGCGAAGCAGTTCTTTCACCTTCTCGGCTCTCGGATTCTCGATGATTTTTCCACCGAAGGTGCGTGTCAACTGCGCAGCAGTTCGGGTCAACTCCGTAGGAGTTCGTATCACCGGCGAAGCCGGTCGTATCAATCCCAAAGGAATTCGTACCCTCTGCAAAGCAGCTCTCGGTTCTCGGCTCTCGGATTCTCGTGTTTTTCGTCGCAAACGTCGCTCCATTAGCTGACAGCCTTGTAAGCGTCGTATTTCTTGTATCGCGTGTTGACCCTGTTTTAACAGAGAAGCGGAGGATAATTTGTAGTAAACTTATATTGCAGTATTCAAAGTGGTCAGCTGATTCAATTAATTCACTTTGCCATCTAAAATCAGAATATAAAAGGGGGAGATCTTCATTATCAAGACGGGTGAAAAGGAATTTCCAGTTCTTAGTGATATTTTGGAAAATGTAGCTTATGACAAAGAAAATTATGTTAATAATAATCCCGCATTTTTTCTTCTCACAAACGTCGTTCAAAAGAGCAAAAAAGACGGGAATCCATACTACTCTTGCAGCGTTAGAGATTCAAAAACAGTACTTTCAGCAAACATATGGGAATGGGAAGAAGGACAGGAACCGATTTCTGGGGTAGTTGCTTTGGCAACTTATTCTTACAAAAGAAAATATGGACTTTCTTTAAAGATCCGCAAATTGTACACACTGGAAGAACTTAACAACCATATAGACGATGCCTTTTCTATCTTCCTTCCCAGAGTAGAGAACATAGAAAATCTTAAAGATGAACTCTCTGATCTTATTCAAGGAATAGAAAATGCTTTTCTGAAAGAGCTGTTAGAAAAAACGATATCTCCTGGAGATGGAGAAATAAAAGGCTTTTTCCTTGCACCTGCAGCAACGAAAAATCACCATGTCAAAATCGGTGGATTGCTAGAACACAGCGTAAATGTTGCGAAACTATGCAAAATTGTCGCCAGGACATTTGGTGATGATATAGATATGGATTTACTTATTGCGGGAGCCCTGCTGCATGATATAGGCAAGGTACAAACTTACGATTATAAAAGTTATTCTTTTGAATTTACAGATGAGGGGTTACTTGAGGACCATATCGTTTTGGGGATAAAGAAACTGGCAGTGGTTATTGGCAAAATAGATGGTTTCCCGAAAGAAATCGAGCAGAATCTATTTCATATTGTGGCAAGCCACCATGGCTTGAAAGAATGGGGTTCTCCGGTCGTGCCAAGAACATTGGAAGCAATAATAATCCACAACTGCGATCGTCTTGAAGCCCAAATGGAGGCCTTTAGAGAATTGGCGAGATCTGTCCCCAAAGGAGGTTCCTGGTCCGATTATTCGGGAATACTTGGTACAAAGGTATTCGTCTATGGAAAATATGGTGAAGATACCTGATAAAAGCATTTCTTGGTCTTAATAAATACAATTTAATTAAGACCAAAAGCAGGTGAGGTATATGGAACAAACAAGCATGATTTTGCGTATTGCGAAAATCTGGAGTGTCATAAGCATGGGATTTATTCTGGTTTTCATGGTTGGATATGGATTAGATCCGAACGAACCGCTTCCAACTCCAAGAGAATGGTTTGAACTTGGTTTATTCCCAATAGGTGTACTTGTTGGAATGATTCTTTCCTGGAAACATGCTGGTGCAGGGGCTCTTATTTCTATTGTGTGTCTTGTTTCATTTTACTTTGTGGAATATGCTTTTAAAGGTAGATTCCCCGGCGGTCCCTATTTCTTGATTGTGACAGCACCAGCTTTCTTTTTTCTCGCATATTCAACAATGACTCACAAACAATCTTAGGGACCTAAATTCGTAATCCTTCCGTTCTGCATTATTTGTGCAGCAATTCTCACCTGTCCGTGGCTGGTGGTATGAGGCCTCAATTATCAGTTGCCGGTTGGCAGTTTTCAGTCATTTTCTCATCCACGAAATAGTTCCCAGCATCAGCGACGCAATCGCTATTATTGCCGTTTTTTGTTGACCATTGTTCTCTGTGGCTGATGGAACGCATAATCTACAACAGCTATTGATACGTTAACTTTGTGAGTGTTTAAGGCGTAGCCCTGCAGCCATTCACCCCAAGGTGCCATCTCTTGACCCTACCATTTTCTATCACTTTTGTATTTTGTCTATCGGATCAATACCTATGGAATTAAGCCATTCTATTGCAAATTCTCTTTGGAATTCATCTCTGAACTTAAGCCATGCTTGTCTATATTCTTCATGTAGGTCTAAGAATGCTCTGAATCTTGCGAAGGCGCCTTTCCCTTTTATTGTGTACAGCACTTTGGTTCTTAGTCTTTCATCTTCAATGTTGTACACAAATTCCTCCATCTTTTTATAAACAAGTCTTGAGGATAATTCGGGAATTTTCTTATACCTTCCGGATTCATCTTCCCATGCTATTTCGAACGCTTTTAAAGCAATTTCTCTGGTTACTTCGTCTTTATCCTTTAGCATTTCCATCAGCTCTTCTTTTTCTACATTAAAAATGTCAGGTGGTATCATATCGTCGCAAAAGTGGATTACTTCACCTGTTTCAGTATCAAGGTATTTGTATTCTTCGAAACCAAAAGAGCTGTGAAATGCCATTAAATCACCAACAAGCCCCACATCTACAGGTAATTTCTTCATATTCTCACACCCCTTAGCATAAAAAATAATTATTTTAGTTTCCAGTAGCAAGTTGTTAGTTTCTAGTTTTTGAACTTCCTACACCCTAGACTCTATACCCTAAATCTGTTCTTTTTTTAGTGCGTCGCAACCCTTATCTTCGCGAGCTTCTGACTTGTCATCCTGAACTTGATTCAGGATCTCGTACTTAAAAAATCCAGATTCTGGATAAAACACCTCCAGAATGACAGTTTTTACCCACTCCGAAGGAGTGCACACCCCTGACGTAGTCAGGCGTACCCCCAGCGCAGCTGGGCCCACCCACACGAAGCGTGCTCACCAGCTGCACAGCGGCCCTCTCGGTTCTCGGACTCTCGATTCTTACCAGGAGTTCGTGACAATTCCGAAGGGATTCGCGTCCGCTGCGAAGCAGCCTTCTCGGGCCTCGGCTCTCGGTTTTTTTGCATGCTGTGCCCCTACAATAACAATCCCGGATCTCGGTTACCGGGTTTTATACAGCATCTGCAAGCCTTCCTGGACGCAGTCCAGCACTTCCGTCGAAGGCGCGTGTCAACTGCGCAGCAGTTCTAATCAACCACAAAGTGGTTCCAAGCACCCGAAAGCGGCGCTCACGCCCAGCATCATTTGCGTCAGCGAATCCCGGCACAGCGACGCAGCCGCTTCATATATCTCTCCTCAAATCCTACATTTGTATCACCGTAAAATTCCGCGTTTTTTCTTGCCATTTCCAAAGCTTCTATATCTAAATCAGCGGTTATTAGTAAATCACCCTCATATTTTGGGGAGATAGCAACAACTCCATTTTTTCTTTCTGTCATCTCAATCGGCGCAAAGATGCCTGCTCTTCCCGTAAAGTGCATCCCGCCAAACCATCCGTTCAAAGAAGCCTTCACACCGTAGAGATATGTTTCCTGAACGCGTCCCCATATTCCTCTCAATGCCTTATAAACGTCGTATTCTTCGGCGTTTGCAATGGGAAGTATAACTACATCTGCCTCTTTTTTCGCTGCAATATAGAAAGTTTCGAAATACGTAGCATCCATACATACAGGCATTGCCAGCCTGCCGATAGGAGATTCAAAAATGTGAAGTTCATTGCCTCTGCTTAATCCCATTGCCTCTTCGAAATCGGTCAGGTGAAGCTTCTTCTGACGCCCGAGAATTTCACCGCTGTCCGAAATCAGTGTTCCTGCATTGAACAGCTTACCATTTTCCTCCAAAAAATAACTTCCCGTGTAGATATATATGCCGTACATCTCTGCAAGTTTCACCATTACACCTTCTAGGAGTCTCCGGGCCGGTTCAGATATGGCGAGGAAGGCTTCATAAATGAGAGGACTCACTCCTTTTTCATTTTCTTTTCTCTCTTCATTTCCTTCGGGAGTTTTTCTCATGAGCATGTTCAATATCTTAAATCCGGGAATGAGCATGAAAAGGTCAAACATATTATATTCGGGAAAGACAATCAGAGCACTACCGGAGCCCGCAGCTTCCCTGACAAAGCGGTGGAGATCCAACACATAATCATCTATTCTTCGCAACCCTTTTATACTTCTTTGGACGCACGAGACCCTGAACGAGATCTTCCTTACCAACGTGGGATGGATCCCGTCTAGCACTCGCAGAGCGCGTTTTAAGGTCAGTTTCTTCTCAAAAAATCTGCGCAGGAGTTTCAAAACAATTCCTCCCTCAGATAAAAATCAGTATTCAATTGCCTGAGGGGATCAAATACCCTTTTTGCTTTTTCACTGTCGAGCCCATCAAGCGAAACATCAAGGATAGCACCATCTCCCTTTTCGATAGCGAGAAGACCAGTTCCTCTCTCTGTTATTTCAAGTGGGGCATGGATTGCGGAGAGGCTGTGGAATTTCATCCTGTTCCACTCCCCCTTGAACCCGCTTTCAGCAGCAAAGAACAAATTCATCTGTACGTTCATCCACATTCCTGAAGCCTGTAGTGGAACACGAAAAACCTCTTTCCTTATTGCCATAGGTGTGAGCACAAGATCCACACCCTTGAGAGCAGCGTATCGGGGTACCTGAGGGTAAAACGCGTCTGTTGAAAGTACGATGGCTACCTTAAAACCATTTATTTCAACGATCTCAAGATCGTTTCCTCGTGAAAACCCTATCTCACGCTCCCAGGAAGACAGATATATCTGGTACTGCTTCAGAACAATCTCCCCATTCTTCATAATAAAGGACGCATGTTTTCCGTCTTCCATGCAGCTTCCAAAACATATATACATATCATCATAACTTTTAGAGAGGTGTGCAGCGGTAGAAAGAAAATCATCGAAGTAAAAACCTATAAGCGCCGGCATAACAACTAGCGTTGCACCCTGTGAGCGTTGCAAACATTTTTCCATAAATAGCTCTGCATCCTTTTTGCACTTTATATCATCTTCAACCACACATGAGACCACTCTCAATTTCCATTCCCCCTGGTGCTTTTAACAAGCTACGAACGAAGTGCCCAATTTTCCTTGTCAAAACGGCACCTATTTCAAGCTTTTCTGCTTTTCATTTGCTCTTTCAGTTTTTCCATCTTCTCGTCGAGAGAGGAAATATCCTTTTCAAAAAAGAAAGCGAGTACCAATATAATCGCACCACAGATGAACCAGAACGCGCTGGAAACCTTCATGGCTATTGCTAGACTTCCCAGAGAGACAGAAAGCGTACCACCCACGAGCTTACCAATACCGGTTCCCAGAGAATCCGTGAGATTGAATATGGAGAAAATCCTCCCTCTACTCTGTGGTTCATTCACATTCATGAGCATCATCTTTACGTTTGGACCAGTGTAGCTATCGAAGAGGGCAGCAACAAAACCAATGGACGAAACGAGTATGAATGATCCAGCTATAATGTTTTCCGAGAAAACGAAAATCGTCAAAATTGCACCTAAAATTGTTGTAATCCCTGATGCTACAGGAACAAGCCTTGGTGATTTATTGTACAGTTTTTGCCCCAACCAGCCTCCGATTAACATTCCAACGATATTTCCTGCACCGAATATAAGAAAAATGGTAGTGGCTTGCGAGGCGGAAAACCCCATTTCCCTTTTGAAATACTCCACCATAAAATACGGAATAGCACCCCATGGTATCGTTCCGGCGATCCCCTGGAAGAAGAGCAAGAGGTTTGTTTTAATCCTGAAGAGATCTAAATAATCTGAAAGTTTGACACCTTTTGGATAGGCATACCCCATTTGCACGAGATCCCCGATTCCTTTTTCCATCGCGCCCCGTGGTGGTTCCTTGAGAATAAAGAATCCAAGGCCTGCTAGTACGATGTTGGGAAGCGAGACCATAAGAAAGGGTATCCGCCAACCATATGCAGCACCAAAATAACCTCCGAAGATCATTCCCAGGATATTACCGATGGAAATTGAAAGTCCAAGTACGGCAGCAACCTTTCCTCTTTCATCTTTACCAAACATATCGCTAACAAAGGAAAACGCAATTGGAAAAGATGCACCCACCCCTATACCGGTAAGCGTACGCCACAAAAAGAGCTCGCCGAAGCTCCCGGAAAACGCGGACATAACACATGGAATCTCACCGATAAGAATGGAGTATATAAAAATCTTCTTTCTGTTGTATTTATCTGCTAGAAATCCCCAGACCAAACTGATAACAGCTCCGAGAACGGTAAAAGTAGAAGCGACAAGCCCGATTAGGGCGTCGTTGACGTCGAATTCCTCTTCTATGGCACCAATATTTGGTGCCATAACCATTTGATCAGCATTGAGAAAAATAAGAAGAATAGATAGAAAAATAACACTCCACCACTTGTTCATCTGCTTCCCCCCTTACTGCTATTAATTTGATTTTAACATTAACTATATAGCTACAACAAAAATGACGGAAGTTGTTGATGCTGGGCGACGTTTTACGTCGGATGTTTGAAGTCATTGACACTGGGAATCACCGTTAGAAAATGGGGACAGTACACAAAAGTACACGGTACTGTCCCCATTTTCTGAGCGTCAAGAGCATGAACTTCCAGGAGGTAGTCCATCAGTATTGCAGCTCAGCTGCCCTCCGCCAAAGACGCATGTTACCGACGAAGTAGGGCTTACCCTCCGAAAAACATAGGGGAAACAGTCAATCTCTAGATAGATGGCTCACTCTTTAGGAAATACAACAACGATTAACTCATTACAGCACATCTACACAAAACTCTGTAAGAATTCAATTTCAGTTTTCAACCGAGCATAGACAGAAAACAAATAATAGAACTGACGAATAATAGACGAACTGGAATATCCGCCGTTAGATACAGAAAGAGCGAAGCTGTTTTCTAACTGGTGAACCAGAAAAAGGTATCCGGACTCAACTACTTCAATCTCAAAGAAATGCTTCCTTAAAGTTTCAACGGCTTCTGACCTTTTTCAAAACAGCAACTCTCTTCCTGGCAGCAAATTCTGATAAGTATTTTGAATACTTCCTTAGTTAACTTTCAAGGTTCTTTTTCATTCTTAGGAACTCTTCCTCGTCGATCTCGCCTTTTGCATATCTTTCCTTTAGTATTTCCAGAGCTCTGTTGGAGGAGCGCTTTACATAACTACTGTTGTATCGATTGTCCGATAGCAACTTTTTAAGTGCAAATACCGTAACCGCGATTATTAGAACGAAAAGCACAGATGAAAAAATCATTCCGATCCATCCAAAACTGCCAAACCAACTTCCCCAGCTTGGCCATCCCCACCAATACCAACCATGCATCTTAATTACCTCCTCTTAGTTTTTTTAATTTATCAAGGTATTCTTCCTCACCGATTTCGCCTTTTGCGTACCGTTCCTTCAATATTTCAATAGCGCCTGCTTCATATTCAGATTCTCCATTGCTATTTCCCGGTAGTTTTCTGAAATAATCTGGCCTTATAAGAAGAACCAGTACTATTATGAAAAATAACCATCCAAAAAACATCATCACCATCACCTCTCAATGTAATACCCCCCTATGGGGAGGGGACATCTATATGATAGCATTTAACAGTTGGAGAAATAGTATCAGCTTTGTGAAGTATCGGTTAATTCCAGAAATCAAGATTATTTCCTGATTCTTTTGAGCATAAGAAACCAAAGGGCGTAAGCGCTTGAGGTAAGCACGCCTGAAATCAAAAGACTAAAATAGAAATTTTTCATCCATTTGAGAAATATTGGCATAGCGATGAAAAATATCAGCGAAGGAATAACCATAAGAAAGATGTCGTGAGAGAGAGTTGAGATGAGTTCTGTGTCGCGCTTTTCAATATAAAGCCAGATCATTGCCAATATTGAAGTTAAGGGCAAAGAAGCTAATACACCAGCTACCAAAGAATACCTTTTCGCAACTTCAGAAATAAAAAAAACCAGGACAGCTGTTATCAGTATCTTGATCACAGAATACAATACAGTACTCATGCTAACACTCCTATTCCCCTATTGTAAAGCCTACAAGAAAGGTTGAACATGGAAAGTTCAACAACAAGCAACTTATGAATTCCCTTCATAACATATCTAACCAACTGACAGTTCTCTTTAAAATTATACTAAAAGCAAAGTGAAAAACCAACCAAAAATGTGGGAATTAAAGGGTGTTTGACACTATTGAGTCGAACAATTCCGTGATTGATAGAGCTCTTTTCAGGAGAGTAACGACGGTAAATATATTCCCGCGAAGCGTGAACTCAATAGGCGTTTATGGAGCGATGTTCAAATTCCGTTCCTGGATAGTGTATTTAGCGCAAACTTGTGCCCCTGTAGTGAGGATGCTAATCTCTTAAAACGATAGATTCTAAAGAGTGGATAAATCGTGTGCTGGAATGGAATAATCTAGAAGTTGCCTTTCTTCCTGAGCAGTATTTCAAATGCGAAACTATTTTTTCCGGATATATTTTCTCAATGCTAGGAATAACAGGAATGTTCAGCGCCGTTCCATATGAGGTATTTCCTGATAATCAGAAAGATGTTGCAAAATCTAAGGGTCTTAAAAGTGAAGCACTCAAAATATTTATGATTCTATGATTTAGATGTGTAATTTTTTCTATATAGTATTGAGGGATCTGGTTTGAGAATTCTGGATGAGAATTTCAAATGGAACAAGTCGCATTATATTTTTCAAACATCGCTCATGGGATTTTCCGTAATGGGCATTTTATTCTTACTGGACGCTATTTCTGAAGCAGCGGTGATAGCGTCCTTTGGTGGCAGCTCTTTCATAGTTTTTACTATAACTCATAAAAAAGCTTCCAGACCCAGATACCGAACATCCTCCCGGAGTCGTGCTTGCTCTTGGACTTATGCTTGATGGATTTGATATCAGGACAGCCATTATAACCCTTCTGACTCTGATATTGCTGAGTGTTATTAAAGAGATATTGAAATCTCTGTGGATAGACCTGTTTTGAGACTTTAGTAAAGAGCTCCTTCGCAAACAATTCTATTTTCGTTTTATTCCACACAAAGTCAAGGTCTTCCAGAAAAAAACAGCGGTTTCTTACAGCCTTGCAAACGTTGCTCTATCTATTGACAGCGTTGCAAGCCTCGCTCTATCAACCGTCGCTTTTCCTTGGCCTCCCATGTTTCCTTCTTTTCAATGAAATACCAATGTACCGCAGTGGACTGTCCCCATTTTCCAGGGACAACTGCGCAGCAGTTCTAATCAACCACGAAGTGGTTCGAAACAACTCCGAAGGAGTTCGTATCACCGGTGAAGCCGGTCGTAACAATCCCGAAGGGATTCGTATCTGCCGCGCAGCGGCTTTCTCGGTTCTCGGACTCTCGGTTCTCGAATCACAAGTTCTATGACTCAAAACTTGAGATAATTTCTTTTAATTTTTTCCTGAGAGATCTATAAGAAAGGTATTGTTGTCCTATCGCAAAATTTTTCTCCACTCTCCTGCTGTATTCAGTTGAGTCTTTTAAGAGTTTGATTGTTTCCTTTGCAGCTTCAACGATTTTTTCTCTTGGAATTTCTACATAGCTTGTGCCTTTTCTTTTGGTGTACTGTGTTCCAAGACTAATCACTTCAAAACCGAGTGGTTTGATATCTGTCAGATATACGGGATATTCAAAGACAATCATATTCTTTTTTGCAAAAAGACCCTCGAGGAACTGGTTACCCCAGCCCTCAAGAATACTGGGGTAGGTTATCATGTCAGCAACCACGTACATGTCCCAGAGTGAGTATTTCTTTCCGGCAGCATTATTTTGTCTTTCAGCTTCCATTATTTCGTTGCACCATATGATTTCAACTTTCTCCTTATCAGCAACCTTTCTTAGAAAATCCACATAGTTGGTAGCAGTTTCAATGAGGCCTGGCATTAACATCAAGATTTTGCCATTGGGGGTAAACTCACGGCCGTCATACAATGTTCCATAGAGTTCCTGACGTCTCCTGTTTACCTCACCAACGACTTCAATTGCGAGTTCTATGGCTTTTCTGTCTGTTACACGTGTTGCCTGTAAAAACACTATATCATTGGATGAAATACCCAACTTTTCTCTTAGGTCTTTGTTAAACTCATCTGGTTTCCATAGAGGTTGGTCAAAGTCGAAGACATTGGGGACAACCGTCGAATCCAGTCCTTTTCGTTTGAGAAGTTCTTCTTTCGCTATTTTATTGATCACTACCTGTTTTATGTTTTCATCCTTTGGAGGGTAATATTCATCGAGGTATTCTTTGATAAACTTGCAGGTTGGTTTGCTCAAGGCTTGTCTTTCCCAGTAGAAATCGTGGTTATGTGCTATTACTTTCAATCCAAGCTTTCTGATAACTCGCGCGAATGCTATCGTGACAGAAAATGCCACCCCCAGAGAGAAAATATTGTTTGGGATTAGAAGCTCTATGTTGTTTTCTTTTACAGCTTTGATGAGCTTTTCTTCAATCAACTTTGCTTCTTTCAAGATATCTTCTTTGAACTCCTCTTCACTTTTGTAATCTTTCAGCTTTCTATAGGCATTATTTTCTATTTTTTTAAAGCGTTCACTATGAAAACTCATCTCTGGAATGTAGATTTCGCCATAGTCAGGTGTGCCGGAGATAAAAAAGACCCTGTGCCCCATATCTTCAAGAACCCTTCTCCACTTTTCCATCTCCAGTGAAACACCATCAGTTTCGCCTACTCTGTAATGTGCAAGACCAATGTTCATCCGGACAACTCTCCTTTTTCGTTATTTTATTTGATTTTCAATCTTTCTTCTGTTTCAATATCGAAGAACATGATTCGTTCCTCGTCAAAGGAAATATCGATAGTTTCATCTGGCGAGTACTTTGGGAAAGAAGGCGCTACGATCTTTATTATTTCCCCATTTAGTTCGATGGCCACAATCTGGTGAGAGCCCTGAGGTTCGACAACGAGTACCTTTTCTCTGAAGACAGCATTCCCACTATTTATCTGTATACTTTCAGGCCTGATCCCCATGATCAAACGATCCTTATTATAGTCTTTAAGATATGTAAGTAACTGGCCGTTAAGTTTAAAACTGAATGAAGGGTGTACGAGAAAGATCTCTCCCTTTTCTCGTTTTAATTCCATCTCAAAGAAATTTGTTGCCGGAGTGCCAATGAAACCGGCAACAAAAACATTGACACTGTTGAAATAAACTTCATCCGGCGTGCCTATCTGCACGATCTTTCCATCCTTCATGATCACAATTCTGTCAGCCATACTCATAGCCTCGGATTGGTCATGAGTTACAAAAATTGTTGTAGCCTCTGTTTTGTGATGGATTGCTTTCAGCTCGGTTCTCATGCGAACCCTTAGCTTTGCATCAAGATTTGACAGAGGTTCATCCATAAGGAACAGTTTTGGTTTGACGGCAATAGCCCTGGCCAGAGCAACTCTTTGTCTTTGACCACCTGAAAGCTGGCGTGGAAATCTCTCGAGATACTCAGAAATATTAACCAGCTCTGCCACATCACGAACAATTTTATCAATTTTGGATTTTTCCATCTTTCTTAGCTTAAGAGCAAAGGCGATATTTTCATAGACGGACATATGAGGCCACACAGCATAACTTTGAAAGACCATAGAAACATTCCTCTTTCGTGGAGGCATATCGGTAACATCTTCTCCGTCTATGAGAACCCTCCCTTCCGTAACTTCTTCCAAACCGGCTATCATCCTGAGGGTTGTAGTTTTACCACAACCGGATGGACCAAGAAAGACTATGAACTCTTTGTCGTTAACCTTAAGGTTTACATCCCTGGCGCCCCAAACGCTCTTACCGTATCTTTTGGAAAGATTTATAAGTTCAAGCGTAGCCATATACTCAGCTCCTTTTCCATAATTTTCTTAAACTCTTACCCCACCCCACATCTGAAGGATATATCTTCTTATGATCATAGTAAAAAGTACGGCGGGGAAAGCGAGGGTTACTCCTCCAGCAGCAACAAGGTTTATCATACCCTTTGTTCCCACGAGTGTCTGATAAATAACAACAGGGAACGTAGGTTTGAACTGGGTTAAAACTATGGCCTGCGCTGTTTCTGACCAGCTACCGATAAAAGCATACATGGCGCTGGCAGCCAAACCGGGGAGTGCTAAAGGCAGCGTAACTCTTAAGAAAGCTCCCAAACGAGATGTGCCAAACACCTGTGCTGCTTCTTCGAGTTCCACTGAAATTCCCATAAAGATGCTTGCAGTAATCCACGTGGTCATACCAATCTGGCCTACCGAATAAACCAGGGATAAACCTATGGGTTTGTCATAGAAACCCATTTGAGCAAGTATTATGACCATAGGCATGGCTATAGCTATCCCGGGGAACATCCTGACAAAGAGAACACTTAATTTCAGTAGATTTTTTCCCTTAAATACGTATCTTGCAAATGCATAGCCAGCCATACCACCTATGGTAAGAGAAATAAGAACGGTCAATAACGCTACTTGAATGCTTCTTATAAGTGCACCTACGGAATCCGAAGTTACCCTGAAAAAAGTAATGTAGCTGGCAAAAATGTTTTTACGTACCTTAAATGTAACCCCACTTATAGATTGGAGTTCCTTCTTCAAAGTCTTTATTTTTTCTTCTACCAGAATTTTTTCCTGTTGCTTTTCCTGAAGCTGATTTTGAAGATTCTCGCGTAGTTCCTGGAAAGTTTCATCCTCCGGGTCAAAAAGTTTTAAATTCTGATGTATCTTGACGATCTCTCTGTTAAGCCTGTTTATTGCCAGAATCTCACGTTTCATCTGAGTTTTAAGCTCGTTTATTCTTTCTTCATTTTGGGTTACCAACGTTTCGAGTTCGCTTATTTTCTCTTCGAGAAGTTTTTTTGGGATTTTACTACCTGTCTTTCTGTCAATGAAATTTATCATCTTGTCAAGGTCATTTGCTTCAGATATATTGATGAAATCTTCCTGGGATTTACTGTACACACTCATAAGAAAACCGTCCGGGAGATTGTCGGATTTCTGAAGTAAGAAAGTATTTGAAAAAGCTGGAGCCAAAGCTATAGGCCAATCATATGCTTCCTGGTCTGACATAAATGAAATGGAAACGAGAAAATATATGGGGAGAACAATAACAGTGGCAATTCCGGCAACGAATATATAGAAAATAGTACTTGATATGATTTTTTTTGTACTTTTCCTTCTTGCCATCAGGCTTCCTCCTTTTTGAAGGCTCCCGAGACCTTCAAATAGAGTATGGCAACAACTGAAACTAATGCGGCAACTATGACTGAATATGCAAGGGCGATTCTATAAAATCCCATGATTTCTTCTTTGTAAAAGACAACTTCTTCAAGCAGGACGGGGATCCGCCTGTAACCATAAATCATAACGATGATCAACCAGACTTGAATAGCAGAGATAATTCTCAGTATCAAAGCCGTTTGAATACTTGGCTTGAGCATAGGCATTGTTATTTTTTTCAAAACCGTAGGCTTATTGCCCCCAAAAACATAACCAGCTTCAATTGATTCCTTTGGAATTCCCTGTAACCCGGCAAGTAAAATGACCATCATAAATGGAATAACCTGCCATGCGTCTATCAAAATAATAAGCATTAGAGATTGAAACTCATTTCCCGCGAGAAAGGGGATTTTACCATCTGCTGCTATCAAACCGAGTCTATACAAGAGACTATTGACCCAGCCGTAGGTAGCAAAACCACTGGACCACATAGCTCCGACTGCTGTGGCAGGTAATGCCATAGGAATGAGCGCAAGCGAAAGGAAAATACCTGCTCCTTTGAATTTTTTATTTATGAGCAAAGCCAGTCCCAGTGCAACAATAAACTCGAGTGTGACAGAAATAGCAACAAAAATCCCTGTATTAATAAGCGCTTTCAAGAAATACGGATCAGTGAATATGGTTTTATAGTTAGCGAGTGTAAGCTGGTTGCTTCCCTCTTCAAAAAAGCTGTAGAAAACAGCCGTTAGAACAGGCCTCAACCAGAAAATAGCGTAATAAATAATTGTAGGTGCTATCAAAAGATAGGGGATATATCTTTTAAACTTCACCGCTGTGATAATCATCACCACCTAGCTTGTACAATTCCAAAATAAGGGGGACTAAAAGTCCCCCGTTGTATAACAGTGACGACTCTAAGGGTTATTTCCTGAGAGCGTCAATTCTGAGCTGCATGATCTCAAGGTATTGAGGATTAAAGATACCTTTCATAATCATATTCTTGAAAATGTCGTCGTAAACGAGCTTAACCTGGCCCCAGTCTTTCCAGAGAGGAGCGATGTAGGAAAGAACTCCAGTTTTCATGACCATGATTGACTTCTTAATAACTTCATCCTCAACAGTGTCACCAAGGTAATTAATAGCTTCTTCAACTGTGGGTATAAAGCCGCCGGTTCCCTTGCTGACCTTCAACATGATGTCTGGCCTGGTTATGTATTCCAGGAATTTGACAGCAAGGTCATAATGCTTTGTTCCCTTTACAATGGCTAGACCGCTGGTACCGGCAACGGATCCTCTTCCGGCGGGACCTTTAGGAACAGGAGCAATAATGAAGTTTGTGGGGTCATTTTTATAGACTTCACCGATTCTTGCGTTATGTGCAGCTGCTAGCCAGGCTTCTCCTCTCTTTAAAGGAGGTCTAACATCGTCGTAAGTCATGACAGCAGGTGGAAATGCATCTGCCATTTTACTCAACAGATAAAAGGCCGCCATCGCGCCGGGGTTATCGAGGTTTGGCCAGTCCGCACCATAGGAAAGACATACTGCACCAGCCTGGTAAATGAAGGATTTCATTGGGACACCGGTAACGGCAAATTTTCCTTCACCCTCACCGATGGCAATAGCATTAGCCCATTCAGCAACTTGTTCCCAGGTTAAATCCTGAATATCAGCACCTTCTGGTAAGTAAGGAAGAGCCTTTTTGTTAGCGATGAACAGATAAACATCGGCGCCAATGGGAAGAAAGTATCTTTTACCGTCGAAGATGGTCATGGAATCAAGACCTTTAGAGAAATGCCTATCGGTCCACTGGGAAACAATATCTGTAAGATCGACAACATACCCATTTTTAACCCATTCTGGCATTTTCGCAGCATAGGCAATAACGACGTCCGTCGTTATATTGCCTGTTTGCTGCTGCAGTTTAACCTGTTCAAGAATCTTTTGATCATCAAGAGTGGAGAACTTAACCTCAACACCGTACATCTCTTCAAAAGGCTTGATGATCTCATTGATGACAAATTCCTTTTCTGATGGTGGTGTCCAGAGTCTTGAAACAACAACTAGCGTTTCCTTACCAAAAGCAAAAGCTGCAATAGCAACGAGCACAAGAACAAGAAGAAGCTTTTTCATACTTAGATTCCCCCCTTTTCAAAAGGTGATTAAAGACAACGTTGTCATTTGTGGCACAAAATAAGCTTACTCCTATGAAGTAATTCGAACAAACACGATTATCGGTAATAATAGGTAAATATTGGCAAATAGACCTTTGTGTGCTTTGATATTACTATTATTTGAATGTGGCGAAATTTCATACTTTTTTTAATTTATACTATAATAATGTGATCGACGATGATAATGTTGTCATAAAAGGGGGAGTCTTATGAAAAAAGTTACCATAACAGATATTGCGAAACTTACTGGCTATTCTATAAAAACCGTTTCGCGGGTAATTAACAACGCCCCTAATGTCAAAGAAGAAACACGTAGAAAAATTTTACGCGTTATCGAGGAGCATAATTATAGTGTAAACCTTCTCGCGAAAGCCCTAAGAAACAGCGAGACCAGAACGGTGATCCTTTTTATCGATAGAAGAATGGGTGAGTACTGGAATGAATGGCATGACCTCATGTTAAAAAGTCTCATGGTTAAGTTTAGAAATAGAGGTTACAAAGTTATTCTCTCTCCATCCTCCGGTGAAGAGACGATAAGTGATGACACCGATGGTTTCCATTTACTTAAAAGTGGGCTTGCCGATGGCGCTATCATGTTTGATGTAATATCGGAAGATTGCAGAGTTAGATATTTAAGAGCGAACAATATTCCCTTTGTAATTATCGGAAAGGACAAGGATTTTTCCGATACAACTTTTGTAGACCTTGACAACTATCTTGTGGGGTATATTGGAGCGGAATACCTTATAAACAAAGGTTATGAAAATATAGCTCTATTTCTGGGGCCAAAAGTTTTTAACGTCAATCGCGAGAGGGCTCAGGGATTCGAAGAAGCCTGTGAAAAGCATGGAATAGCTCATAGCGTTTTTTATGGGTTATCCACTATAAAAAGAGTCTATGAAAAAACCCACGAACTACTGGACAAAAGTATCGTGGATGCATTCTTTATCTCTGGAGATGCCAAAGTACTTGGAGCTTATAGAGCCATTCGAGAAAAAGGATTAAAGATTCCGGAAGATGTTGCTGTTCTTGGAATAGACAATCTGCCCTCTAGTGAATACATGTACCCGCCTTTAACTTCTATCGACCAAAATGTCGAAAAATTCTCTGACCAGGCAGTTAATCTTTTGATAGAGATGATGCATTCAAAGAAGAAATCACCAAAGAGGATAATCCTGCCGCCCAGAATAATTGAAAGGCAATCAGTATGAAAGGATGTTGTATGTGAAGTTGTTAAAGGATGTAAATCACAATGGAACCAGATTGGATTATTCAGACTACTTAAAATATCTTGAAGGTGAAAAAAATTCTTCTCTAAGGTTTTTACAGGAACAAACACACTGGCCAATAATTCCGGATCTTACAAAAAAAGTAACCAAAAGTGGAACATACCGTCCTTTCAGAGGGGACACGTTGATATTTCCTGTAAAAGAACGAGAAGCCTTTGTAGAAATCCAGCGAAAACTTTACCGGGATGTTGGTGAATCACTTGCGGCCCCTCTGGATCCAGAATATTTTCATATTACTTTGCATGATTTAAATAATGAAATTGATATCCATAACAAGAACAAGCTCAGTGAGCTCATGAGTCGTTCGGGAAATGATGTCAAAAGACTTTTTAAAAAGCTAGCTACTTACTTCAAAAAGTATCCAGATCAGGAGAAAATAAAGCTAAAAGCTATTGGATTCATAGGGCCTCCAATCGGTATAGCAGTTCTTTTTGCCCCTTCAGGAGAGAGGGATTTCAAATTGCTCCTGAACCTCTTTAATACCTTTCAAAGCATTGTAAACCTTGTAGATCCATTGAAACCACACCTGAGCCTGGGTTACTTTCTCCCTGAAGAACCTACTAAAGAAATAAAGTTACAAATTTCAAAAGCGCTTTCGACAACTCCAAAGATTGAGCTGGAGCTGGATATTGCTGAGCTCGAATACTCCGAATTCACCGATATGAACCACTACACAACGAAGTTTAAGTTAAAGGATTTTGGATAAACTTATCTCGGCTAAGAATCTTGAAAAGCGAGAATAGAGAAAATCCGAGAACCGATGACTGAGAACCAAGAACCCAGAAGGCAAGAACGTTTAGACCTGTCATTGTTTTTGAACTTTCTAACCCCTAGACCTTATACCCATTTTTTATCCAAGCTCTAGTCTCCAACATCCAATCTCGCTTTTTTGTTCTTCCTGCTGTAGGCGTCTTGCAAGCGTCACACTATCAGCTGACAGCGTCCGCAAGCCTCAACCTCGTGAGCGTCAACGTCGTGAGCCTCCTGAGCGCAGCTCAGCACTTTCGCCGCATAGCAGCCCTCTCGCCTTCTCGGATCTCGGACTCTCGAAGTTTTTTTGGTGTACTGTCCCCATTTTCCAGGGACAACTGCGCAGTAGTTCTAATCAACCATGAAGTGGTTCGCACCAGTGGCGTATCCAGTCGTAACAATCCCAAAGGGATTTGTATCTGCCGCGCAGCGGCTTTCTCGGTTCTCGGATTCTCGGATCTCGGATTTTTATCAGCGTCTGCGAGCCTCAACCTCGTGAGCGTCAACGTCGTGAGCCTCCTGAGCGCAGCTCAGCACTTCACAGCTTAGCTGCTTTCCGCCGCAGGCGCACATCAACTGCGAAGCAGTTCGAGACAACCACGAAGTGGTTCGCACCACTGGCGTAGCCGGTCGTAACAATCCCAAAGGGATTCGTATCCGCCGCGCAGCGGCTCTCTCGGTTCTCGGACTCTCGGATTCTCGTATTCTTATCAGGAGTTCGTATCACCGGTGAAGCCGGTCGTAACAATCCCGAAGGGATTCGTATCCGCTGCGAAGCAGTTCGCCCCACTAGCACAGTTAGTATTGGAAAACGAGCTTGCCCTCTATAAAGACTTTCTCTGCCTTTGCTCTGAAGTCGAAGGGATGGTGACTCCAGATGACTACGTCCGCATCCTTGCCAGGTTCAAGCGAACCGATACTGGATTCCATCCCCAGTATTTTTGCCGGGTTTATGGTTACCATCTTCAGGAGATCTTCTTCTTTTGCACCATATCTAAGTGCAGTGCCAAGCTGAATATTGGTAAACTCAAGAGGTATTACCGGATGATCGCACATCATGGCTGCAAGGATGCCCTTCTCATTTATAATTCTGACAGACTCGTAGCTCATGTCTTTCAGCTCGAGCTTAGTTCTGAAACCGAAAATTGGGCCCAGAATCAGGGGTACGTTCTTCGCTTTAATATAGTCGGCGATTTTGTAAGCCTCAGTAGCATGTTCGATAACCAGGTTGAAACCGAATTCTTCGGATATCCTGATCGCCGTGAGGATATCATCCATCCTGTGGGCATGTATTCTGGCTGGTATTTCTTTCTTGAGAACTTTCTCGCCTGCCTCTAACTGCAGATCTATGTCGGTGAATTCTTCCCCATTGGAAAGTGCCTTTTCTTTCTTCTGCATGTAGTTCTTTACCTTCTGGAAGTACTGTCTTATTATCGCAGCTATACCCAGCCTGGTCCCGGGTTGCTGCTTTCTCTCTCGTCCATAAACCCTCTTGGGATTCTCACCGGTTGCCATCTTCAGCCCCGCAGGAGCTTTTACAACCATTTCATCCACTATTCTGGAACGGAATTTGAAGATTGCTCCCTGACCACCTATGGGGTTGGCGCTTCCAGGGAATACATTTACCGTTGTTACTCCTCCGGAAAGAGCCCTATCAATTGCGGGGTCGTTGGGGTAGAAGGCGTCAAGCACCCTGACTTCAGCGGTAACGGGGTTTGTCTTCTCGTTGCCATCCTGGTAAAGCTCTTCGCTTACTCCCTCTTCAAAGACACCGATATGAGAATGCGCATCAACAAAACCGGGAAAGATAAATTTTCCGGAAACGTCAATGATTTCAGCATTACTGTTTTTTAATTGCTCGCCTATGGCCTTGATTTTACCATCAACTATCAACAGGTCGCCCTTGAAGGGACTCGATGTAATTGGATAAATTGTACCGTTTTTAAATAGAATTTCCATAGTTCCACCTCCAAAAAATCTGGAAACAAGAAATTTCCAAGTAAATAGGCTGGTTTCAAGATGGAAAGTATCGCAATAATACAAATTCTAGTTATGCATTATAAGGCATTTGCCACTCCAGCTATACGATCCCATTCTAACAAATAAATAGTACGTAAAGCAAATTAATTTCCAGCGAATAGGTAAAAAACCGGGAGCCGAGATAGCAGCTGCGTTGCTGACATAAAAAACAGGGCACAGCATGCTGTATAAAACTCGAGAACCGAGAGTCCGAGAATCCGAGAAGGTAAGACGACCAATGGCAAAGTATAGTAACCAGAAAGGGCAGAACATGTTCTGCCCCTACATTAGAAAACAACGTTTTTTTACAGTCTTTCAAGTGTTAACATTGTGAGCGTCGGCCGCAGCAAGCGTCGTATTATCGATTGTCAGCGCTGCAAGCCTCAACGTCGTGAGCCTCCTGAGCGCAGCTCAGCACTTTCTCAGCGAAGCGGCACTCTCGAATCCCTATTCTTCAATGTTTTTAATGATTTCTTCTGCAAATTCCGTGGTTTTAAGAGGCTCTACACCTTTCTTTCTTGCGAGATCTATGGTCATCTTCCCGTCCATTATAGTTTTCTCAACAGCTTTTCTTATAATACTTCCAACTTCTTTCCATCCAATATAATCGAACATCATAGCACCGGATAATATCAAGGATGTTGGGTTTGCTATTTCCTTTCCAGCAAGTTGCGGTGCTGTACCGTGTGTTGGTTCAAACAAAGCCACAAAATCTCCTATGTTTGCACCAGGAACTAACCCTATACCACCAACCTGAGCTGCAACAGCATCAGACAGATAATCTCCATTCAGGTTAGGGAGGAGCATTATATCGTACTCCGAAGGTTCTAAGAGTATCTGCTGGAACATGTTATCCGCTATTCTATCTTTTACGATCAATTTTTCAGATACGGGCTCATTTAACTCTCTCTCCGAAACCACTTTGCCTTCAAATTCATTCAAAGCCACTTCATAAGCCCATTCTACAAAAGCGCCCTCTGTGTATTTCATTATATTTCCCTTATGGACTATGGTGACACTCTTTCTGCCATTTTCCAGGGCGTATTGAATAGCTTTTCTCGTAATTCTCTTCGTAGCGAATTCACTTATGGGCTTCAATCCAAGTCCTGAATCGCCTCTAATTTCCAGATTAAACGTATCTCTTAAAAAGTCGATAACCTTTTTCGCTTCTTGTGAGCCTTTTTTCCATTCTATTCCAGCGTACACGTCTTCCGTGTTCTCACGGAAAATTACCACATCTAAAAGTTCCGGGTGCTTAACTGGAGCTGGAACTCCTTTTATCCATTTGACAGGCCTTATACATGCATACAGATCCAGAACCTGCCTGAGCTTCACATTAAGGCTCCTGTATCCCCTTCCGACCGGGGTGGTCAAAGGTGATTTTATAGAAACAACATGACTCTTAATAGCTTCTATTGTTTCTTCAGGAAGTGGATCACCAAAGATTTCTATAGCCTTTTCACCTGCATATATTTCCTTCCATACGACTTTTCTTTTCCCTGCATAAACACGAGAAATTGCTGAATTCCACACCAACATCGCAGCCCTCATTATTTCGGGCCCTATTCCATCACCTGCTATATATGGGATTATGGGATTATTTGGAACCAAAATACTGTTGTTTTCTACCTTTATTTTCTGTCCTTCCAAGGCGAATCACTCCACAAAGTAGTCTCCAAACTCTTTTATGTAATTTCTTATTCCACCTTTTTCTACGATCTTCAATATAAAATCTGGCATGGGGTTAAATCTGTAAGTTTTCCCTTTGGTGAGGTTCTTGACGATTCCATTTCTAAGATCGACCTCTATTACATCGCCTTCGTCTATTTCATCGGTTTCCTCAATTTCTACCAAAGGAAGTCCTATATTTATAGAGTTCCTGTAAAATATCCTGGCAAAGGATTTCGCTATTATGCACGAAATTCCGGCAAGTTTTATTATCCTGGGCGCATGTTCCCTGGAAGATCCCATTCCAAAGTTTTTTCCAGCGACTATAATGTCCCCTTTTTTTACTATTTTTGGAAAATCTTCTCTCGCATCTTCAAGTACATGTTTTGCGAGTTCTGGAAGATTGGTGCGTAAATGAAAATATCTTCCAGGCGCTATATGATCTGTTGAAATATCATCACCGAATTTCCACACTTTCCCTTTAATAATCAATTGTATCTCCCCCTTATGCAAGGAACTTCCTTGGGTCGGTGATTTTGCCGGTTATAGCTGAAGCTGCAGCGGTTGCTGGAGAAGCAAGAAATATTTCAGCTTTTGGATTTCCCATTCTTCCTTTGAAATTTCTATTTTGGGTCGATAGAACCCTTTCTCCATCCCCAAGAACCCCCTGATGAACCCCCACACAGGGTCCGCATCCTGGTGCAAGCACTGTTGCGCCGCTTTCCACAAAGATCTTAATCAGACCTTCTTCTAAGGCTTTTAGATAGACCTCTTTTGATGCAGGTATAACTATTAACCTCACATCAGGATGCTTTTCTCTGCCCTTTAAAATCGAAGCTGCCACCCTCAAATCTTCGAGTCTTCCATTTGTACAGGTACCTATGAATACCTGATCTATCTTGATACCTTCAACTTCGCTGATACTCTTAGTGTTATCGACAGTGTGAGGAAGTGCAACCGCCGGTTCAAGATTGGATACATCTATTTCATAGATTTTTTCGTAAACCGCATCAGGATCAGATTTTATTTCTCTGTAATCTGATTCCCTACCATAAGCTCTTAGGAATGCTCTTGTTTTCTCATCCGGGGCTATTATTCCTGATTTCGCTCCTGCTTCAATTGCCATATTGGTTATGGTGAATCTTGCTTCCTGTGAGATCTGCTCTATAACCTCTCCCTCAAATTCCATTACTTTGTAATTCGCACCGTCAGCTCCAATGAGACCAATTATGTGTAAAATTATATCCTTTGAAAAAACTCCATCAGGAATTTTTCCATTCAAAACAAATTTCAAGCTCGCCGGGACTTTTAGCCATACTTTCCCTAGTCCGAAAGCGAGTGCAACATCTGTTGATCCCATCCCGGTAGCAAACGCTCCAAGAGCACCAGAAGTGCATGTATGAGAATCGGCACCAACAACAAGGTCACCAGGCTTCACATACTTCTCAACAAGTATTTGGTGCGATACTCCCTCACCTATATCCGAAAGAATGGCTCCTGTCTTTTTCGAAAAATCTCTCAATTTCTTTTGTGCGTTTGACAATTCTTTTCGCGGACTCGGTGAGGCATGGTCTATAAAAAGAATGGAATTCGGGGCTTTAAGAACGTCAAACCCCATTGTGCAGAACTCATCAACAGCCAGAGGACCGGTTCCATCTTGAACCATGGCTATATCTACCTTAGCAACAACGATATCTCCAGAATTCACGTCTCTTCCAACATGTTCGGATATTATTTTTTCGGCGATGGTTTTCCCCATTTTTCACTCCCTCGCTTCCAAAGGTATGTATTCAGCGTTCATAGGTCCAACATAGACGCCGCACGGTCTTATTATCTTATTTGATTTGGTATATTCGATAACATGAGCTGTCCAGCCTACTACACGTGCTATAGCGAATATAGCTGTATAGATCTCTTTTGGGAAACCAAGCAGTTTGTAAACTATCCCGGAATAAAGGTCAACATTCGGGAATATTTTCTTATGTGCAAGTTTCTCCACAACGACCTTCTCGAGTTTTTCGGCTATCGGGAAATATTTGGCGTCGTTCATTTTCAACGAAAGCTTTCTCGCGTATTCCTTTAGAACTTTTGATCTTGGGTCATAAGTTTTGTACACCCTGTGACCAAACCCGGGAATTTTCCTTTTTTCTTTCAAAGCCTTTTCAACATAGCTCTCCACATTCTCTGGAGTGCCTATCTCTTCTATCATGTCTATCACTTTCTCATTGGCTCCTCCATGCAGAGGACCTTTTAGGGCTCCGATCGCCCCCGTGATCGAAGAGTACATATCAGATAATGTTGAGGCGATTACCATGGCTGTGAAAGTGGAAGCGTTCAGCCCTTGCTCTGCATGCAGTATTAATATCGAATTCATGAGTTTTGAGATTTCTTCATCAGGCTTTTCTCCGGTTATCATGTAATAAAAATTAGACGCGTGATCCAGGGTTTTATCAGGTGGTACAGGCTTCATCCCTCTTGATAGCCTGTAGTGGTAAGAAACTATTGTTGGCAGCTTGGCTGTTATTCTCGCTGCTCTTTGAAGTTCGTCGTGTGAAGCTTGAAGATCCTCGAAAACGCCGAACAGCGAGACGCAGCTCCTCAAAACATCCATTGGATGAGCCTTATTCGGTAATCTGGCAATATGATCTTCTATTTCGGGATGTATGTCCCGGCTATCTGCCATGAATCTTATAAGGTCATCCAACTCTTTTCTATTCGGCAGATACCCAAACCACAGGAGAAAAGCAACTTCTTCAAATGAAGCTTTTTCCGCAAGAACTTCCACAGGGATTCCCCTGTAGACTAATCTTCCCTTTTCGCCATTTATGTAGCTCAAGGATGTTTCAGCAATTGCTACATTTTCCAGACCTTTGAAAATTTTTACGCCTTCAAAAGAAGTCATGCAACTCCTCACTTTCCCCACATATGATTATTTCATTAATTATCGGCTTTAAAATACTAAGAACACTCAAAAATGAAGCAAAATGACACCAAAATTTCACAAAATAATTGATATTACATTATTTCTAGTAGAATTTAGCGATTTACTCCGAATAGCGCAATATATATACTGGTTTTACTGGTTATTGTGAGTTATTTTATCACAATCATGATGGTTTATCATAATTGGAAGATTGAAAAAAATGTGAACAGTCCCCATTTTCATATTACCGGTTGCTGGGTGTAGAGCAATCCTCTCGGGTTCTATTCCGCCGTATGCACGTGTCATCGACAAAGTCGGTCGAGATAACTGCGCCGGACTTACCCACACGAAGCGTGTTTACCAGTTCTCTATTTTTCAAGCCGCAAAGCAACCCTTTCGCTTTTTGATTTTTACGTACAACGCACAACGTACAACCGACAACGGTTTTTATCGCTGCGCAACAGTTCGCAACAACTACGAAGCAGTTCGGGTCAACTCCAAAGGAGTTCGTATCACCGGCGAAGCCGGTCGTATCAATCCCGAAGGGATTCGTATCCGC
The DNA here is from genome assembly GCF_000023325.1 of Kosmotoga olearia TBF 19.5.1. Lineage (NCBI taxonomy): Bacteria > Thermotogati > Thermotogota > Thermotogae > Kosmotogales > Kosmotogaceae > Kosmotoga > Kosmotoga olearia. The sequence continues at coordinate 1,308,196 of NC_012785.1, forward strand.
CGCGCAGCGGCTATCTCGGTTCTCGGCTTTTTATCAGCGTCTGCGAGCCCCAACCTCGTGAGCGTCAACGTCGTGAGCCTCCTGAGCGCAGCTCAGCACTTCACAGCTTAGCTGCTTTCCGCCGCGCAGCGGCTCTCTCGGTTCTCGGACTCTCGGATTCTCGTATTCTTATCAGGAGTTCGTATCACCGGCGAAGCCGGTCGTATCAATCCCGCAGGGATTCGTGTCGCCGCGAAGCGGCTCTCTCGGACTCTCGGATCCTTGTCTCTCAGTTCTTTGAAAGTACGTCAAGAATTGGGTATAATATACTTAAATAGAAAAAATTAAATACAGAAAAATTCTCCGGGGCAGGGTGAAATTCCCGACCGGCGGTGAAAGCCCGCGAGCTCCTGAAGGAGTTGATCCGGTGGAATTCCGGAGCCGACGGTGAAAGTCCGGATGGGAGGAGAATTGATAGTAGATAAAAAGCAATGTATATGTTGCGATATTGAATCTTAAAAGTCCCCGGAGTTTTCCGGGGACTTTTTTCTTGGAGGAATGGATATGGATGAAAAATTTATGGAGCTTGCTATCGAGGAGGCAAGAAAAGGGGAAGGGCTGGTAAATCCCAACCCGCTTGTAGGGGCTGTAATCGTCAAAAATGGAAAAATTTTGTCCACTGGTTACCATGAATACTTTGGTGGAAGGCACGCGGAAATTGTAGCCATTGAGAACGCGAAAAAAATGGGGTATGACATCAAGGGAGCTGAGATATATGTAACGCTCGAACCCTGTGTCCATTATGGAAAAACGCCGCCTTGTACTGACAGGATTATAAGAGAAGGGTTCTCAGCTGTGTACATTGGAACCCTGGACCCAAATCCCATGGTCCACGGAAAAGGCGAGGAAAAACTAAAAAACGCCGGAATATGCGTAAAGCACGGAATTTTAGAGGTCAAGGCAAAGGAATTGATCGAGGTTTTCGCAAAGTATATGAAAACAAAAATGCCTTTCGTTGCGTTGAAACTCGCTATGAGCTTAGATGGGTTCATTACAAGCATGCGTGGAAAACGCGAAAGGATTACATCAGATCGGGCAAGAGAAAAGGTTCATAGATTAAGAAACTACTACTCAGCAATAATGATTGGTTCAAAAACCGCCATTTCTGACGACCCTCTTTTGACCTGCCGATATTCATTTTGCAAAAGAAATCCAATTCGTATCATCCTGGATAGATCCGGGAAAACTGCGAAAGTGAATCTAAAACTCTTTGCCCAAGAAGGAAGGACGATAATCTTCACATCTTCGAATGAGCGTTGGCCTGAAAATGTTGAAGTTATCCGAAAAGATGATTTATCTCCAGAACCAATATTAAAAGCACTTGGAAAAATGGGGATAGATTCCGTTCTCGTTGAAGGAGGCGCAAATGTTGCATCCCAGTTTATCAACTATGCCGATAAAATTCACCTCTTCTATGCTCCAATAGCCTTTGGAAATGGGCTTTCCCCATTTGATCGTAAATTTAAAGGATTCACGACGAAAAGAGTAGAGGTGTACCATCCAGACATTTACTGGGAGTTGATACCATGTTCACAGGTATAGTGGAATATGTTTCAAAAATGGAAATACGTGGAAACACGCTGGTTATCGAGAATCCGTTTGATGACGTGAAGATAGGGGACAGCATTTCGGTAAACGGTGTGTGCCTTACAGCAACGGCAGTTGGAAGGTACATAACCTTTACCTGTGGGCTGGAAACACTCAAACGCACCAACCTTGGCATATGGAACGGAAGGGAAGCAAACATAGAGCGCGCGCTACCTGTTAATGGAAGATTTGATGGCCATATAGTTACAGGGCATATCGACGGCACAATCAAGTTCTTAAAAAGTTTAAAAGAAAGGGAAACAACATGGATGACCTTCTCCATGCCGAGGGAACGTTGGGGAATTGCCGAAAAAGGGTCGATCGCGATTAACGGCATTAGCCTAACAATCGCAAAGATAGATCTCGATACATTTACCGTGCAAGTCATACCGCATACATTTGAAAACACAAACCTTAGAACGCTTCATCCAGGTGACATAGTGAATTACGAGATAGACGTTATCGCGCGCTACTTGAAAGGAATTTATAAGGGGTGAGTATATGGAGATATCGAAAATTAGAAAGGCATTTTTGGACAGAAAACCAATTGTGCTCATAGATGATAAACGCGAGATGGAGGCAGATCTCATCTTTCCAGCCGAACTTGTAAACACTTATATTATAAACACGATGATAGAGAACAAAGGAATGTTGTGTGTCGCGATGGATGAATATGTACTTTTTGAAAGGGGATTTTTCAAACTTCCTTCACGAAATAGTGAAACGAACTTCTTCGTCCCTGTTGATCATTTGGATGCAGGGACCGGGATTTCTGCAAGTGATCGCGCGAAGACGATTCGGGCACTTGCGAAAGGGGAAAACATAAATGCTTTTCGATACCCCGGCCATATACATCTTCTTGGAAGCATTGGGCTCAATAAAAGACAAGGGCACACAGAGTTGTCGCTCGAAATTATGGAACTGTGTGGATTCTCAAGATCAGCGGTCATAATCGAAATACTCGACAAACATGGAAATTCGCACAATATAGACTTTGCCAAACAACGCGCGAAAGAGAATGGTTTCCCCATCGTCACACGCGATCAAGTTATTCAGGAATACACAAAAAACAAACAGCTGGTTAAAGTAGTGTCAATCGCCTCGCTGCCGACGAAGTTCGGAACTTTCCAGATCGTTTCCTTCGAAAACAATTACGACTTTCTGGAACATACAGCAATCATATATGGAGACATATCCAAAGAACCGGTGCCTGTGAGGATCCATTCTGAGTGCCTTACAGGTGATGCACTGGGGTCACTGAGATGTGATTGCGGCTCACAGCTTCAAAATGCAATGCGTTATATAAAGTCCCAGGGAAGAGGTATCGTGTTGTATCTCAGACAGGAGGGACGTGGAATAGGGCTTCACAACAAAATAAAAGCATACCATCTTCAGGATAACGGCATGGATACGGTTGATGCGAACATCGCTCTCGGATTTCCTGAAGACATGAGAGATTACGGTGTTGCAGCACAGATGTTGAGAGCACTTGGAGTAAAAAAGATTATACTGCTATCAAATAACCCGGATAAACTCAGACAATTAAAGCATTACCAGATCATCGTTGATGAAACAAGGAACATCTTCGGCGAGATAACACCATACAACCACTTCTATCTAAAGACAAAAATGGAAAGAATGGGTCACACATTTGAGGAGGTGCTTAAAAAATGAGGGTTTTCGAAGGAAGATATTACGGAGAAGGGCTGAAGATCGCCATCGTGATTTCGAGATTTAATTCCGCTGTTACGAAGGAACTTTTAGACGGAGCTCTGGATGCTTTGAAGAGACACGAAGTAAAAGATGAAAACATAGATGTTATTTGGGTTCCTGGTGCTATGGAAATACCGCACATCACAAGGTCAATCGCTCTCAAAAAGAAACACGACGCGATAATTGCGCTTGGCGCGGTTATCCGTGGCGAGACATATCATTTCGACGTCGTGGCCAATGAAGTCTCGAAAGGTATCGCGGCGATCAACCTGGAAGTGGATGTACCTGTATCGTTTGGAATCATCACATCCGACACTGTCGAGCAAGCCTTGAACAGAGCAGGCATTAAATCAGGAAACAAAGGTTTTGAAGCGGCTATGGTGGCGCTGGAAATGGCAAACCTAAAAAGGCAGATAGAAGCAATTTAATAAATTGTGGTTCAAGAGTTTGAAAGTGAAACAGTAAAAAACAAAGAAGCGTGGTACTGATGAATAATATGACTCTGTTGATACTCAAGAAATAGTCTTAACTTAAATGCTGGAGTATCATCCATTTAGACATGAATGCGTCACTGCAAAAGATTCCACCGTTTTCCTTTGACGGGTTATGGAATACAAGCTCCATTTTGGCTTTGTTGTACCTTGGAATAGTCACAACCATAGAAGTTGCTTTCTTCGTTTGTCTCTTCAATAATACGAGAGGCATCTTCTTTTCTTTGAATATAAGACTTTCTGGATTGCCAAACGCAGGTTAGATATGGTCGCCGAGTTTGTCGAGCTATAGAGGAACAACTAACTCAGAATCTCTACGGTAAGGTACTTGCGGAAGGGGATAAATAGTGTATTGAAATACATTGGAATATCTGTATGAGGAAAACCCCATTTTCCAATCACTCAAAGTTATACTTTAAATTCTCACCTCAAACACGTACTTCAACCATAGCGGGAACCCAATCAGCAATATTGTATGTTAAGTGCTTTTCTTCTGGAGATTCATCGTATTCCAGGATATTTCAACCTGCGGAAAAATTCTTTCTTCCCGGATGCGAGTAACAGGTAATTCCCTTCCAAATTCCATCGTTCCACTGGCGATCAGGATACCCGATGTTGGATATTTAAAGAATAGCAATTCTACTTTATTCCTGTTTCTTCTAATAAATGCCGTCACCTTTCCTAACACATTATCCACTAAATCAGTAAAGCAAATTCAACGCTCTATTACTTTATGGCTAATACTACCAATCTTCGACCTGGCGTCAAACATCATAACCTGAAAACGAGAAACAATCATAAATGTTGATCAAAAATGCATTAAAATTTGGAGTGTTTTAGTAGAAAAACAAACAAAAACAGTAACTTCCATTTTATTCATAAACTGAACAAATGTATGGTATAGTAGATTAGAACAAATGAATTAATAATATATAGCAAGCACACAAATGAAGAGAATTGATAGCTAAACTGATAGGTGCTCACAACAAAGCAATCCAAAAACTTGGACAATCCTTTATTTCCAGTACGAGTACGATTTCAGAATCAGTTATAGAAAGAAAAGAGCAGCCAAATTTGGAGTAAAAGTTGAACGCTATACCGTCGAAGTAGTTCACAGAAATCAAGTCTTTATAATTGACCCCTTGGGAATAGTGGTTGTCTAACGTAAGTCAAGTGAATATGGTTCGAAGGCTTTTCTAAGAAGTGTTGGGATAGAATTCAAGAAAAACGGATGGTGGAAAAATGACCAGACTGAACGCTAGAGGAAAAGTTACCCTCTTGAGTTCCATTTTTATTTTTGTTCTGGCTTTTGTTGCTTCTATCACTAGATTCCACAATCTCAACCTTACCAGGTACAACGAAAGAGTAAAAGGACATATACACGCTTTTGAACTTTCAGTTCAATTGGTTGCTGAAAAGCTTTCTTTTGGATATTTTCAATGGACTGAATTTTATGACGCGGTTACTGAAGAAAAAGCCGATTTTATTCAGGAAAACTTTGATGAAATACTTGATAGATCTAAATATATCTCTTCTATAGAACTAATTGATAGACCGGAAAGCTTTCAAGATTTCGACCGCTATTATTCTATTTATTCTGAAAATGGCAGATTGTTTATTTTATTTAATGTCTACGATGATTTCGTTGAAAATGTGCTGAAAGACCGGGTAATAAAATGCGAATTGGATCTCGAAACTCTTCTTAAATTGCATGGTCTTACCACATTAGTTGATATCGTGAATGAAGGGAAGCCTTTCGCTTTTGGGCTTCACTATAAAATCAAACAACCTCCACTGCGTTTTTTCCACTTCGTTAGCTCTGTTGCCATAGCCTTTCTAATGGTGTTGATAATTCGAAGCATTATAAACAGAGAAATACATATTTACTATCAGACTGATGGTCTTAAAAGTCTGGTTTGGTTCTTTGAGCAGCGAGACAAATATACCGTCAATCATTCGAAAAAAGTCGCTATGATCTGTATGTTCCTTGGAAAAGCATTGGGATTACGGCGTAAAAAGCTGAAAAAGCTCTACAATGCCGCTTTGCTTCATGACATTGGGAAAATAGGCATCCCCGAATCTATTCTCAACAAGAAGGGTAAACTTACCAGCGAGGAGTTTGAAATTGTAAAAAAACATCCTGAAATTGGCGCAAACGTAATTGGTAAAATTCATCAACTGCAGGATTTGGCACCTATCATACTTTACCATCACGAGAGGACAGATGGGAGCGGCTATCCTGAGGGACTCTCGAAAGACAGAATACCGCTTCTTGCCCGTATTCTAGCCGTAGCGGACGTATTCGATGCGCTGGTGAGCGATAGGCCCTATCGTCCTGGTATGACACCTGAAGAAGCAATCAGAATAATGGAAAACATGGCATTAGACCAGGATATTGTCAAAGTATTGAGAGAAAACCTCGAAGAGATAATGAAATCGGTGAACTCGTTGCTTGTTCAGGAAAATGAATAGGTTTCGTAAAGTCAACTGTTCGAATCGATCTGCCACTTCTGACATTATCAACCGAAAAAATATTCGAAGAATCTTTGTGTCTTATTGTTAATTTGTCACTTACTAAACATTTTTTATTGTTCTTCTATCCTTCCTACCCGATCACGTTACGTAGAGATGGGTCATGGTACTTCCAGCCACATGGGTCTATAATCTTTATTAAACGTACATTTTTAGGGGAGTTTGATTTGTTTATCTGGGATTTTATCTTTGAAGCACTTACATATTCCAGCTTTGCTGCAAGAAGCATGCTTGGCCAATTCTTTGATATCGCGGGTTTCAGTCCCGTGGAGATTGGCTATTTGGTGGCTATGCTACCCCTTGTAGCATTGATTTCAAATCCATTCTGGTTTAGAGTGGGATCAAGGATTACGGATAAAAAAGCCTTCATAATTGTTTCGCTCATTTCGGGCTTTTTATTCTGGCCAATATACATTTCGAGAAATTTCATTCTTGGCCTCATTTCAATTGCCGCCTTTTCCTTTTTCTTCTCGGCCGTTGTCCCCCTTGGTGATTCACTTATGATGGCTTCCATAAAAAAGCACGGTGGCACTTTCGATAAAATCAGACTCTTCGGTACCATAGGTTTTTCTATTACAGCACTGCTTTTGAGTTATCTGGTTAAATGGGGTTTCATCTGGTATTTTATAGTTGCTTCAATCAGCCTTTTTATCGCTCCCATTGTGATAAATATAAAAAGAAAGAATAACAAGAAAATACAGGAAAAGCCAAAAACAGTGTTTATAAGAAACGGAAATCTGTTTACTTTTGTTCTTATGACTGTTGGAATGATCTTCGGTGTAACTCTAGGAAGTTTTCATAACACCTTTTTTCCTGTTTTATCTCGAGAAATGGGCTATGATAAATCGGTTGTAGGACTTGTCTTTTCTTTCATGGCGATTACAGAGATTCCTTTCCTGTTTTTCGCAGAAAAGATCATAAGAAAGTTTGGAAATTTCAGTGTTCTTGTAGTCGGCATGCTGGTAAGTGCTTTGAGAGTTGTGCTGGTTACTTATGTCTCGGGACTGGTGCCTTTGTTGCTAACCCAGGCTCTTCACGGGCTCACGTACATCTTGATGTATTACGCTCTTTTTAACTATATACATTTCAGATTACCCGAGAAATACTTGACCAATGCTCAAAGCCTTTTCTGGCTAACAAGTTCAGGATTGACATATATTTTTGGGTCAATTATCGGTGGTTATCTCATAGAGTACTTTCAAACAGTAACGGGTTTTAGGATTATGGGTTATTCAGGTTTTATAGTAACCGGAGCAATCATAGCAATTTTCCTTATATTTAAACGCAAGACATCATAACTTTCAGCGCTTTCATTTAAGTGAGCGTCAAAGAAGAAAACAGGGACTGTGTCGTAGGGGACTGTACCTGTTTTTCGAGGCTCACTCACACGTAGCGTGCTTACTGAGCTTTTGTACATTCGTCATCCTGAACTTGATTCAGGATCTCGTACTTAAGAAAATAAGATTCTGGATAAAACATCTCCAGAATGACAGGTATCCGTTGACTTCTAAAGAATGACAGCGTCTGAAGCTTTCAAGACGTAGTCCAGCACTTCAGTAGAGTAGCTGCTTTCCGCCGAAGGCGCACATCAACTGCGCAGCAGTTCGCAACAACCACGAAGTGGTTCGCAACAATCCCGAAGGGATTCGCATCCGCCGCGCAGCGGCTATCTCGGTTCTCGGACTCTCGGATTCTTATCAGCGTCTGCAAGCCTCAACGTCGTGAGCCTCCTGAGCGCAGCTCAGCACTTTCGCCGCATAGCGGCCCTCTCGCCTTCTCGGCTTCTCAGACTCTCGATGTTTTCTCTATACCCTAGACTCCAGACCCTATCCCCGCTTTTGGTTCTTTCCGCCGAAGGCGCGTGTCAACTGCGAAGCAGTTCGAGACGTAATCACCCCCTAAAGAAATAGGACAAGAGATAACGAAGTGATAGTATGAAAGAAAAGGGGGCGAAGGGATGAGAGGCAGAGCACAATATTCAATGGAATTGAAGCTAAAAGTGGTAAAGGAATACGAAGAGGGTCACAAAAACACAAGAGAAATCAGGGAAGAATACGGGATACCGGATTCTACATTATGGGGTTGGATAAACAAATACAGAGCGGAGGGAGAAAGTGCTTTTGAACCGAAACTCAGAGCTGGAGATTTCATTGTTGATCCAACGAAGATACCACCTGTTCTGTACAAAGAGATAGGGCTCGGCAAGATAAAGAAAGACCCAAAAGAGCTAAAAGGGGTTCTCAACGAAATCGAGAAATACAAACTCATAATAGCAGAGAAAGAATTGGAAATAAGGTTGCTAAAAGAAGCTCTAAAAAAAACTGGAAAAGGCTAGCAGTTGAACTTTTCGCTGAAACATATATGGGTTATGGTTTTTCAACCTCTTATCTTTTGAGAATCTTTGGAATAACCAGAAGCAGTTACTATCGCAGGAAGAAACCCTTGTTCTTTCTCAAAAAGGCGAAGACAGGTAGAAGGCGCAATTACTGTCTAAAGACAAACGGTGAAAAGTTCGAAGATAAAGAGCTTGAAAAACTACTCAAAGGCATATACAGCAGAGTGAATCCATATGAACCTGAGTATTATCTGAAAGTGCTAGGAAGCAAGAAGCTCAGCAAGTATTTTCTGAATGAATTTGGGATAATAGTGAACCACAAGAAAGTACACAGAATGAGAAAGAAGCTGGGATATGTCAGGAAATACTGGCCGAAACAGCACCATCCTGTTAGGCGCTCAACCCAGCATGAGATAGACAGGACAGGAATACTGTGGGAAGCAGATATTAAGTACATAACCACAATACAGGAAGGGAATATAGCCTTATTGGACATAATAGATGTATATTCAAGGGAAATAGTGGGTTCATATCTTGGGAAGAGTTGCAAGTGCAAAGATTTTACTCGAACACTGGGAAGGGCAATGCTTTACCAGGAAACGGTACCTCAGTTGGTCCGTACGGATAATGGAAGCCTGTTTACAGCTAATTACACCCGGGAATATTTTGAAAAGAACGAGATAATCCAGGAATTTGGGATAAAGCACCACCCTGATTCCCAGGCCTTTATTGAATCACAGCATTCGAATGTGCAAAGGGAATTTGTGGCTATGAATGTGTTTGAGAGAGCGGAAGACGTTTACCGAAAATACCAGGTGTACATGGATTTCTATCATAATCTCAGACCACATGGTTCTTTGAAATACATGACACCACAAGCCTTTAAGAAACACTGTAGCATTTCCATGATTCAGTCTGTTAAAGCTTGATCTCGTTAACCCGTGTCTCATTATTGGGGGGCAGACCGGAGACAACCACGAAGTGGTTCGCAACAACTCCGCAGGAGTTCGTATCAATCCCGAAGGGATTCGTGTCCCTGCTGCAAAGCAGCTTTCTCGGACTCTCGAAGTTTTTTTGGTGGACTGTCCCCATTTTCCATATCCGCTGCGAAGCAGCGCACAGTGGAGTACCTCCATTTTCTTATTTTCATTGCCAATAGCGACTCCTAATTGGCACAATTTTGCATACAGATGATTGAAGCAAAGACTACTACTATTCTTTAAAGGAGGGATGTAGGTGAGAAAAAGAGGATTTTCACTCGTTGAGCTTTTGATCGTTTTAGCGGTTATTGCTGCATTGATCGCCACAATTACACCAGTTGCGTTAAACGCGATCAAAAAAGCACAGGCTACAAAAGTTGCGCAGAACTTGAAAACACTTGCCAATGCCTTTGAAAACAAACTTTATATTGATGGTGAAATTCCAGCATCTATTAATGAGCTTGGAAGAGATATTGATACTGACAACTATGGTGTCGCATATTATATAACCAGCCCTGGAACCTATGATGTTATTGTGTACACCAAAGAAGATGTTGATTTTACCATTGTTAAGAATATATTGAGTGACGCATGGAATGGACCAATGCCTTCTTATTTTAATGTGCTACCTGGTTCTGCAGATACAACCGACGTAACAGCATGGTATGAATTTATCTTCACAGTATATTGATATCATATAATTGACCCCGATAACAGAAAATGGGGACTGTACCGCAGTGGACTGTCCCCATTTTCTGTTTTGACTGTAGCTCCTATTTTAAGCAATGTCAACTGCGAAGCAGTTTGCATCAACTCCGAAGGAGTTCGCCTCACTGGCGTCAGCCAGTCGTATCTTTTGTAAATATTAGAGTCTGTCCTGTCCTTTTTTACTTTGATTCATCTTCGTCTCTCGTGGCCGCGTAGTGGCCCTCTCGGTTCTCGGACTCTCGATGTTTTTTGGTGGACTGTCCCAATTTTTCTCGGACTGTACACCATTTCAAAGGAGCCTTTGAAGCCGAAAATCTTTCTCCATGGAAAGAGCAGGGTATGAAATTTTATAATTTTAAAACCCATCCTTTCGTATAATTTTCTCGCTTTAATGTTCTGCTCTATTACAAAGAGCCTGATCATAGGCAATCTTTCTTTTTCTGCAAAATCAATTATGAAACTCAAAAGCGCTGTTCCGATTCCTTTGCCTCTTGCTTCTTTTACAACGGTTATAACGTCTAAAAGGAGACCATTTTTAGCACTCTTTTTTAACGCCAATCCCAGGAATGCTACTCTGAATATGGAGATCCCGAATTCTTTTAAAGCTTCTAAGACGCCGATTTCAAGCCAATTGTCTTTCTTGGTTTTTATTCCAGCGACACCTAAAATTTCTCTGTCTTTTCTGGCCACAATTATCCCGTCACTTTTCAGGTATCTTGAGTATATTTCAATACTTTTTTCTTTTGAACCGAAAATAGGTTTTACTTTTTCGCTAAATGGTTCGTAAAGTAACTTTGCAATCTTTATTCTTTCATACTGGAAAAAACCGAAAGCTATTTCGATATTTTTCATATAGTTACCCCCCAATAAGATTCTATAACCTGTTAGCACTAAAACCAATACTATCCAGAGCTTTGGATTCCATATAGTTTATCTTAGAATTAAGTTAAGCCTAAGGGAAAGGAGCGAAAGAGAATGCCTAAAGTAACGACTAAGGGACAGATTTTCGTGTGCGAAATTTGTGGAAATGTTGTAGAAGTAAAGGAAGTTGGAGGCGGCGAATTGGTCTGTTGTGGTCAGCCAATGACGATAAAAGAAGACAAATAGTCGGTTACACCAACTCCGAAGGAGTTCGTACCACTGACGAAGCCAGTTGTACCAACGCGGAGAGCACGCGCGACACGCTGACTTCGTCAGGACTAGGATTAGCACACTGCGTGTTGACATGCGCTCCTTCGTCGCGGCTATGCGGCCCTTCGAGTCGGAATAAGACATTTTCTAATCCGCCGCAGGCGCAAAGCCGTTCCGTAGGAACGCATAGCCTGAGCGAAGCCCAATACGGCCGCTGCGAAGCAGGGAATTTCTCGCCCTCTCGGACTCTCGGATTCTTATCAGGAGTTCGTGACAATCCCGAAGGGATTCGTATCCGCCGCGCAGCGCCTCTCTCGGTTCTCGATTGTCACGTACAACCTACAACGATTTTATATTCTCACCTTTTCGGCTTCTCAGACTCTCGATGTTTTCTCTATACCCTAGACTCCAGACCCTATCCCCGCTTTTGGTTCTTTCCGCCGAAGGCGCGTGTCAACTGCGAAGCAGTTCGAGACAACCACGAAGTGGTTCGCAACAACTCCGCAGGAGTTCGTATCAATCCCGAAGGGATTCGTGTCCCTGCTGCAAAGCAGCTTTCTCGGTGTGCCCGGCATGACATACAACTATAGGGTGAAAGTCCCGAATGCGGGGAGCGAGATAAGCATTAGCTGAGGGCAAGGGTGTCACTGGTAACGGTGAATCTGAAGGAAGCCTAAGGCAAAATCTGGAACTGAACGAAAGTGAACCAGTGTTGGCCGGTAGAGAGGGTAACCTTGCCGAGAATGGGTAAGCCCGAGCTCCAACTCTACAGGTTTGGATGGCAGGATTCGGATGAAAGCTGTATGTCTTACCCGGGGAAGTCCTCACTCGTCCCAAAATGGGTAAGCCGGAACAAGGGGAGACCCAAGGACTGGTGAAGCGGAGGAGGATGGCAGACGAACCCGTAGTAGTGTTGAACCTCTCTGAAAGGAGAAGGGACTATCGCCTTGAGCGATGGGGGTAACAGGAACCGAAAGGGCCTGTTACTTGCGAAGGGGGGAAGGATTGAGGAAATGGCACAAAGGGAAGCGAGTATAACAGGAGTCCGTAACGGAGGCTGAAATGCTAACGACGGTTGAGAATAGCCGGGGCAGGTAAGTAACCATTGCAAAGATAGGAAGATTCCCGGGGGGGGGGTAAAGAATCCAATCTTTGGATGGGAGAAGAAACCGATTCTGTTATATGCGACTTATCCGGAAGGCCATACAGGAGGAAACATGAGGAAGTACTACAGTCTTATTGACAAAGTTTATCTGGAAGCGAACCTGGTCAAAGCATATCACAAGGTGCGGAAGAACAACGGAGCACCTGGGATAGATGGAGTAACGGTTCAGGAGTATGGAGAAAACCTTCTGGAAAGGATTAAGAAACTCAGCGAAAAGTTGCGAAAAGGAGAATACCGGCCTTCACCGGTAAAAAGGGTAGAAATCCCGAAAGGAAATGGGAAGACACGTATGCTCGGGATACCGACGGTAGAGGATCGAATAGTACAACAATCGCTGAAAGAAATAATGGAACCAATCTTTGAGGAAGGATTTCATCCTTCAAGTTATGGATACAGGAAAGGAAGGAATCCACACCAGGCAGTAGAGAAAGCCTATGCCTTCGCGTGCAAATACAAAATGAAATACGTGGTACAGTTAGACCTTAGTCAATGCTTTGACACCTTAGACCACGAAAAGATGATAGACGCAGTAGCGGAAAGAATAAGCGATGGCAAAATATTGAGACTAATAAGAAGTTTCCTCAAAAGTGGAGTCATAACAGACCAATACCAACCCAGTGAGATGGGAAGTCCACAGGGCGGAGTAATAAGCCCCCTGCTATCCAACATCTATCTGAACAAATTTGACCAGAAAATGATGGCCAGAGGAATAAGGATAGTGAGATATGCAGATGACATACTAATCTTCGCAAAGAGCTACAAAAGCGCGGAAAAATATCTGAGAATAGCTATCCGAATACTGGAAAAAGAGCTGAAATTGAAGGTCAACAAAGAAAAGACGAGAATAACCACGATAGATGATGGAATCGAATTTCTTGGATTCACCATACAAAAAGGCAAAATACGAATCCAGGAAAAGAAAATGAAGAGGTTCAAAGCCAAAGCAAAAACACTCACCCGAAGAAACCAATGTACACCGATCGGAGAGATAATAAAACGACTAAACCAATTGCTGAGAGGCTTCAGCAATTACTACAAAATAATCGACTGGGTGGGCGTATTCAGAGACCTCATGGGTTGGATAAGAAGGAGATTGAGAGCCATAATCCTGCGACAATGGAAAACGACAAAGAAACTACGCAGGGTGATGAGACAAAAAGGATACAGAGGCGAAATATCCGGAATAAGAATGAACAAATGGAGAAGCTCTCGATCGCGATTGGTCAGTAGACTACTGCCTAACAAATATTTTCAGAAGATAGGGCTGTATGATATGAAGCTTTCACATGTACCACTGTCGGAGAATCCGATACTCAATCCATGAGCCGTGTACGTTGACCCGTACGCACGGTTCTGTGAGAGGACGAGGGGCATTGCCCCTCTCCTACTCGATATTCTCGGCTTTTTATCAGCGTCTGCAAGCCTCAGCCTCGCAAGCGTCCTGGACGGAAGTCCAGCACTTCGACAGCTCTGCTGGCTCTGATATAATGAAAGAGATGAAAAAATACAAATGGATCAGAAAACCTGAGAACGCGAAATTTATCGAAAGGCCAAACCGCTTTACTGCTATTGTGGAACTATCTGGAAAAAAGAAAAAGGTTTATCTACCAGATCCAGGAAGACTTGAAGAGCTTCTCCTTCCGGGAAACGAGGTAATTCTGGAGAAGAGGAGAAATAGTGGTAAAACAGAGCATGACCTTCTTCTTGTAAAGACCAAAGCCTTTCCCACCGGTGAACCTCTTTTGGTAAGCGTGGATTCGCGGTTACCAAACCTTTTGTTTCGCTGGTTGATCGATGAAAAAATTCTTCGCCATTTTGGAAAGGTTAAGTATGTAAAACCAGAACCCGTAGTAAACCACGGGCGGCTTGATTTTTATATTGAAAGTGATAACGGTAAACACTACATCGAACTAAAATCGGTAAATCTCATCGATGCCGAGGGGACGGCGAGATTTCCCGACGCTCCCACGAAAAGGGGGACAAAGCACATAAAGGAACTAATAAGGCTCAATTCTGAAGGCTTTCACAGCTGGATATTTTTCATGATAGTGAGGAAAGATGCACTGAAATTCAGCCCCTTTTTCGAGAGGGACCCGGAGCTATCAGAGGCTTTAAATGAGGCTTCAAAAAATGGAGTTCAAATCAAAGCACTTCAATTCAGCCCTGGAATTGACGTGGAATTTTGTGGAGAACTGAGAGTAGAACTCGAAAAAGGTAGTTTCCCTGGCTTCTGGCCTGAAGTAAAATAGCCGACAGTTATCAATTGGAATATGATACGAAGTTCGGTGACCGAGAACCGAGATTCGAGAGGGCGAGAGTGCCGCACAGCAATTCCAAACATCAACGGCGTTAGCTGTTTCTAAATCGTCAAATCTTTATACATCTTAATGTGAATAATCCCTGCCTCTTCGAATTCCTCTGAATCTTTTATATAACCGGCTTTCAAATAAAAGCCTGAAGCTGAAAGCTGGGCATTCATTATAATTCTGTATATACCTTTATTTCTCGCCTGAGACTCAACAAATTCTAAGAGCCTGGTTCCCAGTTTCATACCGCGATAAGGTTTTCTAATGGAAAAGCGCTCTAACTTCCAGATCCCATTTTCAACTTCCCTGACTCTGCAGGTACCCACAGCTTTACCATCACACTTTATAAGAAAGTGTACAGCCTCAGGATCCAGCCCATCAATTTCAATAGCTTCAGCAATTCCCTGGCCTTCTATAAAAACTTCTCTCCTTATCTCAAAAGCTTCTGCAAGTCTTTCTTTATCAGATCCAGGAAAAGTCATTAGCGTTATATTCAAAAAACCATCTCCTAAAACTTGAGTACTTCATCGTTTATTATAACTTTTTTAGCTACCAGAAAATGCAGACTGTCTCCATTTTGATTTTGGCTGCAAAATAGATTTAGCGTAAACTAGTGCTCTTTTAGAGAGGATGCTATACTCTAAACGCGATAGATTCAAAAAAGGGGGTAAATCGTTTGCTAGAATGGAATTATAAAGAAGTTGTTTCTCTTCCTGAAGTGAAAATGGATGATCTCAACAGTTCGAAAATGATGGAGCTCAGGGAGAAGTATCATCTTGATGAAGTAGTGGCTGGTGTCCAGAGTGATTATGAGAAGTTAAAACGTTTGATGAAATGGGTTCACGATAGGTGGAAGCACAACGGGAATAATGAACCATCCAGGGAAGACCCTTTAACTATGCTTGAAGAGGCCTCAACAGGAAAGAATTTCAGATGTGTGGAATACGCCATTGTAACTGCTGCAGTTGCTAGGTCTATGAGTTTCCCATCAAGAGTTCTTGGACTCATGAGAAAGGATGTGGAAACAGCCACCTCTGGAGCTGGACACGTGGCTGTTGAGGTATGGATGGATGAGTATGAAAAATGGGTGTTTCTCGATCCGCAATGGGATGTTATTCCAGAACTTGATGGGATTCCGCTTAATGTGGTGGAATTTCAGGCAGCTATTACTGATAATGGAAGCAGATTGAAACTTATCGGCTCATCCGGGACCGAGAAAGGTGTATATCTAAAGTGGATAGCTCCCTATCTGTATTATTTTAACTATCGGGTGGATCAAAGGTTTTTCACGGAAGAGGAAAAGAAAAGCGGACTCAAGATAATGCTGATTCCAAAGGAGGCTACCCCTCCGCGTGTGTTTCAGAGACGTTATCCAATAGGGGAGTATATCGGTATTTCAAATCCGAAACTATTTTATCCAGATATGTTTTCTCAATACCAGAAGAAATAGGCATGTTCAGCTCAGTATTATTCGCAAAGCGAAGAAAAGGGGGGATGATTATGGAAAGCAAGGCAATAGTTGGAAAACCTGTTCCAGATTTTACTTTAGAAAATGAGAATGGTGAAAGCGTTACGCTGTCATCTTTTCGCGGCAAGTGTGTTGTGTTGTATTTTTATCCCAAAGATAATACACCGGGATGCACACTTGAAGCTCAGGACTTCAGAGACCATTTAAAGGATTTCGAGGCTCTGAACACCATAGTACTGGGTGTCAGCAAAGACAGCGTCAAATCACACATGAATTTTGCAAAGAAACTGAATTTGAACTTTCACCTGCTCAGCGACCCAGAGGCAAAGGTACACAAGATCTTCGACGTGCTTAAACCTAAGAAAAGGTTTGGAAAAGAATATATAGGAACAGAAAGATCCACCTTTGTTATAGACAAAGACGGCATTCTAATCAAAGAATATAGAAAGGTAAAAGTAAAGGGGCACGTCCAGGAAGTATTAGAATTCATAAAAAGCAATTGCGGCTGAAAAGTTGCACCCACTCCGAAGAAGAGCATACCCTCAACGAAGCCGAGCTTACCCACGCGCTAGCGTGCTCACCAGCCGCGCAGCGGCTTTCTCTGGTCTCGAATCTCGATTTTCGATTGTCACGCACAACCCACAACGCACAACCAACAACGGCTTTGGCTCACCCCTGACAAAGTCAAGCTTACCCTTGGCGCAGCCAAGCTTACCCACGCGCTAGCGTGCTTACCGGATCTCGGTTCTCGAACTCTCGATGTTTTCTCTATACCCTATACCCCAGACCCTATACCCGCTTTTGGTTCTTTCCGCCGAAGGCGCGTGTCAACTGCGCAGCAGTTCGAAACAACTCCGAAGGAGTTCGTGACAACTCTGAAAGAGTTCGTGTCAATCCCGAAGGGATTCGTTGCTGCAAAACAGTTTGCTCCGCTGGCTTGCTATCCAAAGGAGAATTATGCAGATTTAAAGAAAGCTTCCAAAAAACTGAGAAATACAGAGTCTAATAATTTTTTTGGTGGTAATCCATTTTTATGTTGTCATATTGGTCTATTTTTTGCTGTTTTTTGCAGGTATAATGGAAAAAAATAGCTAAAATACGCATTTTGCAACAAAGGATATTGTAAGGATTATGAACCAAAAGCCCGTTGGTCTTTTTCTTGGTTGATAAAACATGTAAAAAGGGAGGGATATTTGTGAAAAAGATTCTGGTTGTTTTGTTGATTGCCGTGATGTCATTGACATTATTCGGTAAGGTAAAAGCAGTTTTACTTGTTAATGGTACTTTGGGCGACAAATCTTTCTTCGACTCAGCGGCAAGAGGAATGAAAATGATAGAAGAGCAACTTGGTGTTGAAACTAAAATTATAGAGATGGGTTACAACCCTTCAGAATGGGGACCAACTTTGGAAGACATATCAGATCTTGGTGAGTACGACATAATTATCGTTGGAACATGGCAAATGGTAGAGCTGGTTGAAAGAGTAGCTCCAATGTATCCAGATACAACTTATATTATTTTCGACACGGCTGTGGATTATTCAAAAGGTAATTTGGACAATGTATATTCGATACTTTATAAACAGAACGAAGGTTCCTTCTTAGCCGGTGCCATGGCTGCCATGGTTTCTACATCAGACAAATTTAAGTACTCATTGCCGGATAAAAAGATTATCGGATTCCTTGGTGGAATGGATATTCCAGTTATCAATGATTTCCTTGTTGGATATATTGAAGGGGCACTGTATATCGATCCAGACATAAAGGTTGCCATATCATACGTAGGTGCCTGGAATGACCCTGCAAAGGGTAAAGAATTCACTTTATCCATGTATAGACAGGGAGCAGACGTTGTATTTGCGGTAGCTGGAGAAACAGGAAATGGTGTTTTGGCGGCAGCTAAAGAAATGGATAGATGGGCAATCGGTGTTGATTCAGATATGCAGTTGTTATATGAAGAAAAAGATATGGACATTGTAAAACACACACTTTCATCAATGTTGAAGAATGTGGATTACTCATTGTTGAGAGCGGTAAAATTGTATCTGGAAGGAAAACTTCCAGTTGGACAAGTTGAAGCGCTCGGATTAAAAGAGCGTGGTGTAGGATTGGCAGATAATCCATACTTCAGAGAAATTATGGAAGCAGATCCATGGATATTGGTAAAACTAAGAGAATTAGAATTGGCTATAATTCGCGGAGATATAAAAGTAACATCAGCTTATGGGATGAGCAATGAAGAACTGAATAAAATTAGAGATGCTGTAAGACCTAAATAATAAAAATTTGCTATAAAGGTTGAAAATAGGGGCTTTTTGCCCCTATTACTTTAGAGTAAAGGGTGAGAGCCAGATGAACGACTATGTTCTTGAGATGAGAGATATCTGGAAAATTTATCCTAATGGTGTTGTTGCGAATAAGGGTGTTAACTTAAAAGTCAAAAAAGGTGAAATCCACGCATTGCTTGGCGAAAATGGCGCCGGAAAAAGCACTCTGATGAAAATCTTATTTGGCTTTGAAAGACCTACTTCCGGAAAAATCTTCTATGAAGGAAAAGAAGTCGAGATCCATTCACCGGATAAAGCTATTGCATTGGGAATTGGGATGGTTCATCAGCATTTTATGTTGGTTCCTTCATTAACAGTTGTAGAAAATGTCATTCTTGGTATGGAGCCTACAAAAGGATTTTCTGTTGATCTGAAAAAAGCAACAGAATTCGTAGAAACAGAAATGAATAAATATGGATTACCTGTTCCGCTTCACGAAAAAATAAAAGATATAAGTGTTGGTATGAAACAAAGAGTAGAGATCTTGAAAACTCTCGTAAGAGGGGCTGATTTAATAATCCTTGACGAACCTACGGCCGTTTTGACCCCACAGGAAACCGTAGAACTCTTTAAAGCTTTGAAGAACCTGACCGCAAAAGGAAAAACGGTGATTTTCATAACCCACAAGCTTAATGAAGTCAAAGAAATAGCTGATAGGATCACCGTATTAAGAAGAGGTAAAACAGTTGGCGAGGCCAATGTAAAAGATGTATCTGAAAAAGACATGTCGAGAATGATGGTAGGAAGAGATGTTGAGCTGAAGATAGATAAAGAACCTGCAAAACCCGGTAAAGTAGTTTTAGAGGTGAAAGATTTACATTATACAAGAATAGATGGCGTCAAAATGCTTAAAGGAATAAATCTGAAACTAAGAGAAGGCGAAATCCTTGGCATAGCTGGAGTAGAAGGAAACGGACAAAATGAATTGGTTGATATTATCACTGGAATGGACAAACCGGAAAAAGGTGAAATTTTTATATTTGGAAAGAATATGAAAAACATGGATAGCCCGGAAGCTTTCAGAAAATCAGGAATGAGTTTTATTCCCTCAGATCGTATGAAATGGGGGATTTCCGGAGAAAACTCTATTGAAGAAAACCTGATCAGCGATAGATTTGAAAAAGAGCCTTTTTCAAAACGAGGTATTTTATCTTATAAAGATATAACCAGAAGTGCGGAAAAATTGATTTCGGAATTCGATATAAGGACAGATGGGCCCAAAACGGCTGTTAAAATGCTCTCTGGAGGAAATATACAAAAGGTTGTTGTTGCAAGAGAATTCACCTCTGATTCCAAAATCATAATAGCGGATCAACCAACAAGAGGTATAGATGTTGCGGCAGCAGACTTTATAAGAAGAAGGCTTATAAAAGAAAGAGATAACAACGTGGCCGTATTGTTGATTTCTGCAGACTTGACAGAATTACTGGAAGTATCAGATAGAATACTGGTTATGTATCATGGGGAATTTGTTGCACATTTCAAGGATATCTCCAAAATTAACGAAACAATACTGGGCGAATATATGCTTGGGATAAAAAAGATGAATATTGATGAAATGGGTGATTCGCTATGAAAAACATAAAAAGATATGAAGTATATAGGACTATTCTAGCGATCGCTATTGCTTTGTTATTGGGATACTTATTAATATTCTTTACAAGCATGCCTAAGGGAGATATGCCTTTAGGTGAAAAATTAAAAGAGGCTTTCCAAGCAGCAAACAAGGCGTTCAAAGTATTCCTTACTTCTCCTCTTGTGAAAGAAAGGCGCGGGAAAGTCCTTTTTAACTTAAGGGGATTTATACAATGGATGAATGAAAGTGTTCCAATAATAATTACAGGTTTGGCTGTTTCACTTGTTTTCACGGCGAAACAATTTAATATCGGTGCAGAAGGACAATTGTTCATCGGTGCCGCAGTTGCAAGTTTTGCCGCGATATATTTTCCAGCAATACCTATAATACATCCTATTGTTGTAATATTACTGGCTTCATTAACCGGTGCTGCGTGGGCTTCTGTTCCAGCAATAATGAAATCAAAATTAAACGCATCGGAACTTGTTACCTCCTTGATGATGAACTATGTTGCATTATACATGGGATTGTTTATCATAAAAGTTTTTCTTAGAGACCCAAATGCTGGACAGCTTGTTTCACTACCTTACAAAGAAACATCCATGTTATTCCTGATCAACTCAAGATATAGATGGCATATTGGAATAATAATCGCTCTGGTTATGAGCTTCTTGTTATGGTTCATAGTAAAAAGAACAACCTGGGGATACAAGGTTAGATTGATTGGTAACAACAAAAATTTCGCATACTATTCTGGAATAAACACTTCAAGAACGATTTTCCAGGTTCAGGTAGTTAGTGGTGCAATTGCCGGGATGGCCGGCATTATAGAATTGATAGGATATCACGGTAGATTTTTATGGCTCTTTTCACCAGGTTATGGATGGGATGGAATCATTATTGCAACATTAGCAAGAAATAATCCGCTTTTTGTACCGATTGCTGCTCTCTTCCTTTCTTATATAAGGGTTGGAGCTAAAACTATGGGAAGATACACGAATATCCCACCGGAAATAGTTTCCATATTACAGGCTACGATAATATTGCTTGTAACCGCAGAAGCGTTCTTATCGAGGTTACGTCAAAAAGCTATTGAAAAAGAAGCAAAGGCAAATGAACCAAATAACGTGGCAGTTGCAGGTGGTGATGTCGAATGAATAGCGCACTGAGTGCCATTTTTTCGTGGGAATTTGTTGCAGCGGGAACGAGAGTCACAACGCCTATATTATTAGCTGCGCTAGGAGCACTTGTTGCAGATCTAGCCGGAACACCTAACATAGCCCTTGAAGGAACCATGTTATTTTCAGCTTTTGTTGGTGTGGTAATAAGTGGCTTTACTCAAAATTTATGGTTATCTGTTATTGGGGCTCTATTAATGGGCGTTATTATGTCCTCTATATTAGCTTACTTCTCCTTAAAACTAAAAACAGACATAATAATGGCAGCAATAGCCTTGAACATATTTGCAAGTGGAGGAACAATATTTGCGCTGTACCTTTTAACTGGAGATAAGGGATCTTCCGCATCATTAAAATCTCAAGTATTGCCTAACTTAGATATCCCTTTCATTCAGGATATCCCGGGAATCGGAAGAATATTGAGCGGCCATCATATCTTGACCTATGTGGCAATTATCCTTGTTTTTGTAATTCAGTATATGTTGTACAAAACACCTTTAGGATTGAGAATACGCTCCGTTGGTGAATCTCCAGAAGCAGCAAAATCCGTTGGTATTTCCGTATTTAAAACACAATTTATAGCGCTCATAATAAGCGGACTTCTGGCAAGTTTGGGCGGAATATTCCTTTCAATGGGTTATGTTTCCTGGTTTGCAAGAGACATGACAGCAGGTAGAGGCTTTATCGCATTAGCTGCACAGGCGTTAGGAGGAACATCTGCGTACGGTGTGGCATTAGGCTCATTATTGTTTGGATTTTCAGAAGCTCTTTCGTTCTCGCTACAGTTCTTGAACATACCATACGAAATAACACAATCAATGCCCTTCTTAATAACAGTCGGCGCTCTGGCATTCTATGCGTGGAACAAACTAAGAGAAGGAAAAATCAAATTCTTCTGAATATAAGGTGGTGTGGGTATGAAACGTAAGATTATTTTGGATTGTGATCCTGGTCACGATGATGCTGTCGCTATATTGCTGGCAGGAATCGCAGAAGAGATTGAATTACTAGGTATAGTATCTGTAGCCGGTAATTCATATATAGAGAATACAACAAGAAATGCCCTTATTTTGGCGGAAATGGCAAAGCTGGATGTGCCAGTATTTAGAGGATCTTCAAAACCATTGTTGAGAAAGCAAATTGTGGCTCCAGATATTCATGGTGAAAGTGGTTTGGAAGGAGCAAATCTTCCACTACCTACTAAAAAAGCTGAAGAAAAGAATTACTTGGAGTTTATGGCAGAAACTGTTGAAAAATTCCCCAATGAAATTACATTCGTAGCTGTCGGACCGCTAACAAACATAGCTAAATTTGTTCTTAACTATCCTCATTTAGTTTCCAAAGTGAAAGAATTGGTAATTATGGGTGGGGGAATAAAGTTTGGAAACGTAACTCCAAGGGCTGAATTCAATATATACGCCGATCCTGAAGCTGCGCAAATAGTTTTCAACGCGGGATTCAATTTAACTGTTTTCCCGCTCGACGTGACTCACCAGGCAAAAATATATATGAAAGAGATAAAAGAGATGCAGAATTTTAGATCCGAAATAACTTCTAAAATGGGATTGTTATTAGAATTCTTCCACCAAACGTATTACGATATATTTAAAATAGAAGGGGCTCCTTTGCATGATCCATGTACCATAGCCTATTTAATAAACCCGGATATATTCGAATTCGATGAATTTTATGCCCAGGTAGAAACAAAAGGTGAATTAACATACGGTGAAACAGTTGTCGATTATTGGCACCTGGAGGCCCCGAATTCAAAATGGGCGCTGAAGGTTGATAGAGAGAAGTTCATTGAAATACTTTTTGATAATTTAAAGAAATACAATTAATTTAATTCTAAATTCTATTCTAAAAGAAAGGAGAGAGGTGAAACCATGGAAGATCCAAGATACCACATAAGAATAGACGATCCAGAAAAAGTAGGAAAATACGTTTTATTACCAGGGGATAGGGGAAGAGTAAAAAGAATTGCAAAGTATTTGGAAAATGCAGAGGTCGTTGGAGACAACAGAGAATATTTTACAATGACAGGCTATTTGAACGGAGAAAAGGTATCTGTAATGTCCACGGGAATGGGAGCACCGTGTATGTCAATAGGTGTAGAAGAGCTAAAAACTTTGGGTGTTCATACATACATCCGGATAGGGACAACAGGAGCTATGCAACCAAATCTGAAACTCGGTGATTCAATAGTTCCAACAGCCGCAATTAGAGGCGACGGAACTATGGATTATTATTTACCAAAATCATTCCCTGCGGTTGGACATTTTGATGTAATTTCAGCTCTGAAAGAGGCTGCTGGAATAATCGGCAATCCGCATCATTTAGGCGTTGTACTTTCCACCGATTCATACTATGGAAGATTCTTCAATTCCAAAAAAGCTGCTGAAGAAGTGGATTTATTCGTAAGAGCACATACATTAGCGGTTGAAATGGAAGTGTCTGCTTTATATATTTTAGGAAATGTACATAACTTAAGAACCGGTGCAATCTTAACCGTAAGAGAAGAATTGGGTGAAGATGGGGCTTATGTAAAGCAAGCAGGAGAAGAATATGAAAAAGGATTGGAAAAATCCATACAAATAGCAATAAAAGCAATTGAATTGTTGATAGAAAAAGATAAAGGTAATGCGTAATGTGATGTGCGTATAAGGTCGATAGATTTTTCCCCTGAAAGGCCGTAGAAAAAGGGGACAGTCCCATTGTGGACTGTCCCCTTTTTTCACTTGTGAACTTGGTTGTCATCCTGAACTTGATTCAGGATCTCGTACTTAAGAAAATAAGATTCTGGATAAAACATTTCCAGAATGACAGTGGCGGGTTAGGATTCTGGATAAGACATCTCCAGAATGACAGGTAT
Organism: Kosmotoga olearia TBF 19.5.1; assembly: GCF_000023325.1. Lineage (NCBI taxonomy): Bacteria > Thermotogati > Thermotogota > Thermotogae > Kosmotogales > Kosmotogaceae > Kosmotoga > Kosmotoga olearia. The sequence goes on from NC_012785.1 coordinate 1,332,603, forward strand.
CCGTTGACTTCTAAAGAATGACAGCGTCTGAAGCTTTCAAGACGTAGTCAAGTACTTCACAGCGTAGCTGCTTTCCGCCGCAGGCGCAAAGCCGTTCCGAAGGAACGCATAGCCTGAGCGCAGCTCAGCACTTTCGCCGCATAGCGGCCCTCTCGCCTTCTCGGACTCTCGGATTCTCGTGTTTTTATCAGAAGTGCTAACTCTATTATTTTCTACTTTCAAATTTCATATTCTTCAGTTCTATTTGATAGAATGGATAATTGTTAGAAGTTATCTGATTTTGATATATTACCAAGATAAGGAGATAGAAGCGACATGGATATAAATGTGTTGATAACTTTAGTGATTGTGGTTATTGTGTATGGATTCATCATTTTTGGTAAAAAGAACAAAGCTGTTGTCGTCTTTGGGCTATCACTGGTTATTGCGGCATTAAAACTAGTAGAAGGGCTTGATCCTGAAAACATCAGCAAGGTGGTTGATCTAGACACCCTGGGCCTTTTGCTAGGTATGATGATAATTGTTGCCTTTTTAAATACTTCAGGTTTTTTCGAATATTTCTCGATAAAGGTGATAAAGTTTGGCGGAGAGCGTTTTTATTTCACATTGACCCTTTTGATGATCGTTGTGGCATTAACTTCGGCCTTTCTTGATAACGTGGTTACTATAATCGTCATGGCTCCAATGATGTTTTTGATAGCGGATATGCTTGGGATGGATCCAGTACCTTTAATAGTGTTGACATTGGTGATCGATAATATTGGGGGTGGGGCCACCTTGATAGGTAGTCCATTTAATTTAGTCCTTGGCTCAATAAGCGGTTTTTCCTTCAACGATTTCATCATAAAACTTGGTCCAGCTTCTATATTTGCTTTTATAGCAGTGATGCTTTATTTCAAAAGATTCATTAAAGTGGACGAGTCTGTTGTGAGTAAAATTAGAAGGCTTAGTGAAATGGATGAAGGAAGAGCAATAAATGACAAAAAAATGATGAAAATGTCTCTTGCGGTATTTCTTACGGTAATTGTTCTTTTTGTTATTCATAATCTGATTGATGTTGACCTTTCCTATATCGCGCTTTTGGGTGGTGTTTTCCTTCTTGTGGTAAACAAAAAAGATTTTGAATATGTCGCTGCCAAGATAGACTGGGATATGCTATTTTTCTTTGCGGGCTTGTATATCACCTCTTATGCTCTTGAGTCAGTAGGAATTACGAGTCTGATTGCTGAAGGATTGAAATCAGTGATGAATAACCAGCTAATGATATTGCTAACGCCCTTCATACTAGCCGCGATTAGTGTTCCAATATTAAACAACGTTCCAGCTGCGCTCATATTTGGTCCCGTTCTCAAAATATTGGTAGGAGCTGGTTTCCCAACAATAATTTGGTGGTCTTTTGCATTAAGTGGAAACTTAGCTACAAGCTTAACACCATTGGGAGCAGTACAAAATATAGTAGCTGTAACCTATTTAGAAAAAGAGATTGGACGTTCTTTCGGTTTTAGAGAATATTTACGTTGGATGATAGCCCCTGTGGCTATAAGTCTTGTAATTGGGTTGATATACATATTTGGGCTCTTCATAGTATCTAAGTAAAAAATCTTGTAGAATCTCATCTTTTAAGCTTGACTATCATCCTGAACTTGATTCAGGATCTATCATTCTTGATCTCTCGGATCTCGCCTTCTCGGTTCTCGGATTTCGGTTCTCGGCTTTTTATCAGCGTCTGCGAGCCTCAACCTCGTGAGCGTCAACGTCGTGAGCCTCCTGAGCGCAGCTCAGCACTTTCGCCGCATAGCGGCCCTCTCGCCTTCTCGGCTTCTCAGACTCTCGATGTTTTCTCTATACCCTAGACTCCAGACCCTATCCCCGCTTTTGGTTCTTTCCGCCGAAGGCGCGTGTCAACTGCGAAGCAGTTCGAGACAACCACGAAGTGGTTCGCAACAACTCCGCAGGAGTTCGTATCAATCCCGAAGGGATTCGTGTCCCTGCTGCAAAGCAGCTTTCTCGGACTCTCGGATTCTCGGATTCTTATCAGGAGTTCGTATCACCGGCGAAGCCAGACACAGCATCTTTCACTTCTTATAAGCATCTCCACGCTTGATTATATGAATAACAAGAATAACGAAGGTATTATTCTGAAGCTTGAATATAACACGGTAATCCCCAACCCTCAATCTTAATAGACCATAATACTTGCCTGTCAAGATCTTCACATCGGGGCGGGGCACATTTTTATCCCCATTATAGTGATCTATGAGATTCAAAAACGCTTTGTCGATTCTTTTTTGAACAGTTCTGTCTAACTTATTGTATTCTTTTTGTGCTGCTGTTGTGAATTCAATCCTGTAACTCATGCCCATCTGCTATCTCCAGATCTTCTTTTGTCATTGCATCGAGAATTTTGGTTAGTTCAGCGTTTTCTTCATCATCACAAGGCTCAACAGTTGACATGATCTTGAAATACAGGGAATTGTACCCTTCTGATTCTATGAATTTCCACAGGGAACGTTCAATGATTTCACTTGCGCTTTTTCCCAATATTCTTTTCAATTCATTGAGAACTTTCCAGGTTGAAGGTCTCATCATTATATTGTGTCGTTCTTTTGTCTCATTCATGCCATCACCTTCTTTACATATACACATAGTGTGTATATTATAACATATTTCACAAAATTGACTAACGATTTCTCGGGAGCTTACACCCCCGACGCAGCCGGGCTTACCCTTGGCGAAGCCAAGCTTACCCACGCGCTAGCGTGCTCACCAGCAGCGCAGCGGCTCTCTCGGTTCTCGGATTCTCGGATTCTCGGATTCTTATCAGGAGTTCGCACCACTGGCATTAGCCAGTCGCACCCACGCGCAGCGTGTTTACCCGCTTTCGCTTTCTCGATTTTGAAATGATATAATAAACATGTGCCGAATTTATGGTGCGTGTACCACAAATATCATACATATATGAGGTGTGATTATGCCAATTTCTGAAATTATAATGTACAACCCATGGTGGAATAGTTCTATTAATATGGATACACTCGTTAAAAAACTGACTGAGCAGTATGAAAACGCTCGTTTCAAAAGGGATTATTCTAACCTTTTCGATTTATCTTCAAATGCTCTCTACACATTAAGGGGAATGAGACAGATCGGGAAATCCACCGCCATTAAGATAACGATAGCTGAGTTGCTAAAAAAGAATGTCCCCGGAAAAAGCATAATGTTCTTACCCTCCGATACTGTGGCTGATTTCAAAGAGCTGAAGGAAGTTCTTTTAGAATACTTGAACTATGCCAGAGAATATAAGAAAAGGTATATTTTCATAGACGAGATCTCCTATGTAAAAGGTTGGCAACGTGCCATAAAAGAATTGAGGGACAACACTATCCTGAGAAACGACCTTATGATACTATCTGGCTCCTCAGCACTGGACATTAAAAGAGGGGCTGAGCGCATGCCGGGGCGAAGAGGCAATGTTGTCGAGCCAGATAAAGTACTTTTGCCGGTAACATTCAGAGAATACCTTGAAATCATTGGTTTCAAAAGCCTGCCATTGTTTTCTCTGGATGAACTGCTTACTCTAAATGAAAAATATACCTTTGACTTTAAAATACTTGAGAACGAAATTAACCCGATTTTTGATAGATTCCTTTTGTCTGGCGGCATTCCCGTAGTTGTTGAAAAAACGATTCAAGAAGAATCCCTGGAACAGCTTGTCAACGTATTTTGGGATATCATGGTAGGTGACATTGAAAAAGTTGGATTGAATAGAATCACATTAAGGAAGATAATAAAGTATCTTGTAGGCCGAATCGGTTCAAGGCTTTCATGGAACTCCGTTGGTTCAGAAGTAGAACTGGACACAAAAACCGTCCAACGTTATCTTGAAGCCATTACGTCAAACTACCTAGGATTTGTAATTCACTTTCTCGATAAAAACAAACATACAATAAAACCCCTTAAACAGAAAAAGTTTTACCTGTGGGATTCCTTCTTGAACACAGTAATTCAGGAAAAGTTAGGAGTGTCTACCAAAATTCCTGAATTAATTGAACAATTAGTAGGAAAAGAACTCCTGATAAGATACGAAAACAACCTTTCAGAAGGCAGTTATATGTTAGAAAACGTAGGGTTCTGGTATTCTCAGACTGGAAACGAAGTAGATTATTTGGTAAAAAACATACCGATAGAAGTAAAATACAAGAACAACATATCAAAAGGAGACGCCGTTACAATCACAAAAGCTTTTGGGAAAGGTATCTTACTTACCAAAAAAACGCTGGATTTATCATCGCCTGTCAAACGCATCCCGGTGTCCCTATTCCTGGCAGTTTTATCTGTTGGTTGATCTGTTTGAAAAAGGTTTTTCTGCACACAGCTTTGCAAACGTCGCTCCACCAATTGACAGTCTCACAAGCCTCCTGGACATAGTCCAGCACTTCGCAGCGTAGCTGCTTTCCGCCGCGCAGCGGCTATCTCGGTTCTCGGACTCTCGGACTCTCGGATTCTCGGATTCTTATCAGGAGTTCGCACCACTGGCATTAGCCAGTCGTACCCACGCGAAGCGTGTTTACCGTGGGAAAACAAAAAAGCTGTCGATTTCCTGGCCCTTTATGTCATAACAGGTGCCTTTTAGTTTGCCATTATCATATTCAAAGAGAACGAAGTGATATCCTTCGAAGCTTGCTACCGGACCTGAAGGATCTTTAATGCCATAAGGAGAAGCTCCACCACCACCTATTACGATGTATGTGAGACCATTGTGTTCAATGCGCTGGTAGTTATGATCATGACCAGAAAGAACAAGATCAACGCCATATTTTTCAAACAGAGGAACAAGAATAGTTTTCACAAAATAAGAGTCCCCATGTGAGCTGTAACTGAAAGGCGGATGATGAAACATTACAATGGTAAATTTAGCGGAATTGGTCATTACCAAAGACTTCAACCATTTGTACTGTTCGGAATACCTGTCAAAACGTTCATTTGTATTTAGCACAATGAATAACAATTCTCCAATTTTGAAAGAATAATATGACTCGTTTCCTGGGAGAGAAAAGAAAGTTTTGTAATTTTCGGCTGCTTTTTCATGGTTACCAATCGCTGGAAAAAACAAAACATTACTCAAAGGTTCTGTCGCTTTGAAGAAATCTGCCCAATCGTTAATACGGCTGTCTGAATATACAATATCACCTGTGTGCAATACAAAAAGAGGCTCCTTTGAAGAAATGACCTTGGTGACTCTTAAATGTATTTTCGGATTACTTCGTGAATCTCCGTAAACAACGAACCTAAGGTGATTACCAGGATTAAAAGGAATAGAAAAATTACCTTCCAGAACATAGTCGGTAGAAGATTCACATTCAATACGATATTTGTAAGAAACATCCGGGCTCAAATCGGATACAGTCAGTACATGAAACTTCGAAGGTTTGGATTCAAACACTTCTTTGGAAAAGTGTTCATTATAGACATACAAATTACATACAACCGGAGTTGTAGTGTACCAGCTAAACTGAACAGTATTTGTAGCAGGTGATGTGATAACAACAGCCAGCAATGTCATGGAAATCGCAACAAAAAATAGTATGGCAAACAACATTTTCATACCCAATCTCCCTTTCAATATTTAATGCTCCTACTGTCCTTATTTTACAGTACAAAACAAAGAAAATGGGGACTGTACCGCAGTGGACTGTCCCCATTTTCTTGCACTCTTTATACCTCAACCACGAAGTGGTTCCAAGCATCCGAAGCTATGCTCCGCCCAGCGTCAGTTGCCGTTAGGTAACTCCCACCATCAACGGCGACAGCCGTTCCCAGCGTCTGATCGGAGAATAACTCAAATACTAGCGACGGCGAGAATGGAAGCAGGGAAAATTGAGTACTCTCCGAAATGATTCTGGAGATTGAGAACGACTTCGACCGTGTCTTTTTCTTTTTTAAATAAGTTTTCTTGATATACGTTTTTATTTACAGGCTTAAGTTTGTAAAGAGAAACCCCTACTGCCCTTACGGCTTCACCGTTCCATATTTCTCTTATCAACCAGTAAAGAACATTGTTCAAGTGTTCCGGGCGTGAAATATAAAAGGAAAGACTTCTCGTGATTCTGGCAACGCTGAAATCGCTGTATTTTAAAAACAGACTGGTTCCTCTTGCCTGGTATCCGTATTTTCTCATTCTGTAAACAGCTTTCGCGCCGAGAAAACTTGCGACCCTTTCGATAAGTTCTATTGAATTTACATCATGATTGAGAGTCATCGAATGCCCCACAGATTTTGGTGGTTCTTTTTTAAAAAACAATTCTTTTGGATAATTTTTAACGGTAAGTGATTTAACGAGCCCCAGGAAAGAATTTCCAAAATTGTGGTAAAGGAAAAACTCATCTGCTTCTAATAATTCAGAGGCTTTTTTAAAACCAAAGTTTTCTAATTTCATCAGCGTGTGTGGTCCAATACCCGGAACCTGAGATATATCGACATTCTGCAAAAAAGCCTTTTCTGATCCCTCTTTAACCACGACAAATCCCCGTGGCTTATTAAAATCACTCGCGATTTTGGCAATTAAAGGGTTTACTGCAACACCTATTGAAAAAGAAATCCCGAAGGTTTTCTCGATAGAGGTTCTAAAAAGCTTCAAAGCATTTATAGAATCAGACAAACTATGATATACGGATAAATCAATAAATGCTTCATCGATACTCGCTACAGAATATCTTGGAGATATGAATTCAAGGCGTTTCATAATTTCTTCGGATACGTATGTGTATTTGCCACTATCAACAGGCACAAATAAAGCTTTCGGACATATTTCTAAGGCCTTAAAGGCAGGCATACCCGCTTTAACTCCGTATTTTTTAGCTTCGTAACTTGCCGAAACGACCACAGAATGCCTTGTATCTTTTCCAGTCACAATGATTGGTTTGCCCTTAAGATAAGGATTGGAGGCTTGTTCCACACTGGCAAAAAAAGCGTCCATATCGACGTGTGCGATGTAGGGAATTGACTTTCGTGACTTACCAGTACTGACTTTCGTGGTAATACCACTGTTTGTCAAATTCTTTATATTCGAGAATGTGGATATTCCTCGAAGCCCTAACTGAGAATTTATAGACACGATAATCCCCCCTACGTTCTTTCCAGACGTATACAACCTTTTCTATTCGAATTTTTCTGTCATTGAGTACGAAATAGATGGGAAAGAAAAAACCTTTTTCAAAACAAACTATGACTTTTATAGGCCTTCCTTCAGAATACATTCTTTCACCTACTACGACTATTGAGGTATAAAAAAGTATATCACATTTAAATGACCTTGCCAAAGTCTAATCGAATCATGTTGTACAGTACATTGGAAAGGAAATATGGCGATATTTAACGTGGCAGCAAAAAGAAGTTCAATTATGTTGGATTATATGTAGCATACATTGAAATACCTATATTGTGTATATGGCCATAGAAAATTGACCCCCTACCCCTGGTAAAAAACTTCTTGGGCAGGATAATAGAATCAATCTGCAAGCGTCGCATTATCAATTGTCAGCGTCCGCAAGCCTCAACCTCGTGAGCCTCCTGAGCGCAGCTCAGCACTTTCGCCGCATAGCGGCCCTCTCGCCTTCTCGGACTCTCGGATTCTCGGATTCTTATCAGGAGTTCGTATCACCGGCGAAGCCGGTCGTAACAATCCCAAAGGGATTCGCATCCGCCGCGTAGCGGCTATCTCGGATTCTCGGATTCTTATCAGGAGTTCGCACCACTGGCACAGCCAGTCGCACTCTTTCTCAGTTCAAGGCGCCATCTCTTGATCCTGCTACTTTTAGTGGTTTAAAATAAAAATAGAGGAGGAACAGAAAAATGATTATTAATGAAGAGGTTATTTGGATTGTAAATTCATTGGTAGGGGAATTTGAAATTATAAAAGACCATAGGAATAGTAGTAACAGAACAGGCGTTTTAGAAATTAATGCTAACAATAAAAGAATGTTTATTAAAATTCATAACAGATTAAGTCGGTGGAGTCCTGAAGTTTATGCATATAAAAATTGGACTCATATACTTGGAGAATATGCCCCTAGACTTATACATTCTTTTAATGATGATAATTTTTATGGAATAATTACTACCCCAATTTATGGAAAGACAGTAAATGAATATCAAATAAATGACGAGGATATATTAGAACCAATTTACTATAAAGCTGGAGAATTACTTAAGCAATTACATAACAACTTTAAAGGTACATATTTTGGTATTCCTGCGATTGATGGTTCACCTCTTGAAAGTAAGGCAAAAACGGATCCCGTAGATTATATTAATTCTGCATTAGAAGATATTTTGAAATCAGGATATGATAAAGGATTATTTAATAATAGTGATAAGGAATTAGTTAAATGGTGTATGAAGCATAGTGATGTCTTTGCAAATAGCAAGCCAGTTCCTACAAACTGGGACTTTTCACAAAACAACTGGATGGTTGATGAGGATGGTAAGTTTACTGGTTTTATAGATTTTGAAAATATGCTTTGGGGGATTGATGTTGACAGTTTTGGAATAGTGATTGAAAGGTATACCCCAAATAGACCCAAGTTAAGGAAAGCTTTGTTTGAGGGATATGGATTAGAAAATAGTGAGGAAAAACAACTGCAACTTAAAATTGTAAGCGTTAAAATGGCTATAGCGGATATAACATATGGAGCTAGTGTTGGTAATGATAGAATTTTTTCATTAGGAAGAAACTTGATGGATAACCTAAAAATGCCAGGCTTCAAGATACATTAAGATCTTAAGAAAATGGGGACTATACCGCAGTGGACTGTCCCCATTTTCTGAGACTGTAGCTCTTATTTTAAGTAATGTCAACTGCGCAGCAGTTCGGGTCAACTCCGTAGGAGTTCGTGACAACTCAGAATGAGTTCGCTCCAATCCCGAAGGGATTCGTGTCTGCCGCGCAGCGGCTATCTCGGTTCTCGGACTCTCGGATTCTCGGATTCTTATCACGAGTTCGAGACAACCACAAGCAGTTCGCGTCCGCCGTGCAGCGCCAAGCCTTGTAAACATTACCTTTTCTTTGGTCTGCCTTTTGGCCTTCTTTTCAGTGGGAGGCCCAAAACCTCTTCAAATTTAGCAATTTTTTCGTCGTTAAAAAATAATCTTCCAGTAGAAGTATTCCTTCGTATATTAGAAAGAAAATCATTACTATCCGGATATCCAAGATATTCTTTCCATCCGTCAGGATTCCAGTTAAATCCAAAATCTGACAAATCGCTTAAGTGAAGAAAATGGGGACTTTCCCTCCGTGTGTCCCCATTTTCTTTTACACGTACCCTAGCGCTCGACCATTCATAATCCCAGGGAAATTCAACTATCTTTGCTCTTACGGGGTTTCGCTCAACATATTTAACAGCCGAAATAGCATGTTCTTGATCGAGAGGGCAGGAATAGAATCTTCCCTGCCAGAGATGTCCCGTTCTATGATGTTTTCGATTAAAATACTGTGAGTATCTCATATGAGCGTACTTAAAAGCCATGGCTAGAGAATCTTCTCTTTCAGGGACAGCGATAAAATGAACATGATTGGTCATGAGGCAATACGCATATATCTTGAGCCCATGTTTAGCTGAATATTCCTTAATGAATTCAAGATATTTGATTCTATCTTCAGGATCCTCAAAAACACTTTGACGATAATTACCCCTTTGCGTTACATGATGAGCAATACCCTCGAGAACAACCCTCGCGCTTCTTGGCATTTCATCACCACTTGGCAACCAAGATACCCGATCATACCATAAAATATTGGTGTCTGTCCCTATTTTCTTGTAGAATGAAGAAGTAGGAGATTTTCTTGTAGATGGCGTAGTTATTGAAGTGGGTGGAAAAAATAAAGCAAAAAAGAGAGCTGATTACGTAATACGCGACAATATAGATTTACCTCACGGGAATGTAATCCCACTGTGGTTGCTTGGATTTATGTACTGACAAATATTGGAGTCTGTCCCTATTTTTCTTCTATTTTTCTTAGCTTTTTGTTATTTTCTCATATTTCGGAGGGAGTTTACACAAAATTGCTAACAGACCCGGTTCTGGCCAATTCAGTACGGATAAGGCTCCTTGAGCAACCTCCGTACGAAACAATCGCCGTACTTTAATACGGGGTGGAGGTCAAATAATGATTCGCCATGTTCCTGAGTTCATTACCTCAAACCTAGTATTTTCTTTCACAACGGATCCAGGTACCCAGCAAAGACCGGGGGAGGAAATAGCTCTTCCTGCTCCTTTTCTGTTATCCCATTCTCTTCCCGTGAAAATCTCTATCTCGCCTTCTATTTTCAAAGGTGGAACACATTCAACATGTGCCCAGACAGGCTTTCCCGCTATTATAATCACATTTACGGACTCCTTAGTTTCACTCCATTCACCATAAAATCCCTCTGTTTCCAGTTTTGTATCGTCTACCCTTTTTAGTTTCGACAACTCTATCCTCCCGAATCCGTACTTTCTCTCACCACCTACTTGTAGAAACTGAATCAGTTCAGAGAGTTTCAGCCGAGCACCTTCATATTTGAGTGAAAGATCATCGTCCTGTTCAGAAAAGCTCTCGAGTTTCTTCACCCACAGCAACCCCTTAAGAGACAAAGGAGAAGAATCATCCATACTGTAAGGATTTATATGCTCAAGATGATGCAGGGTCTCCTCTTCTGCGGATAGAGAGTATGCATCTATGGAGGTTGTTGATATGGAATGAACACACTTTTTTTCAAACTCATACAAAGAGACTCCACCGAATTTTAAACCTTCCTCCGTATATTTAGGAATAAAGAGTTCTTCTCCATCTGAAAGATAAAGATATCCAAATCTCATCTGTTCTTTCAAAAACTGCCCGGCTTTTTTATAGTCACCTTTACCTGTTTTCTGCACAAGTCTTACCGTCACAGCACCCCAAAGAGTTCTTCCAGGAACATAGAGTCTTGTTCGCATGAGATGCATGATTTTGTGATATCCAATGTGCAAAGGTGATTTCAGCCGGAAGGTTACAGAATAGAGAAACCAGCTCACTTCTCCTCACCTTGATTTTTAGACTCTTTTACCCTGGCTTTGGCATGATATCTTGCGTATATTAAAGTTTTCTCGATAACCTCAATAGCGAACATCAAATCGTGTATCTTCTCTGAAAGCTTGCTTATCTGCAAGAGCTTATCTTCCTCCGAGGAATTTTCCAGAAGTTTGAGTTCACCCAGTATTTCTATGGATTTATCAAGAATCTGCTTCGTTCCATTTTCAACCATGCAGAATAAACCGAGTGCATATAATCCCTGCTGCTGTAAAACACTCAGGGCTTTGGTTATGAGGTTCAGAACTTCTTTTGGGGTGTGCTTATCATCTATCATTCTGTTTGTAATTTCAAAACTATATTTTGCACAGATTTGGTCGATGTTCTTAGTTTCCTCACACATTTCCTCTCACTCCTTCAAAGTTCAGCACCCTCATTCTTCCCATTCCACGCGTGTTCATGCCACCTATTCCCAAGATTTCAAAAAGTTTTAAGCCTTTCTCCACCTGAACTTTCACCCAGTTTATTCCAACGTCTCCTCCATCTTCTGTTTTCAGTTCTTCACCACCAACTTTGAAATATTTACCCGAATTGTATATGATAGCGAATTTTAAAATGGTACCACGCGGTATCGCTTCATAAGTGAAAAGTGCTTTTTCTTCAGCAGTACCAGTATCGGGATCGATACTCACTGACGTTCTCACTTCAAGATTACTGTTTACAATCTTTTGAAAAAGCGCGTCCGAGACAAGAACTGCCCTTTGGGCCACAAGACCAGGTGGCACACCTTTGACTTCATCCAATTTCTCTTTCGCTTCCTTTTGACTATTCTCTTCTTTTTCCAGCATGATCCAGCCGAAATTGAGTCTTTCTCTGTTTTTTATTTGTTCTCCCAAAGGATAGAATTTATCGTCTGACAAATTGACATCATCCAACTCTAATGCCAATGGAGAAGTCACCCACACAGGTCCTATCATGGACGAAACAGGGAAAAGAAGGATGTGTGCATCAAAAAACTGCGCAAGACCCTGCATGCTGTTACCAGAACCTCTCGAAAAACCATATGAAACACACACGGGGCACGCGGGATTGACTATTCCACAATGTTTTTCGCCACCCTCTCCGCCTCTTCCTGCGCAGGAATATTCCTGTTTGTCCTTTTTCCATCTGTACTTCCCCGTTGCAAGAGCAGTATACGCTCGTGCGGGTCCACTTATACTTGTCCCCGGTATTTTCGGAAGTCTTGTAGCAGGATCCCGTACTATGGAAAGATCCACTCTTTCTAGTCTTGTTCCTCCCACCCCAACATGTATTGGATCAATGGTTATCGCGTAATAGGTTTCCAATTTGTAAATATTGGATTCACAAGGACTCATTTTGATCCCCCTTTCCTATTTTCTCTTTTCTGACTTGAAGATTCCAGTAGAGACACAGTTCAAATAAACTGTCTTCAACTGACGTTTTTAAAAGGTTGTATTCGTTCGAAGAATCATCAAGATCCAGTATATTGATAAGACTCGATCTTAAAAACTGTTCAAAGGTTTCTCCATTGTATTCTTTGATTTTCTCAAGTTCTTCCAAAAAAGCGTAGAGCTGTGAAATAGTCCATTTTTTCGATCTTAGTTTACGTTCAACTATTTTCCACAAATTCTGAATTTCATGGATATCGTCTAGAAATTTCAAATTCTCATCCACATAGAATCTATCTGAAGCTTCCTCTATGTAGCAGAGTTTGAAATAGGAAGGTTCTATTTCTAATTCGTCTCCTTCTTTTATCTCTTTGATGTGCACAACGTAATTCCCATTGCCCGTATAATCTAAGCAAAGCTTTCTATTTGGTTTCCCTTTGTTGCAAAGCCTCAAGTATGGATACCACAGATCTTCTACGTCTGGATCTTTTGTGGAGTATGAAACAACCCACTTCAAGGGAATCCTTCTTTTGTTGACCCTCAGCAATAGCTTCTTACTCATTCCTGATATCGGATCTTTCATATCTTCAACTCTCTCCACATCAACCACTATGGTTTTTGATGATTCAAACTTCTTCAGCAGTCTTTTTGCAGCATCCATCACCACGTAAAGCGGTGTTCTTCTATGAAAGGCAATGACTCCAAGATGCAAGGGCAATCTATCTCGTACTTTGGAAAATTGTCTTTCGTATTCTTCAACGATCTTCTCTGCAATGTCGAGAGTCTCATATGCAGGAACGAGTATCATGAATTGATCTGGAAAGTCATAGATTTTTATGTAAGGAAGATAATCCTGATACTTGTCGTCTGCTGGTTTCGCCTTTGCAATCCTGAAATCCCTCCAGCTTTTCTCTGGTTCTGTTTTCAGTTTTATATTCTGGCCGGAAAGTGCTTCTGCTATTTCTTTCACCGTTTTTCCGAATTTGCTCAAGATTTCAAGATTTATCGTAGTAACAAAAAGCCCCCTTACACTGTCGACACAAACTGGGCTGAATCTAACGCCACTTATAGATATGTCACAAGTTGAACCCTCAGGAACCTTGGGATTTGGGTTTATTTCTAGTTCTATGCGCTGTTTTCTCAAAGCTGGATATTCATAGTTGTTTAGTATCCCTTTAAAAACAGTTTCCCTGATGAATTCTTCCGTAGTCTCCCATACTCTCCTTATGCGAGCAGGGGACGGATGCTTTCTAACATCATTGTTTCTGGGGTTACTAGCATTTTCGGTAGAGGGTTCGTTAAACGTAAGCGTTTGTATAAAACTTCCGTTCAACCACTCATCTATTTTGAACATCCCTACTACGAGAGCTACTCTGTCATTGTGATCAGAGATTTCGTCGATCCAGATGGAACTTTTCGGGTCCATTTGCCATTCCTGTGAACGATTGGTCCTTCTGTTTAAACAGTGATTGCATATTTCTTTACCTCTTTCTACTGTTCTCAACCTACAAATCGGACATACTTCTTTGTTATTCTCAGGTCCAAACTCATTGCATGGAAATCCCTCCGAGTAAGCAGGAAAAGAAACTCGCTCTAAAGCTTTTTTTCTGGCTTCCGGGATGGATTTCAACAGGAGTTCTTTCTTCTTCGCTTCAATTGTTTTCCTATCGCCTTGTTCCTCGGGAGGAATTTTCGTTTCAAGAGGTATTTCCGTAATACAAGCCATTATTTCCGGTTCGATTCCTCTTATCTTTTTCAGGATCTCTTCTTTCAATTCGTGTAACTCCACAGCAGCGGTCAGGAAATAAATACCCTTTGTATCACGAAAGATCTCATTACCTATTGGATATGTGACCTCTATCATTTTCTTGACTTCCTCGAAAATCTTTTCGACACTCTTCCAGTATCCCTTTATGTCACCTATTTTTATCCCCTTAGTTAGAAGTCCAAGAACATCGAAATTCACAGCAAAAACTTTCCAGTCAAAATGAAGAGGGTCGAATGTATTTTCAGGCTTCAGAAATTCTTGAGCCACCGCACACTTCATCATTGTTGCAACGGAATACGAGTGATCCCATAATGTTACATCGTTCGCAGGTCGCCTGGTCTCACCAAGAAATAGAAGATAATACTTTTTTGTACAGAAAATTACCTTATACAGCGTTTCAATGTCATTAGAGCTTTTTTGAAATCTTGTTAGATGTTCTTCAATTTTCCTATACATTTCCTCTTTGATGCGGTCTATTTCATCAATCTCGATCTTATAGTTTTCAAATCCAAACGCACTGGAGATGAAAGTATGCTCTTTGCTCTGCTTGCTTTCCACTTTTCCTTTATCTACTCCGGAATCTATCCCGTCGAATCCATTATTAACGGCACTTATCAACGCAACGAGCTTAGGAACGGTTTCCAATTCTCTATTATGATGGTGTTCTATGAAATCCATAATTGATGCTTTTTCGTTTAGCACGTCTATCTTGACTTCAGATAGGATTTTTCTGAGTTCGTCAGGAAAAAGCTTAGGAGGGGTATGAGAGGGACGTTGGTTTCCTGCTTCTTTTGAGTTACCCTCTATAAAATCCTTTGTTGCTTTTCCCAGATCGTGTAAATACGCCCCTATCTCAGCGAGTAAGATGGGAACTCTGTTTTCTTCCACTATTTTAAGAATGCTCATTTTTTCCCACGCTCCACAATATCTTTTAGCTCATCAAAATTTGAAAACTGCAAAGCAGACAAAAACTCTTTTACCTCAAGCCTGCTGGCACCTTTGTCCCATCTATCTTTTATCTTCCCAAAACCAATCGTTTTCTTCGCAGAAAATCCGTACTCGAGCGTCATAGCTTCAAGGCCAGCTACAACCTGGCTTAGATCTTCCCAAACTTCCTCTTTGAGTTTTTCGTCATTGTTTCCCAGCCAGTGGTATGGTACATAGAGTAAACGGAATATGCCCTTTGCTCCTTCAGGAACGACTTCAAAATAAATGGGATTCTTGCCAGTTTTTGTTTTTCTATCGTGGGGATTGATCACCATCAGATCGATTTTGTTCCAGAAGGTGGGATAAAAATGAAGCATTCCTTCAACATGAATATCTTCTGCCTTGGAGTCGCTTTTATCGAACATCTTTACTAATCTTTTTCTGTAGAATTCTCTTGCACCGGGACACATCCTATCCAGGTATTCGGTCCATCCTGTTGGTGTTTCTTCCCATCCCTTTTCTGTTCCGAAAAGTAACGTATGGCGAAACCTCATTTCCGCAAATGTTTCTGGATTGTCTTTGTTCTCTTCAAGAAGTTTTTTCATCATCGCCCATCGTAAATTTCCCTTCCACGTGGTGGCAGAGGTGAAGGGTATTGCAAAGACATTGTCTTTCTTTACAGGGTTATCGATGATGTAAAGTGGAACATCATCTCTCGACAGAAAGGGTTTCTCCAATCCTATATGAAATTCAAGAACCCAGCTTCCTTTTGGTAAGAAAGTTATATCTATATTCGAATCTATTCCAAGTAGTTTTATTTCATCCAGCCTGCAGTGAATGTATTGACCGTAAAATCCACGAGAATGCAAAATGGCTTTTAGACCAGATTTCGCATGATTAACAATATTGCTCTTATAATAAGCTGTGGAAAGAAGTAAGACTCTTTGATACGTATCTACAATATCGTCGTATTTTTCAGAACCATTGGCAAGCTGATCGAAATCCTGTTTGTCTTTCGTTTGATAGTAAGCATAAAAATCATGAGACATTCTCCCCTTCTCCTTTCAGAAGGCTCTGGATGAATTCCTCTATGTCTGTATACAACTTCACAGTATCCCTTTTTGTCTGGAATTCTCTCCACACAACAAGCTGATGGTTCTGCGCCCGTTCACCAAGAATTTCCGCTAGATTGTTCATATTGAGCTCATTTTTAAGAGCATCCAGAAAAGCATTTCGATTAAACCCTTGGGGTGTGTCGTTTTCTGGAATCCATCCCCAGAGTCTGAATTCCCAGAGATCACTGTTTATTTTATAAGCGCAGGAAATGTTTATCTTTGAGGCGCTTCTTTCGATAATTTCTTCTTTTTTGAATTCTCGCTTACAATTTGCGCATTTAAAAATTTTATCTCCATCCCCATTTTTCGGAGTTACTCCGTTATAACACTGCGGGCAAACACTTTTACTGGTTCCAAACAACCAGTTTTCCAAACCTTTTGTGTTTTGACCTCCGATTTTCCAGATTTCTTTTCCATTTCCATATCTCAGCCAGTTTTTGATCACCGGAGCTATGGGGAAGAAATTATTACGAAGACATTCTTCTACCGCTTTTTTGCTTTTTTCAACTCCGTTTATCTTCTTCCACCAATCTCCGCGTGCCCTGAATTGAACTTTTGCAAAAAACATTTCTTTGAGATTTGGAAAACCGAGGCTATTTGATTTTTGACGTTTTGCATCTTTTGAGAAAAGTTTTTCAAGAGCTCCCCTAAAATCATGAAAGTCAACGTCCGAAGGATTTGTCAGTTCAACTACGCCGTACCCAAGTTGTGTCTTTGCTCCAATTTCCCCCCATTTTGAAGCGATGAGTAGCGGTACTAATATGAGAGTTTCATCGAATTTTTCATCAAGAGAAATTATTTTAATCTCTAATTTTCCGACGATACCAGGTCCCAAAAACCAGCCATGTGAACGGCCGGAGGGTTTTATGTTTATAGCTTTATTTCCCGGGAAAGAGATTTTCTTTCCTCCATTTATCTCTAATCTGAACAATCTTCTTCTTCCTCTGGCACCGAAGATCAGGCAGACAGGACAGTAATTCCCTTCATTGTTGTTGGGGCATCTTATCTCGTCGGTGGGATCACACGCAAATTCATTCATTCCTCTGATGAGAGTTTCCATCCACCAGCGAAGTGAACCAGTAACACCGGTTGGTTGAATGGTATCACTCTTTGTATCAATATCACCCGTCCAGATAGGAGTTTTTATTTGTAAGTTAATCTTTACACCCCCACGGTTGAAACCAGAAGAATCTTTTTATTGCACGTGTTATCCTGTTACATATTATAAACAATCCTCACCTTGTTGTCAAATGAATTCAGCCAATTATTCTCATTGAAGTTGCTTTGGTGTTCAAGTCAACAAAAACTTTCAGGAAATTCTGTATTGAGTAGAGATAGATTCACATTGCCCTTCCAGTAGGTCAAATTATACGTTTTTGAACTATGGGGAGGTCATCTGGGGAATATTTTGCTTTTCGAAGAGTTTTATACATAGTATCATCCCAAACTATGCACTTAGAAGAAAGAGGAAATACAGGTCATTGAAAAAGGCATGGGAACCTAGTAAATTAGTTGTGAAGCCAAACACAACATATGGAGGTTTCCCATGCCCACAACTAATATACCACAACTTCTAAATTCTATGTGTGAAGAGATTTCTTTTCCCAGGTCTGAGCACAAAACACTGCTGCTCGATTACACCAGAGGCCTTGCCATATCTCATTTCAAAAGCCTCAGTTCAATCGGTAGGAAAATGGGGCATTCTCAGTCATCTTTCTCACGAATGCTTTCAAACACCATGGTTACCACTGAAGAGCTCACAGGCAGCAGATTGAATTTCATCCAAAACTTTCTTTCTAACAATGGTCTTGAACCCAAATACATCATATTGGATGAGACCGTTATTGAGAGGTATGGCTCAAAGATAGAGAACCTTGGCAAGTATTACTCTTCCACAGCAGAGAAGGTAATAAACAGTATCTCGCTTATCTCATCTGTACTATATGTAAAGAACGGACTGTTTTTTCCCCTGGTTACAAGAGAAAGAACAAAGGGTGATTTCACAGGGCAACTCATCTCCATTCTTGAGTACTCGAAGCTTGAAAACAACATTGTCCTTGTAGATGGAGCCATTATGTGCGGCAGGATATTTGCAAAGGTTGTCAATTCTGCTTCGACTATAATCGGCAGGCTGAGAACCAATCTCAAGGTTGTGATTGACGGAAAAAGCTTCTTGCTTTCAAAGCTCAAGAAAAAAACTAAGGGAGTCACATCATTTATTGCGAGAGTTCCGAGCTACCAAGCAAAGGTAAAGATAGTCATTGACAACAGTGCTGACGAAACGAGAATCATTCTTTGCAGCGACACGAACATGACAGAGTATGAGATACTCAATCATTACAGCAAAAGAGAGACTGTGGAAGAATACTTCAAGCAGGCAAAAGGTCTATTGGGGCTGAAAACACAGGTTTACTCACAGCGTTCCACTGAAAAACACACGGAGCTTGTAGCTCTCTACTTCACAGCGATGATGATAGCGAGATACTATTTGAATGTCAAAGACCGGATAGGATTCAGAGAATTCATTGAACGGCAGATAGAACAGTACCATCTGGAAAAAGCTTTATTTTCCCTATTTGCTTTATTTGTTCGTGATCCCGAATCGTTCTTTTGTTTTCTCTCTGGGTTTATCTAGCTAAGTGCATAGTTTGGGATCATGGAATAGCGTAAACTTTTAGAGTTTTCTTAACTATAAGCAAAATTTTTCTACCATAAAAATGGTGTCTGTCCCTATTACTGTCCCGGTCCTTGAAGTACTCATCACTCGAAACTCGGCCCTTACAAATATTGGTGTCTGTCCCTATTTTTCCTTGATTTGATTGGTTATTGCCAAATTCAGTTGCCTATAGAAAATTTCTGTCATCAACGCTTCAATCCCAAAGGCACCATTTTTCGACTTTACTCTTTTTTATTAGATTTTTCGAGTGAGTAGCATGTATGTTTGGTTTTACGATAACTGATCGATCTTCATTGCTTTGCCGTCATTCCACTCGTACAAGTTAATAGAGTTCGTTGATGGGTCAAACAGGCAAAATGTAGCTGTTTTTTCTACCCAAGAACCTGCATTGGCATAAATTATATGATTATCGATTTTCCTCAAAAGAGGTTTATGTGTGTGTCCAAAAACTATAAACACCTTAGAAATATCTTTGGATTTTTTCAATACATCTTCTCCTAGCTTATAAGCTCCCTCCGCATATTCTTCAAGATTGCCTTGATATTTATCGCTAGATGGTGTGATATAGGACTGAATATTATCAGCAACTTGATAAAATGGATTAGTGAGCTTTTCTTTGAGAGATCTAAATACTTCACTAGTAGATTCATAAATGTCCCATAATTTTTCGTCAATATCCTTAGAAATAGACCTTTCGGCAATGCCGACTACTTTAGCAATAAATCTTCCAAGCAATCCCTTTGAACCTCCTGCTAATTCGGAGCTTGCGTGATTGTATTTGTCAAATCGATGACCATGTTCGATCCATAAATTTGACTCCATATAGTATGGAAAGATGAGCTTCTTTTTCTGATCGAGATCTGTCTGATCAGTTAATTTTAGCGACCCTATTGGAAATGGTGCAGCCTTATATGCAAGCTTAGCAAAGGGTAAAGAGTCATGATTTCCCGGAACATAAATAACTTCTTTGTTTGACTTAGTAAGTCTTATAAATGCTTTCCATACGTCTATGTACATTTGAAGGGCTTTTTCGATTTTACATTGCCAAAGTTCAAAAAGATCTCCAGCAATAATTAGTTTGTCTATGCTATCGTTTTGTTCAATCCATTTCACGAAACGAATAAATTCTAGATAATTACCGGACGTGAAAAAATCATCTGCTTTTGAACGATCACCAATATGCAAATCACTTACAATAACTATGTTCCCCATACTATACCCCCCTGTTGTGTTTTTGAATATTCCTTCTGAAATACCAAAAAGAGTGGTTACCCCAATTTCTCTCTGTTAGGTTCTAATTCTTGTTCTTTATCCGCATACAAACGCTTACTAAAATAAGTATTACCCAATCTCGAGGCTTATCACTTATTCTTACTATTATTTATTTGCATACAAACACTTACTAAAAAAACAATTAACACCATCTATTATTGTAACATATTGCGAATATATGTACCAAACTTTGTTTATAAAAGGTAAAAATGTAGAATGAAGAAAAAGCGAAAACAGAAGGCTTCAAATTCTTATTTTGAAAGAGCAGTAATAAATGGGATATTCACGCTTGTTTTTCTCATTATGTCCCGTTTTCGTTTATAGGAGGTGAGGCAGTTGAAAACTCGTAAGTTGAACATCCTTCTCGCAAAGCAAGGCTATAGTGATCCTAGATCTATGGTTAACAAACCCGAGCGATTCATCTGGAAAGATCTTGATAAGAAAATCATTAGTGGACAACTTGCCATAACAAAGGGTAGTACAACTCCAAGTTGGGTAAGATTTGTTAATGATGCTTTGGAAGAGGAACTAACAGAAGTAATAAACAGTGCTAACAGTGCACTGCTGTTTGTTAATGTAGAAAAGCGTATGTTCATTCTCTCTTTTGGATATGGAAGAAATATGCTAAAAGAAGAATGCTTCGTGAGAGATTTTGGTTTGAAAACCGTTCTTAACACCGTTGATCCCACCAAGATCAAAAGCATTGACTCTGCAATAACAGAGAACATCACAAAGCATACTAGGTCTCAAACGAGCATAGCATCTCCAACAGAGGAATTCGGTTTAGATGTTTCTCGGGATATCCTGAGAGCCGTGACTGGACATCCAAAGGAAGAATATCGAAAAGTCTTGGGAAGAACCATAACGGGAAAAGATTCATTGCATATATTAGTTAAGATCACGATGAGAGATCTTGAAGAACTTCTGGAGAAGATCTTGGAGCTATATGAAAGTGATTCTTACAAAGAGAACTTCGACTGGGTAGACAATCTAAGAGAGGAAAAAGATCCTTCGAAAATTAAAGAGCTCAAGAAAAAACTCGTCGATGATTTGAATTCTGAGAAGTATGAAGCATTTCATCTTGCAATACCCGAAATCTATGAACCTGACAGGATCGAATCCTTCGCCTATTTCTCGAAAAATTCATTTAGGTATACAGAGTTAGACATTGTTGAAGCCATAAAAGAGCTAAAGAAAAAAACAGACGAAATAAACTTTGATACTCTTAAAAACAAGAACATCTATGCGTTTGAAAGTGATACAAATGGTATTTATATGAGATGGAGTTTGGCGAAATGTATTGTATATGAGACAGAATACGAAGATAAACGCTATGTTCTTACAATGGGAAATTGGTACTGTATTGAACCAAGCTTTGCCAAAGAAGTGACCAAAAGCATTGAGAAGATTAAAGATGTTCAGCTTATTAGCTGTCAAAGTGATTTTCGCGAAGACCAATACAATGAAAAATTAGCCAAAAATATTGGAGACGCTATTCTATTTGATAAAAAGCTCATTAAATGTACAGATGCCAGATCAAGAATTGAACTTTGCGACGTTCTTACCAAAGATCACATGCTCATACATGTGAAAAAGCGAGGACGATCTTCTACGCTTAGTCATCTCTTTTCACAAGGGAAGGTATCTGCAGAAGCGCTTTTATCCGATGCTGGATTTCTTAATGAGGCTCGAAATCGTATTGAGAAAGAGAAAAAGAATCCTGATGACTATCTCCCGGATACTAATGACAAAATAAAATCGGAAGGCTATACTGTAGTCTTTGCCATCATCGACAAGTCTGATAAACCATTAAGCAAATCTCTACCCTTTTTCAGTTTGCTAAATTTCAGGCAAGTCGAAAAGACATTGAAAATGATGGGCTACAAAGTTGCCAAGGCCAAAATTGATGTAGTATGAAGAGCTAAACGAACCACGATTATGTTTCAGCCCAGAATTTGTGGGTCAAGAGAGTGCTTGAAAAATATCTTGGAATAGGTCAAGCTCCTATGTTTAGATATCTCATTGATGCTACTCTTCATTGGTATCAGACAAGATAACGAGAGCAAATTTGATTTTCTTATTCTGCCGAAGGCGCATATCACTGCGAAGCTGTTCTCTCGAATCTCGAACACCGGATCCCGATTTTCAGATTCTAGTGTTTTTATCAGTCTTACCTCCAGCAAAGCTGGGTTCCCCTTTGCGTGTCATCCTGAACTTGATTCAGGATCTCGTTCTTAAAAAACAAGATTCTGGATAAAACATTTCCAGAATGACTATCTTTACCCACTCCGAAGGAGTTATCGAGTAGGAGGGGGGATTCCCCCCCTCCTACTCGATCTCGCGTCAGCGTGCTTACCAGATTCTCGTATTCTTATCACGAGTTCGAGACAACCACGAGCAGTTCGCGTCCGCCGTGCAGCGCCAAGCCTTGTAAACATTACCTTTTCTTTGGTCTGCCTCTTGGCCTTCTTTTCAGTGGGAGGCCCAAAACCTCTTCAAATTTAGCAATTTTTTCGTCGTTAAAAAATAGTCTTCCAGTAGAAGTATTCCTTCGTATATTAGAAAGAAAATCATTACTATCCGGATATCCAAGATATTCTTTCCATCCGTCAGGATTCCAGTTAAATCCAAAATCTGACAAATCGCTTAAGTGAAGAAAATGAGGACTTTCCCTCCGTGTGTCCCCATTTTCTTTTACACGTACTCCAGCGCTCGACCATTCATAATCCCAGGGAAGTTCAACCATCTTTGCTCTCACGGGATTTCTCTCAACATATTTGACGGCCGAAATAGCATGTTCATGATCGAGAGGGCAGGAAAAGAATCTTCCCTGCCAAAGATGCCCTGTTCTATGGTGTTTTCGGTTGAAATACTGTGAGTATCTCATATGAGCGTACTTAAAAGCCATGGCTAGAGAATCTTCTCTTTCAGGGACAGCGATAAAATGAACATGATTGGTCATGAGGCAATACGCATATATCTTGAGCCCGTATTTGGTTGAATATTCCTTAATGAGCTCAAGGTACTTGATTCTGTCTTCAGGATCCTCAAAGATGTTCTGACGATAATTTCCCCTTTGGGTTACATGATGAGCAATACCCTCGAGAACAACCCTCGCGCTTCTTGGCATTTCATCCACCACCTGGCAACCAAGATACCCGATCATACCATAAAATATTGGAGTCTGTCCCTATTTTTCTCCTATTTTTCTCCGTTCCTATTTTTCTCCGCTCCAACTGCAAAGCAGCTCTTTTATAAAACTTTGATCGGAATTCTGCTTTGGATCATGTTTTTATTGAATCTAATTATTTTCCCTCGTTCAGTTTCTTTCCAGCACTTTTCATCATGAGTCAATTCTGATAATTTCCTTGAACTTAATTTTCCATAAGTCTTTAAGACAGAATCGATTATTAAAGATTCTCCTTTTGAAATAACTTTAGCTGGTTTGTATTCACGGTAGTCCAAAAAATGTTCTTTATCTTGGTTGTCTGAAATAACGCCCTTTTTCTTGAGATATCCAAGGATAATGTCGTAGTTATAAGGTGTTGGACCATATATGTTAGCCTTATATCGCAATCCAAAAATAGATTTACCGGTTTTCACAAAAGATTCCGCGTCAACATAGAACATGAGCTTGAGCAGCTTCATCATGTCTAAAGACTTTTGAACAGCCATTATTTTTGCTACACATGCGCAAAGTTTTTCGCCGTCGAATACTGTATAACCGTTCAGTACGGAAGGAAGATCTCCGTGTTCTGACAAGATTTCTTGATCAAGTAAAGTTCTATTTGATATCCCCATTCTCTCCAAAAACTGGTTCCTCTCCTCCATTGCGATTCTTCCATCAAGTACAGCCTTATCAAGAAGTTGCGCGAAATCATCACCACCAGGAATTATGTGATTCTCATATATCTTGAGCAATGATTCGGATAATCTACGCGAACCATTTTCAAGCTTGGAAATTAGAGACTTGGTTCTTCCTATTATCTTTGAAAGCTCTTCGGCGGTTAATTTGAGTTTCATTCTGGCTTCGCGCAATGTCTCAGGTGAAGGTATATGATTTTCCTTTTCATAGTCATCCCAGACCTTTTTCCAGGCCTGTTCCAGAGAAGCAGAATCTACAAAAGAATCTTCACATTGAGGGCATACAAAAACATTATAGGAAAGTTCAACTTCCCTCCCTTTAAAACTCTGTTTTTCCCTTATTTGTTTTTTATATAACTCTCTACCACACTTTGGACATTTCATCATCCCGCCTCCCCGGGACCATATTCCGGTAAATGCAGCGAAAGACAGATAACTCTTTCGGGAATACTGAAACTAAGTTTGAAGTATACATGATTATTTGAAGCATAATTCGCTGGGGCATCAAACTCTTCAGGTAAAAGATCCAGTTCAGAAAGAATATCATCAAGGGGTAAAAATTCCCATATAAGCACTATATTACTCTCTCGTTCCGAGTCATTTCTTATATCATCGGGTTCATACTTCCTGGCAACATTCCAAGTTGCCTCGAGAACATCATATCTATCTAAAATACCGGATTTATGAAAAGCCATCATTAGATCCACGTTTTTCTTGGCGTCGTACAAAAGCCTAATATCACATTCTCTGTTCTCGATTATTTCTTGGATAAAAGCTTTGCAATGTTCAAATAGCTTTCTTTTTATCTCATCCAAGGGAATCACCCCTATTATATCCTTGTTTTATCAACTTTGTCAACTTTAATTTTCTCTATGGACAAAGACACTATCTCTTCCTATTACTGTTTTTTGGCTGGGCGCGAACACTTACTAAAAAACGATTAACAGCGTTTGTAATTGTAACATATTGCGAATATATGTACCAAATATTGTTTATAAAAGATGAAAAAAGTAAAATAAAATAGACAGAGAAACCAGAAAACTTTGAATATCGACTCTCAAAAAACGGCATTAAAAAAGTTCGCACTTTTTCAGTCAATAGGAAAGGTGGGGATGCTGTTCATTAATGAGGATAATGTAAAAAATAGTGTCTGTCCCCATTTTCACAGAGAAGCATAGCCAACGAGACGGGTCATGACTTCAGAACGGTGAAGAAATATGACGAAATGGACGATTTCAACGAGTATGTTCAACGCAGAAAGAAGACTTCCAAGCTCGAACCGTACAAGCCCAAAATAGATGAATGGCTGGAAGAAGACAAAAGAGTCAAAGCGAAACAGCGACACACTGCCAGAAGGATTTACAGGAGATTGTGTGAGGAATATCCAGATTTCCCCCTCAGTGAACGTACCGTGAGGGCATATGTGAGGAGGAAAAAGAAGGAATTATATTCCAACGAAGGTTATTTACCACTCAACCACCCTGGTGGTGAGGCGCAAGCGGATTTCGGTCATGCTCAGTTTATTGAAAAGGGTAAGGGAACAACACTGCATTATCTGAACCTTTCTTTTCCATACAGCAACGGAGGATATTTTCAACTGTTTAGAGGGGAAAACCTTGAATGTTTGCTTGAGGGACTGAAGAACATATTCGAACATATTGGAAAGGTGCCTCGGCGTATATGGTTCGACAACCTATCTCCCGTGGTGAAAAAAATTCTGGATGGAGGGGAAAGGGAGGTAACGGAGAAGTTTTACAGATTCTGTCAACATTATGGGTTTGAACCTGTGTTTTGTAATCCTGGTCGGGGTAATGAAAAGGGTAATGTGGAGAACAAGGTTGGATATAACAGACGAAACTTCTTTGTTCCCATTCCCAGGATAGAGAATCTTGAAGATTACAACAAAAAACTCTTAACCCTCTCGGAGAAAGATATGGAAAGACCTCATTACCAGAAGGGAAAAAACATTAAAGAACTATTTTTAGAAGAGAAGGAAAAGATGCTCTTACTCAACGAAAAACCTCTGGATATTTCCAGGGTACAGAAAGCAAAGACAGACAAGTATGGGATGCTTCGTTTTGAAAACAACAGATACTCCGTGTCACCAAAACATGCTGAAACAGAAGTGTGGTTGAAGATAGGGGCATCGGAAATAGAGATACTGGATGAAGACTACAGAGTGCTCGTAAAACACCCCAGGTTATACGGACACAACCTCCAATCTCTGAATTGGTATCCATACCTTGAGACCTTAAGCAGAAGACCGCGTGCGTTGAAATACACAGGATTTTACAGGGAATTACCTCCTATTTGGCAAGAATACTTTGAATCCTGTGATTACCAGGAAAAGAAAAACAGCCTGAAATTGCTGGTCAAAATGCTACGTGAAACAGATATGGAAACCGCGAGACGTGCGCTGGAGATAAGTCAGAAGAGCGAACGTTGCACTGCTGAGACAATATTCCTCTCATATCGACGGTTGATCCAGGAAGAACCATCACCCTTTGAAACAGGGAACAAAGTACCGAGATTACAAGCATACACAACCGATTTTAAGGAATACGATTCCCTGGTGGGTGAAAGGAAATGAAAGAACTCATCGCTCAATACTGCAAAGAACTGAGATTGGGAAAAAGTATAGTGGAAAATTACCAAAAGATACAGGCAGAAACCAACGAGGAATTCCTTCTGAAACTACTGAAGCTGGAGATTGAAAACAGACGGGTATCACGTAAAAATCGTTACCTAAAACAGACAAATTTCGAGGTAATGAAAACCTTCGAAGGCTACAGTTTTGAAAACGTACAGATACCCAAGAGTATAACATTGGAAGAACTACAAGAAGGGAGGTTTCTGGAAAAGAAAGAGAACCTAATACTGTATGGTCCTGTAGGAACAGGAAAAACACACATGGCAACAGCCATAGGTATCGCAGCCTGTAACCGGGAAAAGAAAGTCAGATTTTACAGAACGGCCACACTGGTAAACGAACTTGTGGAAGCAAAAAGCAACGGAACATTGAAGAGATTCTTGAAGACACTCAGAAAGACAGATTTGCTCATATGCGACGAATGGGGTTACATACCTTTAGACCGAGAAGGAGCGCAACTTTTATTTCAAGTGATTGCGGAAAGATATGAGAGGAACAGCGTAATAATCACAACGAACCTTGAGTTCAGCAAATGGAATGGGATATTCTACGATGAGAAACTCACCAGTGCCATAATAGACAGATTGATCCACCATTGCCATTTACTGGTGTTTACAGGCAAGAGTTATCGATTGGAACATTCGAGTATTAAGGCTTAATTTTTTTACCCCGGGTGCTGGCTTTTTATTTTTCCGAATGCTGGATTTTTATATTGCCAAAAACATATGTACAAGAATTTCACGCATTCCACGTGCCCTCAATTGTTCTCCCACTACTGCCTCTTTAATAAATTGCGGACGCGCTCCGATAACTGACAAAACCTTCATTTTTTTCCTCCTTAATCACTTGTTTTTCAGCAATCTTATGATCCACTAGCTCGATTCTTTTAATATTATGTATAAAGTCAATAGATTTCTGGTTCTTCCCGCAAATTTACTGATTTAACCAGTGAAAAAGAGTAGAATCGAAGTAGGGACAAAAAACTATGATAAAGCAGACAGAGTCAAGAGAATTATGTTTGGAAAATGCTTGTTTGAACCACTGAGGCCGAAGGTTCTCACACTCTGATTTATATACTTTTCGGAAGAACCAAAATCCTATTGACTTTTTACATTCAAGAACTAAATTTTATATTGCCAAAAGTAATCAATCTATACGAAAATCACCAAATTGAAGAATTTCATCTTCACCTATATCTCTAGTTGCCTTGCTACCGATCACTTTATCATATAGCAAAGGCGAAACTCCTGTTCCTGGTCTCTTTATTTCAATGTCGGTTTCTTCTATTATCTTGCCCGCAGGAATGAATCTTTTGGCTACGAGACTACGTCTCGCATTAAGTCTAGAAATTTCTTCTTCCTTTATATAGTGTTTTTCAAAATTGCCAAGAAATTCTTTGTATTCATCCAACAACTTAACAAAACGGCTTAAATCTTCTTTGTCCATAGCGTGATAATGGTCGTTCCCTGGCAATGTTTTGTCGAATGTGAAATGTTTTTCTATAACTTGTGCACCAAGAAGCCACGCTGCTGTAAGAACCTTTTCCATTTTATTTGGAAGCGTGTGGTCGGAATACCCGATAATATAGTCTTGAAACTTGTTAACCATGTCTTTTATCATGCCTATATTT
Organism: Kosmotoga olearia TBF 19.5.1; assembly: GCF_000023325.1. Taxonomy (NCBI): domain Bacteria; kingdom Thermotogati; phylum Thermotogota; class Thermotogae; order Kosmotogales; family Kosmotogaceae; genus Kosmotoga; species Kosmotoga olearia. Next base: position 1,360,962 of record NC_012785.1, read on the forward strand.
GCTCGTTCTATTGGGGTTGGATAATTCAAAACACAATGAAGTAAGACAATTTGGTTATTTCCTTCTTCCTTTATAGCCTCAATAGCCTGCCATATTTCGGATACTGTAGAAGCACCAGTTGAGAGAAGAATAGGCTTTCCTTTTCTAGCGATATGTCTAAGAAAAGGAATGTTTGTTATATCTGCAGAAGCGACCTTGTAGGCAGGCATCAATGGTTCTAGAAAATCCGCAGATTCAAAGTCAAAAGGTGTAGAAAGGAAATCTATGCCACATTGCTCTGCGTAATTTGCCAACTCTTCGTATTCTTTCTTCCAAAATTTATCGTATTTCTTGAATAGCTCGTACTGACTTCTTGTTGGTTCCTTGTTAGTATTCCAATATGATGGTGAGTATTTCGAAGCAAGTTTTTCGGCTTTGTATGTTTGGAATTTAATTGCTGAAGCCCCAGCTTCAGAAGCTTGCATTATCATTAGCTTTGCTTTTTCAATATCTCCCTCATGATTGACACCAGCCTCAGCAATAATGTAGGGCTTTTCCAGTGAACCTTTAATAATCTTAAAATTCCCTATTACTATCTCTTTCATGCTTCCACCTCCTGTATTCGCTTTCAATCAGATCAGTTACATTAAAAATTCCTCGCCTTATTTCCTTATATGGTAAATTATCAAACATTTTTTTTCGCTTACTTGAGTCATTAATTAACTCAACAACATTTTTGTAGATTGTTTCTTCGTCGACATTGCAAGAAACTCCCAAGTACTTTATACCTTCAGAGTATCTTGCAAACAGATGCATCGTTTCGCGATCGTTCTGAGCTATGCTGATCATAGGGATTCTCATAGCAGCAAGTTCATATACAGTTCTACCATTTGAAGTAATAGCGAGGTCAACATTCCTCATCACTTTTGCCATATTTTTTACGTTACGCATAACTTCAAGATTCCTATTACCCCAATGCTCCTTTATATATTGTCCTAATTTGTCTATAGCTCTATATGATGGGCCAATCACTAATTTAACATTGATTTTGGGATCAATTTTTTCGAGGGCTTTTAAGGTGCGAAAAGTTAGATCAGTTGGATCAACTCCACCAAAAGTTATCAATACAGACCGGACACAATCAGAAAAAGTATTGGGGGCTTGAAGAAGGAAATCATCTCTAAGACATACATATTTGTATCCATATCTATGCGAAAATGGTGGATCAAATCTTTCATATAATGCATTAATTACTAAATTAGCTTGATCTGCACCAGTTCCTAAGTCTTCGAAGTTGACAACAAAACAACCTTTCGAAATAAGTTTTTCAATATATTTAGAATCCGTATCTAATATATCGTTTATAATTATATCAAAAGGTTTAATATATTTTATAATCTCTTCTAGTGTGACAACCTCATTGTGCTTATATCCTCTTTCGGTGATAATTTTTTTCGCTTTCGAAGAACATTGGTATAATATGAATTCTATATTATGCCCAAGCCAAAAATCTGCCAGAGTTAGTGTTCTGTAAATATGTCCCATTCCAGTGTTACTATTTCCAGTAACAACAAATTTGACACTCAATCTCTTGAGCAAAGCTGAGCACAGTAACCAATCATTTGGAGAATCTAAATCAATAGAAGCTTCAAGCGGAACTTCGTAGATTCCCACTTTTCCCCCGATTCTTGTTCCTGAATTAATTATTTCTCTTTTGCTGATAACAAAAGCTCCTGTCTCTTTAAATCTTTTTGGTAACCACTGACGATTCAGCCGTTTTTTATAATCTGGTTTAAGTTCATTGTTTTCGATTTTCCAACCAAGATGGGTATTGTCAACAACGCTTATCAACGAGTCAAGGTCTTGAGCAAAAAAATTATCAATGGCTTCATCGATAAGGGACGAAGTGATCAAAGGTGAGGTTGGCTGAATCGTTATCACAGTTTCAACGTTAGCGCTATAATGCTCTTCAAACCATTGAACAGAATCGCTTACTACCGGATCAAGAGGAACCGAGTCTTTTCCGAGATGTTTTGGCCTCTCGCGAATAATCACGTTGAATTGTTTACAGTATTCCGCTATCTCGTAATCATCTGTTGTGACGATAACAGCATCAATTTTTCTTGAAGCAATAGAAGCCTCAAGAACATAAGAGATTAGGGGCTTTGCATTAAGCAATCTAAGATTTTTTCGCCTAATACCTTTGGATCCACCTCGAGCTGGGATAACCGCGATCAACATGTCAAACCACATGTGCTAACGCACATACCATCAGTGAAATTTCTTTTGTGAGTGTCTAATCTAAGTATGAATTTTGACAAATTCACACCACCTTTCCTTATTTGCATAAAGTCAACAGCTTATTGGTTCTTCCGCAAAAGTTATGAACTAAAGCATGAGAACCTTCAATCTAAGCAGTTCAAAGGGACATCTGCCATACATAATTCTTTTAATTACCTTTATCTTATTATTCCTTCAGCTAGTCCATTACTTTCATTCAGTTTCACAGCATTTTTGACAGTTGCTAGGTCTCTTTCAATCCCGTGGACAAGGTGATTGAGTTCCGAAATTGAATATGTCTTCGTTGTTTCAATCCATTTTTCAAGATTGTTGTCATCTTTTTAAGCCAGGATTCGTCTAAATTCTTTTACCGTTGAATAGACCTTCTGCAAACCTCCGTTACCCTCAATATAGATTCGTACTTTTTTCTGTTCACTTTCTTTGAGTTTTGAAATGTCCTTGTACAACAGCAAAATCAAATATCTTCGCTTCAATAATGATGGCGCCGTCTGATTCTTATTTCTTTTTCCCAATCCTTTGTTGTATTTGGCTAAGAATGTCTTTACGTTTGAATAAGAGCCCCTATATCCTTCTTTGCGAACAGTTGAAATTTCCATTATAGTTTTCCTGTTCTGGCTCATAGCGATGATTGTACTCTTGTAAGGGTCAAGATTGCTCTTGCGACTTATCCCTTTTGACGCATGGGTCATTCTACCTTCACATCTGATGTACTTCCAGATAGCATTTTTTGCAATCCAGATATTCTTCTGGACAAGTACCCTTGCCTGTAGAGGTCTTTAACCATTCTAACGATTTTATTCTTCTCTTCTTCGCGTCGCTTTTGCAGCATTTCCTGCCTGGTACATTTGAACTCCGTCAACTCTGTCGGAAGGTTTTTTTCTTCTATACCGGCTATTTTGATTCTTTTGGGTATCGTTCGCTTTATGTATTCTTTGGCTTCTTCGGTGAGATTCTTGACTAAACGAAATCGGTCACTAACCTGTATGACCTGAGGGAATGCTTCTTCTAAGGCTTTTGCATAGCTAATCGAACCATCACGTGATACCACTTCTATATCCGGATATCCTTTCAACCATTCGGTGACTTCTTTCGTATCTCGAAAGGCAACGATATCTACAACCTGTGACGTATCCCGATCGACCATCACTGTCCCATAAGTGCGGACTTTCTTTATGGCAAAATCGTCGTTGCAGATTCTCTTGACTCTAATGTTTACAACTAACTTGTTTTTTTAATATCCGTAAGATTGTGTCATCCGAAATCCTGGCTATCCCTTTGTTAATAACTTTCTTTGCACTGCGAGCACTCATATTTAATGCGATTTCTCTGATTTTTTCATCCAGCCTGATCGTTCTTCTTCCATACCTGGTGGTAAAAGGAAGTGTTTCTGGAAATCGTGCATGGTCACATTCGGGATTCTTACAAAAAAAGACTCTCCGCTCCAGTATGATTGTCAGTAGCTTTTCTTGAACGGGTAAATCGGAGATAGTATTACGATATACGGAGTGGACATTCCTCGATTTCTTGCCACAATATGGACAAGCCTCTTCAGAAGTCCCTTTTCTCGCATGGAGTTCTATTTTTTTATCGTCCGTAAAAGCTTCTACCAATACCAAATCTGGATCCAGTGTTCTCAACAATCCCTACATTTATATCATCTGTCTTGTCATAGTTTTTTGTCCATGCTTCGATTCTACTCTTTTTTATTGGTTAATCAGTAAATCCGTGGAAGAACCAATTTTATTTGACCACATACACTTATTGACTTTCTTGAAAGTTGCGATAAGTTTCTATTGAAAAATATAGCAAAATCAAAATGCAAATAGATGAAGGCCCAAAACGCCATAATCTTTCTGGAATACTAAATGGTTCGAATATATTTGTCATGACATATTGTTCAAGAGAGATCGCAGAAGGGATTAATGCAAAAAGAAGCATAATATTAAGTGCCAACGTTTTCTCTCTCAAAAGAATGCTAGAGCTAAACCAGTGGAATAGGAATAAACAAAAATAGGAAAACACGGTAGTCCAAGCAGCAATTTCATAACCGTAACCTGGTATAAGCCAGATGTTTAGCGTAATATTTATACCTCCTGCAAGCAACGAACCTATAGATATTATCAATGTTTTCTTTTTAAAGAGCGCATAATTTACGTAAAGAGTATACAAGAATTGGAAGAAATAGCTAAGAATGATTACCGGTATAATTCGAACTGAAGCAAGAAAATTAGAGGGAGCCAGAAACAGTGCAAGTTCAGGACCTATTGCCATAATGCCTATGGTAGAAATTAAAAAAAGCATTGTAAATAAATAAGAGGCTTTTTTTATTCGCTCGGAGTTTCCAGCAGCTTTTTGTCGAAAAAACCATGGGACCCAGGCAGAGTTGGCAGCTACTAGAAGAATTAAAAGAATCATCCCAATATTATAAGCAAAACTGTATAAACCAGCTTCTTTTGAACCAATTATCGATTGAATAGCGATCCTATCAAATTGAGCGAGAATTATGCCCGATAAACTGCTTGGTATTAATGGTATGCCTATTTTAAGAGCGTATTTCCAAGCTTTAGGCCAAACCATTTTTCTACCTGCACTCAAAACAAAAATGAAAATAACCACAGCGATTATAAAAGAAGGAATTAGTGAACCATAAACTCGCCCTAAATATTTTCTTCGTGAAAACAGTATTATTAACACTATAGAAAGACCCGCTTGAATTCCAGCATTAGTAATATTAAGTATTGCCCTTTGCTTGTATTTTTGTCTAAAGCGCAAATCATTGTCCCAAAAATATAAAACAAAACCAACATAACCAGCCATAAGTGAAAGCAAAAGCAAATCAATGCTTAACTGAGAAATTTTTGCAAGCCAACCAATTAAGAAAAAGATAAACAAAAACATACTCGCAAAAGAAAACAATGAGAGAAAAAGTACCGACGAACGATATTGCAAATACCGTTCCTTAAAATCTATTAGAGCTGTTCCGTTTCCAGCTTGTAAGTTTGCTCCGGTAAGAATCTTCATTATACCAACAACACTTGCATATACTGAAATGATGCCGTATTCTTCTACTGAAAGAAGCCTCGTAAAGATAGGGATTGTAATAAACGATATCCCTCTCAAAAGGAATTCGCTAATAAGATACCAAATTCCAGATTTAAGAGTGGTACTTCTGTATAGGAGTACCTTTGCTTTCTTAAGATAACTAAGTAAATGCATCTACCCTATTCTCCTAATTTGATTTTTGAGGTTTTTAAATATTTTGATTTTAATCTGATGCAGAACCTTGTGATTATAATAGTAATAAAAGTATAGAAACAATTCGCAAAAAAGCGAACAAATTTCTTTGAATATGCCTTTTTGCGTAACCCTAGTTAACCATTTTCATTTTTACATCATCCAAATACGCGTCACAGGTATACTTTTCCTTTAAATCTCAACTATAGTCCAATTTAACACATTTTCAAATTTTGTGTTGAGGTTTTCTATCTTTTCCACATGTTCGATGTTTTAAGAAAAGCAGTATAATTTGAAATTCAATACTTTAATATGTTTTCAATATTACCGATTTTGAATTCTATTAAGCTATCAGCGACACCATCAACAATTGTGTCAGTTAGCATTTTTAACTTAAGAATTTCGATAGCGAGGGGAGTCTTGTTGATTTGGTAACTCCAAATAAGTGATTTATTGAAAATACTGTCAAATAAGTCGTTTTTTTTGTTCAAAACATCATGAAGGAATTTTTGAAAATCTCTGTGAAGAGTCCATTTCCAATAATCCAACCCTGTTCCTCTAAAAAAACGTGCTATAATTGATTTACCAGCTTGTTCTGGTAAATGACTTAACATAGGATTTTTTCTTTTTATTATTTCTCGTAACATCACCCTATTAACTATGAATTTTGGAGGCCATTTTAATATATTGTCAAATGCGAAGGGATAATAAAAGTAATATGTCTTCTTTGTTCTTGATAACGATTCAAAACCACCACAGTATTGCCAACGCTCAAGTATAGTTGCAGCATACTTCTGCCTTGAAAAAAATTTTCCACCTTCACGGTTTCTTTCTAGGAATTTAGCAATATGAGTTCTATAATCAGTAATATCATTAATATCGTATAAAAAATCCAGAATACCTAGCTCGTCTTTTTTGTTTCTTCCTTTTGGTAGAAATTTTTCGAGTAATTTTCGTGGTCGCCTGTGATATATTGAATATCGCCACTTATAAATAGTAAAGTAGTCCATCATGTAGTTTAGTAGTTCTTCATAACTCATTCTATCGTGATCATATTTGACCATGCCGCCAACAGATATGCCAGGATGTCCAGTGAGTAATATATCAAATTTGGGAATACGGGTTACTGGATTCTTAAACACTTGTGAAGGCCCAAGGGGATTATTTCTAAGATCTAAAAGAGCTTGGCCAAGATATTTTCCATCTGTATAATTCACAAAGTAATTTGAGATTCCAAGATGCTTTGCAATCATAATTGAATTTTTATGAGAAATTGAAAGCCACCCCCCAAAGGGGCTTTCCTCTCCTATTATGAATGATAATACTGGCAAATTATATTGCTTAGCATAAACAGCAATTAATCTAGAATCCAATCCACCGCTATTTCCGAATGCGAAAACTTTGTTTGGATTTCTTGTTTTAATGAAATGAAAGAATTTATTCATATCAGATTCAAAGCGTTGAAAAGCTTCATCAATCGTTAGAGTGTAATCTGGATTATATGAGTAATTCCAGTATCTTGATTTAGTAAAATCTAATGAATTTATGTCAATTTTCATGATAGTCGCGTATGGTAGTGTAGTAATGTTTTTAAAAAATGTGGATTCTTCATCGAAGCTGTAAAAAAAGAAAAGAGTTTTCTTCAATACGTCAGGAAGGATTTCAATATCACTATAACCCACATTTCGCACAATTTCCCAGAGACAATTTGTTAGAATGAAACGATTTCCTTTTTTGAAAAGGAAGGTTGGAATCTTGCCAAGTTTGTCATTTTTTATAACTAGGACATTGTGTAAAGCATCGTAACCAATGTAGATGAAAATACCACGAACAGGAGTAACAGCAAAATCATTTGGTGAAATTTCTAAAAGTTGTTCTGTGGTATATTCGACACATTCACCATCTAATATGATGAGTCGATTCTTAGTTAAATTCGCGTTCCCTTTGTAGTAAATTGAACCAAACTTAATACTATCTTTGAAAGGTTGGTTGCTAACTACAAAATCCACAAAATCACCTTCTTCTTATTCTTTTGATAACGTGTTATGTTCGATAATTTATTAAGTTGTCTCGAGACTCAGTAATAACCAACGATATTAGCCACTTTTCTGTGGAGGGGTAACCATCTAATCTAAGATGTTGAAAATAACACAAAAGTTATAAGCCAAAATGGTCAAACCAACTGCTGTATCATCATTCTCATATACCGGATATGTTCTAGTTTGAAGTAATCTTCGAGGATATTGTTCTTTCTATCCTCCCCAGCGTTTTAAATACTTTGCGGTATGTTTTTCAATTCCAATAGTTCCATATATTCAGGGTTCTATTCTAAAAAGTCCTTTGTACCACGATAAGAAGTGCCACTCAGTTTAAGCAACACCAAGAAATTCATTCTGCTCTTGTCAAAATGCAATTTTCTTCCCTCTCTGCCACTTATGTTGATAGATTCGATCGGCAAGAGCTTATCCCTAGTATTTCAATAGCCTTCGCGATGTTCTTTCTTCAAGCTTTTGCGGTATCGTGGGCCTCCTTTCTTGTTTTGAACTGTTTCAATAGTACCACCATTGAAACCTTTGAAGTCCCTCTTTTTTCGAGGTATCCTATAATATTAATTTTAATACCACTAATAAAGCATGATCATTGCTTTTTATTCGTGTTATGCACTTCAAATTAACGGCACGAATATATTACAAATTCTCCCGAACAAATATTATTAAGGCTGCCTGCTTCGACCGCAAAGAACAGGAGAGATTCGTCCTCAATTATTCCTCTGTCTTGTTCATAGCAAACCACAAAAACGAAACGCCAAAAGACTTGCTAAGTTATGTAATTGCTCTCAATTTTCCATTTCAGCGAGATTCTATCATTCTGTCAAAGATTAGATAGGACTTAGAGATTTCTTAGAAGAACTCATTTTCAATCTATCTTTGGATTGCTAAGAAAATCGTTGAAATCAGCTCTTTTGTTGTGCTTTTGATTTCTTTGTTAGTTCAAAATGCATAACTTGAGGAACATCAGAATCGTTCTGGTTGTCTACCACTTAACATAGTAATAAAAGATCTAAAAGACTCTTGCCAATCCATCTTCCAATAGTACTTCCAGTCAACTTTATTCTTAGGTTTATCTTTAGAAACAATAAGTTCAGCGAGTTCTTCAGCGCTCTTAAACCACTTTCCAATTCCTTCGGGAATATAAGCTCTGCTTCTAATATCATCGTAAATAAAAATGGATTTTTCAAATGGCAATGCCTCAAAAAGAGTCGTAGAATTAAAGCCTACAATTGCGATTGAGTTGGCAATATAATCGTAAATGCTGCCGTCTTTCACAACCGTAATTCCGCTGATATTGTACAATGATCGATATCTGTCTTCAAAAGCAATTTCTCCTGGATGAAGTTTAAAAATAATCTCATATTTCTCTGGAAGTAAATTGCGCAGTTTTTTCGCAAGAGTAACCATCAAGCTCGAGACTATACCTTGTGAAACAACCAGTATTTTTTTCCTAGTTGGATTTGTTGTGATATTTTTATTTTTATACTTAATCCACCTACGTGCCAAATCAGGATTACCGATCACAACCTTTTGACTAGGATATCTTTTGAGAGAATCGTTCCAGTATTGACCAAAAGTTAGGAAGTAATCTGGGAGGTAATTCTTGTAAATTTCATTGTTGATTGCATAATTGTATGCTAAATGACTATTCCCTACCCAGCCATGCTGGAATTCTGCTACTTTAATGCCTAAGTTTTTACATTCTTTGATGATTATAGAATTCTTTCCACCATAAGACCCGCAATGAACAAAAACAAGCTTTGGACGAATTTTGTTAACTAAACGCATTACTATACGTGAATATTCTAATCCATATATGATTTGCTTGCTTAATATTGTTTTATTTATTATTACTTGTGGGAATTCTTGAATTATTCTTTGTTCCAGTTCATCAACAAATGTTTTTACAATTTTTTTCTTAGAACGTGGTATTTGCAACATGGCAATCTTTGCCTGTAAATTCAAAGGTTCCAAGTAAATAATTTTCTTTGAAAAAGCCGGTGAGTAGTGAACTCCTGAAGTTCCTTCTTCCAAAATCACCGGTTCATTTGGAAATAGTGAAGCAAGGTTATCATATATCGTATCAAAATAGAGGTTATTAACCTTTCTTCTACGAAGTCCTGAAATAGAAAATATAAGAAAATCAGATTTCATTTTCCTTATCCTGTAACTGTGTACTGTCCAGCCCATTACTAAAGATTGAGCGAAATTCAGTTTCCAGAGTTTTTGATTAGTTAAAGAAGAATAGGGTTTTTCAAATTTAGAATATGAATAAATTATACTACTAAGAAGATTCCAGCGAATTATTGGGTAAATAAGTTTATCCTCAATTTTCTCTGCTAGAAGTACATCTTCATTTTTCTTTTCAAACTCCAGCACTTTCTCTACCAATTGCTGATAATCGTTCATTCTGACCTCCTAGAGTATGACCAGACTTATAGTATAACTCTTTAATAGCAACAGCCCAATTAAATTCAGCGATTAACACAACAATAAGTATAGGAATGATCCTTAAAGTAATGACGTTAAGACCATTAAATTGGGAGATCGCAAGGTTTATTGTCATTAACCATGTAAATAGCGAATAGTTATATTTGCTTAGGAGCCCTAGTAATGTACTTATTATCAGTGTTCCAAGGAATATACCATAGATCCCATTAACAATGTACATCTCTCCGAAATATGTTATTCTTACACCAACCGTGCTATTTTGACTTCCAAAAAGAATTGAATGAAACAGACTCCCTCTATTGAATAAACCGATTTCGTATTTATTCACACCGAGAAACTGCCAAACTTCGTCTGGAAGCAGTGTCGCGATCATATTTCCCAATATTCTTTTTCCTGTTTCAGTGTTGGAATTCGGATCATATTTGTTAATGAAATTCGAAAAATCTCGAAATTCGGGAGCTAAAGATGCGAGAGTGATTCTGGAAATAAGAACAGGATCATCTATTTTGCTTTTTATAAGCAATATCCGATAAAACATCATAGACAAAAACGCTATAATTATAAACATAAAGAGTATGGTTCTAAAACGATGATTTCCAATACCCATTATTACAAGGAAATATACAAACATTATTCCTAACCACAAAAACAAGCTTCGCGATCTTCCGAAAAGTACTAAAATTGAGAATTTTGCTATAAATAACAACAAGATAAAGATTTTACTATTCGAAGATTTTCTAGAAAATAAGTATAGACAATCAAGACCCGATGCAATTGACAAAACAGTTAATCCTACACCAACTAATCCAGATTCTGTTATTGGGACTCCACCATAAACCCAGAATGGTTTGAACCCCATCTGATACAATCTATTGAAAACAAGCATAACACCAACTGTAAGGAGTGCCAGTGAAGAAGTTGTATAACTAAATCTCGTTATATTCAATACTATAGGGTAAGTGCGTTTAGGTAAAACAGAACGAGCAATTTTGTAGGCAATAACAGCCAGAAGATAATTAATTATCATAATATAAACTGTCTCATTTCTTCCAATAGTTTGATATCCATAAAAAAAGTTCATGAATGTTGACATTAAATAACCAACACCGAATAAATATATATATATCATTGAATAAATAAAGAAACTGAAATTGTCCCTTACTCCAGAAAACAACCGATTCATCACGCTCACCCGACTTTAGAAAAGTCTGTATAAAATTTTTAGGAGAAAATTTTCCTGTAATAAGCAAAATAGTTCTCCCAATACAAATTATTTTCTAAAACATAACTTCTTGAAAGATTTTGGAGATATCTTAGTTTACTTTCATTTTTTGCAATCGAAGAGACTTTTTGATAAATTTCTTCGGGACTTGCTCGCTTGCCAACAAGGAGCATAACCTCCTTTGGGATTTTTATTGAAAAACGAGAGTGATCAGTAACTAATACACAGCCGCCAATTAAATATTCATAATTTTTATTAGGAGAAATTATTTCTGATTCTGGAAAGTCAAGCAAATTGAATCCAAAATCGCTTTGTAAAATAATTTTGGCAACTATTTTGTGATCCACAGAACCTAAAAATTTCAGATCATCTGGAAATTTGTTCTGCAAATCCTCTATCCTTTTCTTTATTCTATTTTTTCCTGGTCGATTTGCAATTTTGCCTATTAAAATAGTTTGAAATTCTCCAGACTGAAGTAGAAGTTCGAAAACATCGAGTGTCTTCAACATAAACCGATGTTCTTCTGTTATCATACCTGCATAAACTACTGTCTTTTTTCTAGTGACTGATTTATTCATATCTTTAAACTCAAAGTCTTCTTTCATAGGAAGATTATCAAAAACAAAAACATGATCAAATTTATTTTCTAAGTACTTTTGTCCACGAATAGCTGTCACACATGATCTACTTAATTTGTGGTGCAGCGATTTCAAAAACAAGAATTCGATCTTTGACATTGTGCCTCCAATTTTCTCATGAATATCAACGACAATTTTGCCATTCACGCTTCTTCTAAAGGAAAAGAGCGGTAACAATATAGGATCTTGAACAAAGAAATAATCATACCCTTTTAAGCTTTTACTTATGGTGCGAAAAGTCGAAAAAATGTTTCCATAATCTCTTTTTCCAGAGATGTGGTAGTGTTTAAACTCAAAGCGATTATCATTTACCATAAAAGTTGGGGTATTTTCAGTAGATATGTTGAAGTACGTTACATAATAACCAAGATGCAAAAGGGATACAATATGTCTTTTTATTCTGTAATCATAACTCGGATGGCAAGATAATACAGCAATTCGTTTCATATATACACCTACCGTTTGAGATAATTTACTTTTAATCAAATCGATATTTTTTAGCATAAACTCTTGAGTAGCACAAAAAATATTCCTATAGGAACATATTACTGGAAAGTAAAAGCTGTAGAGTTGTTTTCCGTATTTTATTAATAGCTTTCTTACTATCTTGATTTTTCTTTAGTCTGACCTTGTCTAACTCTCATTTCAGCGATATCATTTTTTCTCACCTGGTTAGAACTTTTCCTGTATCAAAGGTGAGGTTTTCTTCCTGCTATGAAAAGTCTTTCCTTTTTTCCAAAAGCTCTTTCCACTGCGTTTTTTATATCGGGTTATATGTACACTTATTGTTCGAATAAATATCCCTTTCTTTTTTGGCGGTTTCTTAAGAAATTCCTTTATTGATGTATTTTTTCCTTTCTTATTTATTTTCTTAGTGATACTCATTATGCAAGCTTTTTACTAAGTATTTTCAGTGAGATATTAACTATATTTTCGGCTGCTTTAGAAGGTGAATATTTCAACTTTCCAAATTCCCATGCATTTCTGCACATCGCTACCTTTTCACTAAAATCTAATTTTTTGTAGTAGTCTATTGCACAAACAAAGCCATCTACGTCACCTTCATGAACTAAGAACCCCGTTTTCTTATCAATTATCTGTTCATTTATAGCTCCCGTATTAAAAGCTACCACTGGTCTTGAATGTCTATAAGCTTCAATTATAACTCCAGATTGTGTTGCGGATTTATAAGGCAATAATACTAAACCTGCGTTATCAAAAAAAGTATTCATTTCTTTTTCTGAAACATATCTATCAATTAACTTTATATGACTAAAATTCCTGGGTAATTCATAGACTTCTTGTTTTATTTTCTTGTGAACTTTTCCAACGATAAAGATTTTATTAGAGACCTTTTGGGCAATTTTTTTAAAAGTAAGAACCCCTTTATACGGATTGATTCGTCCGAAAAAAAGCAATGTATTGTCGGTTTTTAATTCATTAAAATCTAACCATTGGTGCCAAAGATTAAGAATGCTAACTTTTTTTTCAGGAAAATTGTATTTTCTACAAAATAGATCCTTAAAGTTTTTGCTGTGAAGAATTATAAGGTCTGTATATTTAGAAATTAGTCTATTATAATTGTATATAAACAAACCCTTTCCCTCATTCGGATGAGGAATGGGATCATGAATGCTATGAAGAATACTAATATTATTTCTTTTTAAATGTGGATACAAAAATATATTCCATATATGAGAACTTAAATAATAAACTACGTTGATTTTATGCAGTTTTATTATTCTTATAAGTCTGCTAAGTGATGAAAAATTTAAAGTTCTAAATTCAATTCCTGGCTTGTTGGGAACATCAATTAGAAAATTATGTTTATCTATATCTACATTATCAATTAATTTTGTGCTACCAATGGTTATTGTGAATGCTTTTTCTTTTAAATTATTATATAGCGTATAAAGGTATTTTTGCATATCATAATTATTCGAAAAGCTAATAAGAGCTATCCTTAAATTCAAATTATCTTCACCTCTAAGTTAAGTCTCTATTATTTCCTGATTTAAAAAATAAGAGAGCTTTTTTGTTAATAAATCACAAGTGTTACCGCTTAAATGTTTTACATGTTAAAATGGTCAAACGATCATATTCAATTCTGAAACGCGCTTTTGTATGTTTGTTCTTTCCTATTTTTCCTTTTTTAATTTTTCAAACTGTTAACAATATTCCCATAAATTTATTTGTGGCAGTTCTTTAATGACCTCAACTTTTTTGAATTTTAGGTGCCTTTTTTACGGGTCTACTATCTTTACTTGAGATTATCTTGATAGCATTACCACTGGAATTATGAGAGCTCCTTTGTTTTCATCATATTATGTTTACTTAGCTCCCTTCCTGAATACCACAGTTTCAAACGTTCTAAGAATTATCAGAAGATCGAGCAGTAACGATCTGTTTTTTATGTAGTAAAGGTCATAGCTTAGTTTCTTTGCCTGTTCTTCTATCGTTGCAGCGTATTTGTAATTCGTCTGAGCCCAACCGGTAAGTCCGGGTTTTAATTTATTGCGGTAGTTATAGTAGGGTAAAGCTTCTGCCAATTCTTTGGCGAATTCAGGTTGTTCTGGCCTTGGACCCACGAAGGACATCTTTCCTATCAATATATCATAAAACTGGGGAATTTCATCCAATCTGACTGGTCTCATTAATTTTCCGATTCTTGTGACGTTGTTTTCCTGTTGGGTGGCATATTTAGCACCGGTTGATTCCGCATCTTTTTTCATTGACCTGAATTTATGCATGATAAAATTACTGCCATTCAAGCCTACGCGCATTTGTTTGAAAATGATTGGTAGTCCATCGTCCAGAAGTATTGCCAGATATATTACCAAATATACAGGGGAAAGAATAATCATAGCTATTACTGAAATGAATAGGTCTAAAACTCTTTTTGAAGGGGTTTCTTTTACTGAACTGAATTGAATTTCATAATACTCCTTGAACTTATCTATCAGTTCAATGGGGATTCTTTTCAGGGTTTGTTCGACTATTAAGGGAAGGAATTCCACTGATTTACCCTGTGAATCTGCTTTTTCGAGAATGGATTCTACAGATCTGGAGAGCTTTTGGTCGGCTACGAGGATGCTATCAAAGAGACTTAGTGAAAGAGCTTGTTCAAGAGCAACAGAAGAAGGATTCATATATCCATAGATTTTTACTTTTTCCATAGAAGCTTTTTCGATTTCTCGGATGATTTCTCCTATCTCTGACTCATTCCCAATAACGAGATAGCGTTTTGGAGGGATCATGGAAAGCACTTTTCTTATTGTGAATGTAGAGATTATTGGAAATATCACACCTGAAAGTGCAAGAGCTGTTATGAACACCTCTTTTGGAAGTTTTGCTTTGAAAAAAGCTACGATCATCAAAGAGAAGAGAGCACCTATAAGAGAGCCTATAGAATAAGAGACAAGACTAGAATTTAATGATTGAATGTTGAAATTATCAAAGCCCCGGAATGCGTAGATGCCTAAGAGAAGTGAAATGTTTAAGATTGTCGCCTGGATAAAAAGAGAAATATCCCACTCGAGTAACAGGGATTGAATGATGTATAAAATTATAAAATAGAACAATGCTAACGAATATTTCACTTCGCGTAATCTTTTCAAATAGCCCCCTCCGATAATAAATTAATAAAAAGCTTGCTATTTAAATATTTGCTCTGGTTTACCGTTACCAGTGACGTCTTTACCCTCAGTTAATACTTGTTCTGTCCCCAATATTTGGAACTTTCACCTTATAGTTGTATGGCGTGTTGGGCTTACCACTGCAAGCATCTTATTACTCTTAGACATTCTTTCCTTAAAAACTTTATACTTAATTATCGGACATTATAGCCAATTATCAGCTGTTAATGTTTGTTATATCATTATTTCTTTTATGTAGTACATGTTAACTTTACAGAATTTATATTTCGTTTTTATTTCCACAATGATAATATCATTATTACGACGCATGTTGATATAGTTCACTTAACAAACTAACGACCTATATTCAAATTCCCAATTGCAACCTTTCTATTATTATATACTATCAAACACTACAATCAATAGTTTTCTATGGATGTTAGAGATTGGAGAAAGCTGCTTCGCAGCGAAGGAATCCCTTTGGGATTGCCGTGACCGGCTACTCCGGTGTCACGAACTCCTTCGGAGTTGGAAAAAATCTGACGCTTGCGAGGCTGAGGCTTGCAGACGCTGATGAAATTCGTTGTTGGTTGTAGGTTGTGGGTTGTACGTAAAGATCAAGTTTTGGTAACCGAAGAGAGATTAGATGTTGGAGACTAGGGTTTGGATAAAGATCAAAAACCGAGAATCAGAGAGCAGAGATTAGGTAATAAAGATCGAGATTGGATTTTGGTTTTGGTTGGCATGTTATTTTGTATAGTTATGTGGTGTTTGCCTTTTCGAAAAGGGTTTCTTTGGAATTCTCTGGAATCATAGTTTATAATCCTTGTAGTAAGATGGATTTATTGAAAGAGGGTGGATTTTTAATGGCTGAAAAGGAATTTGATATCCAGGGTGAGGTATTGGATCGTTATTCTAATTTTGTCCATATATCTTCATCGTTTTTTGATTTCACATTGAGATTTGGATTAGTAGAAGATTTGAAATCGGAACAGAATAAACTGACGATTAGCAATGTCACGCGAGTTTTTCTAAGTCCACAACATGCTAAGGTGCTTTATAAGATTCTTAAACAGCAGCTTGATGAATACGAGAAAAGATTCGGTGAAATAAAATTGCCTAAGGAGGAATAATTATGAGACCTGAGGCTTTGCATAAATGGCTTCATAAGAATGATATAACGACTTCCATGTATTATTTGTCTGTATCTACGAAGGGATATTCTAAGGCCATTTCTTCAAGTAATACACAACAAGTTGTTGGTATTCAATATGTGAAATCTTCAAAGCAAAAGCGCGAGTTGCTTCAATTACGTGGGCTTGGAAAGCATGTATGGGAAGGTATCAACGCAGATGAGTATGTTCGAGAGCTAAGAGAAGAATGGAAAGAAAGTGAATGAGTCAGTTTGGAGAATGTGTTTGAAAAAGTAACAAGAATAGGTATTGATACTTCCCCTTTTATTTACTTCATAGAATGTGTATGGCAAAA
This sequence comes from Kosmotoga olearia TBF 19.5.1, assembly GCF_000023325.1. Taxonomy (NCBI): domain Bacteria; kingdom Thermotogati; phylum Thermotogota; class Thermotogae; order Kosmotogales; family Kosmotogaceae; genus Kosmotoga; species Kosmotoga olearia. The sequence goes on from NC_012785.1 coordinate 1,377,961, forward strand.
TAAAGATACAGCGAGTGGCAGGATAAAAATCCAGCGGTAGGGAAAAAGAAAAGATCATTGCCAGCACCGGGGAAATCCATTACCCTTTAATTGCACAGCAAACAGTTAAAGGGGGTTAGAAAGGAGTGCTGACAATGATCCAGGTACATCATATCAAATATCTGCGAGAATTTAAAGGGAAGTCATTGAGAAGCATAGCCAACGAGACGGGTCATGACTTCAGAACGGTGAAGAAATATGACGAAATGGACGATTTCAACGAGTATGTTCAACGCAGAAAGAAGACTTCCAAGCTCGAACCGTACAAGCCCAAAATAGATGAATGGCTGGAAGAAGACAAAAGAGTCAAAGCGAAACAGCGACACACTGCCAGAAGGATTTACAGGAGATTGTGTGAGGAATATCCAGATTTCCCCCTCAGTGAACGTACCGTGAGGGCATATGTGAGGAGGAAAAAGAAGGAATTATATTCCAACGAAGGTTATATACCTCTTGACCATCCTGGTGGTGAGGCACAAGCGGATTTCGGTCATGCTCAGTTCATTGAAAAGGGTAAAGAAACGACGTTGCATTATCTAAACCTTTCCTTTCCATACAGCAACGGAGGATATTTTCAATTATTTAGAGGGGAGAACCTTGAATGTTTGCTCGAGGGGTTAAAGAACATATTCGAACATATGGGAAAGGTTCCCAGGCGTATATGGTTCGACAACCTATCTCCCGTGGTGAAAAAAATCCTGGATGGAGGGGAAAGGGAAGTAACGGAGAAGTTTTACAGATTTTGCCTTCATTATGGATTTGAGGCGGTGTTTTGTAATCCTGGTCGGGGCAATGAAAAAGGCAATGTGGAGAACAAGGTTGGATATAACAGGCGAAACTTCTTTGTTCCCATACCCAGGATAGAAAACCTTGAGGACTACAACAAAAAACTCTTAACCCTCTCGGAGAAAGATATGGAAAGACCCCATTACCGAAAGGGGAAGAGCATTAAAGAACTATTTTTAGAAGAAAAGAAAAAGATGCTGCCACTAAACGAAAAGCCTTTGGATATTTCCAGGTTACAGAAGGTGAAGACAGACAAGTATGGGATGCTTCGTTTTGAAAACAACAGATACTCTGTATCTCCAAAATGTGCGGAAATAGAAGTGTGGTTGAAGATAGGGGCGTCGGAGATAGAGATACTGGATGAAGACTACAAAGTACTCGTAAAACACCCAAGATTGTACGGACACAACCTCCAATCTCTGAATTGGTATCCATACCTTGAGACCTTGAGCAAAAGGCCAGGTGCGTTAAAATACACAGGATTTTACAGGGAATTGCCTCCTATTTGGCAAGAATACTTCGAATCCTGTGATTACCAGGAAAAGAAAACCAGCCTGAAGTTGTTGGTCAAAATGCTGCGCGAAACAGATATGGAAACCGCGAGACATGCACTGGAGATAAGCCGCAAGAGCGAACGCTGCAATGCTGAGACCATATTCCTATCGTACCGACGGTTGATCCAGGAAGAACCATCGCCCTTTGAAACAGGGAAGGAAGTACCGAGATTACAGACATACACAACCGATTTCAAGGAATACGATTCCCTGGTGGGTGAAAGGAAATGAAAGAAATCATCGCTCAATACTGCAAAGAACTGAGATTGGGGAAAAGCATAGTGGAAAACTACCAAAGGATACAGGCAGAAACCAACGAAGAATTCCTTCTGAAACTACTAAAGCTGGAGATTGAAAACAGACGGGTATCACGTAAAAACCGTTACCTAAAACAAGCTAACTTTGAGGTAATGAAAACCTTCGAAGACTACAGTTTTGACAACGTACAGATACCCCAGAGTATAACATTGGAAGAACTACAAGAAGGGAGGTTTTTGGAAAAGAAAGAAAACCTAATACTGTATGGTCCTGTAGGAACAGGTAAAACACATATGGCAACAGCGATAGGCATCGTAGCCTGTAACCGGGAAAAGAAAGTTAGGTTTTACAGAACAGCTACACTGGTAAACGAACTTGTGGAAGCGAAAAACAATGGAACATTGAAAAGATTCTTGAAGACACTCAGAAAGACAGATTTGCTCATATGCGACGAATGGGGTTACATACCTCTAGACAGAGAAGGAGCACAACTCTTATTTCAAGTGATTGCAGAAAGATACGAAAGGAACAGTGTAATAATCACAACGAACCTTGAATTCAGTAAATGGAACGGGATATTCTACGACGACAAACTCACCAGTGCCATAATAGACAGATTAATTCACCATTGTCATTTACTGGTATTTACAGGCAGGAGTTACCGATTGGAACATTCGAGCATTAAGGCTTAGTTTTTTTACCCCGGGTGCTGGCTTTTTATTTTTCCGAATGCTGGATTTTTATATTGCCAAAAACAATAGAAGAGAATGAAAAATACCTCGAGGTTCTTACCTTCATTTTCAAAAAGATTGACATAGGATCTATAAAGGCTTTTTCGTCAGTCTTAACTCTTGCTGAAGTGCTGGTGCGACCATTTGTTAAAGGAGAACAGCATCTTATCAATGAGTATATTAGTATTTTTACAAGCTGTGAAAACCTTTCTTTGATCCCTGTGGAAAAAGAAATAGCAGTTTTGGCCGCCAAAATTAGAGCTAAGAATGGTTTGAAACTTCCTGATGCCCTCCATTTTGCGACAGCCAAAGTATATAAGTGCGAGTTGTTTATCACAAATGACAAACATTTCAATGGGATCTCAGATTCTGAGATACAGATAGTTTTACTTGATGATCTTCTGGATAAGAATGTCTGAAGGGCGGAGTTACGCTCTGGGGACTTATGAACGCAGTAAAAACCGTTGTTGGTTGTAGGTTGTGGGTTGTACGTGACGATCGAAATCAGAAATTTGGTACGACTGTCTGACACCAGTGTTTCGAACTCATTCTGAGTTGTTGCGAACTCCTGCGGAGTTGGAAAAAATCTGACGCTTGCGAGGCTGAGGCTTGCGACACTGACAAATGATAATGCGACGCTTGTGAGGCTGTCAGCTGATGGAGCGACGGTTGATAAAGTGATGCGAACCGCAAGCGGTTGTTGCGAACTCTTTCAGAGTTGTCACGAACTCCTTCGGAGTTGTTACGAACTGCTGCGCAGTTGTCTCGATCGACTTTGTCGATGATGCATTTTTTTGAAAAGAGAAGAAGTTAATTAATTCGCATGCTTTAAATACTTTATGAGAGCTGATAATCTGTGTTCTAGAGTCTCACACATTTTGATTATCAAACGAAAGTCTTCTTGACTGAGATAACCGATTTTGTTTGATAGTATGCATTGGGTTTGTAGTTCATATAATGAGCCCTTAGCTATATTGAGGAATCTTATGAAGTCTTTTGTTGAATCTCTACCCTTTCCTTCCGCTATGTTAGATGGTATTGATACTGCAGCTCTTCTTATTTGGTCTGTTATTCCAAAGATTTCTGTTTTTGGGAATTTATCTGTGATTTTATATACTGTTTCAGCTAAGTCCATTGCTGATTTCCAGACTTTAAGTTTTTCGACGTCCATGGGTGGCCTCCTTTTTTGGGTTTCGAGATTAGTATAACATTGTTGTTTTTATGAACGATGCGAACCGCAAGCGGTTGTTGCGAACTCTTTCAGAGTTGTTTCGAACTCCTGCGGAGTTGACCCGAACCACTGTGTGGTTGACTACTGAGGTAAAGAGTGGGTTTTATAGGGTCTTGGGTCTGGTGTTCTTACTACTACGAAACCCTAACAACTAGACCCTAAACCCGAGTTTAATAGAGCGGATCTGTGGTATAGGGTCCGAAAAATAGAAAAATAGGAAAAATAGGGACAGACACCAATATTGAAAAAACCAAAAGCAGGTATAGGGTCTGGGGTTTAGGGTATAGAAAGAGCTTCGAGAACCGAGAATCGGGGTCCGAGAGGGTCGCTGTGCGGCTGGTGAGCACGCTAGGCGTGGGTAAGCCCGACTTCGTCGGTGATACGTACTGGCGGTGGGAAATGAGAGCTGGAAGGCTTTCCTTATTATTGGGGGTCAGACCGCTGAGTCCAAGTGCGTCCCGGGTATAACAAAATCCTCGAAGATCCTGAATCGAGTTCATGATGACGAAGCGGCTGGAGTGTAGAAAGTCCAAAAACTATCAACTAACAACTAATAATTGAATTAGATGGGGAAAGGCGAAGCTTCAGGAATTGTGACGATTGTGTAGTAATACGTTTTTTGCTTTCCATATTAATTGGGGTTGTAGGTTGATCCTTTGTATAAGTTTGGTATCTTGAGTTAAGAGTTCAGGTACAATTTTGCCTTCGTTGTTGAGCAGCGATAGAAATTTTTCTTCGTTATCTTTAAGTGGAAAAACGGTCCTGACGATTTCTTTTGATGCGCTTACAATTTCGTTGATTTGTTCATCGAAAGGTATTTTCAATTTGCTTTTGTTCAGTACTGGTAGCAGTTGCTTTTTGATCTCTTTCTTGTCAGGTACGAGATCTTTTTCGGAGATTTCCATTAAATTTTTTCTATTCAATCCTATATAAACAACAAATGCGATTTTTACCTTTTTCCAATCGATTTCATGAATGTGATTTCTGAGACTGTATAGGTCATAAAAATCACGAGCAGCTTTTCTTGCAAGCATAGCAACAATTTTGGAAGCTAAAAGTTCGTTTAAGTTGAGAATAGAGACTTTTTGTGCTTTGTATGGGCCGATATTTTTCGAATCCATTATTACCGGATCAAATAGTGGTATTCTGAATTGGTAGTTGATTTCGATCTTAAGGTTTCCCCCGGCGCCCATAGCACTTTCGTATCTTAAGGAATATGAAGTTGCAGCGTCTGTTTTTCGTGAGTTTCGAATTTTGAGTTCCAGGGTTTTGAATGTAGATTCAATGAAATGTTCAAAACCCGGCCGTTCGGCATTAAGTGATTTTCGATCGGGATCTCCTATGAAATTTAGATCAATGTCTACCGACAATCTTGGGATATCGAACAGAAAGAGGTTTAGAGCTGTTCCGCCCTTTAATACGAATTTTCCTTTTAACTCGGGTGTTTTGACAGCTTCATCAAGCCATGATAGAAGTATTAAGACCTTCTCAAGGATTTCAGGACGATATCCTGTATCTTCCGACAGTTTTTGCAGGGTTTCTCTGGAAAGCAAGATTTATTCCTCCCATTCGAGTTCTAACAATGATTCCGGGATTGCCAGGTTCCATTTTTTGGAAACTCGTGTTTTTTCCTTTCTTGAACGATCTAAGTAATGTATTGATTTTGGTTTCAATTTTTCGATTTCATGGAGAAGAGAGCTTTCAACGTTGAATGTTTTACGGTGGGTTTCAAGAAAGAATCCAACTTTTGCTGCTGTTGTGGAATTTTCTAAGAGCTTCAAGTATTCAAATAGCACTCTCATATCGAGAAATTCGGTCATTTCCAGAGAACGCCATACTTCTTCGATGCCTCCACTAAGGTCTGGTCTATCAAGCATGTCAACGAATGTTCTTTCACGACAGGTAATACGTACCTTTAGTCCCTGGATATCTATCTCCTTTACACCGTAATTAACTTTCTTTTTTTTCAAAAGGGTGGTTGGTGGTTTGACCGGTTTGTAATATATATCCCTGAACTCAAAAGGCTTGATGTTTCTATTTGTAATGAAGGTTCTTACGTTATGTATTGAATAAGCACTCCCATAATATTCTTGGGCAGTGTGATAAGCCAGAATCGAGTCTGAAGTTCGTTTGCCTGCTACCAAAAAAGGGTTGGGAGAGAAGTTTTCTGGATTAGCATTAGCCGGGACACTGGCATAGAGACTTCTACATATTTTGATAATCCTTCCTTGCTTTAAGTGATAGTTTAGAAGAAGGTAATAGTTTTTTTCTGCCTTTGATTTCCAGCTTTTGAGATATTCTTTTAGTTCTGTTGTGGTAAAAACTGGATAGCTAGCGAAAAAGGAATCAAGTTTCATAGACATCACCTTTTTGACAATGTGGAGCGTAATATATAGTATTATTATATATTTTGGCGATCATTGTCAAGTGGTGCTGGGAACCAGCAGAGCTGTGCGCTGCTTTGTAGCGGGTAAGCACGCTAGGCGTGGGTAAGCTTGGCTTTGCCAAGGGTAAGCCCGGCTGCGCCGGGGGTGAGCCAAAGCCGTTGTTGGTTGTACGTTGTGCGTTGTACGTGACAATCGAGAAACCGAGATCCGAGAGTCCGAGAAAGCTGCTTCGCAACAGATCGAGTAGGAGAGGGGCAATGCCCCTCTCCTACTCGATAACCACTACGTGGTTGATAAAAAACGTTGTGGGTTGTAGGTTGTACGTAAAAAACGAGAATCCGAGAGGGACGCTGTGCGGCAGATACGAATCCCTTCGGGATTGTTACGACCGGCTGCGCCGGTGTTACGAACTCCTGCGGAGTTGACTCGAACTGCAAGCAGTTGTCTCGATCGACTTCGTCGATGATGTTCGCCTGCGGCGTTTTTTTTAGTTTAATACGCATTTTTTATCAATAATCCACCCCTTATCCCGATCTAATTTTACTAGCATTATGTTTTGCATTATTTCTAAATTGTTTTTGAACCCTGTTTTTGAGACTAATATGTAGCACGATGGTTTTACACCGAGTGCCTTTTCTTTTTTATAGAGTGTATTCAAATCGCTTTGGGTGATATTTCTATTTCTCCATTTACATTCACCAATAAACCACTGGTCTCTCTTTTTTCCTATGATATCGATCTCCAGATCGTTCTCCCAAAACCTTCCAATTCTGTCAAATCCCAGTGTGCTTGACAGAAAGATCCTGGCTTCTTTTTCGAATTGGAAGGAGACAAATTGTTCAAAATTCTTTTCAAGTTGTTCGATTACCGGCTCAATCTGCCCGAATTCAAGGTATTGAAGGTAAGGAAAAACAAAGCGATACCAGAACCTGAAAAGCGGATCAGAAATTACGTAAATTCCTTTTCTCGTTCTGATGGGGTTCTTTATGGTAACCGGTATTTCTTTTTGAACTATGTTTAACGTTATGAGGTTATGCAGGTATGGCTGAATCTTTCTTGAATCTGAAAAGCCTATTTTGCTGGCAATATCTCCAGGGCGATTGTAACCAAAGGCGAGCGCTTCAAGTATGCTTTGATATATCTTTGGCTCCCTTAGCTCTTGGGATAGTATGAAAAGGGGTTCTTCTTTGAGTGGTGCACCTGAGCTCAGAAATAGGTCAATGATATTTTTAGAAATGCTCTTTTTTGTGTCGAAAAGGTTCAAATATTGTGGGACCCCACCAGTGATTGCATATGCTTTCATCAGGTTGTGGAAGTCGTAATCAGGCAAGAAATCATTGGAATGCTCAAATTTCACCGGATTGAGTTTCATATATCCGGTTTTTCTGCCGAACACGGGGCTTTTATAAGCAAGCAATTTTTCCATAAAGCTTATGCTTGAACTACAAAGGATCAGCTTTATCTTTGATTCTTCATGATCAACAAGCATTTGAATAATTGAAGGTAATTCGGGGGAGGCTTCAACCAGGTACTGAAATTCGTCAAGAACGAGATAAATATTTTCATCCTTCGCTTTTTGGAAGACAAATCTCAAAGCATCTTCCCAGCTTTTGAATGTAGCACCGTGAAGATTGAACAACCGGGCCACTTCATTTGAAAAAGCATCCAGAAGAGTTGAGCCCGTAACCTGTCTTCCGACAAAGAAAATACCTTTTTTCCCATATACTGCTTTTTTCAAGAGAGCAGTTTTTCCTACTCTTCTTCTGCCATAAAGTATAAAGAATTCAAGATTATCCGAATTGAGGTACTTCTTTAATGTATTGAGTTCCTCTATCCTGTTGTAAAACAATGCCCTCACCTCATGCTAATTATGAATAGACTAATTTAGATTATACTATATAATTTGATTTTTTCAAAGGTTGGGAAAGCCGCTTCGCGGCGACACGAATCCCTTTGGGATTGGGGCGAACTCCTGATAAGAATACGAGAAGGCGAGAGGGCGAGAACCGGTAGCCGCTGCGCGGCGCTCCGAATCCCTTCGGGATTGTTACGACCGGCTGCGCCGGTGTTACGAACTCCTGCGGAGTTGCCTAGAACCACTACGTGGTTGATAAAAAACGTTGTGGGTTGTAGGTTGTACGTAAAAAACGAGAATCCGAGAGAGCCGCTACGCGGCGGAAAGCAGCTACGCTACTGAAGTGCTGAGGTGTGCTAAGGAGGCTGTACGCTGCGGGGCAGCGGATATGAGGAGCTTCGTCCAGGATAATTACGACGTTGGATAAATCTGAAAGCTGATTAGACATGGTTTTTGGTATAATATGGGTGCTAAGTTACTTAACCCCTACTAAGTAACTTAGTACCCATTAAATATAAGGGAGGTCTTGCCAATGCTGTTCTCAATTGAGCCGAAACACTCTTTAAGAGACATATTCAACAGGAAAGAAGAGGTTAGCACATTTCAGAAAGCTTTGCAGAGCGAAAGGTTAATTATTCTCGATGGGTTGAGACGGATTGGAAAAACTTCACTCCTCAAAGCTGTGCTCGAGGAATTTGATGGTTATCATGTTTTTATAGATTGCAGAGCTTATTTCCGTAACAACCTAATTGATGCAGAAGCATTTGATAAGGCACTAATTAAAGGGATCGAAAAGACCCTTAAATTAGGAAAATTGAAGAAGATTTTAAAATCAATATCAGGACTTTCTTTTGGAGGTTTTGGAATATCTATAGAAGATAAAGGGCAGGAAACTAGTTTAGCTGAAGTGTTGAAAAATATAGATGAAGCGCTCAAAGGAAAGAGGTTCATTCTTGCATTTGATGAAGCACAGAATTTGCGCTTTTATAGAAAGGGCGGGAAGGATTTGCTTAATCTTTTTGCCTATACATACGACAATTTGAGGAATTTCGTTATTGTTCTTACAGGTTCTGAAATAGGTTTACTACACGATTTTCTGGGAATAGATGATCCAGATGCACCCTTATTCGGAAGATATTTGAGTGAGATAAGGTTGCAGAGATTTTCTCAAGATAAATCCCTTGAGTTTCTAAGGAAAGGATTTGAAGAATTGGCCATTGATGTCTCTGAAAAAGTGCTGGAAAGAGTAGTTGATGAACTCGATGGCATTGTTGGATATTTATCCATGTACGGTTATATCTACTACAAAGGCAATCAAGTGGATGCCCTGGAAAGAACTAAAGAGCAGGCAAAAAAGCTGGTAGCAAAAGAATTGGGTGCGCTTATTAAAAGGTCAATGAATTATGGTTATGTTCTCAAGGCTGTTTCTTTGCATATAAACAGATTCAGTCAGATAAGAACCTATATTGAGAATAATTTTGGAAGCATTTCAGACCCAACGTTGAGCAAGATTCTGAATACACTCGTCAAACAGAGTTTTTTGGAGCAAGAGTATGTTGATGGAGTAAAACGTTATTCAATTCCAGATCCCGTGGTGGAATATGTTTGCAGAGAGATGAAGGTGAAATGATGATGGCTGGGATTCGTTGATGTGAATGGAATGCTGGACTGCGTCCTGGAGGCTGTACGCTGCTTCGCCAAAGCTGCTCCGCAGCGGGGACGAATCCCTTCGGGATTGATCCGAACTCCTGATAAGAATCCGAGAATCCGAGAGTCCGAGAACCGGTAGCTGCTGTGCAGCGATCCGAATCCCTTCGGGATTGTTACGACCGGCTGCGCCGGTGTTACGAACTCCTGCGGAGTTGCCTAGAACCACTACGTGGTTGATAAAAAACGTTGTGGGTTGTAGGTTGTACGTAAAAAACGAGAATCCGAGAGAGCCGCTGCGCGGCGGAAAGCAGCTACGCTACTGAAGTGCTGAGGTGTGCTAAGGAGGCTCACGACGTTGACGCTCACGAGGTTGAGGCAAGGAGCAAGTGCATCGCTGATGCTGGTGTTAGGAGCGGTCGTGCGTAAATTTTTTTAGCTATTATTTGATGATTTTTATTAGTTGGATCATGTCTTCCGAATCAGGAGTTGATTGGAGGACTTTGAAGTTATGGCGATGGTAAAATTCTAGTAGTTTCTTTTTGTTTTTGCACTCGACTAAGACAACTCTGCCGCCAATTTTCTTCATGCAGTCTTTTATCAACGGAATAGCGTAATCGATTATTTCTGAACCAGTTATTTTGTCTATATAAAGATCGTTTTTTGCTAATTGACCTATCAAGTAGACATTTAGACTTTTTGCATCTTTTGATATTCCATCAAGTTCTCTTCGTTTGCTTTTGGAAATTTCTTCAGCTAGATCTATTGATTTGAGTTCTAAAGAGAAATAGCCAAGGATTACTAGTCTTTGATTGCTTAGCTCTGCTTCATCAACAATCAAATAAGTGCGACTCTTATCTGCATCTTCAAATCTTATCGCATTTTTATGCAAAAAATTCTGAACATCTTGATCTTTCTTACAGAAAAATAGGGTGTCTCAAAAATCAGTAACAGCCAATAATATCAGCCACCTTTCTGTGAGGACGGCTGTTCAAGATATTGAACATAACACAAAGATTGTATGCCAATATGGCCAAACCCAATACCGCATCATAATTCCTGTTTCTCACATACCAAATGTATTCCAGATTGAAATATTCTTGTAGAATGTTAATCGTTCTCTCTATCTCCCAACGGTTTTTATACTTCTCCGCATATATTTGCCTCAATTGAATGCCCAGCCAACGAGCCTGACACTGTTTTTCCAGTGATACACCTTTCCTTTTGTTTGTGTCTATTACTGGTATCATGCTACTACAATCGAATATATAACGGTATATCTGTTGCGAATCATATGCGCTGTCTGCGAGGAAATACTTATATCCCTGGCCAGAATCTATTTGTGCCTTTGCCACCGTCGAATCGTGTACAGCTGCTGGCGTTGTCATCCAATCTTGAATCAATAGGTTCTGTGCATCCAAACTCATATGTACCTTTCTTCCGTATTCCCAGCCTTTTGTCGTCTTTGTCCAACTGGATTGGGGGTCTTTGTATTTCCCTGTCCTTCTTCGTCTTTGTGCTGTATGGGTTTTACAAGTCTTGGTCACGAAAGGAATCCACCACCAACTCAATCCTTTCAAGTCCTTCTATATCCAAAAAGAGGTTTACAACATCTTTGTTTATCCTGTGAAGAGGCAATTCTCTTACTCTCCTGGATATAGTCTGGAATGGTGGTATGTTTTTCAAGTCCAAGAGTTCCATGTATTTGGGATTCTTTTCTAAAAAGTTCTTTGCCCCACGATATGAGACATCGCATAGCTTCAATAAAATGGAAAGTTTCAAGATGCTCTTGTCAGAATAAGCCTTTCTTCTACCTCTGCCTTGTTTGTTAACGAAGTTAGAAGGCAAAAGCTTGTCTAACTGCTCAATAATCTTTACAATATCGCTTTTTGTGAGTTCTTGTGGTACCATTTATTTGGGCCTCCTTTCTTGTTTTGGGCTATTTCAATGGTACCACCATTGGAACTTGGGAGGCCCGCTTTTTTTCGTGACACCCTAACAGAAAAAATTAGACACAAAAAAAGAGGAAAGTTCTTTCCTCAAGTTTGTGGTTCCTTTATTGGCGTTTTCTAGTTTTAACAAATCACTCAGCGCAATGAGAGTTTTACTAATTTAGTTTTACTCCTTTCTAATTCGTCAAGAACCTTACGTACTTTGGAATCATCGACTACTGTAGGATTTTTAAAGCTATCGATAATTACATCAGCAGCTTTTTCGTTTATAACAATTTTTTTATCAAATGTGGAAGTAGCCATATTTATCATCACCTTTTACTTCACTCTTCATTATTTATTGCCTTTGTTATTATAGCACAATCGAGCATTTTCTTGGAGACCTGCAATTTAAGCCTCGAAATTAATACCTAATGCTGTGCCCCTTAATATGTTTTTGCAAAGGGCAGAACATGTTCTGCCCCTACGATAAAAAACAGCATCATTGCCAAAGGCGATTCCAGCATCAGCGCACGTTTTTTGCGCTTCAAACATTTACAACTGTCATTCTGGATGTGATCCGGAATCTGGGAATGTTTTAAGGATGAGATCCTGAATCAAGTTCAGGATGACGAGTTAGCATGGCTGGGGTGTGAATCCTGATTATGCCGGTGGTTGTGGAGTGCACTGAAATATATTGAAAATTTAGATAGTTATTTAGTGTATGCTTAAAGTGTATGCTTAATAGGTGTTGGGCCAAAAACTAGGACAACAAACAAAAAGCGACTGGTTTTCTATACCAGTCGCTGGGCCGCTAAGGGCAATTTCCAATCATTTTTTGACCGCTAAGGGCACAGTTTTCTCTTTCTTGCTTAGAGTATAACTCTTTTATATCTCATATGTCAAGCTTCCCTATTCTGCATCTGTGCTTCTTTGAAATATCTTGCTAAGCTGAATGTCAATTAGGTCTAGTTCCTCATCAGATAATCTTCCAATAATGATTTTATTGTGGCGTACTCGTTTTATTCGCATCTTGCTTATGGATTTAATGTGCTTCAAATCTACATAACTTTGAGCTGAAAGGACAGGATTTGTCCCCACATAAACCAACCCGTCTATTTTTTTCGTGGTTCCCGAAGAATTGTAACTCCTAACAGGTGCTATTATTACGTTTTTCTCTTTCTTTGAGTTATTTTTTTCTAACACAATAGCAGGTCTAAATCCTCCTAGTTCTGAACCAATATTGTATCCAAAATCAACCCACATTATGTGACCTTTCTTAAATCGAGGTAGTTTAGTTGGATCAAATACTGATTCTTGGATTAGGTATTTTATGTATGCTTTCAACCACTTAAAAAGCGAGATATTCTGCTTATCATTATAAACTCCGAATAATATCATTACTTGCTTCCAGAATTCCGCAATTATGGATTTTAGTTCATCGCTTATTTTAACTGGATTCTCCAAGACCAAATGCTCCTCCTTTCATAATGGAGAAATAGATGCCGTTTCATTGTTCTTTTCTTGTAAAACGGAGCCGGGTGAGAGCCTGCTATTTTTCTACATAATATTTCTCTGGTATTAGTTCACCAACTTTCTTTTTGAATCTGTTGAGGTTCTTTCTGGATAGTTTTCCGTAATGCTGCAATATTCCAACAACGAGTGCTGGATGTATTCTTAATTTTTTTGAACAGTGGTTTACCTTTACTTCTGATATGTACCCGTAGCTGCCTTTGAAGTAGTCAAGAATTTGATCTCGTTTTAACCATTCACCGGCAATGTTATTCGCTTCTACTTCAGCTTCGTTGTCGCTTAAATCTGCAAGGTTATCGATGAATGGTTTTTCATCGTCCAGATGATGGTAGAGGATATGTGCGATTTCGTGAGCTACGGTAAACCAGAAGTTGTCAATCCTGTCGTATCTTTTTGTGTAAACGATTACCGGACCATATTCATCTATATAAGAGGCACCGTCAATATAGGTTTTTTGTAAATGGGGAAGGACCATGAACCTAACACCGGTGTTTTCTAATTCTTCTAGAAATCGTTCTATACCTTCGGGATAAAGTGAGTATTCTGCGATCTGGCACGCCAACTCCTCTAGCTTTTCTTTATTATAGGCATAACCAGGATTTTTTTGCTTTGAAAGCTTTTTTGCCATTAAGAACCAGGTATATGCGTAAAAACCGTTGAAGTTTTGATGTGCTTCAGATCTTCTAAATGCGGGGGCAAGATCTTTCTTTTGGAGTTTCTCTTTTAGTTCTTCAAGGTTCTTCACTCCGAAAAATTCCAAGATTGATTTTTTTACTTTTTCGAAGGAACGGGAGTTATCTATCCAACCTCTTTTTTTCATTTCTCTTATTGGCAGGTATTGGTAAAGAATAGATCGGTCTTCGATCGCTTTGTTTTCTTCGGATTCCAGATTTTCGATCCTTGATCTATACATGTTGTATAAATTCAACCAGGTATTCGGAGTACCACCTATGGCTTTGCTTAATTTAACGGCAAGTTCAAAGGTTATGGGTGTTTTATCTTGTATCAATAGGTTTACGGTTTTTAAAGAAACGCCCATGACCTCAGCGAGATCCTGCTGAGTCCAGCCAAGGTATTCAATTTCATCTTTAATGTGTTTTCCAGGACCTATGATTTTTCCTGGTCTAATTTCACCCATGATTCTCACCTTTATTCATAGTGTTTTGAAATTTCGTCGATTCCAAATATTCCGATTGTATGTTTATTGTCTATCCACTCAATCTCAATTTCTAGCCGATATTTTTTGTTGAGCCTTATCGAATATCTGCTATTATAACCAGCGAGTTTCTCGAATTTATAGCTTCTTCTGCTGCGTATAGCTGCTATCGTGTCTGCCGCTTTGATAAAGTCAACTACCTCAATGTATTTGTCTATTAGATATTGAGGTAGAGGGTATTTTTTATTTTTCTTGGCTTCTTTATAGAGTTTTTCAAGGTGTTTTTTCAGGAAAATTGTTTCCAATTGACTGCCTCCTGAGTAATGCACTTATATTTTACACTTATAAGGTAAAAATGTCAAACCTATTGTTACTTACTACGTATAATTATGAAAACAGATAATGCTCATTCATAATCTACATCTATACATTATTATACCATGCTTTTGCTTCGTCTAAGCCGCTGCGCAGCGATTTAAAACGTTGTGGGTTGTGCGTGACAATCGAGAAACCGAGAAGGCGAGAGTCCGGAGGGCCGCTACGCGGCGGAAGAGCTGAGCTGCGCTCAGGAGGCTCACGACGTTGACGCTCACGAGGTTGAGGCTTGCAGAGGCTGATGAAATCCGAGAATCCGAGAGTCCGAGAGTCCGAGAAAAAACAAGACGCTTGCGAGGCTGTCAGCTGGTGGAGCGACGCTCACGAGGTTGAGGCTTGCGGACGCTGATTAAATCCGAGAATCCGAGAATCCGAGAGTCCGAGAAAAAACAAGACGCTCGCGAGGCTGTCAGCTGGTGGAGCGACGCTCGAAGACTGAGGCTTGCGGACGCTGAATAAAAGCCGAGAATCCGAGAATCCGAGATCCGGTAAGCACGCTAGCGCGTGGGTAAGGTGTGCCCGGCATGACATACAACTATAGGGTGAAAGTCCCGAATGTGGGGAGTGAAATAAGCATTAGCTGAGGGCAAGGGTGTCACTGGTAACGGTGAATCTGAAGGAAGCCTAAGGCAAAATCCGGAACTGAACGAAAGTGAACCAGTGTTGGCCGGTAGAGAGGGTAACCTTGCCTTACATGGGGAAGCCCAAGCTCCAACTCTACAGGTTGGGATGGCAGGATTCGGATGAAAGCTGTATGTCTTACCCGGGGAAGTCCTCACTCGTCCCAGAAATGGGTAAGCCGGAACAAGGGGAAACCCAAGGACCGGTAAAGCGGAGGAGGATGGCAGACGAACCCGTAGTAGTGTAGAACCTCTCTGAAAGGAGAAGGGACCATCGCCTTGAGCGATGGGGGTAACAGGAACCGAAAGGGCCTGTTACTTGCGAAGGGGGGAAGGGTTGAGAAAATGGCACAAAGGGAAGTGAGTATAACAGGAGCCCGTAACGGAGGCTGAAATGCTAACGACGGTTGAAAATAACCGGGGCAGGTAAGTAACCATTGCAAAGATAGGAAGATTCCCGGGAGGGTAAAGAATCCAATCTTTGGATGGAAGAAGAAACCGATTCTGTTATATGCGACTTATCTGGAAGGCCATACAGGAGGTAACATGAGGAAGTACTACAGTCTTATTGACAAAGTTTATCTGGAATCGAACCTGGCCAAAGCATATCACAAGGTGCGAAGAAACAACGGAGCACCCGGGATAGATGGAGTAACGGTTCAGGAGTATGGAGAAAACCTTCTGGAAAGGATCAAGAAACTCAGCGAAAAGTTGCGTAAAGGAGAATACCGGCCTTCACCGGTAAAAAGGGTGGAAATCCCGAAAGGAAATGGGAAGACACGTATGCTCGGGATACCAACGGTAGAGGATCGGATAGTACAACAATCGCTGAAAGAAATAATGGAACCAATCTTTGAGGAAGGATTTCATCCTTCAAGTTATGGATACAGGAAAGGAAGGAATCCACACCAAGCAGTAGAAAAAGCCTATGCTTTCGCGTGCAAATACAAAATGAAATACGTGGTCCAGTTAGACCTTAGCCAATGCTTTGACACCTTAGACCACGAAAAGATAATAGACGCAGTAGCGGAAAGAATAAGCGATGGCAAAATATTGAGATTAATAAGAAGTTTCCTCAAAAGTGGAGTCATAACGGACCAATACCAACCCAGTGAGATGGGAAGTCCACAGGGCGGAGTAATAAGCCCCTTGTTAGCCAACATCTATCTGAACAAATTTGACCAGAAAATGATGGCCAGAGGAATAAGGATAGTGAGATATGCAGACGACATACTAATCTTCGCAAAGAGCTACAAAAGCGCGGAAAAATACCTAAAAATAGCTATCCGGATACTGGAAAAAGAGCTGAAATTGAAGGTCAACAAAGAAAAGACGAGAATAACCACGATAGATGATGGAATCGAATTCCTTGGATTTACCATACAAAAAGGCAAAATACGAATCCAGGAAAAGAAAATAAAAAGGTTCAAAGCGAAAGTAAAAACACTCACCCGGAGAAACCAATGTACACCGATTGGAGAGATAATAAAACGGCTAAACCAATTGCTGAGAGGCTTCAGCAATTACTACAAAATAATCGATTGGGTGGGAGTATTCAAAGGCCTCATGGGTTGGATAAGAAGGAGATTGAGAGCCATAATCCTGCGACAATGGAAGACGACAAAGAAACTATGCAGGGTGATGAGACAAAAAGGATACAGAGGCGAAATATCTGGAATAAGGATGAACAAATGGAGAAGCTCTCAATCCCGGTTGGTCAGTAGGCTACTGCCGAACAAGTATTTCCAGAAGATAGGGCTGTATGATATGAAGCTTTCGCATGTACCACTGTCGGAGAATCCGATACTCAATCCATGAGCCGTGTACGTTGGCCCGTACGCACGGTTCTGTGAGAGGACGGGGGGCAATGCCCCTCTCCTACTCGATCTTGGCTGCGCCGGGGGTGAGCCTAGCTTCGCTAGGGGTAAGCCTGACGAAGTCAGGGGGGGACACATTTTCGTTGTCGGTCGTACGCGAGATTGGAAAAATTGAGATTCGGAGACTGAGACAGGGATAAGAGGATTAATACGTTAAAGGAAAACTCTGATGAGTTATGGTGGCGGTGGGCAGGATCAAGCTGTCGACTTTGCGGGTATGATTAGATGTTTTAGGAATATGGCATCGCCACTGCGAATCGAACCCTGACCTTTGGACTGAGAATCCGATTGGGTATAGGACAGATTCTCCTTTTTATGATACGGGTAATTTTTTTAGTCTGCATAGATGACTGAGAACCGAGAATTCGAGAGGACGAGAGGGAAGCCGGTACGCTGATTGAAATGTATGTTATAATGTATGTGAATATGTATGTTGTTATGTAGTAAAAGGTCTCGAGAATGGAGGTGAGTAATGTGAAATTTATTCCCTCGAGGGATTTGAGGAATAATCCTTCAAGGTTATGGAAGATTCTTGAGGATGATGAAATTGTAATAACTTCAAAGGGAAAGCCAAAGGCGATAATGATAAAGGCTGGTGATGATGTAGAAGAGTTGTTGAAATTAATAGACCAGGCTTTGGCTCAATTTGCTGTGGAGAAAATGAGACTCGGTTCCCTGGCATCGGGAAGGTCAAAGTTGAGCGATAAAGAGATTGAAGAAGAAATAAGAAAGGCAAGGCGAGAGCTTTGAAGGTCGTTATTGACACAAATGTACTCGTTTCTGCCTTACTTAAGCCTTACAGTAAGCCTGCCACGATCTTGAATATGATAATTGCCGGTCAAATTGTTCCTTGCTTTGATGCCAGGATATTTAACGAATATGAACATGTGCTTTTGAGAAAAAAGTTTGGTTTTGATCCATCGCTCGTAGAAATATTTCTTCGATATTTGAAACGGCATGGAATTTTCGTTACACCTAAACCCCTAGATCCAGTGCTTCCTGATCCTTACGATCTTCCTTTCTATGAAGTTGCGGCCTCCGCTGGTGCCGTAATCATTACCGGAAATAAAAAACATTTTCCTGTTGATGATGTTGAAGTTTTTTCGCCTGACGAATTTTTGCGCCGGGAGTAAGCACTCCTTCGGAGTGGGGGAATAATAGACGCTTGCGAGGCTGTCAGCTGGTGGAGCGACGCTCACGAGGTTGAGGCTTGCGGACGCTGATAAAAAGCTGAGAATCGAGATCCGAGAACCGAGAGGGCCGCTGTGCGGCAGATACGAATCCCTTCGGGATTGATCCGAACTCTTTCAGAGTTGTCACGAACTCCTGCGGAGTTGATTCGAACCACTTCGTGGTTGGTACGAACTGCTTTGCAGTTGAAAAAGCCGTCATTCTGGAGATGTTTAATCCAGAATCTGGTTTTCTAAAGTACGAGATCCTGAATCAAGTTCATGATGACGAAGCGGCTGGAGTGTAGAAAGTCCAAAAACTATCAACTAACAACTAATAATTGAATTAGATGGGGAAAGGCGAAGCTTCAGGAATTGTGACGATTGTGTAGTAATACGTTTTTTGCTTTCCATATTAATTGGGGTTGTAGGTTGATCCTTTGTATAAGTTTAGTATCTTGAGTTAAGAGTTCAGGTACAATTTTGCCTTCGTTGTTGAGCAGCGATAGAAATTTTTCTTCGTTATCTTTAAGTGGAAAAACGGTCCTGACGATTTCTTTTGATGCGCTTACAATTTCGTTGATTAGTTCATCGAAAGGTATTTTCAATTTGCTTTTGTTCAGTACTGGTAGCAGTTGCTTTTTGATCTCTTTCTTGTCAGGTACGAGATCTTTTTCGGAGATTTCCATTAAATTTTTTCTGTTCAATCCTATGTAAACAACAAACGCGATTTTTACTTTTTCCCAATCGATTTCACGAATATGGTTTTTGAGACTGTATAGGTCATAAAAATCACGAGCTGCTTTTCTTGCAAGCATAGCGACAATTTTAGAAGCTAAAAGTTCGTTTGGGTGGAGAATGGGGACTTTTTGTGCTCTGTATGAGCCGATATTTTTCGAATCCATTATTACCGGGTCAAATATTGGTATTCTGAATTGGTAGTTGATTTCGACCTTAAGATTTCCCCCGGTGCCCATAGCGCTTTCGTACCTTAAGGAATATGAAGTTGCAGCGTCTGTTTTTCGTGAGTTTCGAATTTTGAGTTCCAGGGTTTTGAATGTAGATTCAATGAAATGTTCAAAACCCGGCCGTTCGGCATTAAGTGATTTTCGATCGGGATCTCCTATGAAATTTAGATCAATGTCTACCGACAATCTTGGGATATCGAACAGAAAGAGGTTTAGAGCTGTTCCGCCCTTTAATACGAATTTTCCTTTTAACTCGGGCGTTTTGACAGCTTCATCAAGCCATGATAGAAGTATTAAGACCTTCTCAAGGATTTCAGGACGATATCCTGTATCTTCCGACAGTTTTTGCAGGGTTTCTCTGGAAAGCAAGATTTATTCCTCCCATTCGAGTTCTAACAATGATTCCGGGATTGCCAGGTTCCATTTTTTGGAAACTCGTGTCTTTTCCCTTCTTGAACGATCTAAGTAATGTATTGATTTTGGTTTCAATTTTTCGATTTCATGGAGAAGAGAGCTTTCAACGTTGAATGTTTTGCGATGGGTTTCAAGAAAGAATCCCACTTTTGCTGCTGTTGTGGAATTTTCTAAGAGCTTCAAGTATTCAAGTAGCACTCTCATATCGAGAAATTCGGTCATTTCCAGAGAACGCCATACTTCTTCGATGCCTCCACTAAGGTCCGGTCTATCAAGCATGTCAACGAATGTTCTTTCACGACAGGTAATACGTACCTTTAGTCCCTGGATATCTATCTCCTTTACACCGTAATTAACTTTCTTTTTTTTCAAAAGGGTGGTTGGTGGTTTGACCGGTTTGTAATATATATCCCTGAACTCAAAAGGCTTGATGTTTCTATTTGTAATGAAGGTTCTTACGTTATGTATTGAATAAGCACTCCCATAATATTCTTGGGCAGTGTGATAAGCCAGAATCGAGTCTGAAGTTCGTTTGCCTGCTACCAAAAAAGGGTTGGGAGAGAAGTTTTCTGGATTAGCATTAGCCGGGACACTGGCATAGAGACTTCTACATATTTTGATAATCCTTCCTTGCTTTAAGTGATAGTTTAGAAGAAGGTAATAGTTTTTTTCTGCCTTTGATTTCCAGCTTTTGAGATATTCTTTTAGTTCTGTTGTGGTAAAAACTGGATAGCTAGCGAAAAAGGAATCAAGTTTCATAGACATCACCTTTTTGACAATGTGGAGCGTAATATATAGTATTATTATATATTTTGGTGGTCATTGTCAAGTGGTGCTGGGAACCAGCGGAGCTGTGCGCTGCGAGGCAGTGGCTATGCTGAGCTTCGCTGATGAAGTGCTGGACTACGTCCAGGAGGCTCACGACGTTGACGCTCACGAGGTTGAGGCTTGCGGACGCTGATGAAAAGCCGAGAATCGAGATCCGAGAGTCCGAGAAAAAACAGGACGCTTGCGAGGCTGTCAGCTGATGGAGCGACGCTCGAAGACTGAGGCTTGCGGACGCTGATAAAAAGCTGAGAATCCGAGATCCGAGGAGGAGGCGAAAGAACTGCTGCGCAGTTGACATGCGCCTTTGGCGGATAGAAAATATAGGATTTAGGGTTTAGAAAAAGAGACGAACAACCTACAACCAACGACCTACAACGATGATGGGCACGTTATGCGTTGCGAGCTGGTGTTCGGGCTATACTTGACTTTGAATTGCAGAAAATAGTATACTGAACGGTAAGTTACGGGATAGTATACAAGGGGTGGGATTGTGAGATTTTACGACAGAGTCAAAGAAAGGGAGTTTTTTGAAAAAATAAAAACCACAAAGAAAAAGCAAATGATTGTAATTTTTGGGCGGAGAAGAATAGGGAAAACTACACTGTTGCGAAAGGTGCTTCCTGATGCTGCTTACTTTTTTGTCGATACGCGTTCTTCTGAAACCCTACTTGCAGATTTTTCAAGACAAGTTTTCAATGGTCTGTTTGAAAATTGGGAAAACTTTTTTAGTTACCTCTTCAAGAACTATGAAACCGTTATCTTTGATGAATTTCAAAATTTCTTACGAGTTGATCGTTCGGTTTTTTCAAGTCTTCAAAAAGTCTGGGACGAACTGGATTCGAAAACAATGTTAATACTATGCGGCTCATATGTAGGAATGATGAAGAGAATCTTTTTCGACAGCAAGGAACCCCTTTTTGGTAGAAGCGATTATAAACTTCAACTGAAACCATTCGATTTTATTAGTGCTGCTGAGATGCTCTTGAATTTTGGTTACCCAATTGATGAAGTAATTACCTGGTATTCAATATTGGGTGGTGTTCCTAAATATCTGTGGTATCTCGATAAAAGAAGGCCTTTCAAAGAACTTCTGTACGAACTTTTCTTTGCCGAATTCGCTCCTTTCAGGGAAGAGGGCAAAAACCTGCTTGTAGGGGAGTTTGGCTCTGAACATCCGGGATATTTCGCTGTACTTGAAGCAATAGGAGATCTCGACAGGGAAGCAAAGGAAATCACTGATAGAACCAACATGAATAGAACCAAAGTGATGAAGTACATGAACGAACTGGTGAATTATTATGACATTATCGAGAAAGTGGATAATCGGTTGTCGAAGGCTCAGCGTGGGGCAAGATACAGAATAAAAGATAATTTCCTGAGTTTCTGGTTTAGATATATATATGCTCAACAGGCTGTTGTTGAGTTCAATCCGCAGGCGGCTTTTGAATATACTCTGGAAAATCAGCCGGCATCTACTGGAAGGGCTTTTGAGAAGATTATCTCTTCACTTATTCCGTTGTTTTACAATGAAGGGATAATACCTGTTATGCCCCACAAAGTGGGAAAGCACTGGGGAAAAGTACCGGGAGCAAAGGATAAAAGTTATGAAATAGATCTGGTTGGAGAAGATAAAGCCTCAATATTAGTTTTCGAATGCAAATGGACAAATAAACCAGTTACAAGAAAAACTGCAAATGATTTTCTGAAAAAATGTGACTATATAAAGGATAGTCGAAAGAGGATTCCGGTCATGATAAGCAAATCGGGTTTTGTCGGAAACATAGATGAGAAGATAGTAAAAATAGATCTTGACACAATAGAGAGGTTAGTTAAAAAGCATATAGGGGTTCGGTAAAGCTGATGGAGTGACGGCTGATAAAACGATGCGAACCACTTCGTGGTTGTCTCGAACTCATTCTGAGTTGACTAGAACTGCTGCGCAGTTGTCCCGATCGACTTCGTCGATGACGCATTTTTTAAAAAAGAGAAGAAGTTAATTAATTCGCGTGCTTTAAATACTTTATGAGAGCTGATAATCTGTGTTCTAGAGTCTCACACATTTTGATTATCAAACGAAAGTCTTCTTGACTGAGATAACCGATTTTGTTTGATAGGATGCATTGGGTTTGGAGTTCGTATAATGAGCCTTTGGCTATGTTGAGGAATCTTACGAAATCTTTAGCTGAATCTCTGCCCTTTCCTTCTACTATGTTAGATGGTATTGATACTGCAGCTCTTCTTATTTGGTCTGTTATACCAAAGATTTCTGTTTTTGGGAATTTATCTGTGATTTTATATACTGTTTCAGCTAGATCCATTGCTGATTTCCAGACTTCGAGTTTTTCGATGTCCATGAGTTGTCCTCCTTTTTTGGGTTTCGAGATTAGTATAACATTTTGTTGATGCGACGCTTGCGAGGCTGTCGGCTAATGGAGCGATGTTTGCAGAGGTAGTAAGAGCAAAAAAGTGCGTATAGGGTCTGGGGTATGGATTCGGTTGCTTTTATTTTTTGAGCTTTATATTCTTTAGCACAGCAGAAACTGTGATATTTTCATTTAACCAAAACCCTTTTTGTTTCATTTTAGCAAGGTACAATTCTGCACAACTTTCGGTTATAAGATTTTTAATCACTCCAAGAGCTAGTATATATACACTTCCGTGGACCTCAATTCCAAAATCTTTACAGTATTTTCTGGCGAGTTTATCGTCGGTGAGGATTGTGGAATTTACATACTTTATTGCGGCCAGATAAATACAGGAAATCTCTCCGTCGTGGAGTCCTCTATATGAGCTGGCATAAAAAGATCTTTTGAAAAGCTCAAAATTACTACTTTCGATCTCTTGGAGAGGGAAAGGAAGGGAAACCTCTGAATGCCTTTTCGTCATATAAAATTCATCCCTGACAAAACTAGGCACAATCACGTTATTTTCCAGGATCTTAGAAAGCAAATCTATGTTTTGTATAGTAAAAAAGTTACTAAGAACTGTATTGTCTAGTATAAACATTAATCTCTTCCTTTAAGGTTATCAAGAACTTCATAACCGTCATGACCTATTTCCTCCATCATTTTCAGGAATTTTCCGGTACTGATTTTTCCTTTCTGTAAGGCTTCATATGCGAGTAGTATGTAGCTAGTGCTTGACCAGTATATTTCATTATTACTTTCATAAAGTTCCGGGCTGAGATCGAGAAGTCGCGCTGCTTTTACAGGGGAAGCATTAAGAAGATCTTCTGGAATCTTCTTAATATGTAAGATCTGAGCTAATCTTATAACAGCGGCTTGAAAACTTACCCTGAAAAAGGCAGAAACTTTCATCGCTGTTATAAGATCTAGTTTTTTTGAATTATTATCTTCTACAAATTTTATTACTTCATCGTGAGGCATAAGAAAGCATGAGGCAAAATAATCAGCCTCTTTCTCTTTTTCTTTGTTGATTGGGGTAATTCCATCGATATGATTTTTGATGTTATGAAGTTGAAAATGGGCAAGTTCATGGCAAAGTGTGAAGTTTTGTCTACCAAGTGTATGAGACGAATTGATCACAATGACTTTCACATTGTGATCTTGTAAGGCGGCCCCAGAAAATGAATCATTTCCAAAGGGATAATAAAAAAGGAAATAGCCCTTTCTTTCAAGAACCTTTCTCAATTCTTTTTCATTAACCGCTCCACCTTGAAATCCAAGTTCAGAACGGAGAGTATTTGCGGCTGCTTCTGTTTTAGACATCCTCATCGAGAATCTCCTTTAAAAAGATAATATCTTGCATTACTTTGCTTATTTTGTCTAATACTTGTTTAGCATTTTCATCCAGTTTCTCTGCATCACGAAAAACAAATGCTAATTCTCTCTTTCTTGGCTGAATGCCCATAAGATTTTCGGGTGAAGTGTGGTATAGTTTAGCCATTTTAAACAGTAATATTGGATCAATCTTTCGTTTTCCATTCTCAAGTCGTGAAAGAATGGTTCTATCAATATTTAATAACCTTGCAGCTTCTTGTTGGGAAAGTCCAGCACGTTTACGAAATTCTTTTAATTTCATCATGTTCCTCACCTCTTTTTCTTCTAATTGATATATTAACACATTTAATCCGAAAATATGGTTAATAGTTGTGACAATATAGCACATAAATTTTAAACATGGGTGACTGGAAAAGCAGCTACGCTACTGAAGTGCTGAGCTGCGCTCAGGAGGCTCACGACGTTGAGGCTTGCAACGCTGTAAAACGGAAGAGCGAGACTGGACGCTGGAGAATAGAGAAAACACGAGATTCTCGAATAAGAACCTGGTTGATCGTTTTGATGACTGGAGCAACTATGTTGCTGATGAAGGAATCATCTTGATTTTTTTAATGAAATAGCCTTTCTTGTGGCCTGGTTTTTTAGTTAACAGTGTCCTGAGAACATGAATTTTCAGAAAAATGTGTCTTGCCGTCCAGTGAATTTCAGGAATATATGTAAATGTTTTGTTGTTTTGAGAGTGACGATAGTATTGTACTTTAGTATTAGTCGTTTGTACTAAAGGTGCGATTGATTTATACATGTTCTGTGATTTTAACATTAAAGTGTGCATGAAATACGCTTTATAGTTCTCTTTTTCGCACTAAATTGGTATAATTTAATGAGAATAAAAAAGGAGGTGGAGATATGAAAAAGGTCGGTTTGTTGTTGGTAATCCTTAGCCTGGTTAGCTTTATTTTCGCTGGGGATCTCTTCTTAGGAGTAGGAGCAGATTTATATGGGGTTACTGTCTCTCTTGATGACTTCGAATTAGATGAACTTGAAGTTGATTTTGAGGACTTTTCAGGTGCTAGTGTATTTGCTCAAGTGGATTTGTCAATATTTACTGCGCAGTTTCTCCTTGGTCGTTACGATAACAGTACCGGGGAATTTTACCAGTACGCTAATCCCAAGGCAGCTCTCGGTATAAACCTTAAACTCCCAATCTGGATTTTCTATCTGAGAGGACAGGTTGTTTCTCCATTGTCAATGCTTGAAAATCTCGCTAAGGGTTTCATCAATTACACTGATTTGTACCTCATCACAAGGCTTGGTGTTGGTGCTAGGCTTTCTAACTTCTTTGCTGAAGTAGGAATGAGTGCGGGCTCTTATGTAGCTTATTTAAATACGTTCAATCCTTTCGATGTGCCCTATGTGCTTATTGGTGTTGCATTCTAAGATCGGTTTAAATAACGGGACGCCCCTGAGGGGGCGTTTTTTATTGATGTTGACGCTTGATAATACGACGCTTGCGAGGCTGTCAGCTGGTGGAGCGACGCTCGAAGACTGAGGCTTGCGGACGCTGATGAAATCCGAGAATCCGAGAATCCGAGAGTCCGAGAGTCCGAGAAAAAACAAGACGCTTGCGATAAAAAAACACGAGAATCCGAGAGGGCCGCTGTGCGGCAGATACGAATCCGTTCGGGATTGTTACGACCGGCTGCGCCGGTGTTACGAACTCCTGCGGAGTTGCCTCGAACCACTGCGTGGTTGACTCGCGCCTGCGGCGGGAAGAGCAAAAAGTGAAATTGGATGTTGGAGACTGGATTAGGGATTTGGCTGGCATGTTATTTTGTATAGTTATGTGGTATTTGTTTTTGCGAGAAGAGTTTCTTTGGAATTCTCTGGAATCATAGTTTATAATCCTTATAGTGTGATGGATTTATTGAAAGAGGGTGGATTTTTAATGGTTGAAAAGGAATTTGATATTCAGGGTGAGGTATTGGATCGTTATTCTAACTTTGTACATATATCTTCTTCGTTTTTTGATTTCACATTGAGATTTGGATTGGTTGAGGATTTGAAATCGGAACAGAATAAACTGACGGTTAGCAATGTCACACGAATTTTTTTAAGTCCACAACATGCTAAGGTGCTTTATAAGATACTTAAACAGCAGCTTGATGAATACGAGAAAAGATTCGGTGAAATAAAATTGCCTAAGGAGGAATAATTATGAGACCTGAGGCTTTGCATAAATGGCTTCATAAGAATGATATAACAACTTCCATGTATTATTTGTCTATTTCTACGAAGGGATATTCTAAGGCCATTTCTTCAAGTAATACACGACAAGTTGTTGGTATTCAATATGTGAAATCTTCAAGGCAAAAGCGCGGGTTACTTCAATTACGTGGGCTTGGAAAGCATGTATGGAAAGGTATCAATGCAGATGAGTATGTTCGAGAGCTAAGGGAAGAATGGAAAGAAAGTGAATGAGTCAGTTTGGAGAATGTGTTTGAAAAAGTAACAAGAATAGGTATTGATACTTCCCCTTTTATTTATTTCATAGAAGAGAATGAAAAATACCTCGAGTTTCTTACCTCCCTTTTCAAAAAGATTGACATAGGATCTATAAAGGCTTTTTCGTCAGTCTTAACTCTCGCTGAAGTGCTGGTGAGACCATTTGTTAAAGGAGAACAGTATCTTATCAATGAGTATATTAGTATTCTTACAGGCTGTGAAAACCTTTCTTTGATCCCTGTGGAAAAAGAAATAGCAGTTTTGGCCGCCAAAATTAGAGCTAAGAATGGTTTGAAACTTCCTGATGCTCTCCATTTTGCGACAGCCAAAGTATATAAGTGCGAGTTGTTTATCACAAATGACAAACATTTCAATGGGATCTCAGATTCAGAGATACAGATAGTTTTGCTTGATGATCTTCTTGATAAAAATGCTTGAAATGCTGGACTTCGTCCAGGAGATTTGCGAAACTGTGCGCTGATGGAGCGACGTTCGAAGACAGAGACTTGCAGACGCTGAATAAAAGCCGAGAATCCGAGAGTCCGAGAATCCGAGAACCGAGATAGCCGCTGCGCGGCGGAAGAGCTGAGCTGCGCTCAGGAGGCTCACGACGTTGACGCTCACGAGGTTGAGGCTTGCGGACGCTGATGAAATCCGAGAATCCGAGAGTCCGAGAGTCCGAGAAAAAACAAGACGCTTGCGATAAAAAAACACGAGAATCCGAGAGTCCGAGAACCGAGAGGGCCGCTGTGCGGCAGACACGAATCCCTTCGGGATTGATCCGAACTCTTTCAGAGTTGTCACGGTGTGCCCGGCATGACATACAACTATAGGGTGAAAGTCCCGAATGCGGGGAGCGGAATAAGCATTAGCTGAGGGCAAGGGTGTCACTGGTAACGGTGAATCTGAAGGAAGCCTAAGGCAAAATCCGGAACTGAACGAAAGTGAACCAGTGTTGGCCGGTAGAGTGGGTAACCTTGCCGTGAATGGGTAAGCCCGAGCTCCAACTCTACAGGTTTGGATGGCAGGCTTCGGATGAAAGCTGTATGTCTTACCCGGGGAAGTCCTCACTCGTCCCAAGATGGGTAAGCCGGAACAAGGGGAGACCCAAGGACCGGTGAAGCGGAGGAGGATGGCAGATGAACCCGTAGTAGTGTTGAACCTCTCTGAAAGGAGAAGGGACTATCGCCTTGAGCGATGGGGGTAACAGGAACCGAAAGGGTCTGTTACTTGCGAAGGGGGGAAGGGTTGAGGAAATGGCACAAAGGGAAGCGAATATAACAGGAGCCCGTAACGGAGGCTGAAATGCCGACGGTGGTCTGAAATGGCTGGGGCAGGCAAGTAATCCATTATAGGGTTGGGAATATTCCTCGAAAGGGGTAGAAAACCGATGCTTGTGTGGAAGAAGAAACCGATCCTGTTATATGCGACTTATTCTGAAGGCCATGCGGAGGTAGTATGATGGCACTTAACCACCGTCGGAGAATTCGATACTCAATCCATGAGCCGTGTACGTTGGCCCGTACGCACGGTTCTGTGAGAGGACGGGGGGATTCCCCCCTCCTACTCGATAATTCCTTCGGAGTTGACCCGAATTGCTGCGCAGTTGGAGCGACCGGCTACGTCGGTGATATGCGCCTGCGGCGGGAAGAGCAAAAGAGCGGGAGTGGGTGGAGGAGATTGGAATGAGAGTCTGAAGTGAAGATTTTGGGTTGGCGGTGATATAATTTTTTCATGAATGTGAAGAAGATTTTAATGGGATTTCTGGATGAATTTGGTGGGGTTTTTGTAGAAAGTTTTGAGCTGGAAGAGTTTTTGCGTTCCAGAGACAATTTTGATTATTTTTCTTTTTATGAAGCGATTTCTGAGTTGGTTTTTCTCGGAGTTCTTTCCCCTGTCAGGAATTCTGGTTTCAACGGCAGAAATCCTCCACTGTACAATAAGTATCGTAAGAGGAAACCTGGGCTATCTGCAGAAGATAGGGAGTTTCTTGATTCTCTGGATCCTGCCATAGATACTTCCAGGTATCGGAAGAGTCCCGATTTGCTGAATAGGGATAAAGGTTTTCTTGAGCTGCTGGATAGGTTTTTAAAGGCTTCTGATAGAGAGAGTTTAAGAGTTCCTTCTTCTATAAATGAACGTTCTTTCGAGATTTTCGGAGATGAGAAGTTTCTTTCCAGCGCAGATGGTCATGCGTTTTTGCAGAATGCTTCGATTTCTGAGGATTTTTTGAATGTTTACCGTACCCCTGAACCTTTTTTCTTCTCAAGTGATTCTGCTTATTCTGGAAGTTTGTTTAATGTACTTGTTATTGAGAACAAGGATACTTTTTATACGATAAAGCGCTGTTTTTTTAGCAACGGATGGAGGTTGCTAGGTAAGGTTTTTTCTCATCTTGTTTATGGTGAGGGGAAGAAGATTATCAAGAGTTTTGAATTTGCTCTTGAGATTGGTTTGACTCCTGATAGTTGCAGGGTGTTTTATTTTGGAGATCTTGACCCTGAAGGGATAGGTATCTTCGAGAGTTTCAGAGAGAGGTTTTCTGATTATGATATTTGTCCTTTCGTTGAGCTGTATGAGGAACTCCTCACTGTGAATTTTTCCAGAGCTCCAAAGTTGAGAAGGAAGCAGAGGGTAAGTGCTGAGAGGTTTTCGAGGTTTCTTGAGAATTTTCCCCGGGAGGTTTCTGAAAGGATAATGGAATTGTTTGATTCGGAAAGGTATTTACCCCAGGAGGGGTTGAACTTTCAATTTTTTGATAAGGTGACAGGAAATGGGTGAGTTATCCGGGTTTTCTGACAGAGTTAAGGGTGTTGCTATTTTTCAGCCTTTGCTGGAGCTGAAGAATCTTCGAAAGTATGAGGACTTTGATCTTTTTTCTCTTGGTTTTTCTATCCTCCTCTTTATTATGGAAAGTATGCTGTATAACCGGGAGCGTTGTGGTTATCCCGAGCTTTCGGCCTTTCTCCGGGAACAGGTTTCGATTAATTATCGCAAGATTTTATCTGAAGAAGAAAGCCTGGAACTGGCGAGGTTTCTTATGGATCATCTCAGGAATAGTGGTTCTCCATGGTGCTTTGAATATCTGGATCTGGAGGATGGGAAACCGAAGAAATACAGGTTCCATCTTATTGGTTTAGCTGATTACGACCACGGCCCCCATGGTGACAGGGATATTTATTTTAAGCTCACAGATGAGGGACTTGATCTCATCTTTAAAACGAAAGAGATTTATAAGGAGTTACGGATAAGTATTTCCCAATTGTATTTCAGGCAGCAGATTGAACGAGGTGTTTTTGATAAAGCTCTGGAGACTGTCAGGGAGCTGTTTACCCAGGTCAGAAGCCGTATGGACGAGATGGAGAAATTCAGGCGAAGGATGGTCATGAATATTGGTGGGGTTTTTACAGAGGAGTATCAGAAACAGGTGAAGGAGATATATAACCAGTTGGAAAGGGAACAGGAGGTATTCCAGTCTCTTTCTGAACTGGTCAAAGAAAAGAAGGAAGCTTATTTGTATGAGAGGTTGGAAGAGATTGAGGAGAAGAATCTTGACCAACTCATTGAGATTTCAAATATGCTGGATATTGTGATAAATGAGCATAGCAAGCTGTTTGGGATCAAGCTTCGGACAGATGAACAGTTCAGGAAAGCCCTGGCAGAGAGTATCCAGAATTTTATACAATCGAAGATTGATTTCAGAAAAGAGATACTTGAGAAGGTAATTGCTTCGGAAACCCGGGGTGATGATCTGAGAAGGCTTTTGCAGCCTTTACTGACTCCGGCCAGGTTCTTGGGCTTCAATCCTATGAGGATTTTTATCCCGCAGAGGCTTCAGCAGAAAAGGGAAGGTTTCAGCGAGGAAGAATTGCCCGTGGATCAGAGTTTTGCAATGGAGCTGGAAAGGGAGTTGAAAAGGAAAAGAGAGAGAGACAGGAGATTCAGAGAGTATATTGAGGTTGTTTTTGAGCCTTTGAAGTCCAGGAACAATTATACTCTTAAAGAGGTTTTGGAAGGTCTTTCTCAGCAGAAGAGGGAAGAGTTTAGTAACAGAGCTGAGTTTTACAGTTTTCTTGTTGGTTTGCACCAACTCTCGCCTGTGGAGCTGAGGGTTGATTCTGAAATCAGGGATAAGGTTTTCGATTCTGAAGATAATCTTCCTTTTCTGCTTCTGGAATATCTTGAGAATCAAAAATTGGACAGAGAGAAGAGGTTCCTTGAGGTTCAAGCAACCTGTGAAGAGTTGAGTTTTGAGAACGGTTGTGTGGTTACCAATTATCGTTTTCATGTTATTGAGGAGGATGAATTGAATGTACGATAGTTATACCAGGGAAGAGGTTGAAGCGGCCTTCAGGATTTATCTTTTGCTGCAGAAAAAGGGAGAGTTGAGAAGACGGGATTTTATGGACCTTTTTGAAAAGTACAGCAGTAATCCGAAGGTGAGAGATATTTTTGTTAGTGTATTTGAACCGATGGCAGAGGCGAAGGTGCTGGAATCCGAAGATGTGCTTTATCTTGTCCCGGAACCGGATAGTGATTATCTTAGTTACAATAACGAGCAGTTGAGGGAATTGATGCGGCTGGACAACAATACAGAGCTATACTGTGCCTATTTTGTGATTTTGTGTTTGCTTTCGGAATTTTTTGGTGCCGATTTTCTGGATGAAGTCCTCAGGGAATATATTCTGGTGAAGGATCTTGAAAGGGTTGTTTCGGCTTCTTTTGAAAGTATAGAACCTCATATGGATGAATTGGAAGTTGATTCGGGGTTCAATCTCAGGGCAGCTTATGAACACTGGAAATCTATGGAGGAATACAGGGAACTGGAACGGATGAAGGCGAGCAAGACGAATCGATATAGTTTTATTTTGAGGGTTTGTAGTTTTCTTCAGTCTCAGGGATTGGTGAATCTGGTTCAGGAAAGGGAGATATATATCACCCGGAAAACGGAGCTTATAGTCAGGAATTTTTACGCAGGTAAGGAAACGAAGGAAAAGCTTTTGAAGTTGATCAGCGGGAGGCTTTGAGATGCCGAGAATATGGAGAATGAGACTGGTTAATATACAGTATGATGCCGGGAAGAAGGTTTTCGCGGATGAGCTTTTTAATTTTGGGGGCAAGAACACTCTGTTTAATCTGGCGAATGGAGGAGGAAAGACTCTTCTCGTCCAGCTTATGCTTCAGACAGTCCTTCCCAATGAGAGGCTGAATAAGAGGCGCCTTTCGGATCTGCTTCAGAACAGGAATTTTACAGGGCATATAGCCGTTGAATGGCGTCTGGATTCGGCTGAGGCTGATTTTTTGCTTACGGGTTTTTGTTTCACCAGGGGGAATGATGAGTCGGGAAGGTTGAGATATTTTATGTACACGAGTCATTATAAGGAAGCTAATCCATATGATATAAAACACTTCCCCTATGTAAACGATAAACGTCCCCTCAGCTATGACGAACTGTTGAGGCTGTTGAAGAATTTGAAGGGAAGTTATTTCAAGGTGTTTTACAGTGATTCAAAGAGAAGCGATTATCTTCGGGAATTGAGTACTTATAATCTCTTCGAGAAAGAGTGGAGACGTATTAAGGAGACCAATAACAATGAAGGTGGAATAGATGATTTTTTCAATAGTCTTCAAAGTACGGATCAGCTTCTGGATAATCTTTTGATTCCGGTAGCCGAGGAGTTGTTTTACGATGATCCAAGGGAACAAAAAGAAAATCTGGTGGAGGCTTTCAACAATCTGAAGAATAAGCTTTTGAATATCCCGGAACTGGAGAGAAATCTAAAGGATTTGGCCCTTGTAAGGGAAAAGGGACAGGTACTTCTTGAAGCTTTCAGAGAGCGTGAAGATGCTAGCAGGGAGTTTGAGGAGCGGAAGGTTAATCTGGCAATGTATTCTAACTCTCTTGAACACTGGCATAACTGTGTTGTTGAAGAGCTCAAGGAGATTGATGAGGAATTGAGGAGTATAGAGAGGGAGGAAACGAAGAACAGATATCTCCTTGAGTCGGTGAAGTATTCCAGAGAGTATGCCGCTGTTGAGGAGAAACGACAGGAGCTTTTTGAGATCAGTTCTAAAAAAGAGGAACTCTATGAAGTGATTCAAAAAACCAAAGGGGAATTGGATCTTTCTAAAGCTGTGAATCTTTGGTTTGAAAAGAAGGATCTGGAATCGAAAAATAGAGCTTTGAATGAAAGTATCGGTAATATGTATCTCGGAAAGGAAGAGAAACTAGAAAAGCTGATGATTTACGCGGCAACTGTTTATCAAAGGTTGGGTGAAGAGATAGAGAAATTGGAGCGGAGGCTCAGAGAAGTCGAACAGGAAAGGATTGAGAAAGAGAAAAAAAAGGAAAGTCTTCAGGAAAGGAATCGGGAGCTTAACAGGCAAAAAAGTGGTATTGCGGTGGAAAAGACAAGGCAGCAATTGAAGATTGAGGAAAGGGATAAGTTTTCCACTTCTTTGTTTGAGATTCACAAAAATGAACGCTGGCAATTGTTGCCAGATGTTGGGCTGGAAGAGTCGCGTTCTGAGTTTAGCAGACTGGTTGAGGATCTAAAAAGTCTTGAGGTTCAAAGAGACAACCTTGAAAGGGAAAGAACAAAGATTCTCGAGGAGATGGATGAGTTAAAGATCAGAAAACCCGAGTTGTTAGCGAGGATTGGAGCTATCGACAAGGAGATACAGGGATACAGGAAAAAAAGGCAGCAGGTTAGAGATGTGCTAAGAAGGCATGAAATCAGCTATGTTGATCTTTTTAAGGAGAAGTCTCTGATAGAACTTAAACTTGAGAAGCTCCAGAAAGAGCTGGAAGAGGAGGGCTTCGTCAATAAGTCAAGTCTTCAAGACCTCAGGAATCAACTTCAATTGATTGAGAGATACGATTTTTATGTGCCATCTGAAGAGGTTATAAAACTCAAGAAGTATCTGGAGGATTCCGGGGTTTCCTGTCGAACGGGTCCTGAATGGTTGAAATTACAGGGGTTTTCGGATGAGAAAAGGGTTCAGTATCTGAAAAGATTTCCTCTTTTGCCTTTTTCTTTGGTCGTAATCAAGGAGGAATTGAGCAGGCTGGCGAAGCTTTCGATTGATGTTGAGGAGTTTGCCGGTTCTTATCCGGTTCCTATTATCCTTTTGCCGAAGGGTTCGCTAGACACAAATGATGACAAACAGTTTTTGGAGATATTTGAAGGGCAGTATATCTTCTGGCAAAAGGCTCATGAGTATGCTTCTTCCCGGGCATCTCTGGATTTTGTTGCTGCTGAACTTGAAAGCAAAATTGAAAGGGTCAAGGAAGTACTTAGCAGGATAGAGAATTCAATGGAGAATCTGAGAGGTACCAGGGAGATTGTGTACGCTTTTTTTGCTGATTATGCGGAGGATCTGGAGAGTTTAAGGTTGCCTGAATTGGAGGTTTTGAAGACTGAACTTGAGGCTCTTGAAGATAGGGAACATGAGTTGAAACGAGCTGCGATTTCAGCAGAAGAGCGTTTGTCCGAACTTGCTGACAGGTGGAAAAAATTGAATTCGAGGAAGGCAGATGTCGAGGAACTCATCATTAAGTTCGAAAGGTTAATTGAACTCAACAAACAGGCTTATGAAGCAGATAAGGAATTGCGAAGGCTCAAAGAAATTGAAAATGCGATAGGTAAAGAATTGAAGGACAACGATGACGCCATCTCAAGATGCGATGAAGAACTTAAGAAGATTCACGCGCTTAAGGCTATTCTGGATAAAGATTTGTCTGATCGTCGGAAAGAAAGGGAGTTTTACAGAGAAAAGGGAAAGGGACGTAATCCTGTTTCGCTGTCTTTAACGGAGGCTATAGACTCATACAGAAGGTTGGAATCGGAACTGGGAAGCCATAGTGCAACTATAAAGCACTATGAAGAACAAATAAGGGAGAATATCAAGAGGATAGAGTCTGTGGAAAGGAAACTGTCAAAATTCGGATTTTCGGAGACAGAGTTTGAAGAATTCACTATGAGGGTTTCGGATATTCAGATAGAAGCTCTAGAAAAGAAACTCGATGAATTGGAGAATGAGTATGTCGGATTAAGGGAAAAAGCTTCCGGGATTCGTGGGGAATTGAGGGAAAAAGAGAAGAATATTGAAAACATGAAAAAACGTATCGTTTCTGAGTATTCTAAGGAACCGACATTACTGGAAGAACCTGATGAACAGGAGAAAAGGTCGAATGAGGATTTAATAAGGCTTGATACGGATAAGAAACGGTGGATGGATATAAGAAGTGAATCGGAAGGTTTTGAAAAATTGCTGGGAGAGCTCATTTTGAAAGTAAGCAATAGTATGATGCATTATAAAGTTGACAGGGTGGATGGAGGAATTACAGATCGTAGTTTGAAAGAGGTCAAAGAAAAGATCAGCGACGAGGTTGATGCGGTGATTGATTCTGTTGGAAAGGCTTTTTTGCGTCTGGAAGAATCAAAGGAGAAGGTTCGGAAAGCTGTTGGGAATTATATGGCCGTGTCAGGAGAGGCAAACAGTGATATTGTTGCCGGGTTGCTGAGCAAGATGACGTATGAAGATTATTTTCAGCTTTCCTATTCTGAGGTAAAAGAAGCTTTTGAGTATTTATTCGGACAAATTTCGAAATATGAGAAGCAGATTCATGCTGAGCTTGTTCAAAAAGACAAAGATAAGAAGCTGTTTGTGGAAAGTTGTGTGAGGCAGACAAGGAGACTTGCAGAGGAGATAGAGGCTATTGATTCGTCGTCGTATATAGATTATGCCGGGAAACATTGGAAAGCTGTACAGATAAAGCTGGACAACTGGGATTTGCCGGATATGAGTGCGAAGATGGAAATTTATATAAATCGTTGTATAGAAGAATTGAAGACTATTCCCGATGAGAAAACCCAGCAACTTGATTATATAAAGAACAGACTCTCTTCGAAGAATCTTTTGAATGTTATTACGGATTTGCGTAGATGCAAGGTAAGGGTGTTGAAACCCGAAGCCAGAGCGGAGCATTCGACGTTGCAGCCCTGGGATTCGATACAGAAATGGTCTGGTGGAGAGAAATATGCTGCCTATGCTGCTATGTTCATCGCTGTGATAAGTCATATTAGAAAGAAAAAGAGTAATCTGAGTAAGCCATGGAAGGTGCTGATAGCTGATAATCTATTTGGAAAGGCATCGTCAGCCCACATACTTGAATATGTCTTTCAGATTCTGGAAAGAAATAGGGTTCAGCTCATCGCGCTTACTGATCACACTAAACAAACGATTTATAATTATTTTCCGGTGGTTTATAGCTTGAAACTAAGAAGTTATTTAAACAGAGATTATGTGTCTTCAAATCTGGAGAAGGGATATTATGATATAGCTCCTCTTGAAGAAGAGCTCCGTTCTGAAAGGCAGGAGAGTTTGTGGTGAGCACCTTTGGAGCGGAAGTGCTGGACTGCGTCCACGACGCTTGCGAGGCTGTCAGCTGGTGGAGCGGCGCTCACGAGGTTGAGGCTTGCAGACGCTGATGAAATCCGAGAATCCGAGAGGGCCGCTGTGCGGCAGATACGAATCCCTTCGGGATTGTTACGACCGGCTGCGCCGGTGTTACGAACTCCTGCGGAGTTGCCTCGAACCACTACGTGGTTGATAAAAAACGTTGTGGGTTGTAGGTTGTACGTAAAAAACGAGAATCCGAGAGTGCTGGACTGCGTCCAGGAGGCTTGCAAACGCTGTCAGTTGGTGGAGCGACGCTCGAAGACT
This sequence comes from Kosmotoga olearia TBF 19.5.1, assembly GCF_000023325.1. Taxonomy (NCBI): domain Bacteria; kingdom Thermotogati; phylum Thermotogota; class Thermotogae; order Kosmotogales; family Kosmotogaceae; genus Kosmotoga; species Kosmotoga olearia. The sequence continues at coordinate 1,414,291 of NC_012785.1, forward strand.
GAGGCTTGCGGACGCTGATGAAAAGCTGAGATCCGAGATTCGAGAACCGAGAGTCCGAGAACCGAGAAAGCCGCTGCGCGGCTGGTGAGGTGTGCCCGGCATGACATACAACTATAGGGTGAAAGTCCCGAATGTGGGGAGTGAAATAAGCATTAGCTGAGGGCAAGGGTGTCACTGGTAACGGTGAATCTGAAGGAAGCCTAAGGCAAAATCCGGAACTGAACGAAAGTGAACCAGTGTTGGCCGGTAGAGAGGGTAACCTTGCCTTACATGGGGAAGCCCAAGCTCCAACTCTACAGGTTGGGATGGCAGGATTCGGATGAAAGCTGTATGTCTTACCCGGGGAAGTCCTCACTCGTCCCAGAAATGGGTAAGCCGGAACAAGGGGAAACCCAAGGACCGGTAAAGCGGAGGAGGATGGCAGACGAACCCGTAGTAGTGTAGAACCTCTCTGAAAGGAGAAGGGACCATCGCCTTGAGCGATGGGGGTAACAGGAACCGAAAGGGCCTGTTACTTGCGAAGGGGGGAAGGGTTGAGAAAATGGCACAAAGGGAAGTGAGTATAACAGGAGCCCGTAACGGAGGCTGAAATGCTAACGACGGTTGAAAATAACCGGGGCAGGTAAGTAACCATTGCAAAGATAGGAAGATTCCCGGGAGGGTAAAGAATCCAATCTTTGGATGGAAGAAGAAACCGATTCTGTTATATGCGACTTATCTGGAAGGCCATACAGGAGGTAACATGAGGAAGTACTACAGTCTTATTGACAAAGTTTATCTGGAATCGAACCTGGCCAAAGCATATCACAAGGTGCGAAGAAACAACGGAGCACCCGGGATAGATGGAGTAACGGTTCAGGAGTATGGAGAAAACCTTCTGGAAAGGATCAAGAAACTCAGCGAAAAGTTGCGTAAAGGAGAATACCGGCCTTCACCGGTAAAAAGGGTGGAAATCCCGAAAGGAAATGGGAAGACACGTATGCTCGGGATACCAACGGTAGAGGATCGGATAGTACAACAATCGCTGAAAGAAATAATGGAACCAATCTTTGAGGAAGGATTTCATCCTTCAAGTTATGGATACAGGAAAGGAAGGAATCCACACCAAGCAGTAGAAAAAGCCTATGCTTTCGCGTGCAAATACAAAATGAAATACGTGGTCCAGTTAGACCTTAGCCAATGCTTTGACACCTTAGACCACGAAAAGATAATAGACGCAGTAGCGGAAAGAATAAGCGATGGCAAAATATTGAGATTAATAAGAAGTTTCCTCAAAAGTGGAGTCATAACGGACCAATACCAACCCAGTGAGATGGGAAGTCCACAGGGCGGAGTAATAAGCCCCTTGTTAGCCAACATCTATCTGAACAAATTTGACCAGAAAATGATGGCCAGAGGAATAAGGATAGTGAGATATGCAGACGACATACTAATCTTCGCAAAGAGCTACAAAAGCGCGGAAAAATACCTAAAAATAGCTATCCGGATACTGGAAAAAGAGCTGAAATTGAAGGTCAACAAAGAAAAGACGAGAATAACCACGATAGATGATGGAATCGAATTCCTTGGATTTACCATACAAAAAGGCAAAATACGAATCCAGGAAAAGAAAATAAAAAGGTTCAAAGCGAAAGTAAAAACACTCACCCGGAGAAACCAATGTACACCGATTGGAGAGATAATAAAACGGCTAAACCAATTGCTGAGAGGCTTCAGCAATTACTACAAAATAATCGATTGGGTGGGAGTATTCAAAGGCCTCATGGGTTGGATAAGAAGGAGATTGAGAGCCATAATCCTGCGACAATGGAAGACGACAAAGAAACTATGCAGGGTGATGAGACAAAAAGGATACAGAGGCGAAATATCTGGAATAAGGATGAACAAATGGAGAAGCTCTCAATCCCGGTTGGTCAGTAGGCTACTGCCGAACAAGTATTTCCAGAAGATAGGGCTGTATGATATGAAGCTTTCGCATGTACCACTGTCGGAGAATCCGATACTCAATCCATGAGCCGTGTACGTTGGCCCGTACGCACGGTTCTGTGAGAGGACGGGGGGCAATGCCCCTCTCCTACTCGATCACTCCTTCGGAGTGGGGGAATAATAGACGCTTGCGATAAAAAAACACGAGAGTCCGAGAGGGCGAGAATCCGAAAAATTAAGAACGATAGTTCCTGAATCGACAAAATCAGAAGAAAATACTTGTAATACAAAGGGCAGAACATGTTCTGCCCCTACGATAAAAAACAGTATCATTGCCTTAGGCAATTGCTTTTGCCATATTTTTGCCGAGTAATTTACATTGTTCAAGTTCTTCCTTTTTTGGAGCGTGTTTAGCTTCTATTACAGGTTCTACGAGTTCCCACTTCATTTTTTGTGCGAAATCGTGTAGTTCTTTCAGAGCTCCACCGCTCCAGCTGTAAGAACCGAAGACACCTATGTGCCTGTTTTTCAGCATTCTATTTTCTAAAGCGGTCAGGAGGTTTTTCATTGGTGGGAATAGTTCCATGTTATAGGTACAGCTACCAAGGATAACCCCTTTGAACCGCCATATATCTCTTATTATGAAAGATAAGTGAGTGACGGATATGTTGTGTATTCTTATTTTTTCTACACCTTCTTCAACAAGACCCTGCGCAACCGCTTCCATCATCTTCTGGGTATTGCCGTACATCGAGCCGTAAACAAGAACTACCCCTTTTTCAGCTTCATAACGGCTCCATTTATCGTAAAGCTCAATAATCTGTTTTGGATTGTCCCTCCATACAGGGCCGTGTGTGGCGGCGATGATTTTGATATCCACGTTCTCTAACTTTTTGAACGCTCGTTGAACCATGGGGCTGTATCTTCCAACGATGTTGGAAAAATATCTGAGAACCTCGTCCTCGTAGAATTCTATATCGACTACATCATCAAAAATACCGCCGTTCAGAGCACCGAAACCACCAAAAGCGTCTCCAGAGAAGAGGATACCATCTGTTAAATCGTAAGTCATCATTGTTTCAGGCCAATGGACCATGGGTGTGAGATAGAACTTCAATTTGTGTTTTCCGAGGTCCAATACATCACCATCGTTGATCACCATAAAATTGTCGCTGATTCCATAAAACCCTTCAAGGAAATCCCTGGTCTTCTTGTTACCCACTATCTTGATTTCCGGGAAAGCCTCTACAAGTACTTTTATTGCTCCAGAATGATCAGGTTCCATGTGGTTTATTATGAGATAGTCCACAGGTTTACCATCGGGTAAAAGGGCTTTAACTTTGTCAAGGAAAGTGGCAAAGAAACTGCCTTTTACAGTATCAATGAGTGCTACCTTTTCATCTAATATCATGTAAGCATTGTATGATACCCCCATAGGAAGCGGCCATAAAGATTCAAAGAGATGTGTCTCAAAATCATTAACCCCTATCCAGAAAACATCTTTTGTTACCGGTATACCCTGATCCATACTTTTACACCTCGCCTTTTCATTTATAAGAACCAAAACTTATGTTGTGGGTACCTTTCAGAAATCCGAATCCCGAACTAACATTTTCTATGAATGCAATTCCTAGGTTTCCTCTTCAAAATCAAAATATTCTTTAAGAAGCTCCTTCGCTTCTTCAATACACTTATCCTCAATATACACAGATTTTGCTCTTCTTGAACCGGAAATATAACCCTTTTCTGTCAAATCATTCAGAACATCAAAATTATACCCTTTCCAGGCTCTAAGTGGAGACGGTCCCCGGGAAGTTAATTCCCGCCACGAGGTTAAGTACAGAAGCATTATCGTCAGTTTCTCGATAATCTCTTCCCTTTCCAATTTGCACACCTCCTTTATGTGCTCACATCAATTATAAAACAAAGTTGCGATTGGCTAACGTCGAAGCCGCTACGCGGTGGATAAGCCCGGCTGCGCCGGGGGTGAGCCTAGCTGCGCTGTGAAGCTGAGCTGCGCTCAGGAGGCTCACGACGTTGACGCTCACGAGGTTGAGGCTTGCGGACGCTGATGAAAAGCTGAGAATCCGAGATCCGAGAATCCGAGAGTCCGAGAGTCCGAGAAAAAACATGACGCTTGCGACAAAAAAACACGAGAATCCGAGAGGGCGAGAAAAAACAAGACGCTTGCGAGGCTATGCGCTGCTTCGTAGCGGCTATGCTGAGCTAAAGCTCAGGCTATGCGTGACTTCGTCACGGCTATGCGCAACTTCGTTGCGGCTAAGTATCTTTTAGAGAGCAATGACGAGATCCTGAATCGAGTTCAGGATGACAATCAAAATAAAGAGCACAGCATGCTGTGCCCTGTTTTTTATGTCAGCGACGCAGTCGCTTGATAAAAACACAAGAATCGGAGAAGCGAGAAGGTGAAAAACAGGACGCTTGTAAGACAGAGACTTGCGATGTCGAAGTGCTGGCTTACCCTATACCCTCTTTTTTCAAAAAGGTGTTAGAGGTTTCATATTTTTTGCAGTGTGATATGATATAACTTTAATATAGTGTATGAAACTTAATAAGAGGGGGATTATTTTGAGCCGGAGAATTGTTCTTTTTCTTTTGATTTTTCTCCTGGGGGTAACGGTCATTGGAAGAACCATAAAGGTGGGTATATATGAAAATAAGCCTCTTGTTTTTGTTGAAAATGGCGTTGCTAAAGGGGTATATATTGATATCCTTCAGGAGATTGCCCGTAAAGAAAACTGGGAGCTTAGTTTTGTTCGAGGAAACTGGATAGAGTGTCTGGATAAGCTAAGAAACGGCGATATAGATATACTTGTCGCAATAGCCCATACTCCCGAAAGGGAAGCGATCTATGATTTTAATAAAGAGGCCGTGTTTACTAATTGGGGACAGATATACTGTAGAAAGGGTTTTTCTCCAGAATCTGTTATTGATCTTGAAGGTAAGATGATCGCAGGGGTTAGTGGAGACATTTATTACCAGCATTTCTACGAGCTTCTTAAAAATTTCAACATTTCTGCTGATTTGGTGACTGTTGAGGAATATCATGAAGTCCTCTCGCTACTTGACCTTGGAGAAGTTGATGCTGGGGTTATTTCCAGGCTTTATGCTCAATTGAACGCTTCAAATTACAGGGTTAAAGAGACGGGCATTATTTTTTCACCTGTGGTGCTCAAGTTTGCTTTTACAAAGCATAAGCATAGAGACTTAATAATAACTATAGACAAATATCTGAAGGAGTTCAAAGAAGACCCTGAATCAGTTTACTATGAATCTTTAGACAGGTGGTTGAACATAGATGTTGTCGAAAGCACTTTTGTTATTCCACAGTGGTTAGTTGTTGCTCTTATTGTTTCTTCTATATTTATCACAATTTTTGCTGGAACTGCTTTTTTGCTCCAGAAGCGCGTGGATTTGAAAACGCGTGAATTGAGAGAGAGAAACATGGAATTGGAAGAGTTATCTAAGAAATTGAAGAAGAGTGAGGAAAAATTCAGACAATTAATTCAATCAATGGACGATGTTGTTTTTGTTCTTGATGTTAACAAGAGGTTTGTTGAATTCTACGGCGAATGGTTCGAGAAATATGGGTTGGACCCCGAAAAACTTGTAGGGAAAAAACCGTCAGCTGTGCTGGACAAGATCAATGGCGAGAGTATAGAAAAGGCCGCAGAGGTAGCTTTAGAGAGTGGAAGTGCAACGGTAGAATGGATCGTAAAACGTGACGATGACAATAAAGACAACAAAAAAGATGAAGGTTCCAAAATTTATTTGGGTGTTTCTCTTTCAGCTCTTCGTAATGGCAATGGTAAAGTGGTTGGAATAGTCGGTGTAGCGCGGGATATAACGGAGAAGGTGAAGAACAACGAGAAAATGCGGTACCTTAGTTTTCACGATGTTCTTACGGGTTTATACAATCGTGCCTTCTTTGAAGAGGAGTTGAAGAGACTTGATTCCCACAGGCAGTTGCCCATAAGCCTGATTATGATAGATATAAATTGTCTCAAGTTGACCAACGATATTTTTGGCCATCTTGAAGGAGATAGGGTAATAAAGGAAGTTGCCCAAGCTTTGAGAAGTTCGTGTAGAAAGGAAGACATAATTGCTCGTTGGGGAGGGGATGAGTTTGTTATCCTCTTACCAAAGACCCCCTTTGAAGAGGTGAAAGAGGTGGGCGAAAGAATAAGGCGAACGTGTAGGATTAAGATTGTCGATGATATTGAGTTAAATGTATCTCAGGGCATCGCAACAAAGGAAAAGTTTTCTCAAGATATGATGGATGTCTTGAGAGAAGCAGAGATGAGGATGTATGAGGAAAAGGTTGCTCTTGATGTTCAGATAAAGAAAGCATTGTTGAGATACTTTAGAGAAAAGATAGCCCAAGGGCAAGGGGCAGTTAGCAGTGTTGAATGCCTGGAGAAGATGAAAGAGATCGCAGAAAGGTTCGGTTACGCCGTTGGACTGGATAATGCAGAGATGAATAAATTACTTCTTCTGGTAGAGTACCATGATATAGGGATTGTTGCGCTGAAGAATCATTCTGAAAAAGGGTTGAATTACGAAAAGCATCCGGAGGTAGGGTACAAGATCGCTTTGAACTTCCCTGAGATTGCTCCGATAGCTGAGTACATACTTTATCATCATGAACGCTGGGATGGACAGGGTTATCCTAAGAAATTGCGTGGTAATGAAATCCCATTGCTTTCGAGGTTAGTATCTATACTCGACTTTTATGCGAAGGAAAAATGCAAAGATGGTGAACCCAAACAATCCGATGAGCGGATTATTTTAGAATTGGGAAAACGCGCAGGTTCCGAATTTGATCCTGATTTGGTGAAACTCTTCACGAAGTTACTTCTTTTGTAGTGGAATTCGAAAAAAAGGAGTGATATTGTGTCAGCTGAAGTAGTATTGGGAGTTAAAAACCTACGCAAGTATTATGGACAAGTGAAAGCAGTTAACGGGATTTCGTTCGAAGTAAAAAGAGGAGAATGTCTTGCCATCCTTGGTCCTAATGGCGCGGGGAAAACAACCACAGTTGAAATCCTCGAGGGGTTGAGAAAACCTGACGCTGGTGAGATATATTATTTTGGAAAGGTTGTTAAAAGAATAGATGATTCGATTAAGGAAAGAATAGGCGTTCAGCTGCAAAGTTCTGCTTTTCTGGAGCATTTAACGGTTAAGGAAACGCTGGATTTTTTTGGCGGCCTCTACAGCAAAAGGCTTCCTTCGAAAGAATTGATAAGACTGCTTTCTCTTGAGGAGAAGGTGAATGCCCGTGTTAAAGGTCTTTCTGGCGGTCAGCTTCAGCGTCTGGCTGTTGCTGTTGCGTTGATCAATGATCCTGAAATTGTCTATTTAGATGAGCCTACTACCGGCATGGATCCACAGGCTAGAAGAATGCTCTGGAGCACGGTTGAGGATTTGAAGAAACGCGGAAAAACAGTGATATTAACCACGCACTACATGGAAGAAGCGGAGTATCTTGCTGACAGGGTGTTGATTATAGACCACGGGAAAGTCATAGCGGAAGGTACCGTAGAGGAACTTATTCGTTCGATAGGTGAGCAGAGTATCATAGAGTTCAGTCTTGCTGGTATAGAAACGATATCTATTGAAAACCTGAAGAAATTGCTTCCAGATATTGAAGCCCTCGAAGAAGGGCGGTGCATGATTACTACCAATAAAGTCGAGGAAAGCCTTTCTCAATTGTTTGAGAAAACAAAGAACACTGGAATTATTATTGACGATGTTATTATAAGAAGACCAAATCTTGAGGATGTTTTCCTGAAACTTACAGGTCGTTCTTTGAGGGATTGAGTATGGAGAGAAGATTCTATACTCTGTTCAAAGGGCTTTTCCTCGATGAAATTCGCGAATTTCAGAGAGTTTTCTGGATGATGATTTTCCCTCTAATCCTTTATTTTATACTGGTTTCCGCCCTTGGGAACATGGGGAATGAGGGAGTGAGTTTTAAACTCGGGATTGTGAAAGAAGAGAATCTGTCCGGTTTTGGAAAGATAATCGATGAGGTTTTGAAAGGTATAACCTCCGAAGGAGGTCCTTTCATCGCCATTGAATTTGTGGACAGAGGGTCAGGATTAGAAGCGCTCAGGAAGAATAAAATAGACGCTTTGCTTGTTGTTCCCAAGGGTATTAATGCCGGGTTGGCGAGGGCTTTCATCGTTCGTGGTAAGGTGGAGCCTCCGAATTTGGAAGTTTATTACGCTGAGGGGAGACAGGCATCTGAAATTTCCGCCGATGTTTTATCGCAAATACTAGAGCAGGTTAACCTTGAAATTGCCAGACAGCAAAAAAAAGATTATAGAACGTTTGAAGTGAAAGAGAATATTGTTTCCTCTCCTGATAAAAAGACTTTCGATTATGCGGAGTATCTCTTCCCGGGAATTGTGTTGATGATGATCCTTTCTGTTTCTTTGTTCAGCGCTCCTATCAGATTGATGGTTTTTAGAAATTCCGGAGTGCACAAGAAGCTATACACTACTCCTATAAAGCCGCTGGAGTATTTCGCTGCTTATTTGCTAAAGTTGTTTGTTGTGATAATACTCTCTTTTATCTCTATTTTGTTTGTGGCGCTTTTTGTTTACAGAGTGGAGATTCCTGTTTTTAGTTGTGCGTTTCTCTTTTCGTTCCTGTATTCTATTTTGGTTTTGCTATCGATGGGTTTGATGTTCGCTTCATTTATTAAAAAGCTTTCAACGGCCAATGTTGTTGGGCAGATAGCTAATCAATTAATGATGTTCCTTGGTGGGCTTTATTTTCCTGTGTTTAATATCCCCTGGACAATGAGATGGCTGGTTTACGCGATCCCAACAACATATCTGGCTGAGTTAACAAGAAGGAGCCTTGGATATCGGATCGCTCCCATACCTGATCACTTTTTGATAATTGTGCCGGCGATATGGCTTGTAACCTCTGTGGTGATTTTCTCTTTGAATTTCAAGAAGGTGATGGGATATGAGTAATATGAAGCAGCTTCGTTCGCTTTTTGTCGCATTTACAAAGGAATCTTTGAGAAATCGTATGGAGGTTTTTTTCAATATTCTTTTTCCTCTTATTCTTCTTATCCTTTTTGGGACTTTTTTTGGTACTCCTGAGGTTAATCGCTTGAGAGTGGGAATTTATATAGAGCAGTCCGGAGGTTTATCTATTGATAATTTTGCGGAATTTGGGTTTGAGGCTGAGTTTTTTGATTCTCGAACAAATCTTTTGGAGTCAATGGATGCACGTAGATTGGACCTCGCTATAGAAGTTAAAAACGATGAGATTATTTTCAGCTATCTTGAGGGAAATATTTCAAAAACGAGTCAGATAAAGATGTTAGAGCATGCTATAAAGGCGGTGCTGGAGAAGAAGGTAAACGGTGTTGAAGATGTAATTTCTTTGAACAAGATACCTGTGAGTGTTGGAAGGGTAAAATCAGACCACTTAAATTATCTTATGGCAGGAATTATCGCCATCTCTTTGCTGTCTTCTGGGATGTTTTCGGTTATAAATCTTTTTGGTCGTTATCAGGAGCAGGGGGTATTGAAAAGGATTGTGGTGGCACCGATAAATCCCTTCAACTTTGTAATAGGCAGCACGCTGACGAGATTCTTGATAAGCTTTTTATCTGTTCTGATTATAATGTTTTCTAACAATCTTATATTCCATTCGCAGTTCGATGTGTACTGGCCAGCCTTCATTGTTACGGTAATCAGTTCTACCCTCGGGATGATGGCTCTCGGTGTTTTGTTGGTGATAATCTTCAAGTCCTCTGGAGCCGCTGAAAGTGCCGGAGTATTGATGGTTTTCATGGTCTTCCTTGCCGGGGTTTATTTCCCCGTGAGTTTCCTTCCAAAATATTTACAGTATATTTCCGCTGTTCTTCCTATCAAATATGTCGCTGACCTCATGAGGTTTGTTGTTGGTGTGGAAAGCATGAGCATGTCGTGGTTTATCGTTACGAATCTCGTGCTCGCCGGTGCCGGAATAGTCCTTTTGTATCTAGCTGGAAAGAAGTTTTTGGGGCAGGTGCGTTGAAGAAAATGGGGACTGTCCCGTAGTGGACTGTCCCCATTTTCTTCAGATTCAAGAACAATTATTGTAGGGGCACAGCAAGCAAATAAAAACCGAGAGCCGAGAGCGCCGCTGCGCGGCGGACACGAATCCCTTCGGGATTGACCCGAACTCCTGCGGAGTTGTTGCGAACCACTTCGTGGTTGTTACGAACTGCTTTGCAGTTGAAAAAGCTGTCATTCTGGAGATGTTTTATCCAGAATCTTATTTTCTTAAGTACGAGATCCTGAGTCAAGCTCGGGATGACGGCCTTGCAAGCGGCGCCTCATCAGCTGACAACGTCGTGAGCCTCCGGGGCGAAGCCCCGCACTTCATTACCGAAGGCAATCTAAGCGTCAATCGGTGATTATGCCGCTGCTAAGGTAGCGTTCAAGATGATCCGGCGCTATTGTTACCACTCTACGGAATCCTTCTTTAGACAAACGCAGCGCTGCAGCCACATTTGCACCGGAAGAGATACCAACCAGCAATCCTTCTTTTCTTTGAAGATATTTTGTCATCTCTATAGCTTCTTCATCGGTGACCGTTAAGACACCGTCCAGTAATTTGAGATCAAGGATATCGGGTATGAAACCAGCACCAATTCCCTGTATTTTGTGTTTTCCGCTCCTGTTTTCTGTTATAACCGGTGAACCTGCCGGTTCGACACCGTAGATTTTTACGTTTGGAAGCACTTTCTTCAGAGCACGGCCAACACCGGTAACAGTTCCACCTGTACCTATTCCACAAACAAATGCATCAATATCAAATTCAGCCTGCACAAGTATTTCAGGTCCGGTGGTTAACTCATGAATCAAAGGATTCGCCGGATTTGAGAACTGATTGAGCATCACTGCTGAAGGCTCGTTTTTAACTATTTCCAGAGCTTTCTGTCTGGAACCGTTCATACCCAAATCTGCGGGTGTCAATATAACCTCAGCACCAAAGGCCTTTAAAACCTTGATTCTTTCCTGACTCATGCTTTCCGGCATTACCATTACCGCTCTGTATCCTCGAACGGCCGACAACATTGCGATCGCTATCCCGGTGTTTCCACTTGTAGGTTCGACTATCGTAGCTCCTGGAGAAAGGATTCCCCTCTTTTCTGCATCGATAATCATCCCGAGCACTGTTCTATCCTTAATGCTCCCACCTGGGTTGTTCTTCTCAAGTTTTAAAAGAATCTCCCTATCATCGTTTCCAAGGGATTTCAGCAAAATCATAGGGGTATTTCCTATAAGTTCACGCAATCTCATCCTCTTGCACCTCACATTTACAAAATTTACTAACAGGACGTGCTGGAATACCAACCACAGTGGTATTGGGTTGGACATGTTCCAGAACAACGCTATTAGCACCGATTTTCGCATTGTCGCCAATAACAAGTGGCCCAAGAATCTTAGCTCCAGCACCTATAACAACATTTCTTCCTACGTCCGGATGCCTCTTGCCTTCCACCAATTTGCGAGTTCCCAGGGTTACTCCATGATATATCAGAGTTCCACTACCTATGGAAGTGGTAGACCCTATAACAGTTCCAATGCCGTGATCAATTACTACACCAGGTTCAATCTTTGCGGCCGGATGTATATCAACGGAAAAAAGTATCCTCGCCGCGTAATGAATAAACTCCGCAAGCCATTTCATTCTATGACACCAGAAGAAATGAGAGATTCTATAGAATAATAACGCATGGAACCCGATTGATGTAAATGCAACATGAGTTTCAGAACGTGCAGAAGGATCCTTTAGAAAATACTCTTTGAGATCAGCCCGCACAGCTCTGAGCATTTCAAGAAAATCATATAATAATTTCATGGTCTCACCTCCAAAGAGGTTTGTGATAATTTTACCAGCTAAGTACAAATTTAATTATAAACTTTTAATGCAATTCCGATTAAATTTCTCGGAATGATCCTGCTTCGCAGGGGGAATAACGTGAAACGAACCGCAAGCGGTTGTTGCGAACCACTTCGTGGTTGTTATGAACTGCTTTGCAGTTGAAAAAATTGATACTTAAAACGATTGAATAATTTTCAAAATGCCGTATCTGATTATTCACCAAAAAATGATGGTCTGATACGTTGCTTCAACATTCCGGCATTCGGTACCGGTGAAATACGCGTTAATTCACAATATGTGAGCGCTACCTTGAGAATAGATATGAAGCAAGATTTCTCAGCGTTCATGATGGGTAGAGGTTGGAGCAATTTACCAATGCAGCTCTATAATTTCACACCATTCACGGATGCCAATTTTCCTCAAATAGCTCTTGCACAGTACTACAAAGGACCTCTTTTGTTTTCTGTCAGCACAGGGTGAAGTGACGCTCAACACGCCTTATTTGAACATGGATGAACCAAGCGATGATCCGACGACTTTACCGATCTCGAAGACTGGAAAGGACCTGTTGGGGAGGTAAGAACCGTAAATATCCTGAAACTGGAGGCTAAATTATCCATACAAGAGCTGGATCTTTAGCGATTTATCCTTATTATTTCGGAGACTATTTTGGAAGGTTTATCTATGAAATACGCCTATATTTAATAAGATACTTTTAAATTACGCCGATTAAAAACAGCAAAAGAAGAGCTGTCGCAAATCCTGTTATAAAACCAAAGATAAAGGATCTAGAACTCCCTTTAGGAATTTTTCTGGGGAGTTCTAGCTTTTTTTGTTCTTCCTTATACCAGTCTCTATCGTAGATCCCCATGTTCTTACCTCCCGGGTTTTAATCGGTGTTCGAGAATAGAGATTCGAGATCCGCTGTGCGCTGCGAAGCAGCGGCAGTGCTGGGCTTTGCCCAGGCCATGCGTGACTTCGTTACGGCTTTGCGCAACTACGTTGCGGCTAAGTGCTCTAGAAACGTTGTCGGTTGTGGGTTGTACGTCTCTTTTTTTAAACTCTAGACACGATTTCTCTGTTGTCAGTTGATAGTTGTTAGTTTTTGAACTTTCTATATCCTAGATCCCAGACACTATACCCGATCTTTATCTAAACTCCAGTCTCCTACATCTATCCTCGCTTTTAATTTCTAATCCCAGATCTCGGTCACCGGTTCTCGGTTTTCTAGTCTTTCAAAACAAACATATTCCAGAATCTTCTTATGAAAACAATAGTGGGTACGGTAAGTATAATTCCAAAAGCTCCAAACAGTTCGCTGAATGCAAGAAGCGCTATGAGAACAACGAACCAGTTAAACTTTAATTGATTCGAGACGATCTTTGGCGATAGGAACCACATTTCCATCTGGTTTGCCGCTACAAGTATGATCAAAGCAATACCAACCCCCAGCAACCCTCTGCTGGTATAACCAAATACCATCATTGGAATAGCTGTTATTATGACTCCCAAAAAAGGTATAAGGTTGGTGATACCAGCAAGCAGACCGAGAAAATAAGAACCTTGAATTCCAAAAATCGCTGTAGAGATACCTATAAACACGCCGATACACAAAGCCACAATCAACTGTCCACCAATATATGTCTCAAGATCATCTAAGAATCCCTTCCAGAATTCCATTATTTTCTTGGTATTACACTTCGGAAACAGCTTTGGGATAATCCTATCAACATTCTTTCCTCTGGAAAGAATGTAAATGGCAGCGACTATAAGAAGCACGACAAAGGTTATCCAGTTTGCTATGTGAGTGCTTATATAGGTAACTATACTGACCAACACATTCGACATCAAACTCCCAAAATTCCCAAAGAAATCGTTTATAGATCCCTGTATAAAATCGGGTAAATCTGCCATGATAGATTCCAACGGGTTATCGATGATGAGTTTGTTGAAACTTTCCTTAAACTGATCAACACTCATAGAAATCATTGAAGGGAAGGTGTAAAACAGGTACGCAAACAATACAACTAATCCAAGGCTTACCATTACAACGGTTAGCCTTTTCAAAGTCTTCTTTTGGAAAAATCTTGAAGGATAATTTAGCAAAAGAGCTATTAAAAAAGCCATGCTTAGAACCCTTGATGTGTTCGGAAAAATAAAAAGACTCAAAAAATAGATTCCAGCATAGGAAAGTATCCATATCGCATTTCTGTCCATTGTCTTCTATCCTTTCTGATTTATATCAGGAGTTATATGATAATGCTTCTACCTGTGACCTTGTTAGACTTTTTCGCTTTCTTCAGTGCGCTTCATCAACCCTATAAACCGCTTTCTTAACATCGTGGGAGTACCAGAATCCGGGAAAGCTGTTTGAATAGGCTCGTTTTTCATTCCAAAATTATGACAAACGACCGGCTAATTCGTTCAATTCTTTTTGAGGAGGTCTCTCATTGGTAATCAGGGCATCCATTAACATCCCAATTAATATACTCAAAGTGCGCGAAATAACCTTCTTAGCCCTCTTTGTGGACATATTTTCCTCAAGGACATCTATACATTTTTCCATAAATTCCTGTTTTCCCGTTACCAGAATATCCTTTATCCTTCTGTTCTTTGTGCCGTGCAACCATAAATAAACGAGTGTTCTAACAACATCCGGGCGTTTTTCAAATAACTGAAACGCTTTCTCAAAGAGGTTCATCACAAATTCTTTGGGTTCTCTAGGATTTTTGTAGAGATCTTCGAATGTTGGAAATACGTATTTGATGATTATATATCTCGACAGATCGATTAACATTCCTTCCTTTGATCGATGGTGATAATGAATAGCGGCGAGGTTTACCTTCGCTTCTGATGAAACTTTCCTCGTGCTCAACCCCTCGATTGTTTCATTCGATATAACTTTTATAGCTGCTTCCATGATCTTTTCACGGGTTTTTTGGCCTCGCATAATATCACTCCTTTCAGTCGTTTGTATCATTTGCGATTATATCATAACCAATGATATATCAAAGAAGAAGGGAGAGTTACAACGTGCTGAGAGCTAAGAAAGCTGCTACGCGCTGCGGGGCAGCGGATTCGAATCCCTTCGGGATTGTCACGAACTGCTTCGCAGTTGAAAAAACATTGGGCGCTTGCGAGGCTGTCAGCTGATGAAGCAACGCTTGCGAGGTTGAGGCTTGCGGACGCTGATAAAAGCCGAGAATCCGAGAATCCGAGAATTCGAGAGTCCGAGAAAAAACATGACGCTTGCGATAAAAAACACGAGAGTCAGAGAGGGCCGCTACGCGGCGGAAGTACTGAGCAGCGCTCAGGAGGCTCACGACGTTGACGCTCACGAGGTTGAGGCTTGCGGACGCTGATGAAAGCCGAGAAACCGAGAGTCCAAGACGCTTGCGGGGCTATGCGCTGCTTCGCAGCGGCTATGCGCAACTTCGTTGCGGCTAAGTATCTTTTAGAGAGCAATGACGAGATCCTGAATCGAGTTCAGAATGATAATCAAAAAACAGGGCACAGCATGCTGTGCCCTGTTTTTTATGTCAGCGACGTTGAAAATGGGGACTGTCCCATTGTGGACTGTCCCCATTTTCACCTTTTCTTCTGTTGTTGAAAAGTATAGTTATTTGACTTTGATTACACCTCGATATTGGTATCTTAGTCCGTCGAACCAGTATGGTTGAATCCTTCCATCAAGGTATTTGAGTTTTTCAAGTGGGATATCATGTATTACTACGTCGTAAGTGCCGTCAATGTAAACATCATAGCCATCTGGCGGGAGTTCGTTGTCGAATTTCACGTTGACGATTTCAACAGGTGCCCATTCGGGTTTTTCTTTGTCCTCGAGTTGCTCGTATTGTTCCTGTAATGGTTGGGGTAGGTCTACGTTTTGAATGTATATTCCATCCTGCCTGCAATTTTTTATCTCAGAGTCTGCGATAAGAGCACCGCTGTTAGAAATCAAAATCCCTATGTAGGGTTCTCCGTTCTCTACGTCTCCGGAAACAACAATATTTTTTAAGAGGATGAAGACAGATTTTCCGATGACTATGGCAAAGTTCCTGGCATTTAGTTTTCCATTGTTGATTACCGCGCTGCTTACTTTTTCCAATTCTAATGCGATGTCACCTGTAGAGATTTCGATATTTTCTAAGCTACATGGTATGTCTAATGCGTTCTTAAGCTTTATGGCGGTACCCCTTATTCTGTCTGTGGCTTTAAAGTTAACGATTTCGAGACTTTCGGTGGGTTGGTTTATGATGACACCGTTTTCGGCGTTTATGATTTCTATATCGCGTAGTGCGACTTTACGAGGTTTTTCAAGATATATGGCGGTTCTCAGGTCTTTGAATTTGACGTTCTTCAACGTTAAATCGCTTCCAGCCGCCATGGAAATTGGTACGACGCCATGCTCAAAAGCGGCATTTTCAATGGTTACATTGCTGCCAAGTCCGTATAGCCTAACGGTTTCCCCATTGAAGTATATGTTACTGGCTTTGAACGTACTTCCGGGGAGAAGCAGCACTTCGCCTGTTGAAAGGTTTTCGAATTTAAGTCCGTCTGTTGTTCCTGCAATTTCCAGAGAACCCCTTACTTCAATCGAAGCTCCGTCTTGAATCAGGATTTCCCCGTTTCCTCGGATTTTAATTGAACCGGTTGGTAGGATCTGAACGAAGCCTGTGAAAAGAATTGGCATGGCATTGGAATCATAAACGAATTCTTTGTCGAATTTACCTGTAACAATCGTTGCACCCTTAAAGAGAGGGATATCCTTTTTGGTGAATTTAGTTTCGAAGTCTTTTCCGGTAACTATGACCTCAACGTTTATCAAGAGAGTGGAGTCGTCTGTATATTCGAATGGGGAATCAAAATCAACTTTCAATGTTGGTAAGGGTTCCCCTTCTTTAAGTGGTATGGGTTCCACAGTTCTTATATCTTGATAGTATCTTGTATTTGTAATCTTTCTCTTTATAACATAACGGATCTCAGGATCAGGGAGCTGGACAAATTCGACACGGAAGTTGCCATCTTCGGTTGTTTGGAAAGCTCTGAAATTCTTTAATTCCTTCAGCGTGACTTCTGTCTCGGTTGCAAGAATGGTTGGAGATTTGACGCCAGCAACGTTCAACTGGTAACTCAGTTGCATTTTTCCAAAGTAGACACCTTCGACCTTTTCCTCAACCCTCAGTTCTTCTGCAAGAGGATATTCAAAGATGAAAGATCCTTTTGGACTGTCGAGGTAAACGGTTAAGGTGGCATTGGGTGAAACAAAGTGAGTTTTGATCTGTACGTTAACAGGTTCGTAGTCTTTCTGATTTATGGAGAATTCAATCTTTTTAAACAGTTCTTCGAAATCGACGATACTCACTTTCTGTACGTTCACCTGAGAAACATTGCCAGCGAAGTCCTCGGCTAGCAGGGAAACTTCGAGAATTCCATCGAATCCTTCTATATTTTCGGGAACAGGTATCGTAATAACAGATGGTGTTTCAGTAAAAACCTCCAATTCAACCTCATGAATGAGTTCATCGGTTACTTTTACATAACCTGTGATTTTGGAAACGTCTGAGGAAAGGGGACCAAGAATAAGCGTGATCACACCTTTTCCCAGCTTAACATCCACTACTTCGGGTTCATTAGGTGGAATCGTATCAACGATAAAACTGGTTGTGGCTATGAGGCTTTCTCCATAAATACCAACAGCTTTTAATTCAACTTCATGTAGGCCTTCATCGAGACCAACAAATTTTACGAATCCACTGGTAGGTTCTAGTTGGGTTTTTTCACTGTTGTCCAGTTTCATACTCAGGGTCTCAACATTCTTAGCTATGTAAGGGATAGTTACTTCGGTGGCTGTGGAGTATTTTGAAATTGTTTTAATTTCCAACCTGGGCTTACCACGAACCGTGATTTCCTGTGTTTTTCCGAAGACAACTCCAAAGTAGCACGGTGAGATACTCAAAATAGAATCTTCTGCCGGTATTTCAATGACCATTTCCGTGGTGGTTGTTACTTCGGTGATATCAGCTATTTTAACTTTGTAAGAAATGTTGGCAGCATCAAAATCTTCGAAGGTGCTGCTCCACGATACTTTTAGTTTTTCCCCTTTAAGTTTTTCCACGATAGGTTTGGTTATTGAAATTACAGGCAAGGAATAGTTCATGAGATAAGGGAGTCCGTTATTCCAATCAAATACGGCTTCCTGTTTCAAAAGTTCGACTTTCCCGTAGCTCAAAGTGATGGAATGTTTTCCTTGAGAGACGCTCTTGAAAACAACTGTATTGTCTTCTCCAGGAGAGAGTTCCATATCATCCAGACTAACCTTTACCATATCCCTGGAGAGTCCCTGTGGAATTTTCAGCATAATTCTTACTTCAACCGGGTATTTTGGTACATCAATGGTGACAACTTTGGAAACGTCTATGCTGACTGGACCGTATTCAAACTCTGCGATCAGCTGGTATGAGACGTTCTTTCCTTGAAAATCGGCTACCTTATCTACAAATGGGCGATTTTCACGGGAAATCGTTATGCCATTTCTTTCAAGGGAAATCCCTCTGATGTTGTACGGTCCTTTATCAAGGCTCCAGTGCAGGGTTACCTCAGGAGCTTCTTCAGATAATTTGTATGTAAATTCGGATATCTTTGGTTCAGGGAAGGTGTATGTTAATTCTTTCATCCCTTTCTCAAAGTCTTTTCTTTGAAGAACTACTCCCTCAAGAGTGGAAAATTTTATTGTATCCTTTCCCTTTACACGTATGGATGCGCTGGGTGAGTTCTTGCTGAGTTGAATCTCTTCTATCGAAGAGCTAACTTTAATAGTTGGGTTTCCCTTAGCGGCATTGGGAAAAATGACGCTGACGTTTATAGTGATGGGTTTAATTGCTAAGAAGTAAATAAGGACTATAACTACCGCAATGAGTCCGATAAATAGCATGATCTTAGAACTTCGTTTCATTTTTTCACCTCCTTTAAGAAAAGTAGCCCGCCTTTGTGGGCGGGCCACTTTGGAGACGAATCACATTATTCGGCGTATATTCTTATAAAGTGGTCAGGTATGTTTTCGTCATCTTCGTGTTTTTCGAGGAGAACAATGTAATTCCCTGAAAGCTTGGAATAAGGAATTTCAATTCCATTGACTGTAACGCTGGTAAGGATAAGCTCTTTCAAACCTTTATTGATAACGGTACCTGTATCAGAACCAACTATTGTGGCGTAGATGTTGCCCTTCACCATTTCTTTTTCTGGAATGATCTCGGTCAGGAATTCGAAGAAGAATACTTTGTCTTTTTCATAGAATTTAGCTGATACGAGTCTTCCAAGCATTTTGTAGCTTATCTCAGCATTTTCAATGGAGATAACTGGAACGGGGACTTCAGGATTGTTCGTGAATTCGGCTTTTGCTGCGAAGACAGCATCTTCGGGAACACCCGCTTCGTCGAATACTTCGAGGAATCCTTTGAGCATGTTTATTACTTCAACTATTTTGACATCTGGTGACATGAGCTGTTCGCCAAAGGTTCCGACAAATTCTCTGAGTTTGCCAAGAGTCATTGGTTCCTGGGAGTAAAGAATTCTCGCAGCGACTGGATAGAAAACACTCTTAGCGCCTACAAAAGTGGCTTTGTCCATAGCTACCTTTGTAACCATCTTGATTTCTTCAACGTAAGTAAATCTGACGAGTTCTTTCGGGTATACCTTATTGACTTTGTTTTCTATTACATCGCCATTTACGGTGTAAATCTTCATGGTGAACTCTGGAATCTTGGATATGTCTATGTCTTTGTCAAGTTTGTCTGAGTAAACGGTGTAATCATCTTTGACACGGTTAACAACATCAGCTACAACTCTCTTTGTGATCTCTTCGCTTCTTGATTCATCCGGGAGTGCGAGATAGTGTTCGGCAAATTCATTTCCTTCGGCTACAAAAGCGGGTTTGGGGTCGTTTTTGAAATCATAACTGAAAATCGATTCATTGAGAAGGATGTAAACCTTTCCGCTTTCAGTCTTAACAAGAGTGAAGGATTTGAGTTCAGCGAGTTTCTTCTCGAACTCTTCTTTCATTGTTTCGAAGTTCTCGATGTTCTTGTGTTTTTCTTCCCACATTTTAAGGAGATCGTCAGCTGTATAGGCCTTTACTTCAACTACGACGTCTTTTGGAAGTTTAAGATCGCAGAATACCAGCTGACCATCGTATTTTGCTTTGTAATTGACAACGTTCTGGAATTCCCTGACAGGAACGAGAAGGCCAAGGTCCTCAGCTTTCTTCACATCGGCAAGAGCGATTCTGGCAAAGAGTGCGAAGGCTTCGTCTCTTGCAACATAGTCTTCGTAAGTTCTGCCGAAGAAATCAGCGGATTTGTAGAGTTCTTTATCTGCAAGTAAAGGAATAGCTTTACCCTTGTTGTTTTTATCTTCAACGAGGAAATAATTCTCAAATACGTAAATGTAAGCAGCATCCTCGGCGCTTGTTGTGAGGCTTCTGCTGTAAAGGGTCTTGAGTTTGTTGATTTTATCCTTGAGGTATTTGTATTCTGGATGCTTGATAACAAAAGCATCAACGAGATATTTAATGAGTTCTACTCTTTTAACATTTTTATCGAGATCTGTTATTGAAATACCTGCTTTCTTGAGCTCTTCCAGATAACCCCAGATTCTGGTTGTATCGAAAGTACCATTTTTGTAGCCAGCAGCTTCATATTTTGTCTTAATGCTGGGGTCATATGGAGCATTGATCGGGTAGTCGATAGCATCCAATTCAAGACCAAGATATTTAACAAGGATAGCAGCGATTTCGCCCTTGGTAACAGGATCAGTGAATTTGATAGTATTGAACGCTTGACTATTTGTCCAGATTTCATACTCTGTAAAATTGATTACAGGGTCCAGGTTGTGGTAAATGAGAAGTCTTATCAGATCAGCCCTACCAACTGGTTCTACGTTGGCTAATTGATCTTCAATGTTATACCAGAGCACGGGCTGAATGGGAACATTAACTGCAGCAACAATAACAGCTAACATAAGTAAGAGAGCTAACATAAGTTTCTTCATACATTTTCCCCCCTCTTTTGGATTTATGGATTATTTTGTGAGTAAACTTCTGATATTCACATTTCAGGCCAATTATACACCAAAAAACTATTCAAATGCAATGACGAAATACACAAAATCAAAAATTTATTACCACCAAGGAACCGTTGGTTGAATTGAATTTGAAATCTTCAAACAATAAAATCGCGACCTGTGAATCGTTGAAAATTAAGTCTATCGGGTATCCTTTTAAGTCTAAAGACTGAATCGTACTACCGTTAAGGTTTTTTAATTCTAATTCTCCGCTGATAGCGTTTAATACGAAAAGATTATCATTTATTCTGACACATTTTATTGGTCCCCGTCCTTCCACCGGATAGGATTCCATCGTGAGTTTTTTAATATTAAGCTGGTAAATTCGATCTTCGCCCGTTGAGGATATCCATACAATGTCACCTGAGATTACCGGGAAATTAGGGTATTTTCCAACGTTGAAGGTTTTAATCTTTCTGAATGTTTTTGTTGATATGATGTCTACGGTGGAGCTGAGATAATTCACCACACCAAGGTAATCATTTACGATGAACATATAAGACGGCCTTTTTCCGAGCTTCAATGTTTTTACGAGTTGTCCTTTTTTGTCGATGACGTAGAGACCGTGTTCGGTGTCATATTCGTTGGTGAGGAGGTTGTAATTGTAAAAGAGTGATACGAAGAAGTATTTGTCTTTAGCTACCATAGACAGAGCTGTTACGGGTAATTTCAGCGTTTTTACGGTTTTTCCTTTTTTTATGTCAACCATGAGAAATTTGTTATCGTAAGAAAGCACACCCAGTGTGTTTTCTAAAAATACACCTGTGATTAGCCGTTCGCCTGTAGATATGCGCTGCTTTATTTTCCATTCTCCGGGTTTTCCAGAGATGTCGATTATGATAATGCGGCCGCTATGAAAACCAAAGCAATACAGAGATTTGTTGTGATATATGATATCCTGGATTTTGTCTCTTTTTAGGTCGTCTATGTAGCGTATTGGTTCGAATTTTTCGTTCAGGACAAGAATTTCAGAGTCTCCCTTTACAAGAACAAGAAAATATTTTCCCGTTCTGTTTTCTACCTCCAATAATTTCATGGGAGCTGTTCCGATCGGGTAACGTTGAGTAACCTTTAATCCCAGAATAATGGGAGAGAGCATCAATAAAAAGGCAAAGAGAACAAAGATCGATTTTCTCATGGTTTTTTCACCAGGTATACCAGTAGTTTTTCTTTGAAAGTACCTGCCAATTTTAGGTCGGGTGTGTAAATGTCCAACCTTCTTCCGATCACCGAGCTTCCGGTGTCCTCAACAATGAAAAAGCCTTTGTTTGGTGCGTTGGCGAAGAACGGTATGTATATTATGGAACCGAGCGGAAGAATGTTTGGATCAGCGGCAACTGTACGATAAGCTTTTGCAAAGCTTCCGGTAGCTGTCATTTTGAAAGCCGGCGACGTTGGATTTCTGCCGTCATCCCATTCGGAATACATTGTGGCATCGAATTCACCAAGGTTTTTGAATATTAACTCAATGGGATTTATCGGGATGTCTTCTCTCCAGAATTCAAAGTGGAAGTTTCCGGGGCCTTCGGAGACAATTCCTATCTCCTGGCCTATCTTCACATGATCTCCCTTTGAAACATTTCTTTTTTTCAGGCGTGCGTAAACCGACTTTAATCCGTTGCCATGTTCTATAATCACCGTTTCACCGTAGAGTTCGTTAATTTTTCCAGCCATAAGGACTCGCCCCGGCAGAATAGCAGTAACCACGGTGTTTTCCGGAATGGTCAGATCTATTCCTGGATTGGCGTATCCCTTTTTATAACTGCCGAAAGGTGATTCAATTGCGTCCACAAGAATGGTGAAATCTCCCTCGAGGCCAAAGTGTGAGAGGAGTTTTTCACCTTCAAGAAGATTTTCCAGAGAAAGCGGAATCTTTATTTCATCTCCTACATGAATGATATTATTCTCTTTTATTTCCGGATTTGCGGCTTTGAGTTCCTCAACAGATAAATTATATGTCCTCGCAATATCCCAGAGCGTGTCCCCGGGCTTTACTATATAAACAATCTCCTTTGAAGGTTCACTATCTATATATTGCTGCTGGCCGATTCTGCTTCTTATGTCTGCCATTTCGGCCATGAAAAGTTCTAAGCTGACAACAGAGGTGGCTGTATTACTTTCTTGCTGTGAAAGCTGCTGAATTCTTTCCATGATATCTTTGTAAACAGTATTTTGTGTCTCTTCGAGGTTGGAAAGTCTATCTTTGATCTCCTTAATCTCTCTCTCATAAAACAAAGCTTGAATGGAACGATTTATAATCGAATCGAATTTTTTGTAGATATCTTTAATAACCATGGTTGTTTGCGTAGAATCACTTCCGGTGTTTTCTATCAGAAAACGTAGTTCTGCGAGTTCTTTTTGAATTTCTTGCAACTCGGTTGTACTGCCTATGCTTCCCAGACCTGACATGTACTGAAGCTGTTCGTTCAAGTTCTGAAGTTCTTTTTCAATGTTTGCGAGGCGTTTTTGCTCGTTTTCGATATTGTCCAGTTTCTTTTCAATGTAGGTCATTTCATCTACAAAATCACTTCTGGTGACCCACCAGAAGGAACAACCTGAAAGAAGGAAACTGATTATCAATAGAGCAAAGGGAAAAATAAGCATTCTTCGTATTTTCTTCATATCACACCCCCGGAATTTCAACTTCTTCGAGGGAGAGGATTTCAAAGATAATTCCTCTCTTTTCGAAATAATCCTGGAGTAAGGAAAGCCCTGAAGAGATATACTCATAATCACCGATTACTTCAATCACGAGTGGTGATATTCTGGTCGGTTTACCGTTGATAATCAACGAGGGCCCCACACATCGAATATAGCTAAAAGGAGTAATCCTCATCCCGTTGATAGCAATCTCGGTCAGGTTTAGAGCGTAAAGTTCATTGAGAACAGAAAGTATATCTTTATCGTGGAGTATTTCGCTTCCTCTTATTCCTGATTCGATTCTTATTCGTACACCCCTACCACTAGTTTTCTCGAAACGATTGTTTATACCAGGAGTATTTATTTTATTATAAATTTCTGTCATCTGATTATGCAGGAGCACCATCCCGATTAATATCAGAAGTTCTAAAATTACAAGAAGATAAAGAAAAATATTCCTCGGACTTTTCACAATTCAGCACCCAAATAGAAAAATAACGGCGGCAAAACGCCGCCGCGTTTCATTTAACCTTATCTTTCAGTTCTTTTCCAGGAATGAACTTTGGAACTTTGCCTCCGGGAATTTTAATCGGTTCCTTGGTTCTTGGATTTACTCCCTTCCTTGGTTTTCTTTTGACAACAGAGAACGTACCAAACCCGACGAGTCTCACAACTTCTCCACCTGCGAGTTTTTCCTCAATTATGTCTATGATTGCGTCGAGGATTTTGCCGGCGTCTTTCTTGGTCATATGGGTTCTCTCTGCAATGGCAGCAACAAGTTCCTTTTTGTTCATATAACCCCCCCTTAATCAGGATTCGCTCATATTCTATCACTTAGAGATTAAAATTCAAAATTAAATAGAGACACGGTTTTGATACGAGAGTCCGAGAATTCGAGAGGGCCGCTACGCGGTGGAAGTGCTGAGCTGCGCTCAGGAGGCTCACGACGTTGACGCTCACGAGGTTGAGGCTTGCAGACGCTGATAAAAGCCGAGAATCCGAGATCCGAGAATCCGAGAGTCCGATGTAGGAGTAAAATAAAGGAGGCAGTCAGGAGGAAGAGAGGAACAGAGAGTCCATTCGCCATGAGAGCGACTGCTTCTCACACTCCCTCTTCCATCCTGGGAGTACTAGAGGATCAATAGTAGGATATCCGGGGAAACCCAGGAACGCTACATCGATTAACCTGTACTCATTGACTGCACAATGTTTTTTGGAGGAATCAGTATGGATGTTGTGGGAATTGACTGGTCGTGGAATTTTCACACCTGCTATTCTATCGAACAGGATAAGGTTTTTAAGATCAAAGATGGTATAGCGGGGTATGAGAAGCTTCTGAAAACGGTATCAAAAGACGCTGTTTTCGTTATTGAGGAGAGTTTCAATCGTCTGGGAGATTTCTTGTTGTCCAGAGGGAAAGAGGTTTATCTCCTGCCACCGAAAAGGTCAAAGGAAGCCAGAGGCTATCATTCGAACGGCGTGAAGACAGATTCAACAGATGCCAGGTGTATCGCCCTTACCTACAAAGAACACCCGGAATATTGTATTAAGGCGACACATGACGAACTGGGTATGCTTTTCAGGGAATTGTTGAGGCATTACAGGTACTATACCGACATGGTTGCAAGACTTAAGAACAAACTTCAAAACGAACTTCATAATTATTTTCCTGAATATGCTAGGGTGATGGGTAGTTCTTGGACAGATTGTGACGGGAAGATATTCCTGCTCACCATATGCCCGGATATAACCATGCTCAGGAAGATATCTGACAAGGAGATAAATAGACATTTCCAAGCGAATCATCTACGCTACACATCCTCATTGAAAAGAAAGGTCAAAGAACTCAGGGAAAAAGCCGTTGATTGGGGCATGTCAAAATACACCAGGGACATGATCGCGAATGTTGCCACACAACTTCTGGAAGCAAAAAGAGAGAAAAAGAAAATAACAAAAGAGATGGAGAAAGAACTACGTAAATCGAAATACAACATAATACTGACGCTCCCGGGTGTTGGAGTAGCTACAGGAGTAGCATTAGTAACAGCATTTCTTACACACGAATTCAAAAATTACAGGGATTTCCAGAAGTATTGTGGAACTATGCCAATAGTATCCCAGAGTGGTAATTTTAGCGTGTGCAGGATGAGGAAAAACTGTGACAAGAAACTCAGAGGCATTCTCCATATGATGGCGATAAACGCGAAGAAATGCGGAGCATGGATGAAAGGCTACTATGACAAGAAGATAAATAAAGAGGGCAAGAAACCATCTCTTGCCCTCAGAGCATTGGCAAACATCCTCGTCAAGATAGCCTTCGCCATGCTAAGAAACCTAAAAGCCTACGATGAGGAACTCTTCCTTTCCTCGCGTGGGAATAGGAGTCCTCGGTTAAATTATACAACAAGAAATAGCATACCGGGGACTAAAAAAATGAAGAAAGAAAAGTTATCCCTGCCTGTCTCTGTTGCTCAAACCAACTGCCATTTGGGAGCAGTTTCAGGTAGTCTGTCTCCTTGACTTGACATAGTAGGTGAGAAAAAACATGACGCTTGCGACAAAAAAACACGAGAATCCGAGATCTGAGAACCGAGAGAGCTGCCTTTGCAGCGGGTAAGCACGCTTCGCGTGGCTACACTACGAAAGCAGGGATTCTCGAATTCTAGGGTCTCGGTTATTGATCGCGTCAGGAATAACGGTCTTTTGTCTGTGGGCTCTTATTTTAAGCAATGTCAACTGCGAAGCAGTTCGAAACAACTCCGAAGGAGTTCGTATCACCGGTGAAGCCGGTCGTAACAATCCCGAAGGGATTCGTATCCGCTGCAAAGCAGCCCTTTCGCTTTTTGATTTTTACGTACAACGCACAACGTACAACCAACAACGGGTTTTATCGCCGCGCAGCGGTTCGCGTCGCTCCATCAGCTGACAGCGTTGCAAGCCTCAGTTGTGCATTGGTTACCGGTTCTCGGATCTCGAACACCGGATCTCGGATTCTCGGTTTTTAAATCATCAATGAAAGAATTATCACCACTATACCGATGAGTTTGAAAGCGCCGATTTCTTCAGACAGGAATATGAAAGCGAGAAGAGTTGCAACCACCGGTTTGAGGTAAAACACTCTGCTTGCTGTTGAGGCTCCAATACGCTTGGCGGCGGCAAAAAATGTAAAGTATGCGATGCCGGTAACACCGATTCCAAGATACAGAAGAATCAGCCAGCTCGAAAGATTTAGGGATGTAATTTTGAACTGGCCGAATAACATAAGGGTCGCTGAATACACAACACCGGAAAAAAAGGAAGAATAGGCGGTTGCTGTCAGCGCCCCGTGTTTTAACACATGAGGTTTAAGCAATAGGGTGTAAAGTGCGAAAGATATGGCGGAACCTATTCCGAAGAGAAAACCAGTAATTGTGTCTCCTTCAAGCATGCCGCTGATAAAAATCAGTATTCCTACAAATCCAAGAAATGTCCCGATGAATTTCCTTTTTGAAGGTTTTTCAGAGCCAAAAAAGGGAGCAAAAATGGTTACAAACAAAGGGTTAGTGGCTATTAATGTAGCCGCGGTAGAGGCGTTTCCAAATTTAACAGATAACTGAAGAAAGGTCATAGATACAATTGTGTTCAATGAACCTATCATTGTGAGTAAAATGATTTCTCTTGGCGGGAGTTTTTTTTCAATGAGGGGCATTAAAAATAATCCTCCAATGAAGAAACGAAAAGCTGTCATAAAGAACGGATCGATTTGTCCCATAAGCGGTTTTGAGACGATTTCCATGCTGGAGAAGAAAAGGAGTGTTATAGCAAGATATAGGGTTGACAAAATAGACACCATCCTGTCTTTTGTAGTCTGCTCTTTAAGTCAAATTATACCTGAATTTTATTGGAGTGTTTTTTTACCTGGTGAACTATTTTTTCTCAAAAGGAAATAAAAATTAGCTAATTTTTGTATAAAAATAGAAGTGTACGAATTTAGTGATATCAAGAAGAATTGCCAGCTGATATTCTGCAGAAAATTGGTAATCTGTATTACTAATAGCCCATAAATACCGGTAGTTGTTATGAGATATTCTGTAATAAAACTATGCGATAGTGGTATACTTTTAATGCCACATTCATTAAAAGGGGGTTTGTTTATGCGAAGGTTTTTGCTTGTCTTTGTTCTTTTGCTTATAGTTTCATTGCTCGTTGCTTCTGGTGTTAAGAACGTTATCTACATGATTGGTGACGGTATGGGAATTAACCATGTCCTTTTGACAAGTTATCTTGAGGGTAGGGAACTTTACATGCTTCAGGCTCCCTACACAGGGTTTGTCCTGACTTTTTCAGCAAACAGCAATGTTCCAGATTCAGCGTCTGCTGGAACAGCGCTAGCATCTGGCTACAAAACCAACAACGGAATGATCGGCATGCTTCCAGACGGAACAGTAATCACCAACATCGCTGAGATCGCGGCTCAGTATGGTATCAAGACAGGAATTGTTGCCACCTGCCGTATAACTCACGCAACTCCAGCTGCTTTCTACGGTCACGTAAGTTCAAGAAGAGATGAAAATACGCTAGCTGAGCAGCTCGTAGACAGTTCTTTGACCGTTGCTTTTGGTGGCGGTTGGAGACATTTTGTCCCAACGGGTGGCAAAAGGAAAGACGGGAAAGATCTTATAGCAATAGCTAAAGCCAATGGTTTCGACTACATCACGACAAAAACAGAGTTGTTGAATTACGATGGTGACAGAGTCCTCGGACTCTTCAGCTACAGTCATCTCAAAGCCGCTTCCGAAAGAACTGGAGAAGAACCAATGCTTCCGGAAATGGTTGAGAAAGCTCTCGAGATACTTTCAAAAGACGATTCTCCATTCTTCCTGATGGTCGAAGGTTCTCAGATTGACTGGGAAGCCCACGGAAACGATGTTTACGGTCTATGGAAAGAAATCGTCGAATTCGACAATGCTGTGAAAGTCGCTCTTGATTTTGCAAAGGAACACCCGAATACACTCATCGTTATTACTGCAGACCATGAAACAGGCGGTCTCGGACTCTCCACAGGCGGATACACAATGAATCTCGAAAAGATAAGGAAGGATTACACAAAAACCGCTGATTGGATAGTTTCTAATTTCGGTGATTCCGATGAGGAACTCAAGGAAGCTGTCAAGACATACTTCAATGTTGAGCTCACCGATGAAGACCTTGCATATTACCATGAAGAAAAAGCCAAATCTTTCAACGGTGCAGGAAATGCTATCGGGAGAATCCTCAGCAACAAAGCCCAGATAGGCTGGACAACACATGACCACACAGGAGGAGCTGTCCCGATATTTGCCTTCGGTCCAGGTGCTGAACTCTTTAGTGGCGTTCATGACAACACCGAGATTCCAAATTTGATTGCTTATCTCCTTGGAATCGGTAAGGTCAGTGATGTTGAGTATGGTATTGAAGATGTCCCGTTGGTTGGTGGACATTGAAAATAATTGAAAGATTTTAGGGATTTAGCGCCCCGAGAAGGGGCGCTTTGTTTTGTATGTAATATATAATTGTTTTTAGGAATCATTCTCAGCTTTTCTAACAAAATGCAGAAAATTTTGGTGGTTTCCAAGGGGGATTTAAAATGAAAAAAACGCTTTCTCTATTTTTTTGTCTGTTTGTGTTTTCGCAGTTGTTCGGTGTTTTCTATGATATCGATGCTGTTTTTGAGCCCGAGGCACTTAGTATTTCGGGGACAGTAACGGTAGATACTGATGGAATAGAAACAAGGTTTTTGCTGCTTCCAAATCTTTCTTCAGAAGACAATCCTTTTATACACAGTTTGTTCGAGCAGGGAAAAAATAAGATGGAGATCCTTGGAGTTTATAACCCGGCTGGAGAACCTCTGAATTACAAACTGGAAACCTATCCGGCCACTCTTGTGGGAGCGGAGGAATTGAGGCGGAATTCGTTGCTAAAGGTTTTTACAAAGGAAAAAAGGATAATTATTTCGTTTAAAACGGTCTTTACTGAGAGTTTTCAGCCGGAAGAAGCAATGCTTGATGGTTTCTTTTTATGGCGGTTTGGCTGGTATCCGCTGCTTGTTGAAGATGTGACAGGATTTGCATTGCTGCCCCACTCATGGGATTTGAAGCTATCCCTCCCAAAAGGGTGGACGGCTGTTACCGGTGGAGAATACATAGAAGAGGGTCGTTGGAAGTCAAATGGGGATTATTTCTCCTGTCCTATTGCATTCGTTAATTCGGAAGATTACACTTCCATGACTGTTGATGGAAATGGTTTTACTGTGGAGGTTTATTATCGGAAAGGGCAGTTGGGAACGGCATCAACAATCGCGTTGAATGCCATAAGGGTTTTGCAACATCACATACCTCTTCTCGGGGATTTGAAGTACTCGACGATTCGTATTCTTCAGGATCCATACCCTGGGCTCTATGGAATCACCGCCGATGGGCTCGTTGTACTGGGGGATGGTTTTTTCACTACAGCTAATTTATGGGCCGATGGTTTGCTGGATCCAGTAGCTTTTTATGTTGTTGCACACGAGTTGACCCATCTCTGGTTTGGAATAGGTGCTGGCGTGGATTTTTTGAAGAGCAACTTTTTGAGCGAAGGTATGACGGATTACGTTGCCCATAGAACAATGTTTGATTTGTGTGAGAGGGACGATTATTTGAATTGGGATGCTCCAGATTTTATGTTGATTTTACTTTCTGAACTTGGAGTTCCCGATACTTTTTCGGAAGCTGACCAACTTTCGTTCCTGGATATGAAAAGAGCAGGGGTTAAGGCAAAAATAGCTGCAGCGGTTGACGAGATTCCGCTGAATTACCAGAGCTATGTTTATTATCAGAAGGCTAAAAGAGCCTTTTTTATGCTTGAGGATTATCTGGGAAAAGAAAAGCTTCTTGAGATTCTCAAAGATTATTACGAAAAATTCTCTGGAAAAACGGTTTATTCGGAACAATTTCTTAGTTATTTTTCTAACTATGTAGATCGGGAAATTCTTGAGGATCTCTTCTTAAATCCAGAAAATTTCGATCCGAAGGTTTATCCTGTCAGCGACGGGATACGGGTAGATCTTCAGGATAGGAAAGTTCCTGTAGAAATCCTTGTGGAAACTAATAATGGAAGCGAAAGTTTTATCACCACAGAATCAACTACTATAAAAGTTGGAAATCTGAAAGCCGTACACGTCGATCCCCATATGCACACTTTCGATATTGAAAGACACAACAATCACTGGCCACCTATTTTGAAGATGCCTGGTGAAAAAGAACCGAGTAACCTCGATGCTTATGAATTCAAAACAGATTCGAGTATAATGTTTCAATCAGATGGGCTCGAGGTGAGTTCAAACTTCATTTTTACCATGTTCCCTTATGTGAAAGTCGGACTGACTGCTGATTCAATTTACCTGTACGACGGTTCTATAGATAATCGTTACGGTGCTTTTCTGCAGTTCTCACCGAATAATTATGTTGCATTAGCTCTCTCCTATGACGAGTTAAATGGCTTTGGTGGCGAGTTGAGATTGGCTCTTCCTGAAAAACTCAATATAGGTGCTTCTGCACCCCTTTTGTCCCCGCGGCATAATCTGGTCGTTCAAGGGGGCTATGTTGATTCTGACAGTCATTATATAGATGTGTTGTATGATTTCAACAATGTTATAAAAAATGGCTTTGAAGTATCGTCTGAGTATTTTGCAGCTGTTCTATCAGGCGACTTCATCGATATACTGGGGATTTATGGTGGGTACGTTCCTGAGGTTGATTGGACTTTCACCCCGATCTTGTCTGTGATTTATCTTAAGGAACTTAACGAGAATGATTTCATAGATCCTTTTTATGATTTAGTTACGATGGAAGCAACATCAAACGAGGAGGATCCGTTATTTTCCCTGGTAGGTGGTACGGATGAGTTTTTAGAACTTTCGTTGGGGGTGTCGGTGGATCTTTTCAGTACGAGGAGAATGAATTTTTTAAACTTGTTCTCCATTGGTGGTGTGGGGATTTCGCTGGAAGCAGATTACAGGCGCTTTGAAGAGTATAGAACTATTGGTTTGCATGCGAGTTTTGTCCCGCTTTTGTACATTGTAGCTGATACACCTGTGAGGATACCGATAACTTTTTCGATACTTTATGAACCAAGTGAGGACATTTCTACTTTAGCTTTTAAAATAGGGATTTCTCCTGGAAACTCAATTTTCTATGGTCAGGTGATTGGCTGGTTGGCTTCTCCATTAATGATACAATATGACAAAATGATGAAATATTGAGCTCTAGGGGGGAACTCGGTTGAAAAAAATAGCGCTGGTTTTTGGTACGCGGCCTGAGGCGATAAAAATGGCACCGGTTTATCTTGCTTTGAATGGTTCTCCATTGCAACCTGTAGTTATCGCCACGGCCCAGCACAGAGAAATGCTCGATCAGGTGCTCGAATTGTTTGGTATAACACCGGATTACGATCTGAATATCATGAAAGAAAGGCAGAGCCTTTCAGATTTGACATCGAGACTTACTAAAGCTCTGGAAGATATATATAAGAATGAGAAATTTGCTGCCACGCTCGTTCAGGGAGACACAACCACTACCTTTGTGGGTGCTCTGGTATCCTTTTATCACAAAGTCCCTGTGGGGCATGTGGAAGCCGGATTAAGAACCAATGATATTTACAATCCTTTCCCTGAAGAGGTAAACAGAAGACTTGTTAGCGTTATAGCCACCTATCATTATCCTCCCACCGAACAAGCGAGGAAGAATCTTCTAGCAGCCGGGATTTCGGAGAAAAACATGCTGGTCACTGGTAACACAGTGATAGATGCCCTTTTATGGACTACAAAAAATAAGAGCCTTGAAGCCAGGAGAATTCGTGAATCTCTTGGTTTGGAAGATGAGAGTTATATACTCATGACCATGCACAGGCGTGAAAATTGGGGAGAACCTATGAGGGAGGTTATGAAAGCCATCAAAAAGATTCTTTCTGAGAAGAAGGACCTGAAGCTCGTTTTTCCAGTCCATTTGAACCCGGTTGTTAGAGAAGTAGTTTATGAAGAATTGGGAGAGTATCCCCGGGTTTTACTTACAGAACCACTTGATTATTTGCCTTTTGTTTCCTTGATGGAAAAAGCTAAGCTTATTCTTACCGATTCTGGAGGGATACAGGAAGAGGCTCCTGCTCTTGGAAAACCCACATTGGTTTTGAGAAGCGAAACGGAAAGACCGGAAGCTTTAGAAGCCGGAACAGCAAAACTTGTGGGTACATCAGCGGAGAAAATAGTCGAAGAAACGCTCAAGCTTCTGAATTCGACTGAAGAATACGAGAAAATGGCGAAATCTGTGAATCCTTTTGGCGATGGGAAGGCTTCCGAGAGAATAGTTACACACCTTATCGAGGCTTTCGGAGCGTGATATAGTGTCAGGTGAAATAATGGTGGAAACAATTGTTTTGATCATTCTTATTGTACAAGCAGTGCTGATGATTCCTATCAGTATCCTTTTTGTCGTGTTCAACAGACGCTCTAAAGATATAATACCAGCCTGGGATTTCTTCTGGATTTCTTACGCTGCGAATCGTATTATCGCCATCTATAAGTATTTGAAAGGCTACAATATAATAATAGCGCTGTCGGAGAGTATTTCGTATAGCCTTCAAATTTGGGCTTTACTCGTGGTTATAAAATTTTACTCAGATGATACGAAGAAATATAATACTTTCTTCTATCTACCGATTCCAGCAATGGTTATTCTGAAATTTCTTGGTGTTTACAATTGGTATTATCAGGCTTTGGGGTTTGTATTGCTGGGAATTGTTATGGCCTGGGTTGGATTGGTTCTAATAAAATCGAAAAAAATGCAAACAAAATTTGGTCGAATCTTAAGCTGGGTTGTTTTCTTTTCAGGGATTCAAACTGCTCTGTACATTTTCTCAAGAAATACAGTATTTGCCCTGATAAGATACCCAATAAACATTCTATTGGCGTTCTTGATCTTTATTTACTATCTTCTATACAGAATCGATGATGAAGTAAATAAACGTGTTAGTACCGAGCAGATGCTGAACAACATGGCTGAAAATATCTCAGACCACCTTGCATTGAGAATAAACGAACGCGGAGAAATTCTTTACTCTACCCCCTCTATGAATAACTTTGTGAGTTCAACGAAGGAACTTTCCAGGTTTCTAAGGGGCTTTGATGAGGATGACAGGAAAAAGTTTCTTACAACCTTTGAAGATTCCTTGTTTTTTGGAAGACAAGGTGAATTAGATCTTTCCATAAAACCGGAAGGGAGCTCTTTTGAGAAGAGATTCCTGGTTAAGTTTTATCCTACAAAGTATCTCGGAACAAAGGTTGTAGATGTATTTTTTCTGGATATAACAGAACAGTTAAGACGAGAGAATTTTTTGAAGAAGCAAAAGGAAGAAGCTGAATTACTCAATAAATCACAAGCGGCTTTCTTTTCCAATATATCTCACGAACTTCGAACGCCGCTTACGATTATTCTTGGTTATTCAGAAATGCTCTATGAGATAGTTGGACCTGCGGAAAGAAGAATGGTTTCTATGATCGCTGATTCGGCGAATTACCTTCTCAAACTGGTAAACGATATACTGGATATCTCAAAAATCACTTCCCGCGCTGTAAAGGTTGAACCTGAAAGTGTGAACATAAAGCTTCTCGTAAACAATATTCTCGAACAATTTAATAGTCTGGTGGAGAAAAAGGGTATCAAATTAGAATCTAAATTGATGATTTGCAGGGAAAACTTTGTAACAGACAAAACAAAGTTGCAGAGGATTCTCACAAATCTTATAGGTAACGCTATAAAATTCACTAATGAAGGAGTCGTCAGGGTCCTGGTCAAAGAAGAGGGAAGTAATGTGTTCCTTTTTGCCGTAGAGGATACTGGAATAGGTATAAAGAAAGAATATCAGGATAAGGTATTCGAACGCTTTGTCCAAATTAAAGATGATAGGTCCCGTGTAAAGTTCAAAAAAGGTACCGGGCTCGGATTACCTCTAACCAAGGAGTTAGTGCAGTTGCTCGGCGGGAGGATCTGGCTGCAATCTGAATATGGGAAAGGAACCACAGTATATTTTACTCTTAAAGAGTTGAACCACTCCGAAGAGAAGCAAAAAGGTGATAAAAATGGATGATGAATTTGAGGCGCTTTTTCAGGAACTGCAGAATGAGAGGGCATGTCCTGAATGTGTTAAGTGTGGATATTGCTGTAAAAACACTCCCTGTTATTGTGGAGAGTGGGATGGGAGTAACAGTCAATGTAAATACCTTACGGAAGATAATCTGTGTTCTAAATATCAAGAAATAGTGGAATACGAAGAAAGCTTGAATCTGAGGGTGAGATTGTTCGGGTCAGGATGTTGCCTGAATTTCCTGAATCCTGACAGGTTGAGAATACTGAATGGTTCGAAGCATTGAATTGGTCTTAGAATAATATCGAAAAACAATAGATACTCGCGAGGCGGAAGTGCTGGACTACGTCCAGGAGGCTCACGACGTTGACGCTCACGAGGTTGAGGCTTGCGGACGCTGATAAAAGCCGAGAATCCGAGATCCGAGAATCCGAGAATTCGAGAGTCCGAGAAAAAACATGACGCTTGCGATAAAAAACACGAGAATCCGAGAGGGCCGCTACGCGGCGGAAGTGCTGAGCTGCGCTCAGGAGGCTCACGACGTTGACGCTTGCAGACGCTGATAAAAAGCCGAGAACCGAGAACCGGGATTCGAGATCCGGGATTAGAAATTAAATGCGAGATTGGATGTTGGAGACTGGATTTTAGATAAAGATCTGGTCTAGGGTTTAGAAAAAGAGACGTACAACGTACAACCAAAACGAGAATAGGTGTTTGAGATCCAAGAAAGCTTCAAAGATGGAACGTATGCCAAATAAGCCGGAGAAGAGTACGAAAAAGGACTTGAAAAGTCCACTATAAAGGCAGAGTAGAACTAATTGTTGAAAAAGACAAGAAAGCAGGGGAAATCTTATGATAAAGTTTGGTACAGGCGGTTGGAGAGGGATTATAGCCGAAGATTTTACCTTCGATAATGTCAGAAAAGTGGCGAAAGCCCTGAGCATCTATTACAAAAAGAATTTTAAGAGTCTAAAACCTGTGATTGTTGGGCACGATTTGAGATTTTTATCCGGGAGGTTTTCCCGAGCTTTTTCAGAAATTCTTGCAGAAGAAGGTATAAAAGTATATTTTGTTGAGGATGCCTCTCCAACTCCGATGATAATGTATGGAGTTGAAAAATTATCTCTGGATTTTGGTGTGATGATCACCGCTTCGCACAATCCGCACGAATACAATGGAATCAAAATCATCGTGGAAAAGGGGAAGGATGCCCCAGTGACTGTTACTGATGAACTTGAAAGAATCGCCAATAGCATAGATGGTAAATTGGCGCGTAGAAACTTCTTCGAATATATAAATGAAGAAAAAATCGTTTACTATGAAAATAAAAATGAGTATATAGATTCTTTGTTAGCTTTTATCGATACGGGATGTATAAAAAACAGGTCTTTCAAAATACTTTTTAACCCGATGTACGGTGTTTCCAAAGATATAATGCTTATGTGCTTAGCTTCGTTAAGATGTTATGTTGATCTGATGAACGCTTATAGAGACACCATGTTTGGTCTCAAATTACCATCTCCTGAAAGAAAAAGCCTTCTGGATATGGAATACAAAATGAAGGAAAAAAAGTATGATATGGGTATAGCGACAGACGGTGATTCTGACAGGATAGGAATTTACGATGAGAACGGTAATTATATAGACGCGAACAAGATACTGGTATTGCTGTACTATTATCTGTTGAAGTACAAAGGAATGAAGGGAGGAGTTGTTAGAAATCTCACCACGACACACACTCTCGACAAGATTGCAGAAAAATTCGGTGAGAGAGCCTTTGAAGTACCCGTTGGGTTCAAGTATATATCCGAGAAGATGGAAGAATACGATCTCTTGCTTGGTGGGGAGAGCAGTGGTGGCTTAAAGATAAGAGGTCATGTGAACGGAAAAGATGGAATACTTGCAGCTCTTTTGATGGTAGAAATGGTGTGCAAAACCGGGAAAACAATAGGAGCGCTATTGAAAGAGATCGAGGATGAGTTCGGAAAGAAATACTTTAAGATGGAAAATATAAAGATAACTAACAAGGAACTACTGAAAAAGCGGTTTTTCGAAGATAAATATGTACCTGAAATAGGAAAGAAAGTAAAGAGGATCTCCTATATGGATGGGTTGAAGATATACTATGATGACGATACATGGCTCTCAATAAGATTTTCAGGAACTGAACCTGTGCTTAGAATAACCTGTGAAATGAATTCGGAAGATGAAGCAGCGAATGTGATAGAACGTATTATTTCTGTCATGAGGTGATTTGATGATCGAGTATCTCGTAATTCTCGCCGCCGGGAAAGGGACCCGCTTAAAGGCATCGACTTCAAAACCCCTTGTGAAAATCAACGATAAGAGTTTGATTGAATATGTTATTGGTAACGCAAAGGAGTTCGTGGACAGGATTTATATAGTTGCCGGTAACCACAATAAAGATGAATTAAGAGAGCACCTGGGAGATGGGTATGAATACTGTCTTCAGAAGGAACAGCTTGGAACTGCCCATGCCTTTAAGTGCGCGCTTAACAGCATAAAGAGCGATTCTGGAAATGTCATGCTTTTGTATGCTGATACGCCTTTAATAAATAAAGAAACGATAAAGAACATCGCCGATGTTCACCTGGTTCAAAAAAATGACATTACCTTTCTCACTGCTGAAACGAATACCTGGTTCCCGTACGCGAGTGTGTTGAGAGACGAGAGAGGGAACTTAATAAAAATAGACGAGACTTATGATTCGTCAAAATTGAAAACAAAAGAATATGCGATAGGCGCATACGTTTTCGGTTTGAGGTATGCGAAGAAGTATTCAGAAAATTTGCACCTTTATGGCAGGAAGGAATTTTATATAGATCAGGTAATAAATGAAGCCATAAAAAATGGTGACAAAGTGGGTGCCTATAAGATTAAAGACGATACCCAGATAAGAGGAATAAACACCCCTGAAGATCTTGAATTTGCTAGAAGGCTGTTGGGCAAAGCAGACTGATAGTCATTGATCCTTGAATAAAAAAGGGAGCTATCGTGAATGACAGATAACTCCCTTTCTTATTTTTGAGGGAAATTATTCGAGTACTACCATCACCTGTCCCGCTTCTACGTTGTCACCTTTGTTTACTTTTACCTCTTTAACGACGCCATCGAATTCAGACAGGATGTTATTCTCCATTTTCATAGCTTCCATTACGACCACAGTGTCTCCAGCTTTAACATGGGTTCCCGGTGATACGAGTATTTCGAGTATTACTCCGGACATTGGGGCGATTATGCTATGGCCTTCGGATTGAGCCGGTTGTGGTTTGGTTTCTTTTTGAGGTTTGGGCTTAGTTTCTTCTTTTCTGAGAGGCTGAGATACAACCTTAGATGGTGCTGGTGACGGCGCAGAAGTTTGAACCTTTGTGGCTTCTGAAGACAGTTCTTCGACTTCAACGATGTATTCTTTCCCGTTAACTTTTACCCTGAATTTTCTCAGCATTTCTTGCTCCTCCTTGGTTTCCATTGTGTCATTGGTTTTCTGCTTTTCCAGCTGGACCGGAGTTTCCTTGATGGTTTAATGGATCTAATAATGAATCTGTCGCTTTCGATGATAGTAGTGATTGCAGCTGTGATGGCAGCAACAAGCTCTTCTGGCTGTTCTGATTTCATGATTCTTTCTCTTTCATACTTCATTTCTTCTGGACTAACCTTGTAGCTTTCCCTGAGCATAGGCCTGGATTTTTTTGCCGGGGAAAGAATCTTGCCCATGCTAACAAAAAAGACGTACAGTATTACAAAGGTTAGGAAAACTACCGAGAGGCCTATCAGGGTAACCTGACCTACTGTCAAATCCACAAAATGTCACTCCTCACAGGGGAATGTTTCCATGCTTTTTCGTTGGCCTTCCTTCAACCTTGCTATCTAAAATCTCCAGTGCTCTGGCAATTTTTAGTCTTGTATCCGCTGGATCTATTACTTCTTCTATGTATCCCCTCGCAGCAGCCGTATAGGGATTTGCAAACATTTCTTTGTATTCTTCTATCCTTTCTTTACGTACTTTTTCGGAATCTTCGGCTGCCTGGATCTCTTTTCTGAATATGATGTTTGCCGCACCCTCCGGTCCCATGACCGCTATCTCAGCTCCGGGCCAGGCAAAGACCATATCGGCTCCAAGATGCTGACTTCCCATTGCTATATAAGCGCCGCCATAAGCCTTTCTGATGATGGTTGTAATTTTCGGGACGGTTGCTTCACTGTAAGCGTAAAGAAGCTTGGCACCGTGTCTGATGATGCCGCCGTGTTCCTGGGAAATGCCGGGAAGGAATCCTGGAGTGTCAACGAATGTGATTATTGGGATGTTGAAAGCATCGAGGAATCGTATAAATCTTGCTGCTTTATCGGAAGAGTCGATGTCCAGCACGCCAGCATAAACAGAAGGTTGATTGGCGATAATTCCGACAGAACGGCCAGCGATCCTGGCAAATCCTATCACTATATTTTTTGCGTAGTGTTTGTGGACTTCAAGGAATTCGCCGTTATCTACAACGAGTTCTATTACTTTTTTTACATCGTAAGCTTGTTTTGGATTCTCTGGCACGATTTCTCTTAGTTCCGGTACTTGCGAGACTGACATTGGTTCGGTAATTTCAGGTTCTTCTGAATTGTTCTGCGGAATGTAGGAAATAAGTTTCCTGACGAGCTGCATGGCGTCGCTATCGGTCTCAGTTATGAAGTGAGCAACACCGCTTTTGCTGTTGTGGATCATGGCACCACCGAGTCCATTTTTGTCTATATCTTCGCCGGTAACCGCTTTGATAACCTGTGGACCGGTGATAAACATCTGGGATATCTGATTAACCATTATTATGAAATCTGTGATTGCAGGAGAGTAAACCGCTCCACCGGCGCAGGGACCGGCAATTACGGTTATCTGTGGTATGACACCAGAAGCAAGGGTGTTTCGATAGAATATACCGCCGTAACCATACAGGGAATCGACGCCTTCCTGAATACGGGCACCACCAGAATCGTTTATCCCGATTATCGGGATTCCCAGCTTAATGGCGAGATCCTGGATCTTCATGATTTTTTTCGCATGCATTTCACCAAGAGAACCACCTTGAACTGTGAAATCCTGTGAAAAAACAGCGACTTTTCTGCCGTTTATTTCACCAATTCCGGTAACAACACCATCTGCCGGGAAATCTTTTTTATCAAGTCCAAAGAAGGTTGAACGGTGTTTGACGAATTTATCGATTTCTTCAAAGCTTCCAGGATCGCACAGCAATTCTATTCGTTCCCTGGCGGTAAGTTTTCCCTGAGCATGCTGTTTCTCTATTCTCTCTTTTCCACCGCCAAGGGTTATTTTTTCATCTAGCTTTTTGAACTTCTCGAGTTTTTCGTTCAACTCATCACCCCCCATTAGTGTTGACCTTCTACCATTTCTATGAGAACACCGCCGGTGGTTTTTGGGTGCAGGAAGATCACTTTTGTTCCACCGGCACCCGGCTGAGGTTCATCGCTGAGAGGTTTAAAACCACCGTTTTTAGCCTTTTCGAGTGCTTCATTGATGTTATCGACGTGATAAGCTATATGATGGATGCCTTCACCCTTTTTTTCAAGGAATTTCGATATTTGACTTTTCTCATTCAAAGGTTCTAGTAATTCTATTCTCGTGGTTCCAACTTTTAAGAATGCAACCTTTAGCCCCCTTTCCGGTAGTTCTTCTATTCCTCCAAATTCCAATCCGAGGAAGTCCCTGTAAAGCGGAAGTTTTTCGTCTATTGAGCGAACAACGATACCGATATGGTCGATACGATCGATTTTCAAGCTTCTTCCCCCCTATCGAAGTTTTTGATGAATTCCAACAAAGTGTCCAGTTTTTCATCTTCCAGGAATCTTTCCTGTATGATTTCACAGATACTGTTGAGTTTATGAAAAAGCTCTCTGTGTGCACGTTTTTTGTGTATCAAACCGGTTTCAATGAGTTTGGACAGTTCCTTTTCCACCAGTGCACACAATTTGTCAACATTCTTGCCGCTAACCGCGTTTGTGAGGATGACCTCTTTTTTTCTGTCGGAAAATGCTAGCATCGCCTTTATTTTGTTTACAAGACTCGCGGCGCCGTCAACGTCCATTTTGTTGACGACGTAGATGTCACCGATTTCCATTATACCTGCTTTTAGCATTTGTATCTCGTCGCCGATTCCGGGTGCGAGTATCAACAAAACTATATCGGCTAGGTTGACAATATCGGTTTCTGATTGGCCGGCTCCAACGGTCTCAACGATTATCTTTTCAAAGCCGCATTTTCCCAGCAATTTTACAGCATCGTATATGGCAGGGCTCAACCCTCCGACTTTTCCTCTACTCGCCATGGAGCGCACAAAGATTTTATCATTTTCCAGGGCATGCCTCATTCGTATCCGGTCGCCCAGAATGGCACCCCCGGTGAACGGGCTGGAAGGGTCGATGGCTATTATGGCCACCGAATGATCGCTGGAAAGTTCTGTGGCTAATCTATCTACCAGAGTGGATTTCCCTGCACCTGGACTGCCAGTAACCCCTATAACATGATATTCTCTTTCAGGAAGAGAATCTATCAGTTCCTTTCCAGCTATTGGATCCCTTTCGACGGTGGTAAGTGCTTTAGAGATCCAGAGTGGGTCTTTCGACAGCAATTTCTCTATCTTC
This sequence comes from Kosmotoga olearia TBF 19.5.1, assembly GCF_000023325.1. Taxonomy (NCBI): domain Bacteria; kingdom Thermotogati; phylum Thermotogota; class Thermotogae; order Kosmotogales; family Kosmotogaceae; genus Kosmotoga; species Kosmotoga olearia. The sequence continues at coordinate 1,455,694 of NC_012785.1, forward strand.
ATTTTTTCACCGCAGCCTTAATTCTTTCTATGATATTTGCTAATGGGGTACCGGGACCAAAGACCTCGTATATGCCCATTTTTTTGAGTTCTTTTGCATCATCTTCCGGTATTATTCCACCGACGAAGATTGGTTTGGATTCTATCCCGGCTTCTTTCATCAATTTCAGGACTTTTTCGCAAAGCCGCATATGGGCTCCTGAAAGTATAGATAATCCTATGATATCAACATCCTCCTGCAACGCGTCTTTGACGATTTTCTCTGGTGATTGCCTGAGGCCTGTATAAATAACCTCCATTCCGGCATCTCTCAAAGCCATAGCAACAACTTTCGCACCTCTATCATGTCCATCGAGTCCCGGTTTTGCTATTAACACTTTTATCTTCTTATCCATTTCTACCACCTCGCAATTTGAATAAGTTTCAGAGGATAACAGCTTCCGTGTATTCGCCGAAGACATCTCTCAAAACATTCGAAATTTCACCGATGGTCGCGTAGGCTTTTACGGCATTAAGAATATAAGGCATCAGGTTTTCGTTACCCATGGCCGCGTTTTTCAATTCTTTCAGGGTTTTCTCCACCTTTATGTTATCACGCTTTTCCCTGAGAGCACGTACTCTTGCTTTCTGTTTTTCTTCAAGTTCTTCATCGACTTTGAGAATCTTCTTTGGTGTGGTTTCTTCTCCGGTAAATTTGTTGACTCCAACGATCACTTTCGATCCTTCTTCAATTTCTAGCTGATATTTGTACGCTGTATTCAATATTTCTTTTTGGATGTAACCTTCTTCGATCGCTCTAACCATTCCACCGAGTTCATCTATCCTTTTTATGTATTCGGTAGCTCTCTTTTCAATTTCGCTCGTCAAATGCTCTATGTAATATGAACCGCCAAGCGGGTCGACAACATCAGCGACACCTGTTTCATGGGCTATTATCTGCTGTGTTCTAAGAGCTATCGTAACAGATTCTTCAGTTGGAAGCCCCAGAGCTTCGTCGTAAGAATTCGTATGGAGTGACTGGGTGCCTCCGAGAACCGCGGCAAGTGCCTGGAAAGCGACCCTGACAATATTGTTCATCGGCTGTTGAGCGGTTAACGTTGACCCTCCCGTTTGAGTATGGAACCTCAACATGAGGGCCTTTTTATCGGTTACACCAAAGCGTTCCCGCATGATCTTACTCCAGAGTTTTCGCGCGGCTCTGAACTTCGCTATTTCTTCCAGGAAGTTGTTGTGAGCGTTGAAGAAGAAGGACAATCTCTTACCGAAGACATTGGGATCAAGGCCGGCTTTCACGGCAGCTTCAACGTAGGCTATACCATCTGCTAGTGTGAAAGCAACCTCCTGGACGGCATCTGCGCCGGCTTCACGTATGTGGTAACCGCTGATACTGATTGTGTTGAATTTGGGTAGGTGTTTCGAACAGTATTCGAAGATGTTTGTGATTATTCTCATCGAAGGTTCTGGCGGGAAAATGTACGTCCCTCTGGCGATGTATTCTTTTAGGATGTCGTTTTGTATCGTTCCTCGCAGTTTATCGGAGGAGACGCCCTGTTTTTCGGCAACTGCTATGTACATTGCGAGTAAAATGGCAGCCGTTGAGTTTATCGTCATGGAGGTACTTACCTGATCCAGAGGAATTCCGTCAAAAAGGACCTCCATGTCTTCCAGTGAATCTATTGCAACTCCGACTTTTCCTATTTCGCCCTCTGCCATGGGATCATCTGAGTCGTATCCTATCTGAGTTGGGAGATCGAAGGCAACTGAAAGCCCCGTTTGTCCCTGTGATAGAAGGTATTTGTAACGTTTGTTGGATTCTTCGGCAGTTCCAAAACCGGCGTACTGTCTCATCGTCCAGAAACGACCGCGGTACATGGTTGGTTGTACTCCTCTTGTGAAGGGGTATTCGCCGGGGAATCCAAGATCATGTTCGTAATCCAGTTCAGCGATATCTAACGGCGTATAAAGCCTTTCAATCTCTTCACCAAAGGAGGTTTCGAATCGTTCTTTTCTCTCCGGGTATTTCTGAATAACTTTTTCAACGGTTGTCTTTTCCCAGTTTTCTTTCAAGGTTTCAAGGTGCTTTTTCTCTTCAGGATTCAAGGACATCATCATCCCCCCAATTTTTTTCGGAGTTTCTCACTTCAAAACTAAATCAAAAAAGCTATTTAGTCAACAGCTATTGGGAAAAGATAGGAACGGATAGATGATTTTAGAGTGTTTTTCTTTCGAGAACGGAGAATCCGAGAACTGAGAGGGCCGCTACGCGGCGGAAGTGCTGGACTACGTCCAGGAGGCTCACGACGTTGACGCTCACGAGGTTGAGGCTTGCAGACGCTGATTAGAAGCCGAGAATCGAGATAGCCGCTGCGCGGCGCTCCGAATCCCTTCGGGATTGTTACGACCGGCTGCGCCGGTGTTACGAACTCCTGTGGAGTTGCCTCCGTAATCACCCCCTAAAGAAATAGGACAAGAGATAACGAAGTGATAGTATGAAAGAAAAGGGGGCGAAGGGATGAGAGGCAGAGCACAATATTCAATGGAATTGAAGCTAAAAGTGGTAAAGGAATACGAAGAGGGTCACAAAAACACAAGAGAAATCAGGGAAGAATACGGGATACCGGATTCTACATTATGGGGTTGGATAAACAAATACAGAGCGGAGGGAGAAAGTGCTTTTGAACCGAAACTCAGAGCTGGAGATTTCATTGTTGATCCAACGAAGATACCACCTGTTCTGTACAAAGAGATAGGGCTCGGCAAGATAAAGAAAGACCCAAAAGAGCTAAAAGGGGTTCTCAACGAAATCGAGAAATACAAACTCATAATAGCAGAGAAAGAATTGGAAATAAGGTTGCTAAAAGAAGCTCTAAAAAAAACTGGAAAAGGCTAGCAGTTGAACTTTTCGCTGAAACATATATGGGTTATGGTTTTTCAACCTCTTATCTTTTGAGAATCTTTGGAATAACCAGAAGCAGTTACTATCGCAGGAAGAAACCCTTGTTCTTTCTCAAAAAGGCGAAGACAGGTAGAAGGCGCAATTACTGTCTAAAGACAAACGGTGAAAAGTTCGAAGATAAAGAGCTTGAAAAACTACTCAAAGGCATATACAGCAGAGTGAATCCATATGAACCTGAGTATTATCTGAAAGTGCTAGGAAGCAAGAAGCTCAGCAAGTATTTTCTGAATGAATTTGGGATAATAGTGAACCACAAGAAAGTACACAGAATGAGAAAGAAGCTGGGATATGTCAGGAAATACTGGCCGAAACAGCACCATCCTGTTAGGCGCTCAACCCAGCATGAGATAGACAGGACAGGAATACTGTGGGAAGCAGATATTAAGTACATAACCACAATACAGGAAGGGAATATAGCCTTATTGGACATAATAGATGTATATTCAAGGGAAATAGTGGGTTCATATCTTGGGAAGAGTTGCAAGTGCAAAGATTTTACTCGAACACTGGGAAGGGCAATGCTTTACCAGGAAACGGTACCTCAGTTGGTCCGTACGGATAATGGAAGCCTGTTTACAGGGGTCTGTTAGCAATTTTGTGTAAACTCCCTCCGAAATATGAGAAAATAACAAAAAGCTAAGGAGGGAGAACAGTGGGAAACTTTGACAAAGAAGCAATGAAGAGATTGGTACGAGAGAGGAAATTAAAGACAACAGAAGACGCGGAAAATCTTGTAAAAGAATTATTTGGAGACATCATTAAAGAGATGCTGGAAACGGAACTTGAAGAAGAACTGGGCTATTCCAAGCATGACTATAGGAACAAAGAAACGGATAACTCCCGAAACGGTTATTCGAAAAAAACAGTGAATACCTCATATGGCAAAATAGAGCTTTCAATTCCCAGGGATCGAAAAGGTGAATTCGAACCAATAGTGGTTAAAAAGCACCAGCGAAGCATAGCTTCCATAGAGGACCAGATATTGTCTATGTATGCCCGGGGAATGACATACAGGGACATACAGGCACATCTTAAGGACATATACGGCTCTGAATTGTCAACTGAAAGCATAAGCAGGATAACAGACAAGATAATACCCATCGTTTCCGAATGGAGAAACAGACCCCTTGAAGAGGTATATACCATAATCTACATGGATGCTATCTTTTTCAAAGTCTCTGAGAACAACCAGATAAGAAATAAGGCTTTGTATATAGCCTTTGGGATAAATCTGGAAGGAATGAAAGATGTCCTAGGAATGTGGATAGCTCAGAGTGAAGGTTCAAAATACTGGCTTGGTGTGCTAAATGAGCTGAAAAACCGAGGTGTCAAAGGAGTGATGTTCTTTTCAATAGACGGATTAAAGGGAATGGAAGAGGCAATAGAAGCGGTATATCCCCAGGCTAAAATCCAGAGATGCGTAGTACACCAGATAAGATATTCCATGAAATTTGTATCCTGGAAAGACAAAAAGAAATTCGCTGCTGACCTGAAATCGGTATACACAGCAGACACAAGAGAAGCAGCATGGAACGCCCTTATGGCTTTTGAAGAGAAATGGGGAGAAAAGTATCCTTTCAGCATTAAAAGCTGGAAAGACAACTGGGAATCCCTCACGACCTATTTCGAATATCCCAAAGAGATTAGAAAATTGATTTACACAACCAATCCAATAGAATCCCTGAACAGCCAACTCAGGAAGGTAACAAAGAACAGAGGTGTTTTTCCCAATGACATGGCTCTCATGAAACTGGCATATCTCGCCATTAACAATATAACTAGAAAATGGACCGTGAGAATAAATGAATGGGATAAAATCCTTGCCACTTTGATGATAGAATTTGATTGGGTGAAATCCTATGTCTGATCTTTTCCGGAGTTTGGGGTTTACACAAAATATGTGACACGCCCGTTTACAGCTAATTACACCCGGGAATATTTTGAAAAGAACGAGATAATCCAGGAATTTGGGATAAAGCACCACCCTGATTCCCAGGCCTTTATTGAATCACAGCATTCGAATGTGCAAAGGGAATTTGTGGCTATGAATGTGTTTGAGAGAGCGGAAGACGTTCACCGAAAATACCAGGTGTACATGGATTTCTATCATAATCTCAGACCACATGGTTCTTTGAAATACATGACACCACAAGCCTTTAAGAAACACTGTAGCATTTCCATGATTCAGTCTGTTAAAGCTTGATCTCGTTAACCCGTGTCTCATTATTGGGGGTCAGACCGCGTTGTAGGTTGTACGTAAAAATCGAGAACCGAGAGCCGATAGCTGCTGCGCAGCCGAGGCTTGCAACGCTGTCAGCTGGTAGAGCGACGCTTGCGAGGCTGAGGCTTGCTACGCTGTCAAATAAAGTAACGCGAACCGCTGCACGATTCAAAAAACCGTCATTATGGAAATGTTTTATCGAGAATCTGGTCTTCTTAAGTACGAGATCCTGAATCAAGTTCAGGATGACAGTCCCTGTTTTCAAGGTGTGCTTACCGGTTCTCGGACTCTTGGTTTGGACTCTCGACTTTTTTCGAGTAACTTACAACTCACAACCGACAACGTCCCTTACATCTGCCGCAGGCACGTATCACCAACGTAGTTGGTCGAGCAACTGCGCAGCAGTTCGCAGCAACCACGAAGTGGTTCGCAACAACTCCGCAGGAGTTCGCAACACTGGCGAATCCAGTCGTACCTGTTCTCGCCTTCTCGAATCTCGGATCTCGATTGGGGTTGTGCCATGCATAATTGAGAGATGTAAGATAAAATAGGAGAAGTAATCAGGAAAAAGAAAGGAATGGAGAGGTGAAATGGAGGTAAAAGATGGATATTTATAGATGGCTTGTTAGTTCTGGCGTTCTTTCAACTGTCAAAAAGCCTTCCAGATACATAGGAAAAGAATTGAATATAGTAAAAAAAGACCCAAGAAATAAGCTGCGATTTCTTTTAGCATTTCCGGATGCCTATGAGATCGGTATGTCGCATTTAGGTCTGAAATTGCTCTATAAATATCTTAATGAAGATCCGGAGATATACGCTGAGAGAACTTATCTTCCATGGAAAGATATGATGGCAAAGATGAAAGAGAATAACGTCCCTCTTTATTCTCTGGAAACCTATACTCCGGCCAAGGAGTTTCATATCTTTGGAATAACCTTGCAGTACGAATTGAGCTTCACCAACGTGATAGCACTTTTGGATCTGGCTGAGATCTCGATCTGGCAGAAAGACAGAACCACAGAGCCGCTCGTCATTGGCGGGGGACCGTGTACGGCAAATCCTGAACCAATAGCGGATTTCTTTGATGCTTTTGTAATCGGCGATGGAGAATCCATTACTCTCCAGCTGGCAAGGATTGTTAAAGAAAATCTAGACTTGCTGAAAAAAGGCAAGAGACGCGAGCTTTTGGAAATGCTTAAAGAACTACCAGGAATGTACGTTCCCTCTCTAAATGATGGTAAAGTCGTCAAAGCTGTAATTTCCGACATAAATGATTACAGAATAGATACCAAGCCTGTCGTTCCTTTCATGGGGGTCGTTCATGACAGAGCAGTAGTAGAGGTTATGCGAGGTTGCGATCGCGGTTGTAGATTTTGTCAGGCAGGAATGTTTTACAGACCTGTGAGGGAGAGAAACCATAAGGCCATTCTGGAAGATATAAAGGAGCTAATTGATAACACAGGATATGAAGAGCTTTCGTTCCTTTCTCTAAGCACCATGGACTATACGGCAATTCAGGAACTTACGAACAGCATATTACCGTACCTTGGTGAGAGAAAAGTTGCGTTATCTTTGCCTTCAACGAGAGTGGACAGCTTTGGAATTGAGATTGCTTCAAAGATTGCTTCTGTACGAAAAACAGGCCTTACTTTCGCTCCCGAAGCGGGTACACAGCGATTGAGGGACGTAATAAATAAAAACATATCAGAAGAGGATCTTATGAATTCCGTTAATTCCGCAATCAAGCATGGTTGGAGAAGATTGAAATTGTACTTCATGATAGGTCTTCCAACGGAAACTGAGGAAGATATAAATGGAATTGTTGAACTTGCACGTAAAGCCAAGAAAGCCGGTTTGAAAGATGTGACGGTTTCTGTGTCGATCTTTGTTCCAAAACCTCACACTCCTTTTCAATTTGCAAAGCAGATTGACCCGACTGAAGCAAGGAAGAAAATGAAAATACTCAGGGCGATAAAGAAGTTCGGAAAACTACAGGTTCACGATCCGGGAAAGAGTTATGTTGAGGGCGTGTTGAGTCGAGGAGATAGAAAGGTAGCTAAAGCGATATATAGAGCTTACACCCTTGGTGCCCTGTTTGATGAATGGGGTGAAGAGTTTTCTTTTTCAAGATGGTTGAAGGCTTTTGAAGAAAGCGGGATCAAACCCGAAGAATATACGAGAGAACGTTCAATATCAGAACCACTACCGTGGGACCATGTCTCCCTTGGAATAAGAAAAGAATTCCTGATTCAGGAATATAAAAAAGCACTTAGGGGGGAAACAACCCCTGATTGCAGATGGGATATTTGCAGTCTTTGTGGAGTATGCCCGGATTTGAAGGTCGCTAACAGACTTATCCGAATTTTAAAGCACTGAGTTTTGAAGCTTCTGTTATATCGCCGGCTCCAAGAAAGAGAACCACAGCGTCACGTTTGCTGTCCAGCCAGTTGAGGATGTCGTTGTAGTCGTCGGCGTGGTAGGATTCTACGCCGTAATTCTTCAGGCCTTCCAAAACTTCAACTTCGCTGACAGCGTATCTTCCTTTTTCGTAGGCGTCATAAAGCTTGTAAACGCACACAGCGTCGGCGCTTTTTAAGGATGCTGCAAACCGTCCATTTTCCCTGGCAAGCCTCGAGTATCTGTGGGGTTGAAATACAACAATGATCTTTCTATCTGGATAACTTTCTTTTGCTCCCCTTATTGTGTTTCTTATTTCGTCAGGTGTGTGGGCATAATCGTCTATGAAGTAAAGATTTTTCTCTTCACTAAAGCCTCTAAAAGTGAAGCGCCTGTCTACGCTCTTGAACGTTGCCAATGAGTTTTTTACAATGTCCATTGGAATTCCAAGTTCGGCAGCCATAGCGATTACGGCTGTTGCATTATAAACGTTGTGTATTCCGGGAAGGTTCAGCGTGAAACGCCCGAGGGAATGTTTACCATGATAAACTTCGAAACTCTGTTTTGTCCTATCACAGGTTCTTTTGGTAAATCTGTAATCACCATCATTTTCACCAAAGGTGATTCCCATCCCGCCAAAGAGCCTTTTTGAAGCCTCATCATCGGCGTTGTATATGAAGATGCCGGTTATTCTTTTGGCGAAGTAGTGAAAATGAGCTTGTAGGTTTTTTAGAGAATTGTTGTAGTGTTCTAAATGATCTCCGCGAACGTTAGTCACTATAGCGTGAAGTGAAGAAAATGAAGCAAAGAAACCATCGCTTTCATCAACCTCGGCGACAATAGGTCCTTCACCATTTCTGTAATTTCCATGTTCCAGATGTGGAGATTTTCCTCCAAGAAAGACAACAGGGTCTTTTCCTGCGTCTATCATTACTTTGGAAAGCATAGCGGTTGTCGTTGTTTTGCCATCCGTACCGGTAACGCTGAGTGAGTTTCGGGAAGCTATTACTTTTCTGAGAAGTTCCATACGATAAAGAAGGGGAACACCTTCGGAAATACTGCGTTCAAGCTCGGGATTTCCTCTACTGACAGCGGTTGTATGGACAACCACATCGGGGTTTTCCCAGTTCTCGCGGGCATGTCCAATATAAATGCGCATACCAACGCGCCTCAGGTATTCAACCCGCTCATTTTCTTCGAAATTTGAGCCATAAACCTCATTACCCTCAGCCGCTAAATGAAGAGCGAGACCACTCATTCCGATCCCGCCAATACCAATAAAATGATATTTCAACTTCTATTCCTCCCGAACTACATGTTCTACTATAACCCTTGCGGGATTTCTGAAAACCTCATTGTTTTTGAAGCTCATCCTTTTTAGGGTTGTAACGAGTGTGGAATAAATTTTTTCTGGAGTTGCTGCGCTTTCAAGTATAACACAACCCTGCCCCTGTTTTTCCAGTGAAACAGCGTTGTAATATTGATGATTTTCTGCGGCGCCTTCCCACGGTATTATTATACCAAAGCTCTTGTAATTAAGGATTTCGGCTATCGTTGTTGCGCCACCACGCGCTATAACTGCATCAGCTATATTTATGTATTCGTGAAGTTCTGGTTCATAAGCTTTCTCAATAACAAAGGGGAATTCATTCAGTTTAGCAGAGATATTTTCATTTCCAGTAATGTGAAGGAAATTTATGTTAGGGCCGTGTTCAAGTATCTTTGAGTAAAGCGAAAGTGCCAATTTATTCAGCAAATCCGATCCAAGGCTTCCCCCGGTTATGACCACAAAGGGAGTTTTTGGGTCGAACCCTAGTTGATTGAGAAGTTCTTCGCGATTTTTAACGGGTTTTCTGACAGGGTTTCCGCTTACGATTATTTTATCTTTTGGTACAGGGAAATAATCCGCACTTTCTGAAAAGGAAACGAATACTTTTCGTGCGAAGACAGAAAGTTTTTTGTTGGCAATCCCTGGAATGGAATTTTGTTCGTGAATGTAGATGGGGATTCCAAGCGTGTGTGCAGCTTTAACAACGGGATATGAAATGTACCCTCCCGTCGAAAAAACGAGATCAGGATTGAAATCTTTCAGGATTTTTTTTACTTTTGAAGAGGTGCGAAGATGTGACAAAACCCGGAAAAAATTCTCAGGATGGGCCAGGGGCCTTCGCAATCCCTTCACTTTGAGAGGAATTCTTTTTACTCGTGGTATGTCCTGTTCTACGTTTTTATCATCAAGCCTCCCGGCTATGGTGAAATACAACGCTTCGATGTCGAACCTTTTTGAGAGTTCCTGGTACACGGCGATGGCAGGATAGTAGTGGCCGCCCGTTCCGCCACCGCAGAATGCTACTTTAAGGTTTTTACGCATGATCTTCTTCCTTTTCTAAAATGATGCTGAAAACGAAAGCAAAGCCTATAAGCAGGGATATCAAAGATGAACCCCCGTAACTGACAAAAGGCAATGTTACACCCGTCGGTGGAAATAGGCCGAGATTAACCGCGATGTTTATCGTAGCCTGTATCATCACATAAAAGGCAAAACCAATGATGTACAATTTTCCTTCCTTTTTCTTTGGGACTTTCAAACCTATCAGCACCAGCTTTTGGACAAATCCTATATAAGAAATCATCAGCAGGAAAATCCCTACAAGTCCGAGTTCTTCGCCTATTGTGGCAAAGATAAAGTCAGAGTAACTTACCGGAAGGTAATACTTCACTGTTCCCATTCCGAGCCCTGTTCCAAATAAACCGCCAGCTGAAATAGCTTTGAGACTGTACGAAATCTGCTCATGTTCCTGTCCTCTGAAGGATGAGATAAAGGTTATGAACCTTTCTATCTGGTAAGATTTCAATAATTCTAATCGGTATGCGGCGAAGATCAGAACAATGGTGAGTGCTACTGCAAGGAGAATATGCCTTATTTTTATTCCACCGAGGAACATCATCACCAGGGTTATCAAAATGAGGAGACCGGTAGTGGACAGGTCTGGTTCAATGAACACCAGGAAAATGAATGGAGCGGCAATCAGCAATGGTATTATAAAGGTTCTCAAAAAATTCAGGTTTTTTTCTTCTATCCATCCGAAATATTTTGCTAAAGCCATTATCAAAACGACTTTTGCAAATTCTGAAACCTGAAGTGAGAAACCTCCGAGTTCTATCCACCTGTGAGAACCACCCCTGCTTGGAAAGAGGAGGACTGTGACAAGAAGAAAGATTATCGCTGGATAATATACGTAAAAGACGTTTTTGAAATGGGTGGAACTTTTTATGTGCACGGTTATCACTGCGGCGATCAGACCTATAACGAAAGCAATGAGCTGCTTGGTGAGAAAATCGCGAGCAGAAAGATAGGGAAGTCTTGCTTCCATGCTGATCCCTGCGCTGTATATAAACACAAAGCCAAGAACCAAAAGAACACTGGTAAAAAGGGTTAGGAGAAGATAAGACCGTTTCATCAGATCACTTCTTCCCTTTTTATCAGGTTGTTAAAGGCTTTGACGAAATCTTTTCCGCGTTCTTTGTAATTCTTATACAGATCGAAACTCGATCCACCGGGACTGAACAAGACAATGTCACCTGCTTTTGATAGCTCCACGGCTTTTTTGAGAGCCTCATCTATTGTGTGAACCACATCATAGGTGATTCCTTTCTTTTTCAATCTTTCTATAAGGCTTTTTAAGGAATCACCAAGAAAAATTATATGCTTTACTCTGGATATTTTTTTGATCAACGGGGTGTAATCTTCACGTTTTTCTTTTCCTGATAGGATGATTATAACTTTTTCAAGGTCGAAATTTTCCAAAGCATTGATAACGGCGTGGGCATTAGTCGCTTTTGAGTCGTTGATAAATGTTACGCCGTTTATTTGCCCGCATTTTTGCATTCTGTGGTCGAGAAATGCGTAATCCTGGAGTTTTTCCAGAGCGTCGTGGACATGGATCCCCAGAAATTGTGCGAGTCCGAGGGTTATCGCGGCGTTTTCTTGATTATGAATTCCTGGAAAGTTCAGACTATCCAGAGATATGGATAATTTGTGAAGTCTCATTATACCGTCTTTCAGGCAGAAGAAGCTATCTTTTCTGGTTGAAAAAGGAATAATTTGTTTTTTGGTTTTATCTACCAGTAGGTCTCCAAAATTTTCGAGTATTTCGGAGTTTATTATGGAAGACCCGGAGGTCAGCTCTATTATTTTGAGTTTGGCGAGAGCATACTCCCGCATGTCCCTATGGTAGTCGAGGTGGTCCTGGGCGATGTTCAGTATTGAAGATAGATGGAAGTATTTTTCTTTTTTGCCGAACCACGTGAGTTGGAAGGAACTCACTTCAACTACGTAAACATCAAAACGTTCATTGATAGAGCTTATTAGTGGAGTTCCCAGGTTTCCTCCGATAAAGGTTTTCAACCCACTTTTTTTTGCGATATGTCCAACCATGGTGGTAACTGTTGATTTTCCATTGGTACCGGTTATTCCAACGATTACACCGTGCTCGAGTTTTTTGAGTTTATCGAGGGCGAATTCCAGTTCTGTTGTAAAGGGTTTTCCCGAAGAGAGAATTCTCTCGCCGACTTCTGAGTGTGGAGAAATTCCCGGGCTCAGGATGAACCAATCACAATCGTAGAGTTTCTCAGTATGACCGCTTTCTTCAAACTCTATATTATTTGTCTTTAGAAATTCTTTTTTTTCGAGATCAAGTTTCCCTTTTTCTGAAACAAAGATTTCTGAGTGTGAATTTTGTAGAAGATACTCCACAAGTCGATAATTCGACTCGCCAAGGCCGATTATCCCTGCTTTTCCGGAGTACATTATAATTCCCTCCAGCCGATTATTCCGAGTAAAGAAACTAATAAAGCGAGTGTTGAGAAACGGAACGCAATTTTTTCTTCTTTCCAGCCAAGAAGTTCGAAATGATGATGAATAGGGGACATCCTGAAAACCCGTTTTCCCCTGAACTTGAATGAGGTAACCTGTATAATAACACTCAGGGTCTCCAGTAGAAAGATAAAACCAAAGAATATCAAGAAAAGCTCCAGACCGTTCAGAGCGAAAGAGGTTGCAAGAATCCCTCCGAGTGCCAGTGAACCGGCATCCCCCATGAAGATACTTGCTGGATGCCAGTTATGCCATAAAAATCCCATCAGCAGGCCAATCAGGGAAAGATATACAACGGATTGGTATCCTACAATGAGCAAAGGTACAATTGAACCGATAAAAACGAATCCCGCAAGGCCGTCAACACCGTCTGTAAGATTCACAGCGTTGCTGACCCCAACGATAACCACTGATGAAAGGAGATAATAGAACCATCCCAAATCCAGTTTATAACCGCTGAAAGGAACGATCAGATACGTATGGGGGTTTATTTGCTGAATGAAATAAACGATAATGAAAGCTGCCGTAAATTGCATGAACAATTTTTGAACGGCTGTTATCCCCGAGGCGTTTTTTCGCTTTATTTTCATGAAGTCATCGATGGCTCCGATTAACCCATAGGAAAGAGCAGAGAATGCGATAAGAAAACTTTCCGGGCCTCTGTTGAAATTCAGAAGTACCGCAATGAAAATCGGGATGAAAACGAGACCCGCTGCTGTAGGGGTTCCGGTTTTGTAGTTATGAAGATCGGGGCCTTCTTCGCGAATGTATTGTCCGATTCGAAGTTTTTTCTGGAAACGTTTGAATCCCTCAATAAATACGACACTACTTAAAAAGGAAAGAAAAAAAACAATTACGTTATTCTCCACTCTGCAACCTCCTACGAAAACTCAGGATAGCTTCTTCGAGTGCAACACCTCTTGATGCTTTGAAATAAACCAGATCGCCATAGCGGCAGTTTTTTTTCAGCCATTCGGCGACTTCTTCCGGATTCGAACTTTTGAAATCAATGTTTGCGGTATTTTGTACTGCCTCAACCTGGGTGTCCTTTGTGTAAAGAACTATGTGGTCAAAAAAGTTCAATAGTCTTCCGAGTTCTTCATGGGTTTTTTTTGAATATTTTCCCTGTTCAAGTATAGAGCCTACAACAGCAAAAGTTCTCTCTTTTTTTAGCTTGGCTATACTTTTTATGGCAGACTCTACAGATTCTAAACTGCTGTTGTAACAGTCATTTATCAGGATTATTCCCGCAATGTTCTCCACTGAGAAGCGATTGTTGAAAGGTAAGATAATTCTGTTGATATTGAGGAGCGGTTCTTCAATTTTTAAAGAAAGAGCTGTTAGATAAGCGGCACCAAAGTCCAGTAATTGACCGGAATTCCAGATCCCTTTGAGCTTTGCCATCTTCATTTCTCCGAAAGCTTTGAAAGCGACAAAGGTATTGTTTTTGGAATAGTCAAATTTCATTATCTTCAAATCTCCGTTGCGCTGTCCAAAAAACAACTTTTTGCAACTGAGCTCCGAAATCATTGACCTGATTCTTTTATCATCACCGTTTGTGATTGCTGTTGAATCTTTCTGAAGAGTTTCGAATATCGAGCACTTTTCCTGAAGTAATTCGGTTTCGTCATTGAAGTTCCCCCGGTGAGCCGTGCCCACGTTCAAGAGAACGGCAATATCTGGATTTACAAGGTCTGTCAAAAAAGAGATATCCCCTTTTTTGCTCGTTCCGAATTCAAAGATGGCATAATCGCATTCTGCCAGCTGTGAACGGTTTTCGAGAATAGCTATGGGAATACCTATTTCAGTGTTGAGGTTACCTGGTGTTTTGAACACCTTACCATAGTCAGAAAGTATGGAAGCAAGAATTTCTTTGGTCGTTGTTTTTCCGTTAGATCCGGTTATCGCGATTTTGTGCTTGATTTTTGAGTGCTTCAGAATAAAAGCAGCTGCTTCAATGAGCAGTTTCTTCGGGTCTGGATGAAAGAAAACAGCAGGATTGTCTGAACTTCGGTTTGAGACGCCAAAAATTGCTCCACGTTTGAGAGCGTCGTCTATGAAATCATTTCCGTCAACCCTCGTGCCCTTCAAGGCTATGAATACGTCCCCGATTTTAACCACTCGCGAGTCGATTCTGATTTTTCTTCCGTCAGTAAGTTTCAGAAAACGTTTCACGTCAAGTTGTTTAGATGAGCTCACCTTTTAGCATGCCTCCGAAATTTTGTATCCAGAATCTCTTTAACGACTCTTTTATCATTAAAAGCTACAACATAATCCGCAAAGGCCTGATAATCTTCATGTCCTCTTCCCGCTATTAAAACGGTGTCCTGTCGATTTGCCAGCGTAAGAGCTACAGATATAGCCTCTCTTCTATCCGGAATGACAAGGTACGGCTTTGTTTTGCTTATTCCTGCTTCTATGTCATTCAGGATTTCTTCGGGATCTTCTTTTTTGGGATCATCAGACGTTAAGATAACAACATCAGCGAATCTGGAGGCGATTTCTCCCATTAACGGTCTTTTACCTTTATCGGCGTCTCCACCGGCGCCAAAGACAATAATGATTCTTCCCTCTGAGAGTTTTTTTGCAGTTTTCAGAAGTTTTTCCAGAGCGTCTGGAGTATGAGCAAAATCTACAAGGACATCGAAGCCGTATTTTGTAGCTTCCTCAACGAATTCGAATCTTCCCGGGACACCACTGAAAGTGGAAATTGCTTCCAGGATGTGTTCGGTGTCGTAATTCAAAGATTCCATTGTAGCGATTGTGGCGGTTACGTTATAAGCATTGTGTTCGCCAACGAGGCGCGTGTAAACTTTATGTTTGGAACCAAACGGTGTCTCAACGGTGAAATACATACCTGTTCTGGAGATCTCCAGGTTTTCCATGCGAAAGTCAGATTCGTTTCCAAAGCCATAGGTTATTATTTTATCCCTCGGGAGCTTTATATCTCCAATATTTACGTTATCCGAATTCACCACAGCTTTTCCGACAGGTTTGAGTAAATTAAAGATCCGCAACTTAGTCCTGTAATAATCTTCAAAAGAAGCGTGAAAATCGAGGTGATCACGTGTTACGTTTGTAAGCACAGCAACATCAAAGCGCATTCCATCGACTCTGTGCATTGCAAGACCGTGAGAAGAAACTTCCATAACGAAGTATTCTAGATTTTTCTCTACAGCCATCTTCATGTATTTCGCCAGAGTAGCTGGTCCGGGAGTGGTGTTTTTGGGATTTGTCGAGACATAGTCACCGATCACGTTCTTTACGGTTCCCACGAGAGCAGATTTTCTTTGAAAGGTTTCGAGAATGTGGTTTATCAGAGTGGTTACCGTGGTCTTTCCGTTCGTTCCAGTAACTCCGATTGTCGTGAGTTTTTTGTAGGGATGGTCGTTGATTTCCATGTACAAATGTGCTTCTGCAAGCCTGCTGCTTTTAACGTATATAATAGGAATATCAAGATCAACATCGATTTTTTTCTCAGCAATTAAAGCAGCTGCACCTCTTTCTTGAAGTTCAGGAGCGAGCAAATGGGAGTCAAAAGAAGTACCTTGAAGACAGATAAAGAGGTTTCCGGGCTTGAGAAGGCGGGAGTTACTCACCACATCATTGACCTCGGGGTCTTTCCCGTTGAGGTTGGTAACCTCAACGAGGTTATTACCGAGAAGCTCGATGAGATGGGAAAGTTTCACATGCCTCCCCCCCTTTCGCTGAAACTATTGTATCATCGCAATTTCGACTTGACAACAGGTATACTACATGCTAATATTAAATTAGCAGTCTCCAGGGAGGAGTGCTAATATGCCGGCGAGAAGAAAAACTGATGGTCCAAAACTCAACGATAGACAGGTAAGGGTCTTATATTGTATAACAAGGGAATATATAACTCACGGGAAACCTGTAAGTTCAAAGCAGGTATTGGAACGTTCTGACCTGATGTATAGTTCGGCAACTATTAGAAATGATATGAGAAAGCTGGAGTTCCTCGGTTATATCTATCAACCTCATACATCAGCGGGGCGGATCCCCACTGACAAGGGGCTCCGTTTCTATCTCGAATCTATAAAGGAGTTGAATGATGAGCTCAAAGAAAGCTCCGCGGCGATATCGCTACGGCAGGTTTCGGTAATAGGTGATATAGAACATCTCTTGATGGGGATGGCCAGAATCATAGCAAAGGTTTCTTCGGCTTTTGTTATGGTAGAGCGTCCTGACATAGATAAGCTTGTAGTCAAGCATGTAGCTATATCACCGGTAACGGAAGGCTATTTGAATGTGACAGTCGTTACAGATCTTGGAGTTACAGTCAATTCAACGGTTTTTGCCGGTTATGAATATCACAATTATCTGGACCTTCAAAAACGCGTAAACAGCGTCGTAGCGGGAAAAACTATCGGTGAGATCAGAGAAGGGCTAAGGAATTTTAAGCTTGTTCAGGAACAGTGGTATAGCAAAGAAATCGAAGAGCTGTTCTATTTTCTCGGAGGTGTTTTTGAAAACGATGGTGGTGAAAGGTATTATAAATATGGTCTGGAATATCTCGTTACTAATAAGAATCTCGGCTGGCAGGATATCTCCGGGCTGGTAAAGTACATTGAAAATCCCAGAAAGCTTGAGATACTTATGAGCAAATTTTCGGAAGTATCGACAGAGAAGGTTCTTATTGGTAATGAGATAGAAATTCCAGAATTGAAGAACTTTGCTCTGTTTGTTGCACCTTATAAACGATTCAGTGAGAAACTGGGGATGATAGTGATTATGGCGTCGAAAATAAACCTTTATGAAACAACGTACGCGTATTTGCGATTCGCTTCGAATAGGCTTTCGGAAGCGTTTAGCAAGAGGTAGTGAGTCAGGAGGTGATAATATGTCAGAAGAAGCCAGAAAGAATTTGAAAAAGAGTGTTGAGAATAAAGGAGAGTTTGAAAAAAAGATAAAGAAGGAAGCCTCGGAAAAGGAAGTTGAAAGGCTTAGGAAAACGCTTGAGGAAAAAGAGAAAGAGATAAAAACATTGAAAGATGATATATCCCGTTTGCGTTCAGAGTTTCACAATTTTAAACTCGCTCTGGAGAGGGAAACCAATCGACTCGTTTTGAAGCAAAAGGAAAATATGATTTTCAAGTTGTTGGATCTGAAGGAAGATTTTGAGAGGGCTATGAATCATTTTAGTGAAGAAGCCAGCCCATTGATTAAGGGTGTTAGGATGATTTACAAGAAGTTGGAAAGTATCCTCAAAGAGGAGGGAGTAGAAGAAATCGTTCCAACGGTTGGCGAGCTTTTCGATCCGTTCAGGGATGAGGTTGCCGAAACCGTTGAATCTGATGTTGTTGAAGATATGTCTATTCTGGAAGTAGCTGAGAAAGGCTATAAATTTTCCGGTAAGATTATAAAACCCCCGCGTGTTATTGTTGCTATGAAGCCCAAAAAAGCTGATAGTAAAAAGGAAAACCCTGAAGACGAGGGAGGAAAAGAGTCGAAGAAACGGTAGGTGATGTAAATGGCTGCTGCGAAAAAGGATTATTATGAGGTTCTGGGTGTGTCCCGTGGGGCATCCCAGGAAGAAATAAAAAAGGCATACAGAAAATTGGTAAAACAATGGCATCCTGATACATACAAAGGTTCCGATAAGAAGTATGCTGAAGAAAAGTTCAAAGAAATTCAGGAGGCTTACGAGGTTCTCATTGATCCACAAAAAAGAGGTATGTACGATCGGTTTGGATATGTTGGAGAACCTTCATACACCGGTTCTGGCCAAACTGCTGGACCGGGTGGAGGCTTTTTTGATGATATTTTCAGTGATTTTCAGGATGTTTTTGATGTTTTCTTCGGAGGTAGCCGTACAAGAAGCAGGAAAGAAAGAACCGCAAGGCCCGTGAAAGGTGACGATATATACGCTAATGTTTCAGTTGATTTGAAGGATGCGATTACCGGTAAGTCTGTCTTTCTGGAGTACGATAGAAAGGTAACGTGTAATGCCTGTAATGGTACCGGAGCCGAAGGCGGAACGAGTTTCCGCACGTGTCCGCGCTGCGGTGGTAGCGGTATGATTACGGAAGAACATCGTTCACTCTTTGGAATATTCAGTAATACTCATACCTGTGAGGTATGTAATGGTACTGGAAGGATAGTAGACCAACGTTGTAGCACCTGTGGTGGTTCAGGATACACTCGAGAAAAGCACAGAGTGAAGATAAACATACCACCCGGGGTTGAAGATAGAGCCACAATAAGAATCAGCGGCCATGGTCATGCAGGAAAGAATGGAGGACCGAACGGTGACCTTTACGTGACCGTTCGTGTTAAGATGCCTCCGGAGTTCAAGCGAAGCGGGAATGATCTTTTGTACAGCGTTGAGATAGATTACACTCAGGCGGCACTCGGTACAACAGTTCAAATACCCCTTCCAGAGGGTGGAACAGAGAATCTAAGAATACCTGCCGGTACAAATCCCGGAACGATTTTCCGCCTCAAGGGTTTTGGAGCCCCCTCCGTTACAAGCGGAAAAAGAGGAGATATAATAGTGACCGTTAAGGTTTCTATTCCCAAACCATCTCGAAAAGAGAAAAAGCTGCTTGAAGAAATAGCAAAACTGAAAGGGCTCGGGTGAAAAGATGAACAGTAGAAAGGTAATTCTCGATTATACACTTGTAACGCTCGGTTCTCTTTTAACGGCGATTGCGCTGGTTTCTTTCATGATACCCAACAATATTATAGCGGGCGGGGTTAGCGGCCTCGCCATAATTTTTTACCGCCTTTTTGGTTGGTGGGTTGGGGTACAGATGTTTGTATACAACGCTGTGTTGTTTGTTCTCGCTTTTGCTTTGCTCGGTATAGGTTTTGGAATAAAATCCATATACTCGGCAATAATGCTTTCTTTTCTCGTAGACTTTCTGCAACAGCTCAATTTTCCGGTATTTCAGGCTTCTACCGTTCAGGATGGTGGTCTCCTTGTTGCGATATATGGTGGTGTCATTGCGGGTGTTGGAATGGGATTGGTTCTCTGGCGTGGTGCGTCAACTGGTGGTACGGATATAATCGCTATGATCTTGAACAAGTATTTTCATATAAGTACGGGTTCAGGATTGCTTATTGCCGATACGTTGATAACCATATTTGCCATAATTGTGTTTGGCCCTATTGTGGCTATGTACGGAATTATAACGATTTTCACCACCAGTAAAACCATTGACGGTTTGATAGAAGGTGTTGGGAACACGAGGACGGCTTTCATAATAAGCGAGCGTCATGAAGATATAAAGAAGAAAATCCTGAGGGACATGGAGCGTGGGGTAACGCTTATCCATGCCGAGGGTGGTTTTACAGGTGTTAAGAGACCGGTTATCATGGTATCCATCAGGCGTCGTGAAATCGGGCAGCTCAGAAGGATTATAAGAGAGATCGATCCGAAGTCCTTTACGATAATAGTGAATAACGCGGAGGTTTTTGGAGAAGGATTTAAGAACATCAATTAAAACATTGAGGTGAGGCGATGAAGTATCTTTCCATAGACAGTTCGTCGAGACGATTGTTGTTGCTTGGAGTTAATGAAGATAAAACCATGGGGGTTACGCTTCATAATGTTGGAAGACATGGCACTTATCTCGCTCCGGCCGTAAAGGATCTGCTTGAATATCTTCAGATGTCGGTAAAGGAGCTGGATTTTATCGGTTGCGGTATAGGACCGGGTTCTTTAACAGGCCTGAGAGTGGGGATTTCCACCGTTAAAGGTCTTGCGTATCCCTTCGATATTCCCGTGATTTCCTTCTGTTCTTTGGATCTTCTTGCATACAATAACTATTTGAGCAGTGCTGTGGTTATGAGGCGGGGAAGAGAAGGGTATTATTACTGGCGAAAATATAGGTTTGAAGGTTATAAACCTGTTCCGGTGGAAGAGCCCGGATTCGATAGTGTAGATAAGCTGAAAAGCGGGATTCTTACGAAAAACGAAGTGTTGATATTCGAAAACGAACAGGAGAAAGAACAGTTCGAGGGGTATGACTCATTGATTGCCCTTCCACCTTCTCCCGAGATAATGAAGCAAATCATTGTGAAAGCCTTCGAAGCAGGAGAAACCATTGATGTGAGAGAACTAAAACCATATTACCTTCAAAAATCTGTTGCTGAATTGAACTGGGAGAGAAAGCATGGGAAATCGACTTGAGGAGATTTACTGCCTCCTTTATGATGTTTATGGCCCGCAGGGTTGGTGGCCTGCGGATACTCAGTTTGAAGTGATAGTGGGAGCAGTGCTGACGCAGAATGTAGCGTGGAAGAATGTGGAACGTGCAATTGAAAATTTGAAGAACGCTGATGCTTTAGAGCCTGAGAAATTAATCGGGTTAGAAAAGGAGAAACTTGCCCTTTTGATAAAACCAACCGGTTTTTATAATGCCAAAAGCGAAACGCTTTTGAGAGTAACAAAGGCGTATCTTTCTGAGCGTTGGGAAGATCTATCCACGAAAGAACTGCGAAAGAGGCTTCTCAAGATAAAGGGAATCGGTAAGGAAACTGCCGACTCGATTATTCTTTATGCTTTCGATAGGGCGATATTCGTTGTGGACAAATACACCGTACGTTTCGTCACTCGACTGGGTATAACCACTCATGAGACGTATGATGAAGTTCAAAGAATCTTTCATGAACAGCTTAAACCCGATGTTGAGCTTTATAAGGAATATCACGCTCTTATAGTGGAACATGCAAAAAAATACTGTAAAAAACAGCCGGACTGTGCCGGCTGCTTTATAGGTGACTGTAAATTCAGAAAGGAATCTCAGATATGAATGGGATTTCCCTCAAGACCCTCCGCTGCATCACGAATAATTTCTGACAGGGTTGGATGGGGGTGAATGGATTTCAGTAATTCTTCTACCGTGAGCTGTTCGTTTATTACCACAACACCTTCCATAAGAAGTTCAACGGCATTAGGACCGACAATAGTTATTCCGACGATTTTGTGATCACTCTTGTTTGCTATCAATTTTACGAAACCGTCGCGTTCTGCCAGTATGTTAGCTCTGGGGTTGGCGCTCATGGGAAAGAGGAATTTGTCGTAGTCATCACTCAAACCATCTTCTGTTTCTTTGATACCAGTGGAACCAATTTCCGGTTCACAGAATATTACTGCAGGAACAGTTTCACTATAATAGTCGTAGTCTTTTCCTGAAAGTTTTTCTGCGAGAGCGATGCCTTCAGCACTGGCAACGTGGGCGAGCATGATGGCCCCTCTTACGTCTCCTATCGCGTAAACGTTTGGCCATTTTGTTTCAAAATCTTTATTTGTAGTGATTTTGCCGTTTTCCACCAGTTCAGTGTCTTCCAATCCCTCCGGATAGACTGGTGCCCTGCCTATGGCAACGAGAACCTTTTCGGTTTCGAGCTGTTCGCCGTCAGAAAGGGCTGTCAGGAATCCATTATCGAGCTTTTCTATTTTTTCTACCGCTACACCCGTTTTTACTTTCACACCGCGTTTTTTAAGGGATTTTTCAAGTACTATGGAAGCGTCAATGTCTTCGAAAGGGATTATGCGTGGCTGCAGTTCAACAAGAATGACCTTTGTTCCAAAAGCATTGAATATAGTGGCCATTTCTACTCCGATGTAACCAGCTCCTATTATGAGAATACTTTCCGGAAATTCGGACATGGAAAAGACCTCATTGGAGGTCCAGATGCCTTCAACGGCAAGGGTTTTGGGGATTTTTGGCTTCGATCCTGTTGCGAGGACGATCTTTTCTGTATCGAGTATTTCATTTGCGTTTTCAAGGTAAAAGCTGCCGTTTTTGTAGACCACGTTGTCTTTTATTATTTCCACGCCGTATTTTTTCAGGAGGGTTTCTGTTCCCTTCCTTGACATGAGGATAGAACGGTTCATATGTTTCATAACGGTCTTTAAGTCTATGTCAACCTGTGCTAACACACCGAGTCTTTTTCCTTTTTCCTTGATATCTGAATAGAGCTTTGCGACAGTAAGAAGGGCTTTCGTTGGAATGCAGCCAACATTCGTACACGTACCTCCGAATTCTTTTCTTTCAACTATCGCAACTTTCTTTCCTCTCTGTGACAGCCTTATCGCACAGTCACTGCCGCCAGGGCCTCCACCAACAACAATAACATCATACTTTGGCAACGTTTATCCCTCCCATCAATCACTTTCGCAAAAAAATCAAAGGAACGAACATCTCGTCATCCGTTAATCCACCATGTCTGCCCTTCATGGAATGTTCCTGACCGGTGTATTTAAAACAAAAGGCATAATCATCACGAGGAATTACGATAAGTTCCCCTACTCTTGATTTTAGGTCTTTTTTAAGATGGCCGCCGAATAGATTCAGTTCTTCGGCATCTTCGAGGTTCAACACCATGAGTTGTTCGTTCCAATTATTGAGTATAACCGATTTCAGCTCTTCAGGGTAGTGGGTGTATAGGTACATGGCTCTGTGTTCACCCCCTGGAAGGGCGTAAAGGTAGTCGTAGATCTTTTCTCTTTTCGTCCACCATATCTCTTTTTCCCATGGTGTTTCTATCTGTCCGTGATCTGCAACAATGAAAAAAGCGGTTTTTTTGCTGCGTAGTTTTCCGAAAAAATCATCCAGTGCACGTAAGAGCCAATAGGATTCTTCCATATAAGCTTCAGACTTTGGACCATAACGGTGTCCGTAGGAATCTATCAGTCCCCAATAAACGTATGTGAGGCTTTTCTTTGGCCCTGAGGAGATGATGTGATGTACTTCCTCGATCATATCCCCAAGACCGTAGACACCTTTTATGTGGGCATCAATGCTGTGCATTCTCGATAGTCCCGTGTTTACAAAGCTTTTGGATGTTATATGGTAACCGGTTATGCCTGCTTCATGGAGTTGTTGGAAAATTGTTGGCAACGGCAGGAATTTCATGGGGTCAAACCCCACCTTTGTCAGTCCATCGCGTTCCTGGGCCATTGGTGTGAGTTCTATCATGTTAGAAAGCCCACCGAATTCTTTGAGATATAGAGTGTATCCAAGCATTCCGTGCTGTGCAGGGGGAACGCCTGTGAAAAAGCTTGTGAGTGCCGCTGTTGTAGTGGAAGGGAAAACCGATGTCATTTTCTTCAAGGTATCCGGCTTTATATGTTCAAAGCCGCCTTTTCCAAGCAGTTTTAGGACAGCATTATAGCTGAGAGCGTCGATGATGAAGATGATGATTTTGTCTATGCCCTTGAGATTAATATCTTCAAGTGCGAGTGGAAAAGGCTCAAAAGGAGGTTCGACGCCGAAATGCTGCAGTATGGCTGAAGAAAAGTTTGGAATGGTTTTTTTGTTGCTGTAATCTGGCAGTACCAGTTTTTTCTCTAACAAGCTCATCACCTCAAGAAAAAGGAGCATGGATTTCCCATGCTCCATATTGCTTGCTTAACCTTTCACGGCACCTTTTGTTAGGCCACCAACGATGTAGTCCTGAAGGATAAGGAAAAAGGTTACCATCGGAATTGCACCTATGAGAGCAGCGGCAGTGAATGGACCCCAGCTTGTTTCAAAACGTCCAGAGAATTGTTGCAATCCGACAGCGTACGTCCATTTGTTTATATCCTGCAGGAGAATTCTGGCCATTATGAACTCGTTGAATATTCCCATGAACGTCAATATGGCTATAACAGCGAGTATGGGTCGTGCCAAAGGAATTACTATCTTCCAGAAGGTCTGGAGTCTTGTTGCGCCATCAATCATAGCTGACTCCTCAAGAGAGTCTGGAATGGTATCGAAGTAACCTTTGATCAACCACGTGTTGAAAGCGATCCCTCCAGAATATACGAATATCAAACCACCAAGGCTATCCAGGCCAAGCCATGATACATAATTGCCCATGAATTGCAACAGGGCATAGACGGCGACCATGAACATTATTGATGGGAACATCTGTATCAAGAGCAAAAACAGAAGCCCCTGGGATCTACCCGGGAACCGCATCCTGCTGAAAGGATAGGCGGCGAGGGCCGCAACCGTGACACTTATCAAGGATACCATGAGTGCTACAAGAACAGAATTCCCTATCCAGCGAACGAAATAGAAGTAGGTAGTCTCTTTTTGCGCCCATATCTGATTGACCCTGAAGAGAGCTTTGTCAAGAGCTTTCAGCTTGTGGCTGTACTGTGCTGCATAGTTTGCCGGATAATCCAGAAGATCCGAAACAAGGCGAGAAGCCCTCTGGTATCTGGCGTTGAATATCTGGAAGCTTTTATTGTAGGAATCGACCATGTTTGTGAAGGTTTCCAGGGTTATCTGGGTACCAAGGAAGCGTAGGTGGATATAATCGTAAATCTTGCTTTCAAGATTTTCTTTCATCTTCGAAAGTGTTGTTATGGCGGAAGATAGTACCCTGGACCCTTCAAGAGCTTCCTGATAAGCCCGCTGGAAATCTTCATACCAGGTATAAGCACGGTATCTCAGGTTCTTTTTCTTGTCAAAATAGGTTTCGATGATATCGGCAGCATTCTCAAAGTATGTGGCTGCGTCATCTATGCTGTTTATAGGTTTGTTTGCTAGTTTTTTGACAAAACCAAGCTCTATTCCTTGTTTGCAGTTTTCAAGTTTTTGAAGTGCAGTCAAGTAGCCTTCCTGAAGTTCTGAGATCTTCTGCTGCAATACGCCGCTTTCTTTGGAGAGAGTTATCAAATTATTCTTCATTGCCATTACTTTTTCGTTTATTTCTTTGGCTTCATTCAGTGTAAATATGAGATCTGGAAGAGCACGCTCAATATTTGCTCTGCTCACTTCGAATATATCGATAGCTCTCTTGACATCCGGATCGTCCGAAAATGCGGAGATTTTGGTTTCGTTGCTTAAGAACCAGTTCAATTCTGTGTACAGGTCAGCTACACCAGCGTAAAGAGTAGAATCTTTAAGGTTTAATTTTTCTATACTATCTTTCACTGTTTCGACCCGGGAGTAAAGCTCCCGGAGTTTCTCGAAAAAGTCGGAGAGAGTTGAACTGGGGGATTCCGGTGCGGTTTCTTTAAGTGACTTTTCAATGGTGGTTCTGAGTATTTTTAATCTTTCCGCTTCAGGGACGATTATGGGTGTAACGGTTTCTAATGCATCTTCGATTTCTTTTATTGCCAATTCGTCTTTTTCCAGTGTTTTTTCTATTGCACTTTTTTTTGCAGCAATTTCATCGAGTCTTTGAGTGGTTTCTTCATACTCGACAAATCTTGGCCCGAGTGCCTTTTCTTTTAAGTCAAGGAGTCCATTTACCAGAGCATTGTGGGCTTCAGCAAAGTCATCCCACAGAGAATTCGCAGCTTTGAAGCTGTTGTACATGGCTTTTCTTGTTGCGTTTATTATGTTTGCTCTTTCTTCAGGTATTTCTTTTTCCAGGGTTCGCAGATATTTGTTGATAACCTTGAACCATTCTGTTTTTCTCCAGCTCGAATATTCAACACCCTTTTCACTCAGATATTTTTCTGTTCTTTTCAAACTTTCGATGACAAGAGGCTTTTCATCAAAGTTTTCTGTCTCGAGAAGGGTTAAAAGTTCGTCTCTTTTGTTGAGAATTTCGCCGTAGGTTTTCTTTAGTTCTTCAGCGAGTGTTAGAACTTCCTTACCGTATTCGCCGGAATTGCTCACATAGAACAGGTATTTGTCTTTGATCGATGGTTTCGTTTTGTTTAGGATGTTTCCCAGGGCGTAGAGATAAAGTTCGGAATTCTTGTCGAGCTTCAACTCGAGTAATCTTTGCTCTACCAATTCGAGATCATCTTTTCTTATTGCGTTTATTGTGGAAATAGCTTCTGACAGGCCGGAGTTATTGAGTTCTTCGCTCAGAGAGGAGAAGCTATCATCTATTGTGGAGACCAATCCTTCTGATTCAGCCATCAATTTATCGAATTTGTTCATATATCTTTCGACGGTACTTATAATTTTTTCCTCGGATTTATCACGAAATCTTCCAAGGAGATATGTTGCTTCCTGGACATCCAGGATGAGTCTGGGAATGCTTCTTTCAGGAAAGAGCAGGTTTCTGTAATGTTGCAAAGTGATACGGGATGAAAATAGTTTTGGAGAAAACGCGGCCTGGTCTCTTCGAATGGAGGTGCTTATCAGCCATACCATGGGGAACAGCACGATTGCAACAATAATCACCAGAATTATATGTCTCAACCAGTAATTTTTCTTTTCTACGGCCATTATCTGCTCACCTCTTCGAATGCGCCTGAAAGTTTGAAATTCAACCAGCTGAAACTACCTACTATGATGAATATCAGGATAGAGATAGCGCTGGCGAAACCAAAGTCCTGGCCCCTACCTTCGAAAGCGAGTTTGTAGGTATAGGATATCAGGATGTCGGTAGCACCGGCTGGGGTAGAGCTTCCTGGAATCGCGGGACCGCCACCGGTCAATAGGTATATACCAACGAAGTTATTGAAGTTAAAGGAAAAACTTCCAACGAGCAAGGGGGCAACAGATACCATCAACAATGGAAAGGTTATTTTCCAGAAGCGTTGTCTTCCATTTGCTCCGTCGATAGCGGCAGCTTCGTAAAGCTCGCCGGGAATGCTCTGTAAGGCGCCGAGAGATACGGTCATCATGTAAGGGAATCCAAGCCATGTGTTGACGATTAGAACGGCGGCCTTCGCCCAGAGAGGATCACTAAGCCATTTGATAGGTTTTTCAGCGCCAAACAATCCCTGAACTATGAAACGGTTTATTATTCCGTAGGTTTCGTTAAACATGCCGTTTTTCCACACAAGAACGGATATAAAAGCTGGAATCGCCCACGGAATTATGAGAAGTGTTCTGTATATCTTTTTCCCTTTCATGCCTGGATCGTTCAGTACCAAAGCAAGTGCCAATCCTATTGTAAATGTGAACAGAACGCTCAAAGCAGCCCATGTGAATGTCCAGGTGAATACTTGAAGGAAGGGTTTGTTTATCCTTGGATCCTTTATCATCTTTATAAAGTTGGAGAACCCAACATTAGATACGTATCCATCGACGATGTATTGTTGCCCGTTTTCATCTATATCGTAAAAATAACCGTCCTTTTCTACGAGTGTCTTCCCTGTTTGTTTGTTGTAAACGACATCTTTCTGCACAGCTCTTCCATTCTCAAGGATGGTGATGGTTTTCAGCCCGTATTTTCTTTCAGTTGTTGCGAAGTTCCTGTAGAGCGTCATTGGATTTAGCCTGACCTGTAAACCTTCAGGGTTGGAAAACTCTGCGCCCTTCAGCCAGACACCACGGATATCCCTTAGATAGAAGGGGGCGTTTGGTTTGGTCGTTTCATCTTTAGGAGAGTAGAAATACAGATATTTCTTTCCGGAATCAGTTGTTATCGAAATGATCTGGTCTGTGGCAGAGCGTACAAGCCTATATAAAGTACCGTCAATGGAGGCCAGATTCCTTTCGACAATAAACATTTTCCCTCTTGCTTGAAGAATATTTCCTTCGCTGTCTTTCTGGATTGAAACGGGTCGAGGGGCAATGTATTGTTTACCGGTTTCGGTATCGGTAAAAAGAATCACAAAGTCGTCTGTAGGGCGGTAGTCTTTTAGGTTCACGAAGATGGAAAAATCATATTCTTTTGGATTTTCAGGAGTATAAAAATACTCGGTTAGAAGCTTTTGTACCACCTGTTGACGGGTAAACAAATGACCTGTTCCGAAATTTGTGAAGGCCGTTCTCAGCGTGTAGTACATTGGATAGATGGTTAGAATGAATAACAGTATCATCGCAGGGATCATGTATCGATAGGGATAAGCTTTGGGATTTAAGACAACAAAATCAATTGCCACCGTTAAAATGGCCATTATGATACCAAGACCGTAATTTCCACTCGATAGGAGAACCATTATGCTCCAGACCGCGAAAGAATTAAAAACAGCTAAGATCAACAGGATAAGAACAAACCCAACGAGTTTTTTTCCGCTCACCGCGATTACCTCCAGAGTTAAGTCAACTTTTTAGACAAACGCGGGGTGTATAGAACACCCCGCTAGTCAATAAGCAAATACAGAAGATAATTATTCCTCAATGGCAGTTTTTATCTTTTCAACCGCTGAATTAAGAGCGTTTTCTATGGTATACTGACCGTTGATGATTATGCTGAGGGCATCTCCCATGGCTCCCCAGACGGATGCCATCTCAGGAACGTTGGGCATCGGTGTTCCAACAGAAGCGCTCTTGGAGAACTGAAGAACGTCGTAGAGTTCAGGGCCAGCGTCTTTGGCTACATAGTCAAAAACATCGGATCTTGCCGTTCCTCTTCTTTCGCCGAGGAACATGCCAAGCTGTCCCTGGAAGCTGCCGATGTAGTTAACGGCAAATTCAATAGCCTCAAGTTTATTCCTGGACTTGGCGTTGATCATGAAACCCTGAACACCGACGAATGGTTTCGGAGTAACACCGGGTTCGAGTTCGATATCGCTGAACGGAATGATGCCATAATCGATACCGGCATCTCTGTACCACGGAGTTGCCCATGGACCATTGATAATGAAAGCGGCAAGGCCATCTTTAAAGAGGGAATCCATAAGGTTGTAGTTAGCACCCTGTGGAATGAGCCCTTCATCGAACCATTTCTTGATAAGAGATGCACCCTTTATGGCGCCTTCATTGTTGAGTCCGATGTCGTTAACATCGAGACCATTTTCTGTTTCCTTGAAGATGTACCCACCGTAACCAGCGATGAATGGGAAGGAGAAGTAGAAGTTTCCGGCGTCGTAAACAAAGCCAACGATTTCGTCGTCGGAAATTTCCTTGGCCATTTCTTCGAGTTCAGCGATGGTTGTTGGTACTTCTTCAACA
This sequence comes from Kosmotoga olearia TBF 19.5.1, assembly GCF_000023325.1. Taxonomy (NCBI): domain Bacteria; kingdom Thermotogati; phylum Thermotogota; class Thermotogae; order Kosmotogales; family Kosmotogaceae; genus Kosmotoga; species Kosmotoga olearia. The sequence goes on from NC_012785.1 coordinate 1,484,918, forward strand.
AGGTCCTTGTTGTAAATTATACCGATGGATTCGATTGTGTAAGGAACGCCGTAGAGTTTTCCGCCGTAGCTGAAAGCGCTGAGAGCAACGGGATAGTATTTATCGGCATCTGGTAAATATGGAATGGGTTCGAGAAGCCCATTCTTTGCGAGTTCCCCTACCCAGTCATGAGCACCAACGATAATATCTGGACCTTCACCAGCAGGAGCAGCTGTGAGGAATTTGGATTTGATGTCACCAAAGTTAACCTGCTGGATCTCAACTTTAATACCATAGTCTTTTTCGAAATCTGCAGCTAATTTCTGAAGTGCAGGGATCTGATTTTCGGAGGACCAAATCACGATCTTAGCACTGAGCACTGTAACCAGAACAAGTACAATAAAAAGAACAAGAGAGAGCTTTCTCATTCTCTTTGACCCCCTTTACTCATAGTTTGGGCATATCGCCACAAACCAATTCTATCAGTTTTACTCAAAACAGATTAGGTTGAGAGTACATAGCTATTTCCAATTATCTGGCGTTAACGACGTTCAGAATTGATTAACGGTTGTTTTTTGTCATTTCCTATTTATAAGACTCTCTAACGTCTTCAGATAACTTAAATTGGGTAAACTGCAGTGGTATCTGAGTACTCATCGGCTGTACTGAAATCCACTGCGAGTTCTTTTTCATATTTTTTCAATAGGTATTTCTTTCCTACTTCTCCAAGGAGAATATACGTGAGCAGATCTTCATCAGTTTTAGCGAGAATTCCTATTTTTTCCCGGGCTTTATCCAGCTCTGGTTCCAGCAGATCAGCAGGACGGCAAGTTATCGCTTTTTCATCCTTTAGAATTCTTTCTTTGAGTTCGGGTGAGATTTCTGCTGGTGGTTTTCCATAATATCCTCTGACATACCTTTCCACTTCTTTGGTTATCAGCTTATACCTCTCTCCTGAGAGGACGTTCAGCACCGCCTGAACACCAACAATCTGGGATGTGGGTGTCACCAGCGGTGGATAACCAAGGTCTTTTCTGACTCTTGGAACTTCTTCGAGAACGTCGTTTAAGAGATGTAGCGCGTTTTGTCCTTTAAGCTGATTGATCAGGTTGGAATACATTCCACCCGGGATCTGGTTCACGAGAATCGCTGGTTTTGTTGTGGTGAGTTTCACATCCGTATCCGAATGCCGTTTTCTCACTTCTTCAAAATAGTTTGCTATTCTTTCAAGAAGCTTTAGATCAGGTTCGTACGCATTTCCCAGGTCGTGCAGAGCAATCCAGAGGCTTTCAACCGCTGGCTGTGAAGTGCCGTAAGCCAGGGGACTTATGGCTGTATCCAGGATATCCGCCCCGGCTTCGACCGCTTTGATATACGACATATCCGCAACCCCCGTGGTGAAGTGTGCATGAATTTCCAGTGGAAGGTCGAATCTTTCTTTGATTGCTTTAACAAGTTCATAGGCTTTGCCGGGTGTTAAAAGGCCTGCCATATCTTTTATGCAAAGGGAATCTGCGTTGAGATTAACAGCTTTTTCGGCTAAAGAAACAAAATATTCCACGTTATGAACGGGACTGATGGTGTAAGCTAACGCCACCTGCAGGTGCATTCCATTTTTCTTTACTTCTTTACAGGTCTTCTCGATATTTCTAAAGTCGTTTAATGCGTCGAAGATTCTGACTATGTCCATGCCGTGATCTGCCATCTTTTTTACGAACAACTCAACGACATCATCTGCATAATGTTTATATCCCAGAAGATTTTGACCTCTAAGAAGCATCTGTATTTTCGTTTTTTTGAAGCGTTTACGAAGTTCATCAAGTCTTTCCCAGGGATCTTCGAAAAGGTACCTAACGCACGCGTCATAGGTGGCACCGCCCCAGATTTCAACAGCGTGGTAACCTACCTCATCAACCAAGGGGGCAATTTCTTTTAGTTCGTTTGTTGAAACTCTTGTAGCAAGCAACGATTGATGGGCATCTCGAAAAGTTGTATCTGTGAAAGTAACTTTTTCCACGCTAACTCCTCCCCTCTGTTGTACAATTAATAAGAATAAAGGAGGGATGTTATGTCCAAAACAATTAATGATTACAACTTTGATATAGTGGTTATTGGTGCGGGGCATGCCGGCATTGAAGCTGGACTCGCCGCTGCAAAGATGGGGTTGAAAACACTTGTTTTAGCAATAAATCTCGATACTGTTGGCTGGGCTCCTTGCAACCCAGCTGTTGGTGGGCCAGCCAAAGGGATTGTAGCTAGAGAGGTGGACGCTCTCGGGGGACAGATCGCAAAAACCACTGACGCCACGATGATAAACGTTAGAATGCTGAATACAAGCAAAGGACCAGCTGTTAGAGCTCTGAGAGCTCAGATCGATAAACATGAATACAGCATGGAAATGAAGAGAATACTGGAATCTCAAGAAAATCTTTTCATAAGGAGTGGAATAGCTTCAGAAATTCTCGTGGAAAATGGGAAGGTTACAGGTGTTGTCACACATTTCGGTGTCGTGTACCGTTGCAGGGCGGCTGTTGTTACCTCCGGGACCTTTCTCAGGGGAAAGATATTTGTAGGTCAAAAGGTTTTTGAGGCTGGAAGGCTCGGTGAATTTCCAGCGAAAGCATTGAGTCAATCCCTTGAGACTCTTGGGTTTACGCTTTCGAGGTTCAAGACAGGAACTCCCGCAAGAATACAAGGGAAGAGCATAGATTTTTCAAAAATGGAGAGACAGGACACTTCTGATGAACCGCTGGCTTTTTCATATTTTGATGAACCCAGGGTTCTTCCCAAAGATTACCCCTGCTGGTTGACCCACACAAATCCTTCTACTCATGCTGTCATAAGGCGTGATTTGAAATTTTCTCCCCTTTACGGTGATGTGAAGCTGATCCAATCGATTGGGCCGCGTTATTGTCCTTCAATAGAAGACAAGGTTGTTAAATTCTCTTCAAAAGAGAGCCATCAAGTCTTTGTTGAACCTGAAGGAAAGAATACAGATGAGTACTATTTGAACGGTCTTTCAACGAGTCTTCCCTTTGAAACACAGGTGGAGATGATCCGTACTGTTCCCGGATTGGAGAATGCGGTTATTGTGAGGCCGGCTTACGCTGTTGAATACGATTATGTCACTCCCGACCAGCTTTATCCGACTTTAGAATCAAAATTGGTGGAGAATCTGTATTTTGCCGGTCAGGTTATCGGCACCAGCGGGTATGAAGAGGCCGCAGGCCTCGGGATCGTTGCGGGTATCAATGCGGCGGCAAAGCTTCTTGGTATGGAGCAGTTTGTTCCAAAACGTTCGGAGTCGTACATAGGTGTGATGATAGATGATCTGGTTACAAAGGGAGTCGATGAGCCTTATCGTTTGTTAACCTCCAGGGCGGAGTATAGGCTGTTGATAAGGCACGACAATGCTCACATCAGACTCAGCAAGTATGGATACAAATACGGGTTGATTCCAAAATGGTTCTACGAAAAGGTTCTCGATTTAGAAAGACAGATAGAGGGAGAGATAGAGAGATTAAACAATGTAGTCGTAAAGCCTTTGAGTACGCTCAATAATAAACTTGTGGCAGCTGGAACATCGCCGATATACCAATCGACGCGTTTGTCTCAGTTGCTCAAAAGGCCCCAGGTGAGCTATGAAATACTCAAAGAGTTCGATCCTGAACCGATAGAGGATCTTTTACTGAGGGAGCAAGTAGAAATACAGCTAAAATATGAAGGATATATATTAAGAATGGAGCAGGAACTTAAACGCTTCGAAAGGTTGGAAATGGAGATAATTCCGCCAAAGGTCAATTATGATGAGGTGCCGAATCTCTCCACTGAGAGCCGTGAAAAGCTGAAAAAATTGAGGCCACGGTCCATTGGACAGGCCATGAGAATTCCGGGGATTACACCGGCAGACATAATGAACCTGTCAGTTTATCTAAAATCTTTGAGGAATATTGGCGAGGGGCAAAAAGATTGAGGAACGGTTTTCACCGTTCCTCAATTCTTTAGAAGCTTTTCCAAAAAGATTTCCAATTCTTTCAGGCTTAAGCGCTTCCCGTCTTTGAGCATTCTGAATGCGGCTTTCAGCACAAGAACTCTTGGGTAACGACAGGTTAGACTTTTGATCGGGTCAGGCTTTGCCCTCTTTGCTAATCGTTTGGCAGGCAAATCTACCATCTCCTAAACCTCTTGACAGAAGCTTATAAGCATATTATAATCTCTCTGACTGAGGGCTCGTAGCTCAGTTTGGTTAGAGCTTCCGGCTCATAACCGGGCGGTCGGTGGTTCGAATCCACCCGAGCCCACCAGAGCGGCAAAGGCCGCTCTTTTGTTGTACTAATTTAATTTTAACATATTTCACGGTTTTTAGCAATTTGTAATGGTATCGATTGAGGTGATCGTCTTGTTTGCTTTTTTTAGTTCCCTTCCGAATGAACTACTATGGTTTATCTTCATGATGGTGGATTTATCCGTTGCAGTTGTGCTTTTTAAGTTTTTCAAGCGGGACGGCCTTTATATGCTAATTGTGGGCAATATCATTCTGGCAAATATACAGGTTGTAAAACTTGTCGAACTTTTTGGTTTCACCGCGACTCTTGGAAATATTTTGTATGGTTCAATTTTCTTTGCCACTGACATTCTCAGTGAAATCTATGGCAAGAAGGAAGCGAGAAGGGGTGTAATCCTTGGATTCGCATCACTTCTCATGATGACGCTGTACATGCAATTTGCACTTTACATAAAGCCAATTGAGGAGGCTAATGCGGTTCAAAATGCTCTCCAGACGATCTTCGGCATCATGCCGAGAATTGCTCTGGGAAGTCTCACAGCTTACCTTATATCTCAGTTTCATGATGTCTGGGCCTTTCATTTCTGGAAAAAGATTACTTCCGGGAAGCATTTGTGGTTGAGAAACAACCTTTCGACAATGGTCAGTCAGTTTATCGATTCTTTTGTGTTCGTTTTCATAGCTTTCTGGGGCGTTTTCGATTTCTCGATCTGGTGGCAGGTGCTATGGACAACATATATCTTCAAATGGATCGTTGCTGCTATCGATACGCCTTTCATATACCTTGCGAAATGGCTCTGGGAGAAAGAAGTTAAGGCTTAAAGGTACTAAAAAGGCTATTCAGAGCGCGCGTAAACAATCTCGCCATTTACCACGGTCATGTAAACAGACAATTTTGAGAGTTCTTCCTTTGGAAGAGTAAAAATGTCTTGTTCTGTAACAAAGAAATCTGCTTTTTCTCCCGGTATTAGTCTCCCGCTTTCGTTAGAAAAAGCCTGACGTCTTCCAGATTCGGTATAAAGCTTAAAAGCCGTCTTTCTGTCGAAAAAGCTCTCGGCAGCAATCAGGTTTTTGAAAGGGTTCGAGCTCTCAACAGGTGAATCTGTAGAAAGCGAGACGCCTATTCCTTTTTCAAAAAGTTTTTTGAATGGATAAGCTTGCTTGAACCTTCTATCTCCAAGCCTGGAAATAGCCATTTCACGGTCTGATGGATAAAATATGGGTTGAACCGAGACTTTAAGGTTAAGTTCTTTTATCTTTTCGATCTGCTCGTTTGAGGCAATTTGAACATGGATAAGCCGGTGTTTTAAAGGATTGCCTTTTTTTATTCCTTCAAAAGCCGCCAGCGCTTCTTCCAGTGCTCTGTCACCTATGACATGAACGGTTAGTTGAATGCCCCTTTCTTCACAAGCTTTAACGTATTCCTTCAGCTGGTAACGATCCATATAGAGAATACCTTTATCTTCGGGATCATCAGCATAGGGTTCTATCAAAGCAGCGGTTCTTGCCCCAAAAGAACCGTCCAAATAGACTTTAGCGGCTTTTAGATCGAGGAAAGCATTCTGGTAATTTTTGATTTTATCGAAAAACTTAATCTGACTGGCATCCTCGAGGTACAGCTTTTCAAAAATCCTTATCAATTGCTGAACAGATAAAATCTCCAGAAGGTCATCGAGATCTGAGTCATGATAGTCGTCGGAATGCACAGCGGTTACTCCGTACTTCAAAAATTCTTCTGCTCCACTTTTCAGGAAAGCCTTTATTTCAGCTTTTGTCAGTTTCACTCTTTTTCGGAATTCGTCCAGAGCACGTTCTTTCAAGAAACCCTTGCTTATATCAGAGCCATCCATACCATCGAGTTCCTCAAGATTGAATTTTTCTATCATTTTGCTGTTTACCGTGGCGACGTGTCCACACCTTCTTACGAGTATGGTCGGTATTTCGGTGATGCTATCAATGAAACTCCTATTGGGTATAAATCCGAGTGTTTCCTGATTCCATCCTCTGCCACGAATTATTTCGGAATATTTTTGAGCTTTTTTGATAGCATCTTTGAGTTCTTCAGCCGTTTTTACATCTGTGATATCGAGGGTATGTCTGGACTTCCCCGTTGCAATAAGATGGGCGTGTGAATCTACAAATCCAGTATAGACATATTTATCGTTAAGGTCTATGTTTACAAAAGGCTTAGAGATTTCTTCGACGATAACTCCGTCTACAACGAGTAAATCCCTTTTGATATATGAATCAATTTTTGGGTCATAAAGTTTTGCGTTTCGGAAGCATACTTTTTTAATCTCTACCACCCCTGCTAAGAGCCACCGCTATCTCTCCGGCAAGTGAGGCGTTATTTTTGAGTAAAGCAATGTTTGCGGTGAGCGTTTTGCCACCTGAGAGTTCTGTCAATCTGCTTAGAAGGAAAGGTGTCAGGGATTTTCCTGAAATACCATTTTCCTTTGCTTGAGCGACAGCTTTTTTTATGTATTCTTCCAATTCTTCTCTTGGGATCTCGGATTGTTCTGGTATGGGGTTGGCAACGAGAATAGCTCCTTCAATTCCAAGTTTTTCTTTTTCGTTGAATATAGCCACGATCTCTTCGGGGGAATCAGCACGTATGTTGACTTTGTATTCGCTTTCTTTTGTGTGGAATAAGGGCATATAGTCCGTTTGATATCCGACAACGGTCACCTGAAAGGTTTCGAGAAATTCTATAGTTCTTTCTACGTCTAAAATGCTCTTGAAACCGGCACAAACCACAATCATTCGTGTTTTGGAGAGTTCCATTATGTCCTGTGAAACATCCCAGGGAACGTTCCGATGTACCCCGCCTATGCCACCGGTAGCAAAAACGTCTATCCCTGCGTTTTTCGCCAGGCGCATCGTGGCACTGACGGTGGTTGCTGCATTTCTCCTTAAGGCAATGGCTGCCGCGATTTCAGCCGTACCGATCTTCATAACATTCTTTGCTTTTGCCAGATGTTCTATTTCTTTTTCTGTCAAGCCTATCTTTATCTCGCCGTTTATTATGCCCAATGTCTTTGGTATGGCACCTTTTTCTTTTACTTTGTTTTCCATGGAAACCGCTGTTTCAAAATTAGTTGGCCATGGTAAGCCATGAGCTATTACCGTTGATTCTAGAGCTACAATGGGTTGTTTCTTCATTTTTCAATCCCTCCAGCTTAAATTATCTATACCAGTATCCTGGATATTTTGTCTCAAATCGTTTGGCCATGTAAAGACCCACAAGGAAGCCTCCAATGTGTGCCCACCATGCAACTCCAGAGAAGTTAGCACCGACTATTGATAGGGTCCCGTTGAAAAACTGTATTGTAAACCATATGATTAGGAAGATGAATGCCGGTATTTCGATTATGAAAGGGATTATGAAGATAGGAATAAAGGTGAGGATCCTGCTCCATGGGAAAAAGAACAGATAAGCTCCCATAACACCAGCGATTGCGCCTGAAGCGCCGATGATGGGGGTAGATGATATGGGCGCCACCAGAAATTGAAACAGGTTGGCAGCGATTCCCCATGAGAGGTAGTAGAGTAGAAATCTGAAGTGTCCTAATCTATCTTCCACATTATCTCCGAAGACCCACAGTGTCCACATATTTCCGATTATATGGGTCCAACCTCCGTGTAAAAAAATCGAGGTAACGAAGGGAAAAAGGTTAAATCGATTTAGCTTTAAGACATATGTGTAATAAGGCTCCAAAGTAGCGTAACCTTTGGTGTATCTTGAAGGAACGAGACCGTGTCTGTACATAAAGAGAAGAAGTTCACCGTCTGAAAGGAGTAACTCGTATAGAAAAACCCCAACATTTATCAGAATAATCGTCCACATCACATAAGGTTTTTTCTCACTGGGAATTGTGTCTCTTAAAGGGAACATCTACTATCGCCTCCAACTGAGTTATCAATAGATTCTACCAAATTGACAGTTGAAATGCGAAGGGGGTAATGATATAATTACCAGCGGTTGTGCCCCCGTAGTTCAACGGATAGAACGGCGGATTCCTAATCCGTAAATGAAGGTTCGATTCCTTCCGGGGGTACCATTGCGGGGGAAGTCCCCGCGTTTTTCTTTAGAGAGCTACAAAATGTGAGTTGAGAATGTATCAATGGTTTCGCATACTCAAAGAGATTGGTGCAATAGAGACATAGAGCATTCTAATTGAAAATAACGCCTTTCCTTTATGATTTTGTGGAGTTGTTCACAAATAAAGGCGAGGAATAAAATCAACGTGGAAAACCACTTTTTCTTGAGGAGGGTTACAAGTGTCCGACATCAGTCTTTTTGAAAATGCTTTAAAGCAATTTCGCAAGGCTGCGGAAGTTATGGAACTCGATCCCTGTATAGCCGAGGTTCTTTCGCACCCTAAAAGGGAGCTTACAGTCCATTTCCCAGTAAGAATGGATGATGGAAGCATTAAAGTATTCACCGGACACAGGGTCCAGCATAACATTGCAAGAGGACCAGCTAAAGGTGGTATCCGTTATCACCCAAGCGTTACTCTTGATGAAGTCAAAGCTCTCGCTTTCTGGATGACATGGAAATGTGCCGTTGTTGGGATTCCCTATGGCGGTGGTAAGGGTGGAGTTGCTGTTGATCCAGCAGAACTTTCACCAGCTGAATTAGAAAGACTCTCTCGAAGGTTCTTCTCCGAAATTCAGGTAATAATCGGTGAGGATAAAGATATACCTGCTCCAGATGTTAATACGAACCCCCAGGTCATGGCATGGTATATGGATACGTATTCCATGAATGTTGGCCATTCGGTTTTAGGAATCGTTACCGGTAAGCCGTTAGATGTTGGCGGTTCTGCTGGTAGAACAGAAGCAACTGGTAGAGGTGTCAGGGTAGTCACTGAAGAGGCTATAAACTACAACGGCCTTGATCCCAAGAACTGTACAGTTGCCGTTCAGGGATTCGGAAATGTTGGTTCTTACGCCGCAAAGCTCATAAAGGAAGAAGTTGGAAGCAAAATCATTGCTGTTAGCGATGTTTCTGGTGCTATTTATAATCCGGATGGCCTGGATATAGATGATGTTGTAGCCTACCGCGATCAAAACAATGGACTCATTAAAGGATATCCAAAGGCAACTGCAATGACAAACGAGGAACTGCTGACAATGGACGTTGACATCCTTATTCCCGCTGCTCTCGAAAACGCGATCACAATGAACAACGTTGAAGACGTTAAGGCAAAAATAATTGTTGAAGGTGCAAACGGACCTGTAACCCCAGAAGCTGAAGAGGTTCTCCTTAAAAAAGGTGTCTTCATAGTTCCGGACTTCCTGGCCAACGCTGGAGGTGTTACTGTTTCATATTTCGAATGGGTACAGGGTCTTCAGTGGTACTTCTGGGACATCGAAGATGTTAGGAAGGCACTTCATAAAATAATGCGCGATTCCTTCTACAGTGTTATCAACACGATGAGAAAGTATGACACAGATATGAGAACGGCAGCTTACATCGTTGCCATCGATAGGGTAGCAACTGCGACGAAGCTTAGAGGTATTTATCCATAAGAAAAACGAGAATCCGAGAAAACTGCTTCGCAGCGAAGATACGAATCCCTTCGGGATTGTTGCGAACTCCTTCGGAGTTGTTTCGAACCATTTCGTGGCTGTCACGAACTGCTGAGCAGTTGTCTAAATCGGCTTCGCCGATGATGCGCATCTTCGGCGGGAGGAGCAAATATCAGGTCTAGGGTTTGGAAAAACCTGAGATTAGGGAAAAAGGGGACAGTCCTCTGTTGGACAGTCCCCATTTTCTATTTCTAGGCTCTCGGCTCTCGGACTCTCGGTTCTCGTTATTTAGCTATCCGAAGAGCTTTCGTTGAAGTCTAATGTTCTCTTCACTTTCCTCTTTACATGGAACTCTAACTGATCACCTTCTTGAATATCGTCAAAGTTCAGGAATTTGATTCCGCATTCTTTGGGTGCGTCTATTCTGGAGACTTCATCTTTGTAATGTTTAAGCGACTCAATTTCACCATCGAATATCTCTTGATTGTTCCTGTATATTCTGACGAAACCTTTTTTTGTTACATAGCCATCGAGTAATTGTACACCGGCTATGCTACCAACTTTCTTTATCTTAAACACTTTTCTGATTTCGCCATGGCCAACGGTTTCATCAATTTCTTCGGGTTCCAGAAGACCTTCAAGGGCTTTTTTGAGGTCATCGATGAGATCGAAGATTACCTGATAAACGCGGATCTGAACGCCTTCCTCTTCTGCTTGTCTTCGAGCCTGGCTGTCTGGCTTTACTTTGTAACCTATAATTACGGCATCAGAAGCTGCTGCAAGCATAACGTCACTTGCGTTTATCGTACCTATTCCAAAATGAACTACCTCGATATGAACTTCTTCTGTTTCCAGTTTGGCTATCGTTTGTCTCAAAGCTTCGACAGAACCAAAGGAGTCGGACTTAAGTATGAGGTTCAGGACTTTTGTTTCGTCTTTACCACCGATACGCATGAATTCTTCCAATCTCACGTGACGCTTGCCTTTCAGTAGCTTTTCTTTCTTTTGTTTTTCCTGAGCAAAGGCCGCTACTTCTCTCGCTTGATCGAGAGAATCTACCACGTAGAGTATGGCGTGAACATCCGGTACCTCATTGAACCCTATTATCTGAACAGGGTCGCCCGGGACAGCTTTTTTAACACGCTTACCCTTTTCATCTCTCAAAGCGCGAACTTTACCGTATGTAGCTCCTGCAACGATATAGTCGCCGGCTTCCAATATCCCATCCTTAACTATAACTGTCGCAAGTGGACCAACACCTTTATCAAGCTCAGACTCGATAATAATTCCTCTAGCATTTCCTGTGGGAATACACTTTATTTCCGACATCTCGGCCACAAGCAGAATCATTTCCAGAAGTTCGTCGATACCCTGGCCTGTTTTTGCCGATATGGGAACAACTATCGTATCTCCGCCCCAATCTTCGGGAACGAGCCCGAGTTTTGAAGCAAGCTGCTGTTTGGTTGCTTCGATACTTGCATTTGGTTTGTCGATTTTATTTATGGCGACTATTATAGGAACCTGAGCGGTTTTTGCGTGGTTGTAAGCTTCAACGGTTTGAGGCATGACACCATCATCGGCCGCAACCACAAGGATGACTATATCCGTTGCTTGAGCACCTCTTGCTCTCATTTCTGTGAATGCTTCGTGGCCGGGAGTGTCTATAAAGGTTATTTTTTTTCCGTTTACCTCTACATGGTACGCACCGATTGATTGTGTGATGCCACCAACTTCTTTTTCTGCTATACTGGTTTTTCTTATTCTATCGAGAAGCGTTGTTTTTCCATGGTCAACATGACCCATAACCGTTACTACCGGGGGACGTTGTACAAGTCTGGATTCATCTTTGTATAGTTCTTCATATTTCTTCTTGAGTGCTTCCAGCGGGTCAGCCATCTCTTCTTTTTCTATTTCAAGCTTCCAACCGTATTGAGCGGCAATTTGATTAGCGTCTTCAAGTGATAATGACTGTGCGGGGCGTAATATGATCCCTTTCATAAAATGATCTTTCACGATTTTTGAAACAGGTACCCTCATTTTCTCGGCGAGTAAGTCAAGCTTCAATTCATCGGGGGTGATACGAAGGACTTTTTCCTCACCAGGGATTTTCTCCTCCTGTTTCTTTTTCTTTTTGGGAGTTTCAATTTCTTCTTCCTCTACTTCTTTTTCGGTTTTCTTCTTGGAAGAAGCTGACTTCTTAATTTTTGCTGCTTTTTCTTCTTCCTCATACAGGCCGACGATTATATTGACAATTTCATCATCTAAAACGGACATGTGACTTTTAACAGAGACTCCCAGCTCCTCCAATTCGTCTATAAGTTCCCTGGTAGTGATTTTCAATCTTTTAGCGAGTTCATAAACTCGGGTCTTCGCCATTTTTTTCACCTCCTGCTTCGGCTAATCTTACGATCTCAGCTGCGAGTTCTTCATCGGTAACTCCAACGGCTGAAAAGCTGACTTTGCCTAACGCTTTTGCCAAACTTATGCGATCAGTATTTTTCAGCAAAACAAAAGGAACCTTTTGGCTCTCACAACGCTTCAGCCAGTCTTTTTTTATAGATTCACTGGCATCGCTTGCCAGAACGAGAACTTTTTTCTTTTGTCTTCTGTTTCTGAGATACGCTCTGATTTGATCTTTACCAAAAACAATTTTTCTTGCTTTTGCCGCAAAGCCAAGCATCGCAAGAATTTTCTGTTCGTTTATTATAGAGCACCTCCAGATCTATTCGTAGTCTAAAACAATTACTTTCAAATGGAGATTTTCGACTTCTTTCCTGGAATTAAGGTTGAGCTCCTTCATTTTTTCAACATTTTCGAATTTACTTGTGAAATTCTCCAGTTCCTTTAGCTCGAATTTTAGGTTTTTTGTTTTGAAATGCATCGGAATTACAATTGATGGTTTCAACTCGTTTGCCAGATTATGGGCCTCTTTTGGTCCTATTGTGTAAATTCCTCCAACGGGAATCATAAGAATATCAGGGTGCATTAGCTTCTGTTCCAGCTCCCTGCTTAGAGATTCTCCCAGATCTCCAAGATGAACGATTCTAAACCCGTCAGGAGTTATGATTTCATAGATGATATTTGTGCCGCGTTTTTTGCCTTTGAACTCATCATGATAGGTTAGAAATCCGTTAATTCTGTATCCTTCAACGAAAAAGTGCCCCGTTTCTTTGATTAGGTTAAAATTGCCTTTTAGTAAATGATGAGCGTTGTGATCAAAGTGTTGATGGCTTTCTGTGACTATATCTGGTTCAATATCTGGAATAGCGTACCCGACACTTGAATCAAAAGGATCGGTGAGAAGTGTTTTACCTGCACTTTCTATCGTAAAACAAGCGTGACCGTGCCAGCGTATCAACATTTTCACCACCCCCACCGTAATTATAGCACGCTTCTCAAATACGGTATTGTACCAACCGTTATGAAAATTAAATGAGCTACCTTTGAAATTTGTAGCTTATTTAAATCACGAATATTTCGGGAGTTAAAGCAAAAGCGAACCAGCTATTCTCTAAAAAAGCTACCCTTTCTATCTGGTAGTTGTTCTTCATTGGATTAGTTCCAATTCTTTTAACAGGTTGCCGTGAATGTCAAACAAATTGAGCCTTATAATATCAAAGATTTCAATTAAGGCGTAAGTGCCATCTGTAGAATCTTTAGGAAGAGCTACACTTCCCGGATTCAAATAGATAGTATCTCCGATCATTTTTAGTTGCGAGATATGGGTGTGACCCGAGATAATGATCCTCGATGAATCAGGAATCTTTAGATCCCGATGGCCGTGGTAAAGAAAAGTTTCCATCCCTCTTAATGAGAAGATCTTGCTTTGCGGTAAATCATCGATTTTCATAACCATAAGGTCTACGTCGGCATCGCAATTCCCGCGAACTCCTACGAGTTTTGTTCCCAGACTCTGGAAAAGTTCAGATAGTCCAATGGGATCATAACCCTTGGGAATTCTATTTCTGGGTCCATGGTAAAGGTAATCTCCAGCATGGAGAAGAACATCAAAATCTTTGACTCTATCCAAAACTTTCTGAACGGCTGTCAATGAACCGTGGGTATCTGATATAACTAACAATCTTCTCGCTTCAACCATCTGTAATAAATCACCGCCCCTCTGCTGGTTTTTATAGATACTGAAGACGAGATGGAAATGTTGGAAACACCATAGGGTTTATCAAATGGCATTTCCTTTTCAGTAATGGAGTATTTGAATCCTTTCAATGTTACCACGGGTATTTGACTGCCAATAGGAAATATAGACCAGACCTCTTTTGTTGAAACCACGAAGGATTTTTCTTCATTATGAACTACACCGATTTCCAATTCTTCAGTTAAGATTTTCAGCTCTAGTTTTTTTGAAAAGGCATAAAGAAGCATGAGTATAGCGTAAAAATGATCAGGGCGCTCACCAGTAGCCGTTAAAAGAAGAGCGTCTTTAATCCCGCGCTTGACCAATTCATCAATGGCAAGCTCTGTGTCGGTTTCATCCTTTTCAGAAAGGAATTTCTTTATCTCAGTACCCATACTGGAACACCAGGAAAGGGTTTCTGGAGAAATGGAGTCCATATCACCAATAAGGAGATGCGGTACGATGTTCAGTCGTCTAAGGACCTCAGCTCCGGAATCGACAGCGACGATCAAATCTGCTGAATTTGCTTTTTCTCTATAAAATTTGTCGGAATGTCCATCATTCCCGCCAAGAAAAACTGCCGCTAAATTCATAGTTCACCTTTTTTGAGAAGAACGTTACGGTATTTATTAACCGTTCTTCGGGCTATTTTTATACCTATTTCATTTAGTTTTTTTGCTATCGCTGAATCGCTCAACTTTGGATTCTCTTTCAAAAGCTTGGCTATGATTTCCATGGCCTGTTCGCGTGTTTGTTCGCTACCAAAAAAGTATCTGAGCGGGAAGGTCCCTATGGGAGTCTGTACGAATTTTCCTTTCACCGCCCTGCTAATGGTTGAAACAACAACATCGAGCTTTTCAGCAATGTCTGTCATTTTTAAAGGTCTGAGGGTTTTGCAGTAACCGAGTAGAAAATCAGGATTAGTTCTAACCAGTTCTTCACCTATTGTGATCAATGTACTGCGTCTTTTTTCAAGGGCATTTACGTAAAACTCCGCCTCCTGGAATTTTTCCTTAAGGAATTTCCCTGCTTCATCCTTTTCGTTTTTTAGAAGTTCCCGATATACTTCGTCCACCCGTATGGCCAATCCGTAATCCTTTGCAGTAACAATGAATCTATTATCCACGAAATCAATGTAAAGTTCAGGCTCTATGTACATGATAGGATTTCCATCGTTGTAACCGGATGAGGGAAGTACGATTCCTTCACCGAGTTCCTTCAATTCTTCGAGCTTTTCGGCGAACAGACCGTCAAATCCGGAATCTCTGAGCTTTTTTATAACTTTTCTTATGTCGCGTTCATTCACCGCAACTTCTCTTGAAATCTCTTCGATTGACCTTTTTAACAGACCAAACTCGTTCATGTTGTCCATAAGAATTTCGAATATTTTGAATTCATCGTCCTCTAAAATGTAAAAAGCGAAATTGCGAAGCATTTCTTCAAAAGAAGGCTGCGGCCCTTCAAGACGTTCAAAGTCCCAACCGTCGAAATCGGGGTTGTAGTGCTTCGGAAAGTAAGGGGAATCACTTTTGGACTCGTAATTTTCTTCTTCGGGTGTTTCAATATCGTTTTCGTCGATTAATTTGTAATCCTCTCCCTCCAGTTCAAGTAGGGGGTTGCCATCAACAATTTCTCTGAGCTCTGTCATGAGCTCTAGTGAATTTAGTTGTAATAGTTTCAACACGTGCTGCACTTTCAAAGATAGGTGCAACTTTTGTTCGAGCTTTTGCGAAAGTTTGTGTTCAAGTTTCATGATTGCCCCCGATTTTTCCTGTAGAAGCCCTAATTGTATTAAGGTGTTTAAATATTTTAGAATAAACAGAACTCACCTGTGACGCGCTCATAGAGGCTTCATATATCTCGCACATCTCCGCAGCTTTTCCCATGAAATAGGCCCCAAGTATTGTGGCAGCTTTCATATCTATCCCCTGAGCGATAAATCCAGCAATTGTTCCTGTTAGGAGGTCTCCACTTCCCGCCTTTGCCAGACCGGTGTTTCCGGTCGTATTTAGCCAGATTTCCCCTGTATACGAACTAAAAATAGAGGTTGCTCCCTTGAGAAGAACGTTTATTTTGTTTTTCTTTGAGAACTCTTTTACAAGATCTATATTGTTTATCACTTCCTCGATTTTTCGCTCTGTGATAGATGAGAATTCACCGGGGTGGGGTGTGATGACGATATTTTCCCAGTTAATCTGATCATGGTTGAGACTTTTAAGAGCATGTATGGCATCCGCATCCACGATGACCGGGATTTTTCGTGCTGAAGATTCGATCAACAGCTCTTTAATAAGCTCAAAGGTTTCTTCTTTTCTTCCTATTCCCGGACCTATTATAACCACGTTTACCTTTGAAAGTGTAGACAGAATGCTTTCAAGATCTGTGATAGCCAGATGAGGTTTGTTACCGGCAAGGGCTATTACTTCTGGTATATTGTTTCTGACCACGCTCTGAACCTTTTCTGGAGTGAAGGTAAAAACCATACCCGCTCCCACTTTTATTGCTCCGAGGGCGGCTAATACAACTGAACCACTGTAATCCTCGCTTCCCCCTATGGTCAAGACCTTACCGAAGGTTCCCTTGTGTCCGTAAGGTGGGCGTGATGGAAGTAATTCAGAGGCTTCTTTATCGGTAAGTAGATTCAAAGAAGCCTCTTCGGTCATAAATTTCTCAGGAAAACCTATATTGATGATTTTCAATTTGCCGACAAAAGCTCTTCCGGGATAGAAGAAATGTCCGGGTTTAGCAAGACCGAACGTTACGGTAAGGTTGGCTTTAAAAGCGGTAGGACGGACCTCACCGTTTTTCCCGTCAACTCCGGAAGGAATGTCCACAGCAACCCGAAAAGCGTGAATTTTATTGACCGCCTCAAGCAACTCGACGATTTCCGATGATAAATCTCCTTTAAATCCCGTCCCATAAATCCCATCTACAAACACATCAGATTCTTTGATTTTATTCCAGTGTTTCTTCAGGTCACAGAATTTAATAACGTTTCCACCGAATCTACGAAAGAGCCGATAATTCTTTCTACAATCCTTTGTGGAAGGTTCAGCTAACATTACGGCGAAAACTTCTACACCGTTCGCTAATAAGTGCCTCCCCACAGCGTAAGCGTCACCGGCGTTGTTTCCTCTACCACACAGCAGAGTCACCTTTTTTGGCATTTTTTTCATTATTTCGTTGGCGACCGCAATCGCCGCACTTTCCATAAGCACTATTGAGGGAACACCTATTTCGATGGTCCGGCGATCTATTTTCTTCATTTCATCGGGATAAGCTATTTTCACTTTCCACACCCCCACTTAATATTAGCATTAACCCCGGCATATTTCATTTTTTGTTTCAGAGTTTTTAGGAACATGGAGATGTTATAATCGTTTGTGAGGTGTTTATAATGCGAAAAGCCTTTATATTTTTGGTTTTTTTTGTTTTTGCTACTTTGGTCTCTGTTTTTTCAGTGGAATCTGAACCGATAACGTTGTTAATAAGCGAACTCAATAGAACCCGTTCCTTTTCTACAGATGTGTCAGTTAATTTCCATATATTTGACGAAAAGGCTGCTACGCCTTCTTATTTTGATTTTAGTTTTGCTTTTAAATTTGAGACAAACGAGAATTCCGATTGGTTGATCTCCGTAACTGGTCCTGAAGAGTTGGCCGGCATTGAATTTGTTTATTTAGAAAAGGAAGAGATTTTGTTCAGCGTGATCGATGGGAACCCATGGAAACAGTACCGCACGAAGGACGATCTGTATGTTCTCGGAGGATTCCTATCAACCTTCTTCAAGGGATTGCTGGATGAAAGGAATTTTTCCTGGGTAAAGGAGAAAAAAGAAGATCTTTATCTTTACAAACTGGAACCCAACGAAGCAAAATTGAGGTTTCTTGGATTGATTGGGGGCGGGGGATATATTCCAAACATTATGAGTCTTGAACTTGCTTTGGAAGGCAAAGAAGGAAGGTTCCCTATTCCACTCTATCTAAAGATTAGCGATCGGTTGAAAAGAGAATCAATAACCATAACCTTCAAAACTTTTGATTTCGAAACGCATACGGGTATTTTTGAGAACTTGAGAAAGATTTATTATCAATCCTTTGGTGATTGACGTGGGGTTGCGCCCCGGGGGTTCACGACGTTGTCAGCAGGTAAGCACGCCAGCGCGTGGGTAAGCCTGACTTCATCAGGGTAAGCGCCTGCGGCCGGGCACGCACGCTTCGCGTGGTTGCGACTGGCTTCGCCAGTGTTACGAACTCCTGCGGAGTTGTCCCGACCGGCTCCGCCGGTGACTAGTACTTTGGAAATGCCGCACAGCGGCTCTCTCGGATTCTCGGACTCTCGGATTCTAGTGTTTTTTGTCGCAAGCGTCTATTATTCCCCCACTCCGAAGGAGTGCCTACCCCTGACTTCGTCAGGCTCACCCCCGGCGCAGCCGGGTTACCCACGCGTCAGCGTGCTTACCGGCTCCCAGACTCTCGGTTCTCGTTTTTTTGCGTACAACGCACAACGTACAACCGACAACGGTCTTTATCGCTGCGTAGCAGCCTTTCGGAATGATGAAATTAAAAAATCCCCTCCAGTTGGAGGGGATTTTTTTGGTTGGTGGCGGCGGACAGACTCGAACTGTCGACTCTGCGGGTATGAACCGCATGCTCTAGCCAGCTGAGCTACACCGCCACACAAAAAATGGTAGCGGGGGCAGGATTTGAACCTGCGACCTTTGGGTTATGAGCCCAACGAGCTGCCTGACTGCTCCACCCCGCACCGCATATCTATATTACAAAGGCCATTGGCATCATTCTCTCCCAGTGGTGCCGGGGATGGGAGTCGAACCCACACGGAGCCTTCGCTCCAACGGATTTTAAGTCCGTTGCGTCTGCCAATTCCGCCACCCCGGCGCCGTTTATTATCATAACACCTACAAAAAAGGTTGTCAAGATCCTTAGAGCTTTGTATCCACTAAAGAAGTACCGTTTCGAGGTTCGATGGCACGGATATGTCAAATTCATATTCCAGCTCTTTTGAAAGGTTCAAAAGTGCCTCTTCATCTCCGTGTACGTATACAAGTTTTGAAGGTTGGAGTTCTCTGGGAAGTGAAATCAGTTCTTCGTAGCTAGCGTGGCCAGAAAAGTTGAATTTTTTAACTGTACATCTGAGCTGAATCCTTTCCTCACCATATGAAATTTCTTCTTCTCTGCTTCTGGCGGCTTCAAGTATGGAGTAACCAATGGATTCCGGGCTCTGGTAGCCCATGAAAAAGATAGCGCTCAGGTTGTCTTGAAGGATTTCCTTTGCGAATAAATAAGATAAAGTATCTTCTATGAGCATTCCTGAGCTGAGAATGAGTATCATGGGTCTTTTGTCGTATAGAAGTGTTTTGTAATTTTTTGGAACGGTTCGGACCCTTCTTAAGATGGCATTATTAAACCACTTTTTCTTTTCCGGTGGCATGCCGGCGTATTCCTGAAGGTAGAGGTTTGTTATGATGGAAACCATGCCGTTTGTATAAACTGGAACATCCGGGATCTTTTCTTCATCCAGCATTTTTAGGATCATGTAAAGAACTTCCTGGCCTCTCCCAAGTGCAAAAACTGGCAAGAGTACGCGGCCTTTGTTTTTTAGAACTTTTTTTATTGAGAGCTCCAGCCGACGTATTTCAGAATGCCGTGTGTCGGTCGCTTCTTCCTTAAGTCCATAGGTCCCTTCAGAGATTAAAACGTCGACTTTGTCGGGCAAAACAGCAGAAGGAATTGTTAATTGGTCAGAAAGAGAGATGTCACCTGTATAGAAAATCTTCTTTCCTTTATATTCGAGCAATATAGAACTGGCCCCCATTACATGCCCGGCTGGATAAAAGGTTACGAACAGCTTTTTAGAAATCTTGAATGGTTCGTAATATTCCACTCCTATCATTCTCTTTTTAGCTTTCTTCACATCTGAATGGTTGTAAAGTATCGGCTCGCCATCTTTTTCGTTTTTCTTCTTCATTACCTCTACTGAATTGCGGAGAATCCTTACCGAAAGCTTTTTGTTTTCTCTTGAGGTTAAAACACGAACATTTGGAAAAAATTTCACAAGATGTGGTAATGATGAAAGATGATCGTAGTGAGAGTGAGATATGAAAACATAATCGAGCTTGTCTATTTCATCGATAGCTGGTAACGATTCGTAACCCTCTTTAATCGGGTGCCGACCGCAATCTATCAGGATATTCTTTCCATCAACCTGCAACAGATAACTGTTTGCTCCTATTTCTTTTCCACCACCTAATGGTACAAAACGCATACATTTCCTCCTATTTTTCGCTATGATCGAGAACCAAGAGCCGGAAATCGAGATCCGAGAATCCGAGAAAGCCGCTGCGCGGCAATTGTACGTTGTTGGTTGTACGAAAAACACAAGAGTCTCGGCTTTTATCCGCCGAAGGCGCACAGCCGTGACGAAGTCACGCACAGCGTCTGCAAGCCTCTTGTTTTTCCCCACTCCAAAGGAGTGCTTACCCCTGGCATAACCGGGCTTACCCCCAGCGTAGTTGTGCTTACCCACGCGAAGCGTGCTTACCAGCTAACAGCCTCGCAAGCGTCAATGGCGTAGCCATTCCAAGCATCAGTCAGCGAAGCTGATTCCCAGCCTCCGGAGTTTTGCTCCGCACTCATTATAACAGTTATTTGCATAACTTGAGAGAACTTTTCAAAAACCTGAGTAAGAGTGCTTTTTAAATGTTAAGGACATTATTATAATAGTATAGGTTCATGGTATCACGAAACCGGGAAAGATCAATCTGTATAAATCAATTTGAGGTTGCACCTGATAGGGGGGTAACAAAGCATGGATGGAAGCTGGGATCTTGTTATGGATTTCATGTATCTTTCTTTTCTTCTTGGTCTTTCTGCTGTCATTAAACGGAGCATTCCGGGAATGAGAAAATTACTCATTCCAAATTCAATCATCGCTGGCTTTTTAGCGGTGTTGTTTGGCCCTGATGTTCTTGGGATTTTCAACTTCAATAGCGATAATCTTGGGTTCATGATATACCATATGCTCGCAATAGGTTTTATAGCAGTTGCCTTGAAGAAAAGTAATTCAAAACTTTCCAAAACCGGGTTCAATACCGGGTTGATAATTACGATGTCTTTGACGATTCAAGCTATCGCTGGCTTTGCTGTAAGTCTATTTCTCTATTATCTTATTACAAAGGATGTATTCCCGTTAATGGGGCTTTTGTTGCCTCTTGCATTTGACCAGGGACCCGGCCAGGCCTTTTCGATAGGGTCACAATGGGAAGCACTTGGTTTTCGTTCGGGTGGGGCAATAGGGCTTGTGATGGCTACCATAGGATTTCTCTGGGCTACCATCGGAGGAATATTTCTTTTGAATATCATTGTTTTCTTTAAGAAAAAGAGCAAGCTCGTATCTGAAAAAAAGTTTATCAAAAAAAGTGTTGTTTCAACAGTAAGGGATTACGAGTTTTCGGACATAGACGGTATGACTATTCAGTTACTGGCAATTGGTATCGTTTACCTGGTTACCTTTGGTTTTATAAAATGGATAACAGCAGTTCTTGGTATCGGCGGCAACTCTTATGGCGAGACGTTTGCCCGGGTTCTCTGGGGATTACACTTTGTCGTGGGCGTGCTGTTCGCGTTTTTATTCAGGAAAGTCTACGATTTTCTAAGAAGAGATGAGAAATACACAACACAGTATCTGAATGACTTTCTTCTTCAAAGAATTGCCGGTGCGGTGTTCGACTATATGGTTGCTGCATCGATTGCAGCCATACCGCTTAAAATGGTGAAAGAGAATTTTGTTCCAATTCTTCTGATAACCACCATTGGAGGGGTTCTTACTGTTTTTTACACAATCTGGTTCAGTAAAAGAACGTACAGGGAATCGGTACTGGAAAACACCCTCGCGCTTTTTGGAATGGAAACCGGTACAATATCTACGGGTATGGCACTTCTCAGGGAGATAGACCCAAACTTTGAAAGCGGTGCGGCTGAAAATATGGTTCTTGGCAGCGGGGTGGCCTTGATTTTCGGGATTCCATTGTTGGTGATCATTAATATTCCGATTATCGGGATAAAGACGAATAATCCAACATATTTCTTCTATACTCTTCTTGCCCTTGGTGTGTATCTTTTAGCGATCTTTTTTACTTGGTATTTAAGCGTTAGGAGAAAATAAAAAACCGGGCTCTAAAGCCCGGTTTTTTATTCCATGTCTATTATATCAGTAAGTTACTCCCGCCAGGTGAAGTTCTCCACGTTTACCATCGGGTCCTTCAAAGTAAACATCTACATTATGAGTAGTGGCTGGTGAATCGCTTTCAAAGATGATAAGCCACGAAGAGGCTATATATTCAGTGATTCCGATGGCGGACAGATCGGGTTCTCCGTAAGGATCCTGATAAATGATCAAACCACCGGTTAAAAGCGCGATTTCTCTGGGATCGCCGGGGTGAGAGAAATCAGTATCAGTGGTATTGTAGTACCCGCCGGTAGATGCGACGATGTGAAGGGTAGCAAAGCCATAAAGGGCATTTATAACTTCATCTTTTGTGTATTTTGGGTCGAAGTCGTTTGAGGGGCCCCAACCACTCGGCCATTCGAGACCATCAGCGATATCACCAGTATAATGACTAAAAGCATCGGTAATAAGGATGAAAATCCTCTGAGTTCCTCTTCGCCAGGCCATATTGTTCCATGCGTACATTATGGCTCCATAGGCATTTTCAGGGCCATCAGCTCCATAACCAACACCGAGGCCATTAGCGTAACCCTCTGCTACGGTAGGATCCGACAGATTTAGAAATGCCGGGTCAAAACCTATATTATCCGAAGTATCGGCTCTTGCTGGTGCGTAATCACCGTAAGGAACGATACCAACCCTTACATCGAGACCTCCAGCCTCAAGGGCCTGAATGAAGTTAACCATGCTGTTCTTTACACCAGCTATTTCTGTGCCCATACTTCCTGTTACATCGACAATAAAGACAATGTCGGCGCCTCTTCTTTCTTCAGCTTCCTTAACCAGAGCGAATCCTTGAGCCCGATCGTCTTCAAAAACGAGGAAATTATCTGGAGTTAATCCTTCTGCGTATCCAGGTATGCTGACACGGATTTTAACCGCAAGAGGCAGATCAATAGGTGTTAAAATAGGTGCTTTATCAACACTTCCATAAATTGGAACTTCGTCACCCCAAAAATCAGGTTTTGATACCCCAAATGGATCTGGCGGAATAAGGCCAGGAAGCGTTGGAACGATGCCACAGGCTGCAAGAATTATGACTCCCAGTATTATTAAAGCCAGTTTTGTTCTCGTTTTCATTCCCATCACCTCCTCAGAACACCAGTCCGGCACCAACGTGGATGCTGTAAATGCCGGACCAACCAAAACCTATAGGACCACCGATAAGGCCTATTGAGGTCATTGCTTCAGCGAAAATGCGTATGCTACCTAACATTAAACTTGCTCCACCTTTTACGTGGAAAATCCTGTCTGAGTAAATTATGAAAGCAGGAGCCTTTATATCTGCGAGTATGATGGGACCGCCTCCAAGGTAAATTGCAAGGCCTTTGGCTAATCTAATGTTTAAAAGTAACATTGGATCAATTTCTAAAACGCTGATCTCTTTCCAGTCAAGATCCGGTACATCCGATAATGAAGATACCGGGAGAAATGCATTTACTTCGAGTCTCAGTAGACCGTTACCAAGGCCTACGCCAGCTCCTATGAACTGCCTGTTCAAACCACCAAACTCGCTTCCTGCAAGTCCGTGAAAACTGAGAGAAAAAGCATATGTGATCAAAAGAAGAACAGAAAATGTGATCAAAAGCTTTTTCATAACTTACACCTCCCTTCGAGTATGTTTGTATTTTATCAATATGCAAATATTTGACAAAGATTTTTATACACTCGAATTTGTATAAACTGTCAAGAATTGTTAACAGTTCCAAACAACAGTTGTAATTCGTAAAGAAATATTTCCAGAGGCCTTTAACGTTTTCTGTGATGATAGTACTTAAGAGTTTGTAACATGATGTTTGAATTTTTCTGCGAATTATTTTGAAATTGCCACATTTAACCTGAAAGAAATAAATATATTTATTATTTGACTTTATACAAAGCAAACTTTCAGGTAACTAAATTATTATTTCTTACGCAAGGGGAGAATAAAAAGCGCTGCTTTAATTTTGTTGATTGAAGATTAAAGTGAAGGATTGGAATGAAATGAATTGTTGACTCATCCTGACATGATACTCATGAAACTGGCATTAATATAACCAAAGAAAGGACCAGAAGAATAAATGAATGGGATAAAATCCTTGCCACTTTGATGATAGAATTTGATTGGGTGAAATCCTATGTCTGATCTTTTCCGGAGTTTGGGGTTTACACAAAATATGTGACACACCCATTCAGTCAGAAGGATTTAATCTTGATAAAAAAGCACCGAGGATGTCCTATTCCTCGGTGCTTTTTTATATTTGGCCTTTTAGCTTTGAACGTACAGACGCCTTAAAACTTCAATCTTTATCTTTTCTAATTGGTTGTCTATTTCTTTGTAATGAATCTTTTTTTCCTTGTCCATAGTTGTGCTCCCCCTTTCTGCCTGCCCGCTTTCAGAATGCACGGGGCTCGGAATACAACCTCTGTAATGCTTCGATCTTTCTTTCCTCGATCTGTCTTTCAATCTTTCTTTCAACGATTCTCTTTTTCATTTTTATCCCTCCTATGTGAGGATTTTTATCTTTGACATCAATAATATACCATCAATAATTAAAAATGTCAAGCATAACATTATAAATTTTATGATTGGCTTCCAAATTTTTTTGAGAGAGGAATGGACATACTAATTGGTATTGAATAAAAGTGGCTTTAATAGCCGAGTTGTGTTTATGAGGGGAGAATGGTCATGTACAAAAAATTATAGTGCACTTTAAAATTTTATGGAATATCCAACAAATTTATTCGAGGTGATCGGATAAATTCCAAAGATGGTGGTATTATATTGATGGGTAAAGAAGAAATTTTTGTTGTTGTGAAAGAGGTGCTGAGGGATGAAACTGATCAGGAAAAACATGAAGATTTTCGAAATTACTGAAAGCGGAAAAATCACTGCCAGACTTATTAATTTCAGAACAGAACCAGAACTTTTCACTGCCAGGCTTGTTATGGATGAGAAAATACACAAAGAGGTTTTTTCTAATTATCTGGACAAATTGGCGGAACTTCTAAAAAGGACCTTTCCTGATAAAACTATTGTTTTGAACATAGGAAGGGTAGACAAAGAAATCAACGGGCCCCATTTTGAGGTAATTAAAAGGGTCCAGATGGAGTTAGAGATCGATAAGTTTGGCCCTTACCCTGAAAATGAAAAGGTTGAGGCTTTAACCTTTGAAGATATTGTAGAAAACATTGATAAAATCTACGATGCGTTTTCTCCAGTTGATAAGAAAGCTTTTGGCATAAAGATGAGAGATCAGCTGTTACGCATGTTCGAAGATCTCATGATAAATGAAAAATTCGGGCATTGGCTTCCGGAACTGTCCATTAAAATAGGAACCCCATTAAAAGGATTTGTGACCTGCGCCAAGATGGACGGCCCATCAACGAACGGGGCTTTCTTGATAGCAGATCTTCTTGTGTTCGAAAAATTCAGAAGGCAGGGGATTGCAACCTCTTTGATGAGAGAGGTCCTCAGGCGTGGAAAAACCAAGGGCTTTTCTAGGGCGATATTATCAGTGGCGGTTAAGAATCCTGCAATGCATCTTTATGAAAGGCTCGGTTTTACGATTACTGATTGGAGTTGTTTTATGGTGGTAGATAATTGAAATGCGGAACTTCGTTCCGGATACTGGAATTGCCTTCGACAATGTTGCTATTTTTTATCATAGGGGTAGAACATGTTCTGCCCTTTATAAAAACCTATTACAGGGCACAGCATGCTATGCCCCTACAATAATGGTTCTCGGTTATCGGTTTTTCAATTCTCTAGTACCTAACATCCAATCTCGCTCTTTTAGCAGGCGCTCCCAGCATAATTACCGTAAACAAACCCAAACATCAACGGTGTTAGCCGTTCTCGAATCTTGAATATCGCTTCTCCTTAAATTGCTTCTAACCGCAATTTCATAAAAAAACTGTAAAATTCAAAAAATTCCAAGATCTCGTATTGATTAAACAGTTGATAAATCCCGAGAATGGGATAAAGGGGGATGAAAAAATGGAAGAATTAATCCAAAAAGCACGTTCGGTGAAAAAAGCCAGCATAAAACTTCAATCCGTTTCAACCGTCCAGAAGAATGAAGCGTTACTTCAGATTGGGGCTGCGCTCAAAAGAAAGGAAGATGCCATTCTTAAAGCCAACAAAATGGACGTAAAGGAAGCACGAGATAAGGGAATCAGAGATTCCTTAATTGACCGTCTCGCTTTGAATCAAAAACGAATCGATGACATGATTCAATCATGTCACCGTGTTGCAGGTCTTAAAGATCCCGTAGGTGAGGTTATCGCTTCCTGGGTGCAAAGTGATGGTTTACGTATAAGTAAGGTCAGGGTTCCCATCGGGGCGATTGGAATAATATATGAATCCAGGCCAAATGTTACCGTAGAAGCTTCTATCCTGGCCCTAAAAACAGGTAATTCAATCCTTTTGCGTGGTGGCTCGGACGCATTTCACTCCAATATGGCTATCGTAAAAGCGATCAAAGAGGGACTTTCTCGCAGTTCTCTTCCCGTGGAATCAATTGAAATTGTTGAAAGCACAGACAGAAAACTGGTAGAACAGATGTTGAAACTTCGGGAGTATCTTTCGCTTATCGTTCCCCGCGGTAGTAACAGGTTGATTCAATACGTCGTTGAAAATTCCTCCATACCGGTACTTGAAACGGGTGTTGGTAACTGCCACATATTCGTAGACGATTCTGCGGATCTTGAAAAAGCCTTAGAAATTGTGGACAATGCAAAAACCCAGCGCCCGGGAACTTGCAATGCTGTTGAGACACTTCTGGTGCACCAAAGTATTGCAGCAGCCTTCCTCCCTATGATGGCAGATCGCCTTTCAAAGAAAGGTGTCGAAATTAGGGGATGTAGCCAGACACAGAAATTTATAAAAGTTAAACCCGCAACCGATTCTGATTGGGAAACCGAATTTCTCGACCTCATTTTGGCCGTTCGCGTGGTCAATTCACTGGATGAAGCGATAGCCCATATACAGAAATATTCAAGCGGTCACTCTGAGGCGATCCTTACGGAGAACTATTTCAACGCAAAAAAATTCGTTGAGAATATCGATGCCGCTGCGGTTTACGTGAACGCATCCACCAGATTCACTGACGGTGGGCAGTTTGGCTTCGGCGGTGAAATCGGAATCAGTACGCAGAGACTCCACGCAAGAGGGCCTGTAGGACTCGAAGGCTTGACCACTTATAAATACGTGATTCTTGGTGATTACAACGTGAGGAGATAATTATGGCAAAGATAACCATAAAAGTTGGTAGCAACCTGTTAGTGCAACAAGACGGTCAGCTAGATAAACGATATATAGTAGAACTCTGTCGTGAAATCGGTAATTTAATGTCTGAAGGACATCAGGTAGTTCTAGTGTCTTCAGGTGCACGTGCCGCAGGGTATGGGTATCTCAACAAGAGCAATGCACAGGAAGCGGATCTCTACATGAAGCAAGCCTTGTGCGCTGTTGGACAGGTGCAGCTTATGAAACTCTATGAAAGTGCTATGAGCTTTTACGGGATCAAAGTAGCCCAAATCCTGCTTACACGCGAAGACTTCAGTCATCGCAAACGTTTTTTGAATCTTCGCAACACGTTAATCGGTCTCACAGAAATGGGAATTCTGCCCATAGTAAATGAGAACGACTCTGTGGCAACCGAGGAAATCATGTTCGGGGATAACGATGTTCTTGCCTCAATGTTTGCAATTGGATGGAATGCCGATTATCTCTTATTGATGACCTCCGTAGATGGAGTTATAGACCAAAATGGGAAAGTAATACCTTTTTACCGTGAGGATACTACAAACATGGCGATTGCCAAAAACGCCTCTTCACGCTGGGGATCTGGGGGAATCACTTCCAAAATCCGTGCAGCCAGAGCTGCAGCCGCAGCGGGGATACAAACTTCTATTTGTAATGGGAAAAAACTAGAAAATATTGCACAATTCGTCCTCACCGGCCAAACTGGAACCGTATTCGAAAGGGTTGGGCCTATAAAAGCCAAAAAAGCGTGGATTGGATTCCTTTCAAAACCAAAAGGCAGTATCTTCATCAATGAAGGAGCAAAAATAGCAATCGAAAACAACCGCAGCCTCCTTCCCGTTGGTGTTGTTCACATAGAAGGGGACTTTCAAGCCGGGGATGTTGTAGAAATCAGATTAGATGATGGTACGTTCCTCGGAAAAGGAATTATAAATTTCTCATCCGCAGAAGCAAAAAAAATAGTTGGTCTAAAGAGCGACCAACTGGAAGATGTGCTCGGATATTCTTGCAGTAAGGTTCTTATACATATCGATAACCTATGGAAACGGGATAATTGATAATTGCGATGTTGGAATCCAGTAGAGCTGACCGATGCTAGGATTGCCTTCGACAATGATGTTACTTCTCGCTTCGCTCATCATCGTTGTCGGTTGTGGGTTGTACGAAAAAGCATCCGGTCTGACCCCCAATAATGAGACAAGGATTAACCCTTGATTCCAGATCTTACGAGACTCTTCACAAAGACACTCTGTAATAGGAAAAACATAAGAAGTGTCGGAAACACCGCACTAACCGTTCCAGCCATGATAATTCCCCAGTTGTTGGCGCCTTCGGCGTCTATTAGCATCTTTACGCCAATTTGAACGGTCTTCATTCTATCTTCCATAGTAACTATCAATGGCCATAAATACAAATTCCAAGCATATACAAAATTTATAATAGCAGCTCCACCTATCATTGATTTGGAAAGCGGGAGCAGAATCTTCACAAAATACGTCATTGGTCCAGCGCCGTCTATCTTCGCAGAATCCTCGAGTTCTTTGGGGATTGTTAAAAAATGCTGTCGCATCAAAAAAGTGTTGGTTGCGCTTGCCATAAAAGGTATTGTTAAAGCCCAATAAGTATTCACCCAACCAAATTTTTTCATTATAGAGAAGAGAGGAACAATCATGAGCGTTTCAGCAGGTAAAAACAGTGTGGCAAAAAGAAATGCGAAGGCAAAGTTTTTTCCAAAGAATTTGAAACTACTAAAAGCATAGCCTGCCAGCGTTCCTGTAATTAATTTTCCAACCGTGATCATAATAGCAACCAATGTACTGTTTAAAAGTAACCTTCCAAACGGAACCGTTTTGAAAGCATCAACATAATTTTGCCAGTGAAACCCCGTGGGATAGAATTTGGGTGGAAATGAAAAAACACTCTGAGGCGGTTGTATACTCATGATCACTGCCAATATTAAAGGCAATATAAAGATAAAGGATACTATTATAAGAACAGTCTCACTTAAAATCGTGTTCATTCGTTTTCTAGAAGAGATCCTCATAGGCCTCACCTCATTGATAATGGACACGGCGTTCGCCAAAAGTAAAATATACTATGGTAACCACTATCATTATCGCCATCAAAATGATGCTTTGTGCGGAAGCAACTCCGGCTTTCTGAAAGTAAAAAGCATCAAGGTATAACCTGTAAATCATATTTGTTGTGTAATTTCCGGGTCCCCCCTTCGTCATGACATCGATTATCGCAAAAGACGAAAACATCGTCGTCACAACATTCATTATTACGAGGTAAAAGGTTATCGGGGAAACTAAAGGAAAAATAATTTTCCATACTCTGGTCATGGTTTTGGCTCCATCAAGAGTGGCAGACTCAAGTAATTCTCCGGGCACATCTTGGATACTTGCGATGTAGAAAAGCATATCAAAAGGAAGCATTTTCCATACTGTTGCAAATATCAAAGCATAGAAAGCATAAGGCTTGGTGGTCAACCACTCGACTTGAAGTCCGAAAACCTTTTGGAAAAAGTAGCTCACATGTCCCACAACAGGATTCAGTAAAAATGTCCATAAGGTTCCTGCGATAGCTGGGGAAATCGCATAAGGTGCAAAAAGAAGAGTTCTATAAACTCTTGTTCCAGGTAGCTTTTGACTCAACAATAAAGCGATTATGAATGCAAGGAAAATAGTAATCGTGACGGAAACAACTACATAGATCAGCGTAAAAACAACCGAATGTATATAATCCGGATTTTCAAAAAGCCTTTGAAAGTTCCTCCATCCAACGTAGCGCATCCCTCTACCAAATGGAAGAACTTTGTAAAAGCTATTTTTCAAAGAATATCCGGCTGGTATATAAATAAATAGCACGATGATCAAAAATGTAGGAATGAGAAGGAGGTATGGTACCCATCTCCGCATCTTTGCACCCCCAATACGACACACAAAAATTTGAAATAGAACTATAATCGGGGCGGATATATCCGCCCCGAACGGACTAAATCAAATTTTATCAATAACCTTCGTATTCTCTTATTGCTTTAGTAGCTTCCCTTTCTGCAGCCGCCAATGCCTCTTCAGGTGTCATATCACCGTTGAGCATCTTCTGTACATAGTTCTCTACAATTGATCTAACTTCAGCAAAAGCACCGATTATAGCACCATTTGTGTTGTAATTTTGAGTCGAAAGGAGAAGTTGCAGGATTGCGGTGAGATTGTGAGGATTTTCACTGTAGTATCCGCTGGCTAATAAAGTCTCTATAGCGTCTTTCCGAACCGGGAAGTAACCGGTACCTTTGTGCCATTTTATTTGTTGTTCCGGTTCAGCCATGAACTTGACAAAACGCCAGGCAGCGTCAATTTCTTCTTTGGGATGTCCAGCAATGATCCATAGGCTCCCTCCACCTATGGCTACACCACCTGATTCGGCATCTTTTGGTCTCGGGAGGAAAGCAGTACCAAGTTCGAAACCATTTTCCTTTGAGGAATCTACCATCAACCTAACGTCAGAAGTGGAACTTATCAACATGGCAACTTTCTGTGATATGAAGAGATTCCTGGCGCCGGTCCAATCGTGAACCTTCGTATTGATCATGTATCCATTCTTCGTCAGATCATACCACAACTTAAAGAACCTTAAACCTGCTTCAGAATTAAAAACAGCCTTCGTGGGCCTTCCGGTTCTACCATTGTTGTTATCAACAAGTGGAGCATTCTGAACAGCCATAAATTGTTCAAAGAACCAACTGTGGAGGTTCCATGTGATCCCAGCCTGGATTATGTTTCCTTTTTCATCCCTAATAGTTAATTTCTTGGCGTATTCAATCAGTTCTTCGAAGGTTCTTGGAGGTTTGTTTGGATCTAGCCCAGCTTTTTTAAAGAGGGTTTTATTATAGTAGAGAATGGGGTTCGAAGAATTAAATGGCATACAATAGAGTTTTCCATTTACTTTATAGTAGTTAAGTACCTGTGGTAAGAAAGTGTTGATATCGAAGTCAGGATCCTTGTCTATAAGGTCCTGCATCGGGACAGCAATCTGTCCATCGATGAGCATTTGTGTAGCGATATCATAACCCTGAACGACATGTGGTGCTGTGTTCGACTGCACGGCGACATTCAGCTTGTTGATTGTATCACCGTAACCCCCTGTATACTGTACTTCAACTTCGATGTCTGGATTTTGAGCCATGAATTCTTCTGCCATTTCCTGGAGGAGCGCTATCCTCCAGCCTCCCATTGCATGCCAGAACTGGATTTTTACCTTGGCAAGCCCAAGAGTTGCTAAAAGGGCTACCAACAATACAATCAGAAAAAACTTTCTCATACAAACACCTCCCCCAAAATTAGGCGCACGAAAGACGCCCCACTCAAGAACAAAATATATTAACAGATTTATAGATGTTTTTGCTACTCCAAAAAAACAAGATATCAACGTTTTGGTATATCAGTTAAAAGAAAAACCACCGCAACAAATTAGTGCGGTGGTTTTCTCTTTGGTCTCTACCACTGCTCTTAGTATAGCAAAATGTGATGTACAAAGTCAAGATTTCGAATTGCTTCAAAAAAAATCTACTCGAAAAGGGAACGTTGCGTCAAAAATAAATCTACTCAAAAAAGAGGGATAATCTTCTCGAATACCCGGGAAGGTAGGCGAGAAGATGAAGAGGTTAGATATGAAAAATGTGGTGGAAGATTATTCAAAAAGGTACAGGAAAGCTCGCAAAAAGGAAAAATCCGAAATTCTAGAAGAGTTCACCCGAGTTACCAAATATAATCGTAGTTATGCATCGTTTTTACTACGAGGAGCTTCAAAAAAGCGAAAGACAACCTCACCCAGCCAGAAAAAGGGTCGAAAGAAAAAATATGATCACAAAGTCTTCGTGAAACTCGTGAAGATATGGGAGATAATGGATTTTCCATGTGGTAAAAGGCTCGAAGCAGTGATGGACGAAGTAATAGATAATCTTGTTCGTAAT
Source organism: Kosmotoga olearia TBF 19.5.1 (assembly GCF_000023325.1). Classification (NCBI taxonomy): domain Bacteria; kingdom Thermotogati; phylum Thermotogota; class Thermotogae; order Kosmotogales; family Kosmotogaceae; genus Kosmotoga; species Kosmotoga olearia. Next base: position 1,517,322 of record NC_012785.1, read on the forward strand.
GGGCATCTAACATTGACTGAAGAAACAAAGAGGAAGCTTCTTAATATAAGTGCTTCCACTATCGATAGATTGTTATCCAGCGAGAGGAAAAAGATGGAACTCAAAGGACGATCTCATACAAAACCCGGAACACTTCTGAAAAAGCACATACGAATAAAAACACATTACGAGTGGGACGATACAAGACCAGGCTTTGTTGAGATTGACCTCGTTGGGCATGATGGCGGGAGTGTAAGTGGTGATTTTTGCTACAGCCTCAACATGGTAGATGTAGCAAGTGGTTGGAGTGTAGTGGCACCAATAAGAAACAAAGCGCAAATTTGGACATTAAAAGCTATAATTCAGTTGAGGAAAACGCTTCCCTTCACTTTATTAGGTATTCACTCAGATAACGGATCAGAATTTATTAATAGACACATATACCGTTATTGTGAAGATGAAGGGCTTCTATTCACCAGAACCCGGAGTTACAACAAGAATGATAATTGTCATGTCGAACAAAAGAACTGGTCTGTTGTAAGAAGAGCCGTTGGATATTACAGATACGACACAGAGGAAGAATTCCAAATACTAAAGGAGTTGTATGCGTCTCTGAATCTGTACAATAATCATTTTCAGCCAAATCAGAAAATCATTGAGAAAATTAGAAAAGGAAACAAGGTAAGCAAGAAATACGACCGCCCTACTACACCATACGAAAGGATCATGCAATCACCCTGGGTTGACCAAAATACAAAAGACAGGCTTCGCAAACAACACGAAGCCCTAGACATTTACAAACTCAAGAGTATAATAACTCATTTCCAAGAACAATTAGTGAACATCCAGATTGATAAATCGAAAGGAGGGATCCTCAACTATGTCCCTCTCAATTTCAAGTAGATTCTATTTTGAGGCGTCCATCCTATTTCAAGTAGATTTATTTTTGAGGCATTACGGATTTCGAGTTACCCGAAAAAATCTTAGCAGTAGGATATTCGAAGACCGCGATCTAGGAAAAAACCAAGCCCTTCCCGAGGTAGTAAGAGCAAAGAGCGAAGCAGGATATTGAAGAGTGGGTTTGGGGGTAGAAAATCCAAGAATTACAGACTAACAACTATCAACTGGCAACCAGCAACCAAAGCTTTTTTCTACCCGAAGGAATCAGCGCTCCTTATGGGGTCAGGCTTATCCCTCAAAAAAAGGGCAGTACCGTGTGTCCAGAAAAGGCAAGTGCATTCAGTGGGAGATAAACCCACCAAGGCAAAAGCCAGAACCTTGTAGCTTGGTCAGCAAGGGGGAAGGAAACTGAACTCTTGAAGCCTGACGACAAAGCCATCGGAAGGATGGTGAGGGAGTATCCGGGCCGTAACGAAAGTGAACGCACAGGTAGCCTCGAAACCCTTATTCCCGGAAGCCGAATCCATGGTACAGGGATGAAGGCAACATGAATTCACGAAAACTGGATGAAACGTGGATTCATTCTGGCGGGGTGATAGCGACGGCACGAATACAAGGGTGCACAATGCAACTGGAGAAGCCCTCCTCATCCCTGGGAGAAATCCCTTGAGAAAGGTAGGCCATATAACCAGAATGGGAAATTGGCTGAAAGATGAGAGGGTGGCGGATGGGTTCGTAGTAGCGATGAAGGAGGGTAATGCCTCTAGAGCGAAGGAACCCTGCTGTTTGTAGTTTCTCTAACAAAAAGGAGGCAGAGGCGAAAATGAGGAAAACGCCTATCACCCTGCAGGAATTGAGGCAGAGGATATATGCCAAGGCGAAGGCTGAACCGGACTGGCGTTTCTGGGGTTTGTACGTTCATGTATGCAAAATGGAAACCCTCAAACAGGCGTACAAAATGGCTAAAAGAAACAACGGAGCGCCAGGCGTGGATGGAATGACCTTTGAAGAGATAGAAGAACTTGGAGTAGAAGAATATCTTCAAGGGTTAAGAGGGGAACTCCTCAATGGAAATTATTTTCCGTTGAAATACCGAGAAGTTAGAATTCCAAAAGGCAACGGAAAAGAAAGGATATTGAGGATACCTGCGATTAGAGACCGGATAGTACAGGGAGCATTAAAACTCATTGTCAACATCGACCAAAAAAGCATAAAAACATCGAACAAAATTGCGTAGTTTCATCGATCAGATTTGCGTAGTTTGTCACTTCTATCAATCGTCGTCTGTATACCAACAAGCCCCGTTTTCTGTTTTTCTTTCAGTCTGTAGCTTTTTCCACGAATGTTGACAATTGTACAATGATGTAAGAGTCTATCTAATACCGCTGTTGCTAATACTTCGTCTTCGAATATCTTGTCCCATTCGGTAAAGCTTCTGTTGGATGTCAGGATTATGCTTCCTTGTTCGTATTTCTGGCTTACTAGTTCAAAGAATAGCTTCGCTCCTTCTGTATCCAGTGGCAGGTATCCCAGTTCGTCTATTATTAGGAGGTCAAGGGATTTGTAGAATCTAATGGTTTTTTCCAGATGTCTTTCAATAAAAGCTTTCTTTAATCGATCCACCAATGTTATTGCGTTAACAAAGTATATTTTCTTTCCTTCCCTTAGGGCTTCCATTCCAAGACCTACCGCCAGGTGTGTTTTCCCTACTCCAGGAGGTCCAAGGAATACCACGTTCTCTTTTTCGTACATGAATCTCAGGGTCTTCAATTCCATTATCTGTTTTCTGTCTATACTGGGTTGGAAACTGAAATCGAATTCTTCCAGGGTTTTGTGGAAAGGTAATCCGCTGTATCTGAGAGCCGTTATGTATTTCTTGTTCTCGTTTTCTTTCTTCTGGGCTATTAGTAGTTCTTCAATCAATTCGAGAACGTCTTTATCCCCTTTACTCCAGTTTTGAAGAGAAGAATCCAGTACCCTGGAGATTCCTTCCAGTTTCAGTTCTTTCAACAGGCTGTGTACGTTTTCGTAGCTCATACCGCATCACCCACAAGAGCCTGGTATTCTCTCAAAGACCTTTTTTCTACCTGGTCTTTCAAGGGATGTACTGTAATGAGTTCATCGCCATCGTATATCTTCAGTAGTGAACCTTCCACCTGGAGATTGACTCTTTCCCCTGTGTATTTTTTACCAACATGGTATGCCCTTTCTTTGTAGACTATCTGGCCTTTGTCTCTTACGAGTCTTGTATTTAATCTGCGAATCGGATACGATTTACTTAGTTTGTTTAGGTGATTCTTTTCCCTCTCGAATCTTTCGAGAGGGGTTTCTTTTAATTCGGAATGGAGTCGCTGGTTTGCTATTGCTAACCAATCTCTTAATACGTTCTTCAATTCCGTTAGGCTCGAATAACTCTGGCCGTAAAGAATATTCTCCCTTACGTAAGGAACCAACCTCTCGACCTTTCCTTTGGCTTTTGGATTATATGGCCTGTGAGTAATCACTTTAAAGCCGTAGAAGTTTGCAAAATCCATGAATCTGGCGTTGTATTCCTTCTGTTTCTGAAGCTTCTTTACAACGGTTTTCATGTTGTCGTACAGACCTTCTGAGGGATAACCACCAAAGTACTCAAAGGCATGCAGATGAGCTTGGATCAAGGTCTCAAGCTTTTCATCTGGTACTATCTCCGCGTACAGCATCCGTGAATAGCTCAACACCATAATGAAGAACTTAACGGTCGTCTTTTCGCCTGCAATAACCGTTGTACCCGTTCCCCAATCAACCTGAAATTGTCTACCAGGTTCTGTTTCGAATCTGACAACAATTTCAGGTTTCCCCTTGGGTCTTATTGAGGACACATACATCCGGAGTATTGTCAGTTTACCGGTATAACCTCTCTCCACCAATTCCTTAAACAACACTGTCGCTGTAAGTTCGGGATACTCCTGGAGCCTTTTCTCGATGTAATCCTTGAAAGGATCCAGTTTCGAACCTCTTTTTGCCATTTGACACCACTCCTTTTCAAGATATTTCTTTACGGTGTTGGGAGCAATGCCAAGGCGCCTGGCTATTGCTAGCTTGCTTAACCCCTCTCTGTACAATATTCTGATTTCAAAGACCTGCTTTTCCGTTAACATCTGAATACCTCCTTTTCTATCTGAGATATTCAGATGTTACTACTCAATTCTTACCGATGTTTTTGCTCATTTTTGACCGACGTTTTTACTATTTTATAATCGATGTCGACACTCATCCTCGAACCAATCTTCGAAGCAGACTTCCAGGAAGGTTCCTTTGGATTCAGACCGAAAAGAAAAGCACATGATGCCATACACGCGGTGGCAAGGGCGATAACTGAAAACAAAACAACGGTAATAGATTTAGACCTCAGTGAGTTCTTCGACAACGTGAGACACCATATACTTTTCGAAAAAGTAGCGAAGAGGGTCAACGATCCAAAGGTCATGCATTTATTGAAGCTCATCTGCAAAACGGCGGGAAAGAAAGGAATCCCTCAAGGCGGGGTAATCTCGCCACTGCTGGCCAACATATACCTCAACGATGTGGATAAAATGCTGGAAAAAGCCAAAACAGTAACAGGAGACAAAATAGCATACGCCAGATATGCAGATGACCTGGTTGTCTTAGTCAATCCAACTAACAATAGTCTGACAGAAAAGGTTCACAAAAGACTGCTGGAAGAATTCGACAAATTGCAGGTCTAAAGTAAATGAAGAGAAAAGCAAAATTGTTGACCTGGCAAGAGGCGGAAGCTTCACCTTTCTCGGGTTTGAGTTCAGACGGGTCAAAAGCAAGAATGGAAAATGGAGACCCGATTACAAACCGAACCGAAAGGCAAGAAGGAGATTGCTGACAAAACTGAAGCACGAATTCCGAAAGAATCGGTCACAATCTGTCGAAAAGGTGGTTGAAAAAGTAAATCCAATACTCAGAGGATGGTTGAACTACTTCCGGATAGGTCATTCCTCCAAATGCTTCGGATATGTAAGACAGAGAGTGGAAATGAAACTCAGAAGGCATATGATGAGGTCCCGAGGCAGGGAAGGATTCGGCTGGAAAAGGTGGAGTAGGGAAGAGATACAGAAAATCACCGGAATATACAACGACTACGAAATACGATATTACATCCCGAAAGCACTTCCAGACCGATAGGTCACATAACCCTTGGCACGAAGCAGACAGGAAAGCCGTATGCGGGAAAACCGCACGTACGGTTTGATGTGGCAGGAGATGGAAACCTGGGTACGGCAATACTAGTGAGGCACTCCCGAAGGAAACGGGGAGAAACCGGATAGGTGTTGCCTAAACCTAAGGCGCCATCTCTTGACCCTGCTGTTTTTCGAGGTTCACCCCCGGCGAAGCCGGGCTTACCGGCTTTTAACTGATTCTCGGAAGGTAGATCGCAAAACAGTTTAGACCATTTTTGTAGTTGTAAATTACATCGCCACCGTGTAATTTTGCAACAGCCCGGGCAACCGACAGGCCAAGCCCGTAACCTTCTATTTTATCCACGTTCTTTCTCCTGTAGAAGTTCTCGAAGATTCTTTCAAGCTCTTGAGGAGGAATCTCTTCACCGGGATTAATAATTTCAATAATGATAGATTTGTCATCGCATTTGAGTTTTATTTCAATTGTGCCTTCCCTGGAGTATTTGACGGCATTTTCTATGAGATTGGCAACGGCACGTGCGAGCAGAGTTTCTACCCCGTTGAACGTTACAGCTGGTGGAACGTTTATGTGGAATTGTTTATCGGGATTAAGGACCATTTGATTTTCTATCACATCCAGAACTGTCTGCGAAAGGTCGAAAGGTTTAAACCTATTTACGATCCCTTTTTCGATGTTGGAGATTAGTAATAGATCGTTTGAGGTTTGAATAAGGTTATCTAATTCGCGGAGGCTTTCTTTGAGTGAGCGTTTCATGGAGTCAACTGAATCATTGCGGGCTAAGGCTAATTGGAGAGTTGATTTTAGAACTGAAAGAGGGGTTCTCAATTCGTGTGCGATTTTAGCGGACAAAGCTTTGGCGTCTTTGATGAGTAGTTCAAGCCTTTTAAGTGATTTGTTAACCTCGCTTTGAAGCCTCGCAATTTCTGAACCGGTGATTTTTACATTCACCCTTCTCCCGTCTATTTCTGTGTGGCTGATCTCTTCAAGCTGTTTTCCGATTTCTCCAATCGGATTGAGTAGCTTTCTGGTTATGAATATTCCTATAAGTGTTATCAATATCACGACAAAAAGGGAACCTGCAATCAACGCAATCAGGAGATTCTTGAGGAAATTCCTAATGGGTGCCAGGTTGTGAGCAACCACGAACTTGTATTGAGCACCGTTGACCGATTCTTCTGAGATATAGTAGCGATAATTTCCGTAATTACCGAATCCAGTACCTGGGGCTTCCACGTTTTTGAATAAACCACCTTTAATGCGAAAAGAAGCAATTAGCCTATCGTTCTTGTAGATTTCAAATCCCAGGTCTTCACTACCCGGTAGATTTAACAGCCCTGTACGGGGTGCATTTCCTATTGTATATGCTCTAACGATATTTCCATAAAAAGCCAGCAATCTATTGTCGACTTCTCGATATTTCAGATCGTATACGATAGCGTAGAGAAAGGCGGCTAAAAAAAGCAAAGATGAACCGTACGCAATAAGGTACAGCAGAGAGATCTTTGCTTTTAAAGTCACGTTTTATCATCTTCTTTCTTGAGTCTATACCCGATGTTATGAACTGTCTCTATTTTTTCGTCGTAACCAAAAGGTTTGAGCTTTTTTCTCAGGTAGAGCACATAAACGTCAACGATATTACTGCGCGGTTCGAACCCGCTTTCCCATAACTTATCAAGAATTTGTTCTCTGCTAAATACGACACCAGGATTACGCATGAAAAGCTCAAGGAGTGAAAATTCTTTACTGCTGAGATTCAGAGGTTCCCCTTTACAGCTGACTTCCCTGGTTTGCAGGTTCATTACAAGGTCGCCGTATTTGAGAGTTTCCTGACGAACAACCTGATTTCTCCTGATGAGTGCACGGACTCTTGCCACAAGTTCTCTAAGGTCAAAGGGTTTTGGCATGTAATCATCAGCACCGACATTAAGTCCTTCCACCCGATTTTCCACACTGCCCAGTGCCGTGAGCATCAGTATCGGTACCTGGCTCTTTTCTTCATCTCTCAAAAAACGACAAATTTCAATGCCTGACATACCGGGCAAGATTATGTCCAGTATTATACAGTCGTAGTTATAGGAAAGCGCGAGATCCAGACCTTCGTTTCCGTCATATGCCAGGTCAACGATGAAACCTTCGAGTTCAAGATATTTTTTTATATTTTCTGCAAGTTTTTTGTTGTCCTCAACAACCAGTATTTTCACCGGGTCTCACCTACCGTCCTTTTTCCCGCCGGGCGGTTTGGGTTTTGGTTTTTCGTGGTCATCTGACGGTTTGGTTGGGTGATCTGGTTTTGGTACTACAATTGGTGGTTCTGGTTTCTTTTCTTTTTCAATCATTACTTTGAGTTCTTTGATTCTTTCGTTTGGTGTGATGACATCGAGCACCATAGGGATTTCAGAATCTATTGTTATTACAGCATCACGGGTAAATATCTCCCATCGGAGTTCTTTGCCTTTTTTTACGAGCAAACCGGCAATTGGTTCTACACCTGTCTGTAAATACGCCAGGGCAAAGGCATCTTCAAGGGAAACAGCAGGCGCACCAAGATCAAGGTCACAATTTTTCTCCTCTATTGTAATAATTTTTCCAGAATCCCCGGAAATCGTTATGGAGGCTGTTGGAGTTATGACTCTCCATAACTGATTCTCGGAAGAAAGCGGATAGATAGCGAGAACATTCTCGCCTGTTAGTTCCTGTACTTTAAAGATTAGTTCAAGAGAGATGTTGCCAATATTCTCGGAAGACAGGATAGTGTTCAGCACGCCGAACTCAAACTCAGGGTCGAACAACCCTGAAGCTGCCAGCAAGGATCCTGATAATACTGCCAATATTGTTAATGCTATAGATATAATGCGAACAGCTATCACTCCCTCCTAAAAAGTATAACACCTAAAAAGGGCCCACCGAACGGAGGTGGGCCCGGTAAAACTCTTATCTATTATTCCGCGTTAATTTCTCCGAGATCGATATCTTCGCCATTAACTTCGATAATCTCCGGATACACAAAGATGGCTTCAGTTGTGCTTGCAGCAACATCAAAGTCTTCCTGAGAGTACACGGAGTAATCGTATACGTAGAGCATGTATTTTCCGTCTTCTACTTTCTTGAACTTGAATTCGCCTTCTTCCCACTTAGTGCACTCTTTGTGAGTGAATGTTGCGAGGACTTCGTTTTCATCTTCATCTTCACCTGGCATCGACAACAAAGCAGTTGCTTCTTCCGTATCATCAACAGGGTTTAGTGTTACGAGGAATGGTGTGGCAGAGGGGGTAGTGATTATACCAGTGACATCGTAGAGGTCATCACCGTGTCTTGAGTGGATAACAGGTGTCATATGAACATTGTCGACATTTTCTGGATCCCAGCGTCCCTGAACTATCAGAGATCTGGAGAGATCGAAATCAAGTAGAAGAACGTCGGTTTCTGAGATATCAAGTCCTTCTAATGGGCATATTAACTTACCTGCTACGACTTCTATTGGGTATTCCACGCCCAAAACGGTGATAGTTGCAACGTCGCCTACATAGAAACGTAGCTGGTCATAGGTGCCGGTTCCTTCAACGGTTCCAAGATCAATGTCTTCTCCGACGAGATCAAGGAGATTAACAACGGTGGATTCGTCGCTTATTACAAGTTCTGTAGGACTTGCATCTGAACCAATCAAGACTATCTCGTCTATCTGGACTTCAAGTCTCTCGATGTCATTGATCGGTACGACAGCATCAGTCAGGAAGACCTGCAAAGTCCCAACCTCTTCCTCGTCTTCAAAATCATTGATCCAATTAACACAACCTGTGATTGCAAACAACGTAGTAATAGCAACAAGCAGTAATACAGTGATCTTTTTCATGAAACTCACCTCCCCAAAATAATTTCTCCTTCATTCTTGTTGATACACACACATTTAGAATCCATTATTAGAATACACATTTGAGATTAAAAGGAAATTAAAAGACTTATAGAACCGAGATCCGAGAACCGAGAATCCGAGAAAGCTGCTGCGCAGCGGGCACGAATCCTTTCCGGATTGATGCGACCGGCTTCGCCGGGGCTATGGTGTGCCCGGCATGACATACAACTATAGGGTGAAAGTCCCGAATGCGGGGAGCGAGATAAGCATTAGCTGAGGGCAAGGGTGTCACTGGTAACGGTGAATCTGAAGGAAGCCTAAGGCAAAATCTGGAACTGAACGAAAGTGACCAGTGTTGGCCGGTAGAGTGGGTAACCTTGCCGTGTATGGGGAAGCCCGAGCTCCAACTCTACAGGTTTGGATGGCAGACGAACCCGTAGTAGTGTTGAACCTCTCTGAAAGGAGAAGGGACTATCGCCTTGAGCGATGGGGGTAACAGGAACCGAAAGGGTCTGTTACTTGCGAAGGGGTGAAGGGTTGAGGAAATGGCACAAAGGGAAGCGAGTATAACAGGAGCCCGTAATGGAGGCTGAAATGCCGACGGTGGTCTGAAATGGCTGGGGCAGGCAAGTAATCCATTATAGGGTTGGGTATATTCCTCGAAAGGGGTAGAAAACCGATCCTGTTATATGCGACTTATTCTGAAGGCCATGCGGAGGTCGTATAATGGTACTCAACCACCGTCGGAGAATCCGATACTCAATCCATGAGCCGTGTACGTTGGCCCGTATGCACGGTTCTGTGAGAGGACGGGGGGTTCTCCCCCCTCCTACTCGATAACTGCTTCGCAGTTGAAAAAATTAGATGTTTGCAAGGTTGTCAGCTGATAGAGCAAGGCTTACAAAGGCTGACTTGTCATCAATTAAAAGGCCTTCCAGCTTTTACTATAAGAAAAAGAAAGCTGGAAGGCCTTTTCGTTATTTGAATTACAATTACTTAGTTATATGTGTTCCAGATTTTCCCTGAATTGCTTCTTTGACTTTTTCCAGGGAGGTGATGATCGCCTCTTTTCCGGTGGATTCCACGAAATCAATGGCGGATTCTATTTTTGGATACATACTGCCCTTTGCAAAGTGACCCTCATCCATCAATTTTTTGGCTTCGTTGACTGATATGCGTTCGAGAGCTTTTTGATCAGGTTTGCCGAAGTTGATGTAAGCGTGGTCTACGGCTGTGAGAATCAGGAAGAGATCAGCATCTAGGAGTCTTGCCAGTAAAGCGGAAGCGCGATCTTTATCGATGACGGCTTCTACACCTTCAAGTGTTCCGTCATCTTTCTTTACAACGGGTATTCCACCGCCACCGCCGGCTACGAGGATGAAATCATTTCCTGTAAGAGCCTTGATTGCTTCAATCTCAACTACATCCAGAGGTTTTGGGGAAGGGACAACTCTCCTCCAGCCACGTCCGGCATCCTCTTTCATTATCCAGCCTTTTTCTGCTTGAAGTTTTTTCGCGGTTTCTTCATCGTAGAATGGTCCTACTGGTTTTGTGGGGTTTTCAAAACCCGGATCGTTTCTATCAACGATTATCTGGGTTAGAACACAGGCTATTTGTCTTTCTGTTCCCCGGCTTTTCAGTTCGTTGCCGAGAGTTTGGGTTATCAGATAACCTATTGATCCTTGAGTCATAGCATCATTTACGTCGATCGGGAATGGTGGTAATGTGTCCTTGGCAATTTCCTGCTGGACAAGGAGATTTCCAACCTGTGGGCCATTACCGTGTGTTATTACCAGATCATAGCCGTCTTCAATAAGATCTGCAAGATGTTTGACGGTACCAAGCAGATTTTTCTTCATTGCCTCTGCGCTTGGCTTTTCGCCGGGCTTGTTCAGTGCGTTGCCGCCGATAGCTACGACTGCTTTTTTCATGCTCCAAACCTCCCATTACAACAAAGTTGCTATCATAACAGCTTTAATAGTATGCTTTCTGTTTTCGGCTTCTTCGAATACCCTTGACTGTGGTCCTTCTATAACATCTCTCGTTACCTCGTTGCCTTTAACAGCAGGCAAACAATGGAGGAATATGGTATCTTTTCTGTCTGTTAGTTCCATCAATTCCTGGTTTACCTGATAAGGTCTGAGTAAAGCAATTCTTTCTTTAAGTTTGTCTTCTTCACCCATTGAGGCCCAGACATCTGTATAGATAGCGTCAGCGTTCTTTACCGCTTCAGCTGGATCGTCGGTTATTTCGATAACAGCGTTGGTACTTTCGGAAATCTCCCTGCATTTTTTTACCAATTCCTCAGAAGGCCAGAGATCCTTTGGACCACAAGCAACAAAATGCAGTCCCATTTTAGCAGAACCAATCATAAGGGAATTTGCCACATTGTTTCTGGCATCTCCCATAAAGACAAGTTTTCTTCCTCTGAGGCTTCCGAAATATTCCTCTATTGTCATGAAGTCGGCGAGTATCTGGGTGGGGTGGTAGAGATCTGTGAGACCGTTGTAAACAGGTATTCCAGACCATTTTGCAAGGCCTTCAACAGTTTTCTGTTTAAATCCTCTGAATGCTATTGCATCGAACATTCTTCCGAGAACCCTTGCGGTGTCTTCGAGATCTTCCTTGACACCGAGGTGGATATCGTCTTTTGATAGAAACACCGGGTGCCCGCCTTCTTCACCGAAAGCCGTTTCGAAAGCAGTTCGCGTTCTTGTTGATCTTTTCTCGAAGATTATGGCAAGTGTTTTCCCGAGAAATCTTTGTGTTGTTAAACCTGCTCTTTTTTCTGCTTTTACTTCTCTGGCTATATCGAGGAGATAGCGTATTTCATCCGGTTTAAAATCCAAGAGAGTGAGAAAGCTTTTTCCTTTAAGATTTACTCCCACACAAACTCCCTCCTTTAGTAAAGTGGTATTCTTCTTATATGATACCCATTAAAAAAAATGCTTTCAATCATGTTAACCTCTTTCTGTAAACTTAGATTAAATTATATTGTCGCAATACAATGTTATGCTTCAGTATGCAAGAGTATGCGAGGTTATGCGAGTATATTCATATGGAGGTGTGATCGTGATAAAAGAACTTCTTAAGAACGATATAAAGCGAGTTGTCTCCGATCTTGGAATTGATGAAGTACCAGATTTCAAGGTCGAAATACCGCCGGAGGAATTTGGAGATTATTCTACGAATGTTGCTTTTCTTCTGACAAAAAAACTCAGGAAAAGCCCGAAGATGATCGCCGAGGAACTTTCTGGACGTTTTTCAGAATTAGAGTATGTCTTGAAAGTCACTGTTGCCGGTCCGGGATTTATAAACTTTGTTTTGAACGATTCGATATACAGAAAGAGCCTTTTTCATATTGTAGATAATCCTCGATTCTGGGAAAAAGAAGGAGATACGCTTATTCAATTTGAATTTGGCAGTGCTAATCCCACGGGTCCGTACACCATTGGCCACGGAAGGCAGTTGATATTCGGTGATGTGCTTTGCAATGTTTTTCAGGCGAGAGGTTATCGCGTACACCGTGAGATGTATATAAATGATGCTGGACGGCAGATAAAGCTTCTGGGAAGATCTTTGTGGGTTAGATATAACGAGCTTTTTGGGAAGGAATACGAGCTTCCAGAGGATGGTTATCGCGGTGAATACCTGATCGATCTTGCCGAAGAATTGAAAATCAGTTATGGTGATAGGTTTGTAGATCGTTGGGACTCTGAGATCGAGGAGTTCTTTAAGAGTTATGCTGTTGGGAAGATAATGGAAGGAATGAAAGAATCCCTTGAACGCCTTGGGATGTCCTTTGATAATTATTTCAGTGAGAAGTCGCTCGTAGATGATGGAAGTGTTGAAGAGATACTCCGAAAGTTCGATGAAATGGGTTTGACATATAGAAAGGATGGAGCTCTCTGGTTCGCCGTTTCAAAGTTTGTCGATGATGACGATAAGGTTCTTGTACGTTCTGATGGAACATACACCTATTTTCTGACTGATATAGCCTATCACTACAACAAGTACAAAAGAGGTTATAGAAGGGCTTACGACATATGGGGCGCTGATCACATGGGACATATTCCACGAATGAGAGCAGCTATGAAAGCGTTGGGAATTGCCGATGATTTCCTTTATTTTATAATTCACCAATACGTCAATATAAAACGCGGCGGAGAAGTGATTAAGATGTCAACAAGGAAAGGGCAATTCTCCACTCTCGATGAGCTCGTCGAGTCCGTTGGTAAGGATGCCACGAGATACTTTTTCGCTATGTTTGACCCTGATACCCACATGCTTTTTGATATAGATCTTGCAAAGAAGAAAAACAACGAAAATCCTGTATTTTACGTTCAATATGCCCACGCCAGGATAGCAAGTATCTTTCGAACGGCTTCACAACGCGGGATGAAATTAGATACCAGGATTCCTGAAGTTCTTATGAATGAAGAAGAAAAGCGTTTAATAAAGCAACTCGGGAACTTCCCTGAGATACTGGATCAGATTACTGAGGATTATAAAACAAACCGGCTCACGAATTACCTTGAAAGCCTTGCGGGAGCTTTTCATGCTTTTTACAATAAACACGTTGTTGTGGATGCGGATTCGCCGGAGCTAAGTATGTTCAGGCTTACACTTTGTAAAGCTGTTAAGAATGTTCTTAGTGATGGGCTGAGCCTTATCGGGGTTTCGGCGCCTGAAAGTATGTAGGTGGCTTGTATGAAGCAATTTACAGTTGAGAAGCTGATTTCTGACGGATACAGTTTTGCCAGAGATGAAAATGGAAAGGTTGTGCTGTTAACAGAGGGGCTTCCGGGAGAGACCGTTGAAGCTGTTAAGCTGAAAGGAAAGGAAAGTGTAGAATTCTGGAAGACAGTCAGAGTGGTTCAGTCCTCACCGGATAGAAAAATTAAAGGATGCAAGGGTTTTCCCGACTGTGGGGGTTGCGACTGGGGAGGTCTTCAATATAGTAACCAGCTTCTCTGGAAAAAGAGAATAGTTCAGGAACAATTTCGAAGGGTCGGTAAATTCTATGAACTACCGGATTTTGAGATGATACCATCTAAAAAAACCAACCATTACAGGAACAGGATGGAATATGTGGCTTACCAGAAAGGTAAAAAGATCGGGTTTGGGATGTATAAAAGGTTTAGTAATGAAGTTGTGGATGTAGAGGATTGCGATCTGGGTTATGAGGGATTTGGGAAGGTTAGAAGGACGTTTGAGGAAATCCTTTCCAGATTTGGTGTAAAGCCTTACAATAGAGAATCAAAGAGAGGTTTTTTGAAGCATCTGGTTCTCAGGGGTAACCGTAATGGTGATATTGTTGCTTTGCTAATAACGAAAAGGGAATCTTTTCCCGAAATAGATAAAATAAGTCGGGAAGTCAAAGAGCAATTGCCTGAAGTTACTTCACTGGTACATGTATTTAATTCCCGTGATGATGTTGTGCTTCGTGGACCCTACCGTGTTATATATGGAGAAGGGATTATCACGGAAACCCTCGGGGATGCTGTGTTTCAGGTTCCACCGGTTTCTTTTTTTCAAGCGAATGTTTTTGTTATGGAGGAACTTTTGAAGTACGTTCAACAGGAATTAAATCCATCGCCATCGGAGACCTTTCTGGACCTTTATAGCGGAATAGGAACTTTCGCATTTTACTTTGCAAGGATGTTTAAGAAAGTCGTAGCAGTGGAGGGAATAAAAATCTCTTCCAGAGCCATGCTTTCAAATGCAAGGATAAATATGATAAGTAATCTTGAGGCTGTTAACATGGATACCAGAGATTTTCTTGAAAAGAATGAAGAAAAATTTGATAAAGTGATCCTCGATCCTCCAAGAGCTGGTATCGGTAAAGATATCGAACTGATTGGGAAAGCTTTACCAAAGAGAATTGTTTACATCTCCTGTAATCCAACTACTCTTGCCAGAGATTCCAGATACTTGAGCAACAAAGGCTTTTCTCTCAAGGCTCTGAGAGCGTTCGATATGTTTCCAGATACTCACCACGTTGAGGTTGTAGCAATCTTCAATCGAGTTTGATACTTGAAAGTATTTTTGACAGTGGCTCAAGGATTTTACCGTTGGTGAAGAGCATTTCATTTGTCTGGTGGACTTCTACGTCTTCACCATACCAGTTTGTTACCCTTCCACCGGCCTCTTTTACTATCAAGTAAGCGGCCGCAATATCCCAGATTTTCATTTTGTATCCTATAAAGGCTTCGGATACTCCCCAACCAACGTATGCTCCTTGAATGGCCGCGCTTCCAAGGAGTCTGACGCGTCTGACCTTTCGATGCAGGTGCTTTAAAAGTTCTGAGGCACCAAGTACGGAAGTGCCGAGCGTAACGAGAGATTCATTGAGGTTCATGGTGTTCGATACGTGTATTCTTTCCCCGTTTAGAAAAGCTCCTTTGCCTTCAAGTGCATGGAAAAGAGTGTTGTTGCGGGGTTCATAAATGAGGCCAAACTTTTCTTCTTTTCCGTAAAAGGCTAGAGAGATGCAAAAGATAGGGAATCGATGAATGAAATTGACGGTTCCATCTATTGGATCTATTATCCACTGGTTCTCCTGAAATGTGTTTTGCGAGGCTTCGCCTTCTTCTGCCAGTATTTTATCTTCAGGAAATTGTTTTTGGATCTCGTTTGTTAGCATTTTTTGAATGCTAAGGTCAAACTGAGTTACCAGATCGAATTGATCACTTTTATGAGCAATCTTTCTAACTTTTGTGAAGTTTTCGTTTAGTTCAATGCCGGCTTTTTCAATTATTTTAAGAGCTAATTCCAGACGATCCGTTTGAATCACCCCCAGAGATATTTTCGATGTTATTATAAAACCTCAACCTCATGCGAAAAAGCACTTCCTTCAAGAATTTGGTGAAATGTCAGTCACAGTATAGCTCTTTCAATTTACAAAAGCACTGTGATAAAATTAAAGTCGAAAAGTTGTATAGTATCTTAAGGGGGGGACACCAATGAGAAAAAAGTTCATGTTTCTTTTGGTTGTACTTTTTTCGTTAATTGGTTTTGCTTTTAATATTATCGAAGTAGAACCGATAGTGATTGTTTATAATGATTCCTTTGGTAAATTTGAATTAGCAGATGAAGATGTTGCCAAAACTATAGTTAGTTCAAACCCTTTAGTTTCATTTTATGAGGTTCAGGTTGATCGAGAGGAACTACCTTCTTTAAAGGAGAATTCAGAGTTCTACCGGCTTATATTCATTAAGTATACAGATGGTAGAGCTGTTCCCGTTATAATAGACTCTTCTGGAATGGTGATCAAGGATAAGGGAGCTCTTTTTCGGATTTATATAGCTTTATCAAAATGGGATATTTCTCCTGATACAGTTCAGAGGTATTATAACTTCGCTAAGAAAAACGCTGAATATCTTGAAAGCTTATTTCGAAGACCAGGTAGAAACAGAAAATGGCTTTATAATAAAGCAAAAGAATATGTTGAAAAAATATCCTTTGATAGAACTAAAGATTTCCTAGACAACGCTTACAGCTTCACAGGAGATTACCGGGAATTTATCGGGTACGAAACGGCTATTATACTTCTTGACAGAATTACAGAACTTAAGAATTCAATAGAACAGCGCTATCGTTTGTATCGTGAAGAGCGCGGGACGCTGCGTTCTTTTGAAAGTGTTCGGGAAATAATTAAGGCTGCCGCTGAAATCGATAGTTATTATAATGCTTTTAAAGGGATTTCAAAAACCAGCATAGAAGAAACACTGGCGAGAAAACACAGAGAATCAGTGGAAAAAAGGTTAGAAGAGTTTGATAATGTGGGCAAAGCCGAACTTCTAGAAATATTACTTGTTATTGACAAAGAAGCTTTTTTGGACACTCTCCGGTCTGATGAAGTGCTCAAAGGATTCCGTGAGCTTGAGTTCTTAAAAAATATCGAAAAAATCGTAACTGAAAGTAGTTCTACCGTATTCAGTGTTCTGCCAAAGTTCGTAACAGATCCTGCCGATGGAAATGTTGTCCCCGTTAGTTCAGGTATGTCCTATGTTAAATTAAGATGGGCTTATTTGTATCCATATGGAGAAAAGGGTACTTTTACAGTTCGTTATGGGGAAGAAGGAGATGCCAGGTTTGTTGAAAGGGTTTTTACATTTTCTTCCAATTCTATAAGCATACCGGTTGTTCCATTCAAAAATTATGTGTGGATGATAGCAATTACAGGCCAGGAATTCCAGAAACAACGTTTCTCAACGGTTTCAAAGGAGGTAACCGCACCTGCAGTTGAGGTAGACAGCGAAAGAAATCCGGTAAAGATTTTTATCAGCCCGGATCCACTTATTGAAGGTACTCGCATCACTTACGACTACTACGTTAAAAAAGCGGGACTCCCGTTTACCACCTCTGATATAAAACGAAGCGCTAAAAACGAGATAATGATCTATTTAGATGAGTATGAGCGATATGAATTAGGTGTAAAGATTTCTACTGTGGATGGGAAAGAGGTTACCGGTGATTGGGTAAAGAAAAGTGTATGGGTTGGCATCTCTCCCAGAATATCCAAATTGGATCACAACTTGTTCCGTTTCGAGTGGGCTAAGCCTTTTAGAAAAGATGTCACCAAGTATAGGTTGAAGATCAAAAAAGCCAATGGCGAACTTGAAACGTATTTAACAACAAAAGAGTTCTTTGAAATTTCTCTTGAGCCTGATACTGTGTATAAATGGACTGTTTCGTTGATACTTGATGATGGAAAAGAATTGAAATGTCTTGATAAAAATGGCCAGGAGATCTATTGGACTCTTAATACTCGCGTGAATTCCACACCCGAGGTTGATCTTAAATTCCGCAGAATCTGGGACGAGACACGTGGTGATTCGATATTCCTTTTGACTCTTACGGCAACTGATATCGATGATGATGAGATAACTCTTGGACTGGAATCCTCAGAAGATCCTGAATTCACCGTTATTACAGAACTTGCTTCTTCTACAAGTACCTATTCTGGTAGATTAGAACGTCATTTGCATCTAAAACCCGGCGAAAAGCGCTACCTGAGAGCTTATGCAGATGATGGAATAAGCCCGAGAACGTATTCGACGACCTTATTCCTGCAACGACATTCGTGGGTGGCTGTAGAACCTGCGCACAAAGCAATAGACGTTGGATTGAATCCTATGTTAAGATGGAAACTTGAAGATGTTCCCAATGCGAAGGGTTTTATACTCTGGATATCAGACCCGAATGCACCAGAAAGTGAACCATTCGAGGTTGAGGACAATTTCTATGTTCTATCGTCACTCAAACCCCATACTGAATACTCGTGGCATGTTACTTACAAGGCAGATGGAAGTACCAGCCCTTCCTGGCGCTTCGTAACGTTGAATAGAAACCCATCTGTATATAATCTAAAACCAGCGGACAAAGCTATCATTTCTCCTGCAGAAACCGAGTTATCCTGGGAAGTGAAGGATCTTGATGAAGATACGGTGACTCCGGTGGTTGAGATTGTAGATGCTGATTACAACCCTGTCTATAAAAAGGTTCTTGACCCTGACGCCACCAATATATCTCTTGATGGTATACCGTTGAAAGGTAATTGTCGTTATTATTGGCGTGTCAGTGTTACCGATGGATTTGGTGGCAAAGGGATTTCTGACTGGTTGGAATTTGTGGTTAAGAACACACCACCTCATCTTGAAATCATTTTGCCTGAAAAAGATTCCGTTGTAAACCCGGATGAGGTCGCTTTTGCGTGTGAAACAAAGGATGTTGACGATGGAAGGGTTGCTTTGAAACTCTATATTAATGGCAAGTATCTTATGACGGTGAATGCTACCTCTTTTGTTCTTTCTGATGCTTATGAGTTTATCGGTCACAGTAAATACGAATTGAAGGTTCTGGCCCAGGATAATCATGGTGGTATGGTCGAGAAGCGTGTGGTCTTCTATACGAGCAATAGAAATCCGGAAAAACCTGTGGTTGTTTATCCAGTTAATGGTGGTTCTCTTAGCTATGTCCAAGGTATAAAATGGTCCTGTGTGGACGAAGATGGTGATGTTCTCAGTTACAAAGTAATCGTGAAGGATGCAATCACTGAAAAGGCTTTGACTTTTGATACTACGATGACGCGTCTCGTTTTGAAGAAAGAGCTTCCTGGAAACAAAAATTATCAGCTCAAGATCATTGCAGAAGACGCTAATGGTGGTAAGGCTGAAAGTGATGAAGTAGTTTTCTACGCTCCCAATCATGAACCAGAAATCCCGGTGTTTGAGCTAGAGCCTCTGCCCTATCCTACCCTTGGGGCAAGTCTAACATGGAAAGCGATGGATTATGATCATGAACCGCTTTCCACTATTTTGATGTTTAAACTTAAGCAGGGTGAGTTTAGCAAGTTTGAGGATCTTGAACCGGAAGTCGCTCCAACAACCTCAAAACAGTATAAAGTTCTATTGCCCATTCGCGGATGGTACGATGTGATACTTTCTGTGAAAGACGAAAAAGCGGAAACGAAGAAAGTAGCGACTTTGTTCCTTGATAATAGAGCACCTACTATTGATGAGGTAGAAATTGTCACTTCACAGTTACCATTGCTAGAGGTGAACCCGAATGGTTATGAGACAGTTGTTACTGTTAAGGGATCCGACCTTGATGGCGATGATATAAACTTCAACATTAAGTTAAAAGATTCCTTTGGAAATGTACTTGACCCAGCGAGCATTGAGAGAAGTAAGGTAGAGCAGGAAGTAGTTGCAACTGCTACATTCTATGGATTGAGGGGACACACGAAATATGAAGTGGCCATAGATATTGTTGATGTTCCTTACGCAGCATTTAAGCCAAAAAGCGATAGTTACGTTGAGCGTTTTGAAACTCCAAATACTCCACCGAATCTTACGGTAATAGGGCCTGAAGATCGTATTGTGGATTATAAAAACGTCAGGTTTGAGTGGACTGGTTCTGATTTTGAAGGGGATGTTCTCACTTATGAACTTCATTACAGATTGGTTAGTGAAGAAGCTACCGAAACTATTTCTACTGACAGAGGATTTGTAGAAATACCTTCTCTTAAACCTCATGCGAAATATGTATGGCAGGTGGTTGCATGGGATGGACATCGGGGTTCTTCACGAACGGAACGGAGAACTTTCTGGACGAAAAACTACGCCCCTGTTGTTGAAATTGAAAAGCCGACATACTATGTAGACGAGATTTATCCGAAGATAAGCTGGACAGCGATAGATCCGGATGGGGACTCCCTTACCTTTGAAGTTAAGGTGTTCGATAGCGAAGGGATGTTGATTTTCCAGGCTACCACCGATGCAACTTTTGTACAGTTAACAAAAAACAACACAAAGTTTGAGATGATGGGTAACAGAGAATATACAATTGAGATTACAGCAAGAGAAGGAAAAGAGGTGCCATCGCACGTGACAGAACCGATAACGAAGGTTTTAACCTTTGTTACTCCGAATAGAAAGCCTTTGGTTTCAATTAAGGAGATTCAGGATGAATATGGGAGCCGTGTGTTAGATCTTACCCGGGTTCCCAAGAGCGGGCTCGGATTCTTCTGGGAAGCTACTGATCCTGATGATGATCCTCTAGTATATAATGTTGTTCTCAAGGAGATTAAAGGTGCAGATACCACAACGGTACTTGAAGTAGGTTCATACATGAAGAATTATTACCAACTTCCAGAGGATGTGAAGCTTAATGGTCATAGCACCTATGTTTTGATTGTCGAAGCTGCGGACAAATATGGAGGCAGAACATCTGATTCTTTGAGGTTCGTTACTGTGAATATAGCGCCAAAGATAGTGAAAATATTGTCACCTAAAAATGATCAAGAAGTCGAGGCAGAAAATGTTGTCTTTTCCTGGCTTGCCTATGACGATGATGATGACATTCTCACTTACTATCTTTATCTTAAGAAAAAAGGAGAAGATTACCCGACTGAGCCAATCATTGTCAAAAAGAATACCAGCATAGAGCTTGAAAAAAACCTTGCTGGCCATACCAAATATAAGTGGAAACTGGTGGCTTTCGATGGAAGGGTATACAGTGATGTAGTAGAAGCAGAATTTACAACAGCGAACCATCCGCCGGTTTTCGAGGGAACAGAGAATATTTTCCCGAAAAACAATCAAGAAAACGTTCCGTTATCGGTGATGTTGAGCTGGGAATTCAGCGATGTTGATGGAGATCCTCTGGTTTATGAGGTGAGGGTTAACTTTGGAAAGGCCACATATTCTGCAACAACATCAAACAATTATCTGTTGCTAACAGAACTTCCAGGTAATAGTACCATTAATTGGAAGGTTATCGCGAAAGATCCTTATGGTGGTTTGACCGAAATGGATCAAATGTCATTTGTCACGAGAAATCATGATCCTGTGGCGAAGTTGTTGCTCGAACCGAACGCCGTTGTGGATCCAGAAAAAGCGATTATTTATTGGAAGGCTTTTGATATGGATGGAGATTCTCTTAAGAGTATAGTAGAAATCAAAGAAATTAACACAACGGAGAAACCATTTACAGCTGTTTATAGAACAACGGATACTAAATGGAGAGTTGAAGGACTTAAAGGCAATAGAAAGTACAGGATAATCTTGAAAGTCATGGAGGCATTCAAAAAAGGTTATGATACTGATGAGGTCGTTATAACAACCGCAAATAGACCTCCGTTAAAGCCAAATGCATTGGTACCCGCGAATGGTGAAATTGTTCCCGCTGATTCTTTTGAGTTCAGCTGGAAAGGGGAAGATCCGGATGGCGATTCATTGGTGTATAGCCTCGTAATTGAAAATATCTTGGTGGATCAGTTCCTGAAGGTGGAAAAGCTGATTTCTAATAAAGTAGAGATGAAACCCTTGATGCCTTATTCAATATATAGGTGGAAAGTTGTTGCTGAGGATTTCCATGGAGGGAATACCGAAAGCGATTACTGGTACTTTATGACAGGGCCTGGAGAACGTTTGGATGACGGGATACGATTTACTGCTTTCATGATATATCGTATCTTTGGCGAGGAAGTTGTGGTAGCCGGAACAGTAGATGGAAAGATCATGGTATTCAAAGATAAAGAACCAATCGGTGAGTTAGAAATCTCAAGCGAATCCGTTTCAAAGATTTATGCTGATGATCTTGGAATCATTCACTGCGAAGATGTTTCTGGAAACAAGTACAAAATAATTCTTACATCAGAGTCGGGTGAAGCTGAAGATAGTTGCCGATTGAAGATCGAGTATTTTGAAGAGAACAGGAATATGTTCAAGTATTCACATCACTAAGATGTTTAAGCCCGTTACCCCAGGAGGTGTCATGCTTGTTCAGAACCCTTGATGAAGTGATTGAAAAAGCCAGAAGTGTTAAAGGCAAGAAAGCCGTTCTTGTTGGAGCTGAGGATAGAGAAGGGTTGATTGCCCTTAAAACCGCGGCTGGAGAGGGTGTTGTAGAGCCAATTCTTGTTGGGGATAAAAATAAAGTTGACGTGCTTCTTGATGAATTCGGGCTTCAGTGCGAAGTTGTTGATGCCAAAACGCCGGATGAAGCTGCTGAAAAAGGGGTAAAGTTGGTTCGCAATGGTAAAGCTGATATCCTTATGAAGGGACTTGTAAAGACAGCCATATTGCTCAAAGCAGTTCTCAACAAGGAGTGGGGGTTGAGAAGTGGGAGTTTATTGAGTCATATCGCCGTTCTTGATGTTCCCGCGCTCGATAGGCTTGTTTACGTTTCTGATGGGGGTATGGTAATTCGGCCGGACCTTTCTCAAAAGAAGGCTATTATCGAAAACGCTGTCAAATTCCTTCACAGTTTGGGTTACGAAAGGCCCAGAGTAGCTTTGTTAGCAGCTGTTGAAGTGGTTAATCCTGACATGCCTGAAACCCTTGAAGCTGCTGTGATCGCTAAAATGGCTGAACGCGGCCAGCTTCCTGCGTGTGAGGTAGATGGGCCCCTAGGACTGGACAATGCCCTGAACATGACCGCAGCGAAGATAAAGAAAGTTAAAGGAAATGTTGCAGGACTAGCTGAACTGTTGATAGTACCTGATATACACTCAGGTAATTTTCTCGGAAAATCGGCGGTGTATCTCGCCGGTGGAACAATTGCCGGTTTGGTTCTTGGTGCTACTGCGCCTGTTGTGATTGTCTCAAGGGCAGACAACGCGAAGTCAAAACTTGCATCTCTGGCGCTTGCTGTTCTTAGTGTGGCAGGTGATATGAAATGATTGTAAAATTCGACGATAAAACTTACCAGTTCGATAAACGCATGACGGTGAGGAGGCTTTTGGAGGAACTTAGACTGAATCCCGAAGCCCATATTGTGATCGTAGATGGCCAGATCAAAACGCCAGATATCGTAATCAGCGAAACTTCCGAAGTGAGGATCGTTAGAGCTGTTTCTGGAGGCTAATACTTAATCACGTTATCGTAAAACCACGTCAAATAGCTGCTAAAAATAGTCTTAACGAACCAATGCCAAAGTATATCTCCATCATAGATGGAAATATTAAGTTTTGGTACGTTATTGTGTGTATAATATTGGCATGCTAGTAGTTGCCAATTAGTAAGTCGCTCGGAGTT
Organism: Kosmotoga olearia TBF 19.5.1; assembly: GCF_000023325.1. Lineage (NCBI taxonomy): Bacteria > Thermotogati > Thermotogota > Thermotogae > Kosmotogales > Kosmotogaceae > Kosmotoga > Kosmotoga olearia. Next base: position 1,540,788 of record NC_012785.1, read on the forward strand.
GTGTGATGTAGACAATTTGATATTGCTGTAATCTATACTAAAAATCTATACTAAAATGATAAAGTAATTGAAATTTAAAGACTCAAAAAAGGAGGGACTAAAATAGAATATCTTCCTTACGGAACGCTTCTTAAAAAAAGATACCGCATAGTTTTTTTTCTCGGACGCGGTGGGTTTGGTATAACGTATCTTTGTGTTGACAATGCTAAAAGCAAAAATACAGCCGTTAAGGAGTTCTTTCCAAAGGGTGCCAGGCGCGAAGGACTAAACGTCTTGCCACCGGAGGGTATAGAACCTGAGCAATACTATGAAAAAGTCAAGCGCTTTCTTGTTGAAGCTGAAATACTGGAGAAGGTTAATGATCACAGAGTGGTGAGACTTCTTGACTCTTTTGAAGAAAATAACACCGCGTATTATGTTATGGAGTATGTTGAAGGACCAACATTACAACAATTTATAAGAGACCGGGGGCCTCTTGGGACCAAAGAGGCTCTTGACCTCATAAGAGAAATAGCATTGGGATTGAAAGCTATTCATGAGTATGGGTTTGTACATGGTGACTTGAAGCCCTCTAATATCCTTTTGAAAAGCGGAATGTTTGTCAGAATAGCAGATTTTGGAGCTTCCGGGATAAAAGACAGCTTTTTCAGATTAGGAGAACATAATGTGGTTTCCTTGAATTATTCTGCTCCTGAACTTTTTACCAGCCAGGCAGTTCCAAACGTTCAGACTGATATATACTCCCTGGGCGGTGTCCTCTATTTCCTGGTTACCGGAGAAAGTCCGGTGCCCGCTACCCAAAGAGCTAAAGGGAAAGAACTAATGATTCCTGATGTTGGAAGGAAAATAAAGAAGCTTATCCTTAAGGCGATGGCATTAAGCCCCGAAAAAAGATTTTACAGCGTGGACAGTTTCTTAAAAGCATTGGACTCCTTCTTTTTTTGAATCAAGCCTTCACGATGAGTTTCCACAGCTTTTTAAGACCTTCGCAAACCTCTGGATATTCTATATTTTCCAGAAGTGTTTTGAAGTCTTTTTCAGAGGTGTTCAGAGCTTCTTCGGGAGACATGAATCGCAGAATTGACGGACGATTAAGCTTTTCATCTTTGCCCGGTGTTTTTCCAAGAATTTCTATAGGTTGAAGCTTGTCTTTGATATCGTCAAGGACCTGAAAGATGTGCCCGAAGCGTAATCCTGTTTCTTTCATCTTCTTTGCTTCTTCCATTCGGTCGGCGCAGATGAATGGTGATGAGAAACAAAAGCCAAAAAGCTCGGCTGTTTTCAATCTATGAATCCTGTTAACATCTTTCGTGTTTGAAGATGGTTCGTACGTTACGTCGAGATATTCACCTTCAATAATTGATAACGCTGTACGAATCCATTCATTTATCAGAAGGAATTTTAAGTGTTCGTTTATTGTCAGTTCCTGAAGCACTTTTACAGGGTACAGCATTAGAAAGTCCCCGGCAAGAATGGCACTGGCTTCATCGAAAGCCTTATGAAGTGAGGGCTTTCCCCTTCTGAAATCGTCGTTGTCTATCGCTGGAAGGTCATCGTGTATGAGACTGCCACTATGAAAGAGTTCGACAGCTACTCCGAGCTTCATATAAAGTTCTGAAGGCAAACCGATAGCTTGCGAGAAGAGAGCTATTAAATAGGGTCTTAACCTTTTGCCCCCTGTTAATGGGGTGTAGTTGATTATACTGGAAAAAGATGAACATACCATCAGTCTTTCGAGATGATCTCGAAGAAACTTATCGAATTCTTTTCTAAAATCATTTATCTTCAGCGTCTTCGTCTTCATCGTTTTCCTGCTGCCTTCTTTCAAAATATTCTCTTAAATCTTCAATATCGAACCGTTTTACGAATTCTTTAAACTCCTGATCTTCGTCTTTATCAGTTTTTTCATCTTCTCCACTTTCGTAAGCACCCTGAAGTTTGCTGAGGTCGATAGCACTTTCGGTGAATACCGATTCTTCAACAAAGACCGGAAACCCACACTTCGCAGCAAGAACAAGACAATCGGAGGGTCTCGCATCTAGAGATTTCGTGTTTCCTGTTGAATCGGTTACATAAAGCGAAGCATAGTAAACATTGTCTCTAACGGAATGTATAACTGCTTTCTCAAACTTTCCGCCAAGAGATTTTATCGATTCGATGAAAAGATCGTAGGTCAAGGGTCTTTGGAAGCTTTCACCGCTTACAGCAAGCGCCAGCGACTCTGCTTCAAAGGGACCAATCCAGATCGCAAATCCCATATTAGATTCATCTACTTCTAAAATAACAACAGGAGAGCTTGATTGATCCAAAGCCAAACCTCTAATTCTAATTTGAAGCATATTCTTCACCCCGATTTCGCATTTGCACGATTGCTTCTGAAATCATTTTCCTGATTTCTTCCCTCAATTCATCTTCTGTATTGAATTTACCCGGATATACAGGTTTCAGGATTCTAATTTTCACGATAGCCGGATGTATTAAAAGTTCTCCTTTTTTCATTATGTCTTTGGTTCCATCAATAGCAACGGGAAGTATTGGAATGTTAAGTTTGTGAGGTATCGAAAGGGACCCTTTCTTGAATTTCTTAATACTACCGTCCAGACTTCTGGTGCCTTCCGGGAACAACATGATTGTACCACCGTTGCGCAGTATATTGAAAATCCTCTTTATTGCTGCCGCTGTTTGAATTTTATTTCCTCGATCAATGAAGACACCATCTAATCTCTTCACAAACCACGAGAAGCCTGGTATCTTTGAGACTTCTATTTTTGCTATAAACGATATTCTACCTTTAACATATCCAACTATTAATGGAATATCGAAAGCGCTTTGATGGTTTGATACTATGACCAGAGGTCCTTTTGGAGGAATGTTTTCGGCACCTTCCACGCTCACTTTTGAACCTATGACGAAAAACGCCACCCTACCAAACCTTCCAACCTCTTGCGCAACATAGTCTTTTGCTGCTTCAATGCCTCGAAACTTTTCAATGAACCAGCTGATGAGAAGAACGAAAGCACCATATACCAACACATAACCTGTAACGGCTATCGCTACCCAGATTGTCAGAAAAAAATCACGAATTTGTTTTATCCATTCCCGGCTTTTCAATTTCTATCACCTTTCCTTGCCTTAGTTTATAAATTTCTACCATCTTCATTGTTTCATCCAATAATGGAGCTAAATCGAGTTTCGACTCTTCGATTTCAACGTCAACGATTCTTGCTTTTGTGGCTGGTTGTTGTGGAACGAAAACGGTGCAGCAGTCTTCGTATGGTTGTATCGAGATTTCAAAAGTCTCGATTTTTTTCGCAATCTGTATTGTTTCGATCTTATCGAATCCTGTTAAAGGCCTTAAAACAAGTATATCAGTTGCGCTTCCGATAGTGTGAAGATTTTCTATTGTTTGGCTGGCTACCTGTCCAAGATTCTCACCCGTAACTATCGCTTTGTAACCATGTTCTTTTGCTATTTTTGTGGCAATCCTCATCATAGCGCGTCGTTGTATAACGAGACTAAGGCTTTCTCGGACGTTGCGGTGAATAGCCAGCTGTAATTTTGTAAAATGGACCCGGTACAGCAACATGTCCCTACCGCCATTGTATTTTGTCAACGCTTTTGCGAGATCAAGGACTTTTTCAAAGGCTTTTTCACCGGTGTAAGGTGGACTTGCGAAATGAATGGCGTGAAGGGTGATCCCTCTCTTTAGGGCATACCATCCAGCAACGGGACTGTCAATACCTCCCGAAAGCAGCAGTAATGCTGATCCGCTGACTCCGACAGGAAGACCACCGGGACCAGGAATCTTGTCCCCAAAAACAAGAACTCCTTCGTTTCTAACTTCAACACCTATTTTGAAATCCGGAGTATGGACATCTACCTTCAATTCCGGAAAAGCATCCAGTATCTTTTCACCGAGATACGCATTCAACTCCTGGCTTGTCATCGGGAAACGTTTATTGGCACGGCGGGTCTCTACTTTGAAGGTCCTTTTTCCAGTGTTTACCTCCATGGAAACAAGCTCTCTGGCAACTTTTTCGATTTCAGAGATTTCAAAGTTGGTTTGAACACCAAGACTGTAATTTTGAACACCAAATGTCCTGGAAACAATTTCCATAGCTTCAGATATGAATTCCTCAGGAATATCGATCAGGAATCTTTTCTTCTTGTTATAAACTTTTGCACCGGGAATCTGGGATTTTAAGTTTCTGATGAGCGCTTTTTCGAAATAGCTTCTGTTTTTGCCTTTTAATCCTATTTCACCGTATCGTATGATGATGATTTTTTTCATTTCTTAGGCCTCCTGGATAGTACAATGATATAATTATTTTAACTCAACTTACGAAGTAGGGGGGATGAAAATGAAAAAGATTCTTTTAATGGGAATACTTTTGATGGGATTGATGGTAGTAGCAGCAAGTTTCGATGAATTGTGGGAGAGGTTTGTCGAGATCAGATCGTATCAGGATACTGAAGCTATGAAAACGTTTATAGAAGAGTTAGAAAACGATCCACAGACTTTTGAAGATGTCAGGATCCTTGCACTGTATGCTGATTGTCTCAGAGAATATGCGAACTGGATAGAAGGGGATGCGAAAAAAGAATACTATGAAAAAGCCAGAAAGTATGCAGAAGAAGCTATCGAAATGGATCCAAATTATGGATATTCTTATTATGTTGCAGGTGCCGCAATAGGTCAACTTGCTCAATATGAAGGCATAGTTAAATCTCTTTTTATGCTCGGTGATTTTGATAAATACATTAAAAAGGCTATGGAATTAATGCCTGATAACCCGTTCCCGATTATAGCGATGGCAATGAGATATCGAGATACACCATGGCCTTTCAAAGATTTCGAGAAATCTGAAGAGCTTTTCATGAAAGCCATTAGACTCGATCCGAAATATGTGAACGCATATCTTGAACTTGCCATCCTTTATGATAAGTGGAAGAAATACGATAATGCAGCCAGATATTACAGGAAAGTAGTAACAATGCCCCTGCATCCGAATTTCATAAAGGCTGGAGAAAAATCTAAAGAGGAAGCAAAAGAATGGCTTGAGGAGCACGGTTACGGGTGGTAAGATGGTCTACAGAATAGTTTTTTCTATTCTTCCAATTCTGTTTATGCCCAAAATAGGCTATTCTCTTGGTTATAGTGTTTTTTTGGCGGGGTTATTGTTCTTTGGGACAGTTATTTCAAAGGATGTTGAATGGATCCCTCAGCTTCAGGGGATTACCCTGGTTTTGCTTTATGCTTTACTCTTGTTGGGATATGCCAAAGGTGCTTCGCCTTCAGATTATTATATGGTGTTGCCGTTAATAAGCATTGGTTATTTGTTTTCAGGTTTTGAAGGATTGCTATTGAGCAAAAAAACGGCAGCGATATTATTTTCTGCTCTGTTCTGGAGCGCTGTTGCTATCGGGCTTTCGTTTATAGCCTATAAGAAACTTGGAAGCCCTGGAATCGTAATGGCGGTAGTTTTATTCTTTTTTATCGCTATGCAAGATATCAAAAAGATACTCAAGAAAGGAGAAGACAGTCCAATTTGAAGTTAGTGTTTGTGTTATCAAAAACAAACAGATACAGTATTGCTGCGTTGTTTGGAGCCATTGAAGACCTTGAAGTTGATGTCGAAGTAATCGGTGAATCTGAGTTTATAAATGCTAATTACATTGGGAGCGATGATGCTATCATCGCTCTATCTTTTATGTCTCCAGAGGCAAAAAAGAATGAGAAGTTAATACGAAAGTTAAGTTCCGCTGGAAACAGGGTGATCGTTGGAGGTCCGCATGCTTCAGCAAAACCTGAGGAAATTCTGGGGATGGGAGCATATGCCGTTTTTGTCGGTGAAGGAGAAAGGACTTTAAGGAAGTTCCTTTTGAATCCTACTCCTGGTATTTGGTATGGTGAAAAGTTACAGCAACTCGACACATTTCCGCCGTTTTCATTGAAACATGAGTTCTTTTCACCAATGGAAATCTCCAGAGGTTGTCCTTTTGGTTGTAACTACTGTCAGACACCTAGAATTTTCGGAAGACGTGTTCGGCACAGGAGTGTGGAAAATATCCTTCATTTTGCAAGAGAAAGTGTTGAGCGTGGAAGAAAAGTGGCACGTTTTATAACTCCGAATGCTTTTGGATATGGTTCTAAAAATGGGGTTACTCCCAATACGAAAGTTATTTACGAACTCCTATCCGGGATGAGAAAGATCGGTATGCGCGAGGTTTATTTTGGTTCTTTTCCATCAGATGTGAGGCCGGAATCCGTAAGCGATGATGTTCTTGCTATTGTTCAGGAGTTTTGTGATAATAAGGTTATTGTTGTCGGCTTGCAGAGCGGCAGTGATCGGATCTTGAAACAGCTGAACCGCGGTCATGACGTTCAAACGGCTATTAACACTATCAGGAAAATTTCAAGATACGGGTTCACACCTTATGTGGACATGATCTTTGGATTTCCCTTTGAAGAGGACAGTGATATCGAAAAATCCTTTGAAGTAGCGTATTACCTTTACGAAAAATACGGTGCGGTAATCCACGGCCATACTTTTATGCCGCTTCCAGGTACACCCTTTGAGAACTTAAAATCAAAACTCAGTTCCAAAACTTTGAGGGAACTTGGAAGACTTTCCGCAAAAGGTATAATGAAGGGACAATGGCAGAATCAAATAACGATTTCCCAGGAAATTTCGCACAGTGAACCAAAAGGAGAGTGAGTGATCAATGGGAAAAACGACAAAGATAACAATAGGAAGTGTTCAATTCAATCCTCTACAAAAAAACGGCGGCGAGAATCTGGAAAGAGCTGTAAACTATATAGAACTTCTTGTAGAAAAAGGAGTAGATTTAGTGCTCTTGCCGGAGATGTTCAATACGGGTTATGGAACAGACGATGAGACCCTGCAACTTGCAACCGAACTGTACGAAGAAACGCTGGAAACTCTATCGGCTATTGCCGATTACAATGATGTCGCTATTATAGGAGGAATGATTCGTAAAAAGACCGATAGATATTTCAATTCAACGGTGATTGTGCTTCCATATCGTGAACCGGTTTTTTACGACAAAACGCACCTTTTCCGAGATGAAAAGGGGGTATTTTCACCGGGAGAAAAATTTGTGACTTTTGTGTATCTCGATGTTACTTTTGGAGTAGTCATGTGTTATGAAATTGGATTTCCCGAGATCTCAAGAATTCTCTGCAAACAAAGTGGTGCACAAGTTTTGCTGGCTCCTTTTGCTTTTGGAGCGGAAAGGCACAGAATATACGACGTTGCGACGAGATCAAGAGCGATGGAGAACGGAGCATTTTTGGTTACTTCCAGCCAAAACGGAAATTCAGGGAAAATGAATTTTATTGGAAAAAGCCGTATTGTTTCTCCTTCAGGCGAAATAATAACAGAAGCCGGCAATGCTGAAGGCATCATCTTAGGAAAACTTGATTTGGGACTGGTGGAAAAGTATAGGTACAGGGAGGTTGATGATTCCCACGCTTATTATGCCAACTTTAGAAATGACCTCTACAAGTGATTTGGGTATTGACAGTTAGGAATTTATGAGATACAATAGCATTCGGAAACTGCGGAAGGGCCGTTAGCTCAACAGGCAGAGCGGCTGATTCTTAATCAGTAGGCTGCAGGTTCGATTCCTGCACGGCCCACCAGAGTAAAAGTAAGAGGAGCTGTGCTCCCACCCCCGCCAGAAAAGCCAAGGGGTCAATACTCGGTTTCAGTACCAGGCGGGTGTTTTGCCGCCTGTTTTTTTTGAGAGGTGATGGATATCGGTAGCAAAAAGGGTTCTTCATATGCCCCGAGAAACAGTGAGATAAGAGTTGCAAAGGTCAGGGTAATCGATGAAAATGGTCAACAACTAGGAATAATGCCAACTCCACAGGCACTCGACGTTGCGAGAGAAAAAGGCTTGGATCTTGTTCTGGTATCGCCAAATGCGAATCCGCCTGTAGCCAGAATAATGGATTATGGGAAGTACAAGTACGAAAAGGAAAAGCGTGCCAAGGAAGCAAAGAAAAAAGCAAAGCAGGTTCAGCTCAAGCAGATGAAATTCCGTTTGCGTATTGAAGACCATGATTTTCACACAAAGGTTAACAGAATAAGGCAATTTCTCTCCAAGGGTAACAAAGTGCGAGTGGTGATTATGTTCAGGGGAAGAGAAATGGCTTTCACAGATCAAGGTAAACAGCTTCTTGATAGAGTAGCTGAAGAACTCAAGGAGATAGCAGAGATCGATAAAAGTGCGAAGCTTGAAGGAAGAGATATGTGGATGATTTTAAGACCAAAATCACCTCAAGGAGGTAAGTCTGATGGCTAAGACGAAAATGAAGACACACAAGGCAACTGCTAAACGTTTTAAGATAACCGGTAGCGGCAAGGTAATGCGCCAGCACTCCGGGAAAAACCATAATACTGGAAAAAAGAAAGAAAACAACAGAAGAGAAGTTAAAAAGTGGGAACAGGTGAAAAACAGCCCGTTAGCAAAGAGAATAAAAAACAACATAGCAAGATAAGATCAAAAACGATTTGAAGAGGTGATACAGGATGCGCGTCAAAGGTGGTGTCAATTCCAAGAAAAAGAAAAGAAAATATTTGAAGGCTGCGAAGGGTTACAGAGGAGCTCTTAGCAGAAGGTATCGTCTTGCAAAGCAGTACTACATCCGCTCGGGCGTTTACGCTTATGTTGGCAGAAAACAGAAGAAGAGAGATTTCCGCAAGTTGTGGATTACAAGGATCAACGCTGCTGCGAGAATGGAAGGCATAAAATATAGCGAACTTATCCACGGTTTGAAGCTTTCAGGTGTGAACATCAACAGAAAGATGCTCGCTGATCTTGCGGTTAATGATTTTGAGGCTTTTAAGGAGTACGTGGCTTTGGCCAAAGAGGCGCTAGGGAAGTAAGATATGAATAACAGGGGCTTGGAAAGCCCCTTTTTTTTGGGAGTTAGTCAGGCATTTCGATAAAGAGAGGCCGAAAATAAGGAGGAATGTTTATGGAAATCACAATGAAACAGGTTGGAAGTATGGCTTTTTACACTAAGACACCATCTGGACATGATGTCCACGTGGATGCGAGCCCTAAGGTTGGTGGAATGGATTCTGCTCCGAGGCCAACGGAACTGGTATTGATTGGTCTTGCCGGATGTACATCGATGGATGTTGTTTCCATATTGAGAAAAATGAAAGTTGAAAATTATACTTATGAGATTGTCGTTTCAGCAGAAAGGGCTGAAGAATATCCAAAGGTTTTCACAGCCATCCATCTTAAATATATATTCAAGGGTAAGGAACTTCCGCATGATAAGATAGAAAAAGCGGTAAGGCTTTCACAGGAGAGATATTGTTCGGTTTCAGCAATGCTGGGGCAGGTTGCTAAGTTGACTTACGAAGTCGTATACGAGGAGGAATAATACATGGCAACTGCGAGAAATTTGGCAGAGACGATGAAGAAAGTGCGCGAGAACATGTCACATATAAAGCATAAGATACTCGTTATGTCAGGAAAAGGCGGAGTTGGAAAATCCACTGTAGCCGTTAATCTGGCTGTGGCTCTTGCAGATGAAGGATTTAAAACAGGGTTGATAGATATTGATCTTCATGGTCCAAATGTCGCAAAAATGGTTGGTTTAAACAAAAAGCCGGTTGTTGTGGAAGATCAGATAATTCCCCAAGAGCTGCTCCCGAATTTGAAGGTTGTATCGTTGGCGAGTTTTGTTGAAGAAGATACGCCTGTCATCTGGCGAGGTCCCATGAAAACATCTGCGATATATCAGTTTCTTGGTGACGTAGCCTGGGGTGAACTTGATTTCCTGATTATTGATGCACCTCCCGGTACAGGTGATGAACCGTTAACGATCCTTCAAACTGTTCCGGATATTCGACCTCTTGTGGTCACGACCCCACAAGAGGTTTCCGTTCTGGATGTTGGAAGAGCATTAAAGTTCGTAGAGTCAATGAAAAAAAAGCTGTTAGGAATAGTGGAAAATATGTCTTACATGGTATGTCCGCATTGTGGTGGAAAAATAGAACTTTTCGGAAAGGGTGGAGGTGAAAAACTGGCCAAAGAGTTCTCTGCCACGCTTCTTGGACAGATTCCTTTCGATCCAAAAGTTGTTTCAAATTCTGATAGAGGGGAAACAATAATCACTCATATGCGTGGTTCAATAGTGGAAAAATCTTTTAGGGATTTAGTAAAAAAGATAGTTGAAGAGGTGGAGAGGTAAAATGTCGAAGTTAAAAACTATGACGTTGGAATGGACAGGTGAATCCGTTATTTTTATCGACCAGCGCAAACTCCCAACCCAGGAAATTTACGTTGAATGCGAAACGTACGAAGATGTTTACGTGGCTATAAAGGATATGATCGTTCGCGGAGCTCCTGCTATCGGTGCAAGTGCTGCCTTCGGTTATGTTTTGGGAGCCCAAAAATTCAATGGGGCCTTCGATTCAGCTGAAGGGTTAGCCTATATGGAAAAGGTCAAAGAAAAACTAGCATCGAGCCGCCCAACGGCCGTTAATCTTTTCTGGGCTTTAGACAGAATGCATAGAACCTTTGAAAGTTTTAGAAATGAACCTGATGTAGTGAAGCTTTTAGAAGAAGAAGCTTTGAAAATTGCCTATGAAGATATAGAGGTTAACCGTGCCATCGGAAAGCATGGTGCTGAGGTCTTAAGAGACGGTGATACTGTTTTAACCCACTGTAATGCTGGAGCTCTTGCAACGGTAGATTATGGAACGGCCCTTGGTGTTATAAGAGCAGCGGTAGAACAAGGAAAGAAGATAAAGGTGTTCGCTGATGAGACAAGACCTTATCTTCAGGGTGCCAGGCTAACCGCATGGGAACTAATGAAGGATGGCATAGATGTTACTTTGATTTCTGATAATATGGCTGGCTGGGTAATGAAAAAAGGATGGATTAATGCTGTTGTTGTCGGCGCTGACAGGATTGCAGCCAATGGAGATGTTGCAAATAAAATCGGGACGTACTCCGTTGCCATCCTCGCACAGAAACATGGTATTCCTTTTTATGTGGCGGCACCTTTATCAACGATTGATTTGAACACACCAACAGGTGATGAAATACCGATAGAGGAACGAAGTCATAGAGAGATCACCCACGTTCAGGGAGTCCAGATTGCTCCCGATAATATCAAATGTTATAATCCTGCTTTCGATGTTACACCCTCACACCTGATAACAGGTATAATAACAGAGAAGGGGATCGTTAGACCTCCATACGATGTGGAATTAAAAAAACTTTTTGAATGAGTGTTGGGATTTGATGTTCAATGTTATCTGACCCCCGTAAAGGGGGTCAGTTTTAGGAGGAATTCTGTGGCGGACTTTGCGGTAATAAATTCACGTAGAGAAATACGCCTTTTTTCTTCTTCGATACCTTCTATTCTTCTGATAAACGGCAGGAGAGCTTCTTTCATTATTGATGAGTTTAATGGAGTGAAATTGATAAAAGTCGATTTTGATCTCTCCGTTTATGACGAAGTTATCATCGAACTGTCCAATGGTTTATCGGTACCAGCTTATCCTGTTGGGTTAATTGATGAATCCGAAATTACTTATGATGATTGGCTCGGTTATAAAATTGAGGATGACAGCATTGTTTTAAAGGTCTGGGCACCGGGACCCCAGAGGCTTTTTATCGAAATTTTCGAATCTGAGAGTAGCGCAGATTTGCCAGTTGTTGTTCCTATGGAACTCGATAAAGAAACTGGTGTCTGGTCTGTGAAAATCAGTAAAAAATTTCTTAATTCCGCTTATCGTTATAGGATAGAGCGTTTTGGAAAAATCCTTTACTCTCCGGATCCATATGCCCCAGCTGCTACGGTTAACGGTAAACTTTCCTATATCCTCAAATTTGATGAATTTGTTCCGGAAGGTTGGGAAAGTGATGAAGGTCCGAAATTGGATTCTCCTGTCGATGCAATTATCTATGAAGCTCATGTCAAAGACCTTTCGACTTCCTGGACCGCTAACTTTCAAGACCGTGGAAAATTTGTGTCTCTGTTAGAAGCTGACGCTTCCACTGTTTTGGGTGATAAAGCAGGTATAGCTCACATTCGCGAACTTGGTGCGACCCATATCCAGTTTCTGCCTCTTCAGGACTTTGGAAGTGTTGATGAGGTTGATGACAACGCTTATAACTGGGGTTATGACCCAATGCTTTATAACGTTCCAGAAGGTTCGTATTCAACCGATCCATGCTCTCCTGAAAGAAGAATCCTGGAATTTAGAAAACTGGTAAGTGCAGTACACAAAAACGGTCTAGGTGTAATACTCGACGTGGTTTACAACCACACTTATGTTATTGATACTCCTTTCAACAGACTTGTTCCCTATTACTATTACAGACTCAAGGAAAATGGCGAGTTTTCGAATGGTTCTGGTTGTGGCAATGAACTTGCGACAGAAAGAACTATGGTCAGAAAATTCATAATCGATTCATTGAAGCACTGGGTAAGGAATTATCATGTAGATGGTTTTCGTTTTGATCTAATGGCCCTTCTGGGAAAAAGTACTGTACTAGAAATTGAGCGAGAATTGAGACAGGTAAAAGAAGATCTTCTTCTTTACGGTGAACCATGGTCAGCTGCTTCGAGTTCTATAAAAGATGTGTGTCTCACAAAGGGTGAGCAAAGAAATATCAACATTGCGGTTTTCAACGATGATCTAAGAAATGCTCTCAAAGGCTATCCTGATGATGAATCAAAAGGATTTGTTTCCGGCGAACGCGGTTGGGAAACGGGCATTGTGATAGGTATGCTGGGGGAGATCGATTACTCGCATGTTTTCAAGGGGTTTACTGCACACCCCACAGAAACCATTAATTATGCTTCTGCTCATGATAACCTCACCCTTTACGATAAACTTATCAAAAGCGTTCCAAAAATATCTTTCGAAGAAAGAAAAAGAATGGCAGCTCTGGCCCTCAGTATAATACTCACTTCTCAGGGAATAGCATTCATACATGCAGGTTCTGAGATGCTCAGAACAAAGTTTTTAGAAGAAAACAGTTATCGCTCTGGTAGCTTGATCAACGAACTGAATTATCTTCAAAAACGGATATACAGGGATTTTCACGAATATATACGGGGGTTGATTCTGCTCAGGAAGAACCATCTTCTTTTCAGACTTCGTACTGCAGATGAGGTAAGAAGACATGTTGAAGTACTCCACATTGCCGATGGTTTTGTTTCAGTAAGATTGAAAGATGATCAAGAAGAGATTTTAGTAGCGCACAACGCTAGAAATGAAGCGGTTTCTTTAAACATTAGCGGGACTTGGAAGTTGCTGGTGTACGATTGTAAAATTGATCTGGATGGACAAAGAAAGGTACTGGATACCATTAAGGTGGAGAGATTGTCTACGACAGTGGCGATCAGGATGAAAGATGAGAGATGAGAGGCCGAGAACCGAGAGGGTGAGAAGGCGAGAGAGCGAGATCCGAGAATCCGAGAATCGGTATGCTTGCAAGTGCGTATCAACTGCGAAGCAGTTCGAATCAACTCCGAAGGAGTTCGTGACAACTCAGAATGAGTTCGCTCCAATTCCGAAGGAATTCGTATCTGCCGTAAAGCGGCACTCGAACACCGGTTCTCGACGTTTTTTCTCACAACGTACAACCAACAACGTTTTTCACGCGCTAGCGTGCATACCGGATCTCGGATTCTCGGATCTCGGACTCTCGGTGTTTTTCCGCACAACCTACAACCAATTTTAAATAAGGAGGTAATACCCGTGTGGGAATTGCTTGCAAAGGGCGATCCCGAGGTTTATGAGATCGTTATGAAGGAGCTTGGCAGGCAGGAGGAGGGTTTAGAGCTCATTGCTTCGGAGAATTTTGTTTCTCCTGCAGTTATGGAGGCAATGGGTTCGACTTTAACGAACAAATACGCTGAGGGATACCCAAGGAGGCGTTATTATGGAGGTTGTAAGTTTGTTGACGAAGCTGAACAACTTGCCAGAGAACGTGTGAAGAAACTTTTTAATTGTAAATACGCGAATGTTCAGCCTCACTCAGGTTCTCAAGCAAACATGGCAGCGTATCTTGCTGTGGCGAATCCCGGTGATACTATTATGGGAATGTCGTTGAGCCATGGCGGACATCTAACCCACGGTTCACCGGTAAATTTTTCAGGGAAGCTTTTCAATATAGTATCCTATGGGGTTGATCTCGAAACAGAGGTTCTCGATTATGATGAGATAGAGAGACTGGCGCTTGAACATAAACCAAAGATCATTATTGCCGGTGGAAGTGCTTATTCAAGGATTATTGATTTTAAGCGCTTCAGGGAAATAGCTGATAAAGTCGGAGCTTATCTTATCGTTGATATGGCCCATTTTGCTGGGTTGGTTGCAGCCGGTCTTTATCCCAATCCAGTGGATCATGCTCATATAGTTACTTCTACCACGCATAAGACCTTAAGGGGACCTCGAGGTGGTTTGATACTTACCAATGACGAGGAACTTTATAAAGCGATAAACAAAGCGGTATTTCCGGGAATTCAAGGGGGACCGTTAATGCATGTGATAGCGGCCAAAGCGGTTGCTTTTGGTGAAGCTTTAAAGGATGAATTCAAAGAGTATCAAATGAGAATTATTACAAACGCCAAAGCCCTGGCAAAAGAGCTGGAAAACCTTGGATTGAGAATCGTTTCCGGTGGAACAGATACCCATCTGTTCCTTGTTGATCTTAATCCGAAGAATGTAACCGGTAAAGCAGCCGAAAAAGCTCTTGAAAGTGCGGATATAACTGTCAACAAGAATACTATCCCGAAGGAAACGCGTTCCCCGTTTGTTACGAGCGGTATCAGAATTGGAACGCCTGCTGTTACTACCCGAGGCATGGGTGAAAGTGAGATGAAGGTTATTGCGGAGCTCATAGTGAAGGTTATAGATAATATTCAGGATGAAAAGGGAACAATACCGGAAGAAATAAGAGAAGAGGTAAAAAAAGCTGTCCATGAACTCACTGAAAAGTTCCCGTTGTACAAAGATCTTACGTGAATTGAGGCGAGAGTATGAGAAACCTTATGGTTGTTAATCATCCTTTGATTCAGCATAAACTTTCTATTCTAAGGAACAAGGATACAGGACCGAAGGAGTTTAGAGAACTCACCAGGGAGATAACCTTACTTCTTACCTACGAAGCTACAAGACATTTACCAACTTACGAAACCAAAATTGAAACGCCCCTTTGTGCAACAACAGGAAAAATGATAGAGGATAAGAAAGTGACAGTTGTTCCCATCCTACGAGCAGGTCTCGGAATGGTTGAAGGAGTGCTTTCGTTGATGCCCAATGCTTCCGTGGGGTTCGTAGGGCTTTATAGAGATCCTCAAACCATCAGGCCGGTGGAATATTACTGCAAGCTTCCAAAACTCAATGACAACGAGATTTTCGTTTTGGATCCTATGTTAGCAACAGGTTTTTCGTCTGCGGTGGCTATCGATATGGTAAAAAAAGCTGGAGGTAAAAGAATAAGCCTGATGTGTCTGATTGCAGCTCCTGAAGG
Organism: Kosmotoga olearia TBF 19.5.1; assembly: GCF_000023325.1. NCBI lineage: Bacteria > Thermotogati > Thermotogota > Thermotogae > Kosmotogales > Kosmotogaceae > Kosmotoga > Kosmotoga olearia. Next base: position 1,556,331 of record NC_012785.1, read on the forward strand.
GGTTAAAGAGATTGTCAATACACATCCCGATGTTAGAATATTCACAGCATCCCTTGATGAACGATTGAACGATCACGCTTATATACTTCCGGGACTTGGAGACGCTGGAGATCGACTCTATCGTACAAAGTAAATATATATGTGTGTTTTTAACAAGGAGGGGAAAGTATGAAAAAATTTTTGTGGGTAGGTTTGTTGATTTTTATTCTTGTACTCAGTGCATGTTCCGTACAGGAGAAGGGAGTTGTAAAGGTCCCTGGACCTTCTCCTAAGGGTACGACGCTCGTAACGTTCAATGTTACCCTGCCGGATAACACACCTGCCAGCGACAGGATATATCTTGCAGGTAACTTCAATGGCTGGGATCCCTCTTCTCCGAAATTCATTATGGAAAGAACGGGGAATACAGCTGTTTTGGTAGTTGAGATGCCGATTGGTATGGAGATAGAGTACAAATACACCAGGGGTGGATGGAACCGGGTTGAGAAAGGTCCTGAAGGTGAAGAGATATCTAACAGAAAAGCCACCGTCACCGAAAATCTTGTATTGAATGACGTTGTTGCTTCCTGGGCAGATATACCACCAGCAGAGAAAGCAGAGGAACAACCTGAAGAACAAGCTGTGGAACCCGCTCAACCTGGAGAGGAAGTTCCCGTCACTTTTGTGGTTACCGTTCCTGAAAACACTCCCGAGGGACCTATCTATATGGTCGGTAGTTTCAATGAATGGGTTCCGGGTGATCCAGCATATGAAATGAAACGCACGGGAAACGTTGCGAAGATAACATTGAAATTACCAGCTGGTTCCACAATTGAATACAAATACGTAAGAGGTGACTGGGGAACCGTTGAAAAGGGACCCGAGGGAGAAGAGATACCGAATAGAACGGTCAAGGTTTCTCCTGGTTTGACAGTAGAAGATGTTGTAGCTTCCTGGGCTGATGTAGCGATAGAAGTGAAAACAGAGGTCCCGACTGGTACCCCAGCCAGGGTGATTTTTAAGGTTAAACTTCCGTGGAATACTCCACCGTTCGATGATATATACATAACGGGAACCTTCAACGGATGGAAGACGGGTGATCCCGATACCATACTTGAACGCAAGGGAGAAACGGCAACAATAACTCTTGATGCTAAGGTAGGAGACAGAATAGAGTACAAATACAATCGTGGTAGCTGGGAAACCGTTGAAAAGGACAAAGAAGGAAACGAGATTCCAAATAGAGTAGTTATCGTTGACAAAACAGAAGTAATTGTCGAAGATACCATTGAGTCATGGATTGACGTCCCTTACGAGGAAAAAACCGGTGAATCCGTCAAGACATCAAAACTTGCTGATCCTGAAAAACTCCTCGATGAAGTAACACCGGCTGATCCGAGTAAGGAGCCTTTGAAAGTAGTTTTGATATGGCATCAGCACCAGCCTCTTTACAAGATTCCAGGAACCCTTGATTATGAAATGCCGTGGGTTAGAGCCCATGCTGTTAACGATTATCCTTACATGGCGGATCTTATCGATCAGTATCTGACTAAAGGTAGCGTAACGATAAATCTCGTTCCAAGTTTGCTTCTTCAGATAAAAGAATACATCGAAGACGGCGCCATGGATAAATACCTGAGACTCTCGCTGAGTGAAGAGCTCTCACCTGAGGACAAACAGTTCATCATCGATCACTTTTTCGATATAAACCCGAGGTTCGTTTCCAAGAGCCAGCGTTACTCCGAGCTCATGAAAAAGAAAAACAGAGGCGAAGAATTTACGGATCAAGACATTATGGACCTTAAAGTCCTCTGGAATCTTTACTGGATAAATATAGAATATATTGAGGCTGACGATGGGTTAAAAGCTCTTCTTGAAAAAGATGGAAATTACACTATGGACGATCTTCTCTACGTCATCAATAAACAAATGGAAATAATGGGTACTGTGATAGAGAAACACAAGAAACTCTGGGAATCCGGGAAAGCCGAGATCATTACATCTCCTTTCTATCATCCAATCCTTCCGATACTTATCGATAAGGGTTGGAAAGAAGATGCCTACAATCAAATCAAACGCGGGCTCGATTATTTTGAGGGAATCTTTGGAAAACGTCCGAAAGGTCTCTGGCCGTCTGAACAGGCGGTTCATAATGATTTGATCCCCATGCTTGATGAACTTGGTATAGACTGGATCGTTACAGACAAGGCAATTTTGCAGATGGCCGGTGTGGATACAGGAAATTATGCCAATCTCATGAAACCCTATAAGTTTGTCAATGGAGACAGTAAAATTATTGTTTTCTTCAGAGATACAGATCTTTCAGATAGGATAGGGTTCAGATACTCCCAGATGAATGCTGAAAACGCTGTAAAAGATTTCATATCCAGGCTCCATGAACTTCAGAGACTAAATAAAGATGGAAAAGCCGTCATAACGATCGCTCTGGATGGTGAGAACGCCTGGGAGCACTATCCAAACAACGGTAACGACTTCAGGAAACTCTTCTACATGACCCTATCGAAAGATGATGCGATAGAACTCCTGACACCGAGTCAGTACATAGAAAAGTATGGCGTAGAAGAAACTCTCAATTTCCTTCCTACCGGATCCTGGGTTGGTGGTTCCCTCGATACCTGGATAGGCGAGAAAGAAGAAAATGAGGCCTGGGATAGAGTTGCTGCAGCGAGAGAACTTCTCATGTCTAAGAAGGACGAGCTTACTCCTGAGCAATTTGAGAAAGCACTCGATGCTCTTTACACAGCAGAAGGTTCGGATTGGTTCTGGTGGTACGGACTCGATCAGGATGCCGGGAATAACGAATCCCTTTTCGATATGGCTTTCAAGAAGAGTTTGATACAGCTATATAAAACCATAGGAATCCCGGAAGAAGATATACCATCTTATCTCTTTGTGGTCAATAAAAAACCGGCTGTTTCAACATCAGGAGCAATCGGGATTGTTAAGCCAACACTCGATGGTTATATAGAAGAAGGTGAATGGGAGAAAGCCGCTTATTACAAAGATAATGGGCTTTCTACCATGGCTGCCGGTGACGATATGATAGCCGGCTTTTACGTTGGTCGCGATGCTGCCAACATTTATCTGGCAGTGCAGTTAAAGCGTGATCCAAAGTCCCTTATAGGCGAACCACTCTATCTGGAGATATACACCGATAGACCCAATGTCAGTGTTGTAAATGTTGAACCGAAATATCCTTTCAAAGATGACAAGGATTCTTTTGGCTTCGCACTTGCTAAGAGATTGTATGTAAGCTTTAAGAGTTGGAATAGACTTCCTGGAAGGATAGCGGTTTACAACGCTACAGGAGACGGAAAATGGTCTGTTGATCCTGATAAGCCTTATGTTGAAAATGCGGTTGCTATAGGTGATGTAGTCGAGATAAAAATACCGCTTGACGCCCTTGGAGTGAAAACTGGTGAAGAGTTCAATTTCATAGTTTCTATAAGCAACTCTAAAGCAAAATATCTACTTGACTACTGTCCAAAGATGGGACCCGTGCATGTACAGATACCTCAGGCTGTTACCGGAAGAGTCGTCGCTTTCTTTGAAGATCCTAAGGGAGATGACTATGGATTTGGAAGTTATGTGTATCCTTTAAACGCGGCCTTTGATCCTTTCAAAGGACTGTGGGATATTGAAAGTGTGAAGGTTCTTGAGAACGATCAATCTGTTGTGTTCCAGTTCAAATTTGGAGAAATGACAAATCCGTGGAATGCTCCGAAAGGGTTCTCGCACCAGCTCATAAATATTTACATCGATGCTGTGGAAGGCGGAAGGACGGATACCTACAAAGCTGGTGCACGTGTTGCATTTTCACCTGAATATCCGTGGGATTATTTCATCAAGGTTGCCGGTTGGCCTTCCTACGGTCAGCTTTTTGCTACCGCTGAAGGTGATGAGATACCGGATGCTGTTCAGGTAGAAGCTGATCCAGGTGAAAAACTCATAAACGTCATAATCAGCAAGGATGTTCTTGGGAATCCTGAGACCATGGCGGTTTATATCCTTTCTGGCAGTCAGGATGGTTACGGGCCCGATCACTTCAGGGCTGTCACTCCGGAACCTTCTGATTGGACACTGGGAGGCTATCCGCTTGATGCTGGAGAGTTTGCGCCGTTTGTTCTGGATATAGTTGTTCCAGAAGGTTATTCTCAGGAGGAGATCCTTTCATCTTATGACAAAGAGCAGCAGAAATATGCAACGCTCGTTCCGGTTATCATAGAATTCTGAGTTTGTTTCCAAAAATTTGGAGCGCGGGGCATCTGCGCCCCGCGTTTTCTTGATTGTTAATTATGATATTTGGTGGCATCGGAGGTGCAAAATGATAGGGAAGCTCACTTTGATCGTAGGGCCGATGTATTCCGGAAAAACTTCTGAATTGTTGTCACTAGTTGAAATATACTCTCTTGGAAAAAAGAAATACCTGGTTTTCAAGCCTGAAATCGATACTAGATATTCTGTCGATCATGTTGTAAGCCATACCGGGCAAAAAGTTCCAGCAATAACTATTCCAAGTGCCAGCAAATTGTTAGAAAAATTCGACGACATAAATGAAAAACTCGACGCAATTTTCATTGATGAGGTCCATTTCTTTGATATCGACATTATTGATGTCATCAAAAAAATTATCCTTAAAGGTGTCGATGTCTTTTGTGTTGGACTTGACATGAGCTATAAGCACAGACCGTTCCAGACCACTGCATCTCTTATGGCAATAGCAGATGAGGTTATAAAGAAAAAGGCCGTTTGCCATGTCTGTGGGGAGTATAAAGCAGTTGTTTCTCATAAAACGGTCAACAATTCTGGAAGCGAAATTGATGTTGGCGGAATGGAAAAATACATTGCTGTATGCAGGGAATGTTATCTTAAGCTTAATGGTTCGTTGTAGTAGCATATATCTTTAAGAGTTTTAGCAGTTGTGTAAACGTTATACGTGAAGTTTTTCGGTTAATTAAGTTTATTAACCGCGTTTTCGCAACAGAATCTTAACCTAAGTAAGAGATAATCTCAAGCGTTGTTAGAAAAAGCTTCACCAAAAGGTATTTTGGTCTGGTGTATACTATTCCGGCATGCCGGAGGTGTTTTGATGTTTGAATCGCTACAGGAGAAACTAAGCAGAGCATTCAAGACGTTAAGCGGTAAAGGGAGAATAACAGAAAGTAATATAAAAGAGGCTGTTAAGCAGATAAAACTTTCTTTGCTGGAAGCTGATGTTAATTATAAAGTTGTCAAGGAATTTATCAAATCAGTTCAGGAAAAAGCTCTGGGCGAAGAAGTTCTGAAGAGTTTTACGCCTGATCAGCAGTTTATAAAAATAGTACGTGATGAACTGATAAAGGTTCTTGGTGAAAAGAAAGTCGGGTTGAATTTATCCGGAAGCCCGGCGAAGATAATGCTGGTGGGTCTTCAGGGAAGCGGAAAGACTACTACCAGTGCAAAGCTTGCGTTAATGCTGAAAAAAGAAGGAAAACATCCGTTGCTCGTTGCTGCCGATGTCTACAGACCGGCCGCTGTTGACCAGCTCATCCAGCTGGGAAAACAGATAGAGGTTCCCGTTTATACGGGAGACAGAAAGGATCCGTTGAAGATTGTGCAGGAAGCTTTGGATGAGGCTGTAAAAAATGTTCATGATGTGATTATTTTTGATACGGCGGGTCGATTGCATGTTGACGAAAAGATGATGGAAGAAGTCAGGAGGATCGCTGAAATTGTTAAGCCTGACGAAATTTTGATGGTTATCGATGCAATGACTGGTCAGGATGCGGTCAATTCCGCTAAGAAGTTCAATGATGAACTTGAGTTGACAGGATTTGTAGTTACGAAAATTGACGGTGACGCCAGGGGTGGAGTGATACTTTCTGTAAGGCATGTTACCGGGAAACCTGTAAAATTTGTTGGTATTTCCGAAAAGATGGATGGGCTTGAATACTTCTATCCCGATAGAATAGCTGGCAGGATACTCGGGATGGGAGATGTCTTGAGTTTGATCGATAAATTGCAGGCATCGGTGGATCAGGAAAAAGCAAAAAAACTCGAGGAGAAGTTCGCTAAGAACAAATTTGATCTGGAAGACTTTTTGGAACAGTTGAGAGAAATAAAAAAGCTTGGTTCAATTGGTGAGATCCTGGAAATGATTCCAGGTGCCCCGAAGAATGTTGACTTTTCTGCGGGTGAGAAAAGTCTTAAGCAAACAGAAGCGATCATATCGTCCATGACTCGAGAGGAACGACGAAATCCGAAAATCATTAACTACAGTCGTAAACAGAGAATTGCGCGTGGAAGCGGGACATCTGTAACAGAGGTAAATAAAGTGCTTCGTTCTTACGATCAGATGAAGCAGATGATGAAGAAGCTGAATAAGGCACCAAAGTTTATGAAAAAATTCAAAGGATTTCCATTCTAAATATATATATGTTCAGGAGGTGTGTTCTAGATGGTAAAAATTCGTCTAACAAGGATGGGAAGAAGAAACAGGCCTTTCTACCGAATCGTTGTTGTGGACTCCAGAAAAAGGCGTGACGGTGCTTACATTGATTCACTGGGTTTCTATGATCCTGTTAAGGATCCTGCTGTTATGTCTGTTGATGTCGAAAAAGCGGTTGAGTGGATTCTTAAAGGTGCTCAGCCAACAGACACAGCTAGATCTATTCTTTCCAAATTTGGCGTCATGAAGAAAGTACACGAAATTAAGTACGGGAAAAAAACTGAAGAAGAAGGGAACGAGTAATGAAGGAAGTTCTTGAGTATATCCTCAAGGGTATCGTGAAGGATCCTTCCTCCGTGGAAGTGGTGGAGACCGTTGATGAGAATGGTACTAAGGTTTACGAAATCCATGCTTCGGAGGAGGACATAGGGCAGATAATAGGAAAAGATGGTAGAACCATCAAGTCGATAAACATCCTGGTGAATGCCCTTGCGGGAGCTTCCAGGGAAAACTTCACGTTAAAGGTGATTAGATGATTAAAGAATTTCGGGATCTGATAGATAGTATGATCCCGGTGGGCAAGGTTGTTAAACCCCACGGACTTCGCGGGGAAGTGAAAATGAAATCTTTAACCAATCAGCTCAAGGTCTTTGAGACTTTGAAGAAGGTTTTGTTGTATGATGAAAAAGCGGGAACAGTTGTGAGAGCTGAAATCGATACTATCAGGCGTGCTGGTAAAGGGTATATAGTGCATTTTAAGGGTTTTAAGAGCGTGGAAGCTGCGGAACGTATTCGGGGTTTTTACGTTTACGCACCGCTCAATGTTTTACCTCCGCTTAAAGAAGGGGAGTATTACTTTTACCAGCTTCTAGACTGTGAGGTCTATGATCCAGAGGGAGAATATATTGGAAAGGTTACGGATATAATCGAAACCGGAGCCAACGATGTTATTGTGGTCACGAAGGAACTTCCGGATTTTACTGTCGAAGAAGAGTTGATACCTGTGATCAAGGATTACATAGTAGAATTTCGTTTTAAGGATAAGAAGATTGTAGCGAAACGCCTTGAATACCTTACTCTGGAAGGTAAAGAGGATAACGACGATGAAAATCAGCGTATTGACGATATTTCCTAAAATGTTTTCGGTAATAACGGATTGGGGCGTTATATCCCGGGCAATAAAAGAAGGGAAAATAGTTTTTGAAGCCATCGATCTCAGGGATTTCACTACTGATAAACACCGTACAACCGATGATTATCCTTACGGTGGTGGTAGTGGATTGGTGATGAAGGTCGATCCTTTTTTCAAAGCTTATGATCACATTGTGGAGGTTAATGAGGCGAAACCCTATGTTGTTTTAACTTCTCCTCAGGGAAGGGTCTTTAACAACAACATTGCTAAAGAACTTTCTACCCATGATCACATCCTTTTTTTGTGTGGTAGATATGAAGGTATTGATGAAAGAATCACGACCATTGTGGATGATGAACTATCCATTGGAGATTTTGTCCTGAGTGGTGGTGAATTGGCTGCAATGGTAATGATAGAAGCAATTTCGCGATTTATTCCGGGTGTTGTGGGAGACACAGATTCTGTTGTGAATGATTCCTTCTATAACGATTTGCTGGATTATCCGCATTACACACGCCCCAGAACAATCCGTGGATTGGATGTACCGGAGGTTCTTCTTAGTGGAGATCATGAGAGGATAGAACTATACAGAAAGAAAGAAAGTCTCAGGAGAACAATGGAAAGGCGTCCGGACCTGTTTTTGAAGCATGAATTTGACGAAATGGATAAAAAGGCACTCCTATTGTTGTTTAAGGAGTTGATGTCTGGTGTTGAATAACATATACGTTGCGCTCGTACACTATCCCGTTTTGGGAAGAAATGGTAGGATAGTTTCCAGTGCAGTGACAAATCTGGACGTTCATGATATAGCCAGAACCTGTCGCACATATCATATTAAAGGTTATTATGTTGTCTCAAACTTGCCAGCGCAAAGAGAAATAGTTGAAAATGTTCTCAATTACTGGCTGAAGGATTTCGGTAAGGAATATAATCCCAACAGGAGCGAAGCGCTGACGGTTGTCAGAACGGCAAGCTATCTCGAAGATGCTCTTGAAGATATTGAGAAAATTGAAGGTGTGAAACCTAAGCTAATTTTCACTTCAGCCAGGAAGGGTCCGGACAGGATTAGCTATGAAGCTATGTCGAAGATCGTAAAGACTTCAAAAGAGCCGTTCCTATTTCTTTTTGGTACCAGTTGGGGATTACCAAAAGAAATATTGGACCTTTGTGATTATGCTTTAGAACCCATTAGAGGAAATGCAAGTTTTAATCATCTGTCGGTTAGGGCCGCTGTGGCCATAATTCTAGATAGAATAATTGGTGAAGATATATAAGTTAGGAGGGATTGAGATGGATCAGTACATCAGAGCGATTGAGAGTCAGTACATAAGAAAAGATTTTCCAGAATTTAGACCGGGAGATACTGTCAGGGTTTACGTTAAGGTCAGAGAAGGCAACAGGGAAAGGACACAGGCCTTTGAAGGTATTGTTATCAAGATCAGAGGCGGCGGTGTTGGCAAGACTTTTACTGTTAGAAGAATTGGTGCTGGTGGTATAGGAGTAGAAAGAATCTTCCCATTTGCAAGCCCCGCTGTTGAGAAAGTTCAGGTTTTGAGGAAAGGGAAAGTTAGAAGGGCCAAGCTTTATTACGTGAGAAACATTAGAGGAAAAATAAGAATCAAGGAGCGAAGGGATTGAGTCCGGTGGCTAAAACTGCGCCGGCAACTAATGAATCAAGAGTCGTTCGTGAAATCAAAGAATGGGGAAAGGCCCTTCTTTACGCTATCATTTTCGGAACAATAATCAGGCTCTTTATGTTTGAAACAATGATGGTCCCCACCGAATCAATGGTGCCCACGATTGATCCGGGGGACCGTCTTTTTGTTGAAAAAATAACCTATCAACTAAGAGAGCCTGATTATGGGGATATTGTTGTTTTCTGGGTTCCCTTTGTTGATAAGGAATCTCTCAAGATGTTGAGGGCTTTTGATAAATTTATGGATCTGTTTTCTCCGAAAGAATTCAAAGGACATGTGAAATATGTTAAAAGACTTGTAGGAAAACCCGGAGATGTTTTGGAGCTTAGAGTTGCACCAGAATACAAGCATCTCGAATACGAACTTCAAAAATATCCTCTGGATAGAAATCCGAGATACCAGCTCTATGTGAATGGCAAACCTTTACCGGAAGTTGCAGATATAAGATACTCAAAAGAAGGTATATTTGCAGACAAGGATTTTTATCTTGGCCTTGCTCATCCGGAAAGGGTTGGATACTCTTTCTATAAAGATTTCTTTAGGGCTTACAGCAATGTGATCGATTATCGTGGTTATTACGATGATGTTCTGGCACGGTTGCCTCTACAAGACTATATCATCTACGATCCTGTGACGAAGAATATCAAGATAAAGATACCCGATGGTTTTTATTTCTTCATGGGTGATAATACGCTCAACAGTTTCGATAGCAGATATTTTGGTTTTGTTCCTTACAAGAATATCGTTGGAGAACCTATGTTGAGGATATGGAAATTGTCGAGATTTGGACCGTTGAATGAGTAGTTATAAAGAAGAAAACCGGGGATTTTCCCCGGTTTTTTGGCGGAGGCGGTGGGACTCGAACCCACACGGGGCGTTCACCCCACCGGTTTTCAAGACCGGCTCCTTAGCCAATTAGGATACGCCTCCACGCCATCATGTGTCATTATAACTCAAAAAGATAACGGTATCAAGGGGTAATAATTATGAGAGATGTACAGAGCGAAAAGGATCACAGAAATATTCCAATAAATATGGTTGGGATAAAAGGATTGAAATACCCCATCATTGTTATGGATAGAACCAATAAAAGGCAACATACCATAGGCACTTTCAATCTTTTTGTTGATCTGCCCAAGGATTTTCGCGGTACCCATATGTCAAGGTTCGTTGAGGTTCTGGACAGGCATAACATGAAAGTGACACCAAAAAACATGGAATCTATCCTTGATGACATGCGAGAAGCTCTGAAGGCCACGGTTGCACATGTTACTGTAGATTTTCCGTATTTCATAAGAAAGAACGCACCTATAAGTGGAATAGGAAGCTACAGCAGTTATAATTGCGGTTTTATTTCCACGAAAAACAAAGAATTCGATTTTATCCTGAAAGTAGAGGTTCCTGTGCTCACGGTATGCCCCTGTTCTAAAGAGATTAGCGATCGAGGAGCGCATAATCAAAGGGCTATGGTGAATGTGCAGGTAAGAATGAATTCCCTCGTGTGGATAGAAGAAATAATAGAAATGGTGGAAGATGCTGCCAGCGCTCCCATTTTTACTCTTCTCAAAAGGGAAGATGAAAAATTCATTACAGAAGTTTCTTACGATAATCCAAGATTTGTTGAGGATGTTTCTCGAGAGGTTGTTCTAAGGTTCATGAATGATCCCAGAATAAGCTGGTATAGAGTGGAGGTTTCAAGTCAGGAATCGATTCATAATCATGAGGCGTATGCCTGCATCGAAAAGGGTAAATCGTTATGATCGAACTCGACGAAAAAAAGGAAGAGCTTCTCACACGATTCTTAAAAGAGATTATTTCTTCAAAACACAATCTTACAGCTATAAAAGACTTTAAACAGGCTTACATTAAACATGTGGAAGATGTACTGTTAGCGGTACGGAAGCTGAATCTTTGCGGGAGATATATAGATATAGGCACAGGTGGCGGTGTTCCCGGAATCGTTTGTGCTGTACTTTTCCCTGAAGCGGAATGGTACCTTCTCGATTCCGTAGGGAAAAAAGTACAGGAAATCGAAAGAATATCACTGCTCCTGGGATTGAGTAACGTTCATTTCATAGTCGGGAGAGCGGAAGAGGTTGCGAAAGGTTATGCGGAATTTTTTGACGGAGCTTTTTTAAGGGCTGTTGGAAGAGCCGATATTTCTTTGGAATATGGTACTCCTTTTGTCTGTAGAACAGGGATAGTATATCTTTTCAAAGGGCCGTTGTGGAGAGAAGAAAAGGAGTATGCCGAAAGAGCCGCGAAAATTCTTAACCTACAGTTGAAATTCGAAAAATCCTACTATTTGAGTGATGGTGCAGAAAGATTTTTAGTGGGTTACGAAAGAACCGGAGAACTTCCGGCGGGAATTCCGCGAAGACCAGGAATCCCTAAAAAGAGGCCTCTTGGGGGAAAGTGGAATGGAAAATAAGGGTAAACTATGGATCGTTTCAACACCAATAGGCAATCTTGAGGACATAACCTTCAGGGCTGTAAAAATCCTTCAATCAGTGAATTTGATACTCGCAGAAGACACAAGAAGGACAAAAGGGCTTTTGACCCATCTCGGCATAACGGAAAAGAAACTGATATCGCTCAATGAACACAACCAGGAAAAACGGATCGCTCGGGTGCTTGAAGGGTTGGAAAATGGTGAGGCTGTTGCATTAGTCAGCGATGCAGGGATGCCTGTAATTTCGGACCCCGGATACAAGCTGGTAAACGCATGTATCGATCATGGATTTGAGGTGGATTCAGCTCCCGGTCCAAGCGCTGTTACAACAGCCGTTGCTTTGAGTGGTTTCCCTGGGTCAAAATTTACCTTTTTAGGATTCTTACCTCGCGGGAAAAAGCGTAGAAGAATCTTCCGAAAGATTGCCGAGGGGCTTTATGAGGATTCTTTAATTGTGTTTTTTGAATCTCCATATAGGCTTCTGGAAAGCCTTAAGGATTGGTTAGAGATCGTTGGTGATAGAAGGGGCTTCGTTGGAAGGGAATTGACGAAGATACATCAGGAACTGGTGTATGGGACCCTGTCAGAGATTCTTGAGCATTTCAGCAAAGAGAAGGTTCTCGGAGAGATCACGGTGGTAATTTCCAGCAAAGGGGAAAGTGGTGGTTTTTGATATGATACGTAATTTCATTTCTTTAACCCCTGCGGTTATTTCTGTTATCTTTATTCGTGAATATGCCCGCTATCTTTTGGGAAAGGCCTTCAGCGGGAATTCTAAGCTCGAAAAGCCTGGGTTCGTAAAACGAATAGATCCATTGGGTATGCTGATGCTGTATTTCTTTCATTTTGGTTGGTCCAGGCCTTATCCGTTGAACTACTGGAAAATCAAGAAAAGAGGCACATGGAAGGCTTTACTAACAGCCACATCAGGTTCCATTGCAAATTTTTTATTTGGATTAACGGTAGGGTTGGTATTTTATCTAACGGGTGCTCACAATTACTCGTCGTTTTTTGCTGATCCGGTGTATAACCCGGGGTCACCACTTCTTAATTATTTTTCCGATGTTCTTTACTGGACAATGATCACGCACCTGAACACCTCTCTCTTCAATCTGCTACCTTTTCCACCTCTTGATGGGTCGAATGTATTTACCATATTGCTTCCAGAAAGATACCTCATATGGCTGGCCAAATATGAGATTTATGGGGTTTTGACTTTGATAGTACTATCGCTTCTGGGAGTCATTCAGATGATAATGTGGCCGGTAACCCGGTTTGTTGAGTTTTTAGCGCATCTGGCGGCGTTTTGAAATGAGAATCATTGAAGTTTTACCCGATGGTGTTTATGCCTTCTTCTGGAGTAAGCTACTCCAAATCTGATACCTATCCAGAAGGCAATGAAAGCAACTATAAAAATTAGAAATGCAGGTGAAAGATACCAGGGATAGACTTTGATTTTCAAGGAATAAACGTTTCCGCCAGTATCTTCAACGGTAATTGTCATGGTTCTTTTTTCCTTAAAGGGAATCAGTATTTTCGTTATAGTTCCTTCGAGTGAAGTTATTTCACCGTTGTATGAGATTTTTTTCAAGCCGAAATCATCTTTAATCTCTATTTCACGTGTAGTGAAGTACCCATCGTTCACATTTATAGTTGGAGGTTCGACATCGTACACTACTTCAATAAAGGTTTGCGCCATATTGCCAGCAAGGTCAATCGCTTTTATGGAAAGGAGCTTTCTTGCTCCTGGTTCAAGTTGAGGGATCTTGGCAAAGAAGTGTTCTCCTTTTTTAAAGATCCGTTTGTCGTCAACCATCACGGAATCAACACCGAAGTTATCCCAAACATCGAACTCGATTTCCTTTGCGGTTCTATCGTTAAACACAAATCTCTCTGGAGCTTTTATCACAGGTGGTTCGTTGTCTTTCACTATCACAATCTTTTGCATAGCGATATTTCCAGCTAGATCAACTATCGATACATTTACAATATTTTCCCCATTTTTCAAGAGTTTGATGGGTATGAACTTCATTGAAGGATCGAAGGGTTGATTATCAATAGTTATTTCATTGATTCCGGTATTATCGGTTGCGTTTACAGTAAGTATTATTTCAGATTCTTTGGTAAAGTGTGGATAATTAAGAGATTGGATGTTAGGAGAATCAAAGTCCCCATAGATCTCAATCGTTTCAACGGTAGTGTTGCCGGCAAGGTCCTCCGTTCTTACAACGAAAACATTTTTCCCCTTTTTGATTTCCAATTCAGTTTCAAAGTTATAAGTGTCGTCTTCTATTCTGAAAAGTTTGTCTCCAACCTGTACGCTCAAAAGTTGCAAATTATCCTGTGCGTATCCACTCAGGATAATTTTACGTTTGTTGGTGTATTTTGGTGTCTCTGAAAGCTCCAGGCTTGGTGGAAGGCTGTCAAGAAAGATGCTTTTGGTTATGGGCCCGAATATTCTTCCAAAATAATCTATATATTCAAGAACAAGCTCGTTATAACCGTCTTTCAAGGTAAGTGGCACGGTTAGGTCAGGGTCAGCCATTTTGAAGGTATTTCCGTTGACTTTAACATATCTGAGAGGGACTCCTCCTTTGTGGGCGAAACTTACAGTGATGTTCGTTTTGTTTGTCAACGAAGGAAGCTTTGTTTCAATTAAAGGTCCAGGTAGCTTTGAAAAAACCACATACCCGGAAATCAATTCGGAGAATTCCGGGGAAGTGACTACAAAGAGCCATACCCCCTTTTCCAGCATGCGGGGTTGTATTGGAAGAGGGCCCACTCTGTATTTTGCGCTCCACGAATCGTAGAAGCCATTGGATGATATCAGCTCTATCCTGAGCTTTGTTCCGATTCTGAGTCTTTCTTCGCCTGATAGGTCGAAATCAAGTTCGAGCTGGCCGTCGCTAATGGGATTTTTCCGCAGGTACCAATGAACGTTCATTTTGGGAGCAAAAAAGTCATAAACCTCCGGGGGATCATTTTCGTACCTGAACTCGATGAGATTTTCATTGAAATTCCCGAGTCCCTGAAAGTTTATAATCTTGGACTGACGTATAAGCTGGAATATTTCAGCTGTTACTTTGTGCAGGTCTTTTTTCTGGCTGGAAAAAAGGAGTCCATAATTCGTAGAATGTAAGATTTTTTTCGGCGTTTGGGTAGATTTCCAGTTCCCGATAAAGAAAGGGATCGTTCCACTTTCATGTATCAAAGAAATCGCATAATCTTCATTGAAAAAACTCCCACTATTGGAACCATCGCCTATGATGAGGAGAATCTTGATCCCCTCCTGGTATTTCAGGTATGAAGATACGGTGCATACCGCGTCGGTAAGCCTTGTGCTTTCGTTATTGTAAGTTCTGTGTGTAAGGAGGGGAATGCTCCTGGTGGCAAGTTCAAATTCTACGGGCGGGGTTATGAAATCTATTGAAGTAGCGTAGCTCCATAAAGTGAAAACGGGAGGAACGAGGAAATCCTTTGAAAATTCTTTTAGAATGTTTTCAAGGAAATCTGCCTCAATTTCCTCCTGAATCAAGATTCCTACGACCAATCTGGTTTTTGATCTTAGAAGTTCTTCGGTAAATATGTTACTTTTAATACCGTCGATATAGACTTCACTAACCTCGCCTTCTACGGGGGTTAATAAAGCCCTGACTCTCGGATATTCAGTAAAATCCAATCCCAACAAACTAACCTCTTCTCCAGAAAGTACGGAGAAGAAGGTTAGAAAGAAAAGGAAAAAAAGAAAATGCTTAGTTCTCACTATCACGCAACCTTTCTTCAATGAATTCAATAACCTCCTTGATAGCTTTTAAAAGTTCTCCCTCGTATTTTAAGGTAAATCCTGCGGCTCTTTCATGCCCGCCACCGCCAAAAGCAAGAGCCACCTCACTCACATCAAAATAGCATTTTGATCTTAAGCTCACATGAGCCTCCCCTTTGGAAGCTTCCGAGGCGAACATAGCGACCTCAACCGTATTTATGGAACGCAATTCCCCAACGAACCCTATGAAATCGTTGGTGGTCATTCCATATTTATCGAAGCTCTCTTTTTCTAAGTATGAATAGGCAAATTTCCCATCGCAACATAGTTTAAGTTTCGCCAATGCCTCTCTTTCCAGATAAAACTCTTCGATTCTTCTGCTATCGAGGATTATTCTTGATACTACGTCAGGCCTGGCGCCCTGCCTTACCAGATCAGCAGCGTCTTCGAAAACAGAGGCATCAACACTGGAGTATCTGAAAAAACCTGTGTCTGTGGCTATACCGAGATAATTCAAGAGAGCAAGCTCTTCGTCGTAGTTCACGTCCAGCAATTTCAAAAGGTGATAGACCATCTGGGCTGTGCTGGAGTATTTCGGATCGACCCAACATACGTTCCCAAAATAAGTGTTTGTTTTGTGATGGTCGATAACGATGGTTCTTATACCGCTCTTCATCAGGGATTGAAACCCACCTATTCTGTCAGGAGAAGAAGCATCAACCACTATCAAAAGATCTGAAAGCTGAAGTTCTTCGGAGTAAGGGATTATCTTATCAACGTGTGGAAATTCATAAAATTTAGATGGAATTTCCCAATCAATGGCAGGTGTAACCTTTTTTCCCAGTTTTTCTAATCCAAGGCTCAGCGACATGACCGAAGATATACAATCACCATCAGGCATGATATGACCGCATACAACGATTTTTTTTGCTTGTTCGATTTCAGACATGAGTGAATTCATTGTTCGCATTATTCATCCTCCTTTAAACTTCTAAAGCTATGCCTACGACTTTGCTGAAAGCGCTTTTGACTCTTTGAGCTGTCTGGACAACCTCTTCATGGACGAGTTTTTTGTCTAATATACCTGAAGCCATGTTCGTTATGCAAGAAAAAGCTATGAGATTTATACCGCAATGTCTCGCGGCAATTATCTCAGGAACTGTTGACATTCCAACCATGTCAGCTCCCGAAAATTCGTAAGCCTTTATCTCGGCTGGTGTTTCGTAGGATGGACCGGTAACCCACACATATGTTCCGCGTTTTAGTTTTATTCCCCTGGATTCAGCAGTTTTTTCGACTTTTTCAAGCCAATCGAAGTCGATTGTTTTCGACATATCAGGAAATCTGACACCGTATCTTTCGTCATTAGGGCCGATGAGTGGATTTCTGAAAGCGAAATTTATAATATCTGTTATTGCCACTATATCTCCGGGTTCGAAGGAACGATTTATACCACCTGCGGCATTGGTTATTATGAGACGCGAAATTCCCATTTCTTTGAAAACATAGATCGGTGTCACAACATCTTTTATTTCGTGGCCTTCATAATAGTGGAAACGACCGTCCATGGCTATAACGTTTTTTCCATGGAATTTTCCGAGAACGAATCTTCCTGCGTGTCCTTCAACAGTACTTTGAGGAAAACCTTCCAGTTCGGAATATGAAATAGCATGGGAATCTTCAAAATATTTTGTTAGATATCCCAATCCAGATCCAAGAATCAGAGCGAATTCAGGCTTTACGTTTGTGCGTTCAAGAAGGTGTTTTGCAAGTTTTTTGTAGTCTTTCATACTCATTCCTCCATATTAAAAAATCTTTAATCATAAGTATATACCCAAACATAAGTTTTTTGGTAGGCATTATTGATTATATAACAAGCCGTGGTAGAATACTCAGAGTCAGTTGACTTTAATGATAGCTATGCCTATAATTGTGGCGAAGATTTATCAAAAGTTGAATTGAAGGGAGGAGTAAAAATGAGCTCTGAAGAAATATTTGAAAAAGTGAGGGAAATCATTTCTGACAAACTGGGAGTAGAAATTGACGATATCGATCTCAGTTCCGATCTTACTGAGGATCTTGGAGCTGACTCCCTGGATCTGGTAGATCTTGTTATGGCTTTTGAAGACGAGTTTGGCATTAAAGTGGATGATGAGCAAATCGAAGGAATATCAGTGGTTGGAGACATTGTTAATTACATCGCGAAGGTTTTAGGAGCGGAAGACGAGGAATGATGTTAGGTAGCATTAAAAAACGGGGAGTTTTACTCCCCGTTTTTGAAAGGAACGAAAGAAATGAAGTACTTTGAAAAACAGTTCAAGGTGGATGAAAAAACTTTCTACAGAAGACTCGATAAATTTTTGAGGCATGTCTTGCCGGATTTGAAATTGTCATCCATTTATAAGCTTCTGAGAAAGGGAAACGTGAGGGTAAATGGAAAAAGAATAAAGGCCCCTTCTTATGAACTTTCGTTGGGGGATGTTGTCGCCGTGAATTATCGGGGTAACATTGAATACTTGAAACGTTTGAAAGAATCTCGTGAGCTCATTCCACATAATTTGCCTATAAAAATATTGTATGAAGATGAAAGTTTTTTAGCAGTGGACAAACCTGCAGGGCTTGCTGTACACCCCGGTAAAGGAGTGCAGATAGTTACCCTTATTGAAGGACTACTTGCGTATGGAAAAAGAAATGGGTTCAAACCTTTTTTGGTACATAGATTGGATAAACATACGTCGGGGGTGCTGCTGGTTGCAAAGTCGCCGCAGGCTGCACGAGAATTAACAGCTATGTTTAGAGAGAAGAGAATTGATAAGAGATACGTTACTCTTGTCAAAGGTCTTCCCGAAAAATCCCGGGCGTATCTGAAAGATGTAATTGATGGTTTGAGAGAAGAGTCAGAGTATATTGTTAAGAAAGCGTATTCAGGATGTTCTTTTCTTGAGGTGAGGTTATTTACCGGGAAAAAGCATCAAATAAGGCGGCAAATGGCAAAAATTGGGCACCCTGTCGTAGGAGACGATGTTTATGGCGATAGGGAGTTCAACAGAAATTTTAAGAAGCGCTATGAACTGAAGCGTTATTTTCTCCATTGTATGAAAATGGGATTCATTCACCCTAAAACAGGGCATTACGTTGAGGTTCTTTCTGAACTTCCCGATGACCTGAAAAAGGTTCTTGAAAAACTGTCATGAAAAAAAGGTTTTTGATCCTTATTTTTATTTGTATTGCCATTATCTCATTCCCGGCGTTGAGGATTGACGAGAACTTTCAGAATGCATATAGAGAATTGCAGGAACTTTTCAAGATCGCACCACGGTATTATCTTAGAATTGATGAAAACCAGGCTCAACCGATGACCGTTGACAATGATAGGTTTTACATGATTATACTTCCCGGAAGCATTTCTATGGAAACGGCCAGGCACGAGATGGCACATGTTTTCTTCTTCGAATTGTGCAAACTGAACGGCCTTTCACCAGAAGACTTTCCGATATGGTATCATGAACTTGTAGCAAGCTGGTTCCAGGTGCTTGGTGGTAGAGACATCAAATTATTGCCTTTGAAAAGCATTTTTTTTGATTTTTTTGCTTGTGTCGACGAATATCCTTCATTAGAGGATACTAAAGCTTTTTATTTGTCGATAAGAAGTTTTGCCTTATTTCTTGATAAACGTTTCGATTTCAAGAATTTTGTACTAAACACCTTGAACGTGGCGAAAAGGACAGGCTTCTCAGGTGTTAAACTATTTAATGAAGACCCGAAAATACTTCTGAGAAAATGGCGTTTTTGGAAGTTACTTCCATATTTGTTGTATACATTGCTCGTGATCTTACTGGTTTACATCGTGTCGGGAAGGAGAGATGACCGTTGGCGGGGTTCAGAGTTAGGGGAAACCGGAGAAAAAGAAGTAATCGAAAACAAAGAATTCCAGGACTACGATCACCCAGAAGATTGATTTTCTTTCTTTTTTTGATATTCGCGGCTCTTCTTTTTGTTGATTATGTCCCTGAAAGAATAGATTCTGACAGAAGAACTGCGGAAGCAGCTTTGATTCTTGAAGAACCTGTTGATGGCGTTGAGGGTTATACACTGTTTTCTTCTGTAGATTTAGCAGACGCTGATTTTCAGAAAAGTGAACGCAGAGTACTTCTTATAGATCTTAAGAAAGACTGGAAAGAACTGGAACGACTTGTTAAGGAAAACCAGGTGGTAATTCTTACAGGTATTCCTCCGAAAACCCCTGAAGAAGTGGCGCAGTTACTCGATGAGAATCAGGTACTGTCTGGATATATTGAATTCGATGAACGCGGCGCCTTTGTTCAGGAAGTGATGAAGCACCGTAAATACCCTTCCCTGGTGTTTCGGGTTCATCTGTTGAAACCAAAGGAATATCCCAATTATGATCTGGATTCAGCGGTTATCAGATACATCAGGGCTGTGCGGGAACGAAAAGTAGACGCTTTGCTTTTCATGGAAGGGAAGTCAGAAACACTGGATTACAGTCAGCTTGTGAAATCTGTAAAAGCGGAACTTGAAAAAGAGAAGTTGCTTGGCGAAGAAATAGTCCCTGTTCTTTACGATGTTGCCAATTCAAAAATTCTGGCAAGGACAACGGGATTTTTCGCTATAGCATCCTGGAATCCCTTCCTTGCTATTGGTTATCTGATAGTTCTTTTGATATCTTCCACATTATCTCTAACCTATCTGGCTGTTGTAGGAGAAATCGCACTTTTTGTTGTAATAATACGGCTCTCGAGTAGAATACGCAGCGTGTTTATCACTGTTCTTTTGTTTTTCCTGGCCTCGTTGGGATTGGGTCTGGCAATAAATGCCCAGATGACTTCTCCTGCTTATCAGAACGGTATTGAACTGTTCAGAGGCGTTAAATTATCACTTATAGCGTTACCTGCTATAATATTTTTCCTTGGCTTTTTCAGAAGAAGAGAGAAAAAACTCAACATCACAGACATGCTGCTGCTTGTGCTTGCTGTTCTTGCAGGGATATATTATCTTTTGAGAAGTGGAAATTATTCTTTTGTCCTTTCAGTTGAAAGAACTCTGAGAGATATCCTGGACAAATATCTCGTGGTAAGGCCAAGGTTTAAAGAACTGATTGGATATCCTTTCCTGATATTTGCGGCGAATACAGGGTTTACCAATACAGGTAAACTCGGGGCTGTGCTGCCAACCCTTGGAAGTGTGGCTTTTGTTTCTGTTGTGAATACATTTTGTCACGCTACAGCACCGTTGTGGACCATTTTGCTTAGAAGTGTTTATGGCTTTATTTTTGGAAGTGCTATAGGATTTGTATTTCTTTTCATATCAAAGTTTTCGAAGAAAAGACTTTCTGAGAGTAGCGAAGAAATCGAAGATGAATTGAACGAAGTCCCCTCAAAAAAGTCTAAAAAAACGTGAAAGGAGGGGTTTTATGAGTCGTAAGGTTTTAATCGCTGGTATTCTCGTTTTTATATTTGCGGCCATAGGATTTGCTGTCAACTACGATATTCAAAAGGTTATCATCGTTCCGGTGCCGGAGAGCGAACTGCAGGTTTCTATCTGGTTGGATAAAGATCCTGGAGCAGTCTACAAAAAGGGCGAAGAGGTTAAGGTGTACTTTAAAGTCAATAAAGATGCCTATGTAGCTATATACGATATAATGCCAGATGGAAGCATCCAGCTAATATTCCCAAACAGGTACGATGCCAGCAATTATCTTAAAGCCGGGAAAGTTTACAGCTTGCCAACCGAAAAAGCTTCGAAGGTTTATCGCTTGATAGTTTCGGGTGATCCTGGAAAAGAGATATTCCAGATTGTTGCTTCTACTTCACCATTGACTTTCATCGAAGATATGGTAAAACGATTCAGCAAGGAAATTTTTCCGAAGTCTAGATTTAAAGCCGAAAAGTTTGTTGAAGAACTTGTGAGACCTTTCATATCTGAGACGGAATACGCCGTCAACAGCACGTTCTTTTATGTAGATCGAAGCCCGGATATAGGTACTCTTAAAGTATCAACCTATCCTTCGAATGCTTCTATTTACATCGATGGTAGCTATTTTGGGAAAACACCTCTTGAGATACGGGTTGAAGAAGGGCTTCATGTTGTTAGTGTTTATAAACCAGGTTATAAGATGAATACCGTGAAAGTGAACGTTTACTCCGGGAGAACGACGAATGTTTCTTTGAAACTCATACCTGATCGTAAAACCTATTCTTTATCCCTTTCAACTGTTCCCGCGGATGCCCGGGTATACCTCGATGGAACTTACGTGGGTAACAGCCCCATAACACTTTCTGTGAGTAAAGGGTTACATTCTCTGAAAATTGAAAAAGAAGGATATCAAACCTATATAGAAACGATTCAAATAAGCGGCAACACCAGTAAACGAATAGTGCTCAATGAACTCGCCCGGAAATATAGCCTCACCATTAAGAGTTCGCCTTCCGGGGCTTCTCTGTACATTGACGGTGCTTATGTTGGCCAAACACCGATAACATTGAACCTGGAATCGGGGAGACACAAAATTCTTTTGCGTGCAGAGGGTTATGAGGATTACACAGACACGATTTACCTTTATTCCAACAAAACAGTTAACGTATCGCTTGTGGCTAAGAACGCTTACCTGACGGTGAAAAGCGATCCTAGAGATGCCTCTGTTTATATTGACGGTGTTTATGTTGGCCAAACTCCGTTAAGCCTTACGCTTCTTTCCGGAAAGCACAGTGTAAAGATAATTAGGGAAGGTTATCTGACCGTTGAAAAGGAGATTGTTCTGTCAGCGGGTGAAAAATCTGTGTTAAATGTTACCCTTCAACCGGAAGGTGCAAGGGTCTACGTTGAAACGAATCCGACCGGGGCCAGGATCTTTGTGGATGGTTATGACCTTGGCTATTCCAACAAATGGTTGACACTTGAACCTGGTTATCACGAGATCCTTTTGGTAAAAGAAGGATATCATTTCGTATATCTGATAAAATATTTTGAAAGAAGGGTTTATACTCTGAGTTTTGATTTGTACCCTATTGAATAGATTAGGTAGATTCTATAAAGCTGTCACCGGAGAATCTTTCCGGTGGCAGCTTTTATTTCTTCTTCAGTTAGAATTCTCCATTCTCCTTCATGCAGGTCCCCGGGTAAATGATAGCCACCTATTCGGATCCTTTTTAGATCGACCACATTATTTTTCAGTGCGCTTTTCACCATACGGCGTATCTCGTGATATTTTCCTTCTGTGAGGACAATTGAAAATGTTACAATATCTATAAATTGTACTGATTCAGCTCTTGCGTACTCTCCCTTTCCGATGTCAACATGCTGGAGAAGAATCTGAAGCTGCTCAGGCAAAATTTTCTCCTCTACTTTCACAATGTATTCCTTTTCTATCTTTTTCCTTGGTGAAATAATCTCATGCACGAAATTACCATCGTTGCTCAGTAACAAAAGCCCTCTTGAATTTTTGTCCAATCTTCCTGCAATAGATAGTTTGGAGGAGAAGACCTCATTGATCAGATCGTAAACACTTAATCCTTCCGTCCTGCTTTTGGAGCAAACATACCCTACAGGTTTGTTCATGGCAATGTAGAGTTTACCATAAGGGACTATCCGGTTCCCATCAAGGAATATTGATGAATTTTCCGGGATTTTGAACTCCGGGTTCCTGATCTTAGCTCCATTAACTTCTACCCTTCCCGTCTTTATTAATTTTCGGCTCTGTCTTCGAGAAATTCCACCGAATCTGGATAAAAAAGTATCAAGCCTCATTTTCCCCACCTTTTCCCTGGATTATATTATTGTACATCATACATTTTGTGTTGACTTCCATATCTGAGTTGAGATGGTATAATTGTTACAAAAGAAAAAAGGGAGAAGGTGAAATAAAATGAGAAAGGAGTGGGTGCTCCTTAACGCTGATGGTACCCAGGTGAATCACCTTGTGGAGTATCTAGGCATTGAGGCTTTTCTTGCAAAACTTCTTGTGAACAGAGGAATAACGGATGTAACTGAGGCGTTGAAGTACTTAAACCCCGATCGAACACTCCTTCACGATCCTTTCCTTATGAAAGACATGAAGAAAGCTGTAAAAACTATAATAGAAGCTGGTGAACGCGGTGATTCCATCGTCGTGTTTGGAGACTATGATGTTGATGGTGTCACCAGTACCGCATTACTGTATCTAGCCATGAAAAAGATGGGATTCAACGTAAGCTATTATATCCCTTTAAGGCTTGAAGAAGGTTATGGATTGAGCCGGGCAGCTATCGAGGAGCTCTATTCGCAGGGACATCGTTTGTTGATAACCGTTGACTGTGGTGTCACATCTTTCGATGAAATTGAATTCGCCAAAAAACTGGGGCTTAAAGTCGTTGTCACAGACCATCACGAAGTGAAGGATAAACTTCCACTGGCTGAAGCTATTGTTAATCCCAAACGTCCTGATGACAATTATCCTTTTAAAGGGCTGGCTGGTGTCGGTGTGGCCTTCAAACTTCTCAGTGCTTTGAATGAGACCCTTAGAATGCCATTGAATCCTGAAGATTATCTGGATATAGTTGCTCTGGGCACAATAGCGGATATCGTCCCGTTGAGGGACGAGAACAGATTTATCGTTCGGGAAGGTACCAAGAAAATCCAGAAGGAACCATTGCTAGGATTGAAGATCTTATTGAGTTATCTGAGGATAAATCCTGATAATCTAACGGCTCAGGATATAGCATTCAAGATCGCGCCAAAACTCAATGCTGCCGGAAGAATGGATTCTGCAGTTGTAGCACTGGAACTATTGATAAGCGAGGACAAAGCTCAGGCAATGCGTACAGCTTCAAGACTCCTTCAGCACAATCAAAATCGTCAGATGATCGAGGCCAAAATTTTTGAACAAGCGACAAAAGAAATTGAATCCAATGTCTCGATGAAGGATAATTTCGTGGTTGTCTTGTCAGGTGAAAACTGGCATCTAGGTGTTTTAGGGATCGTTGCATCTCGCCTTGTCGCTCAATATAATCGGCCGGTTTTTCTGATTTCTACTTCCGATGGTGAGGGGAAAGGTTCTGCCCGAAGTCCATCTGGAATAAGTATAATCTCGCTTTTGAATAAAACTGCGGATATTCTGGACGAGTACGGTGGCCACGAAATGGCTGCTGGGTTTAGTATAAAAAAAGAAAAGATCCCGGAGTTCAGAAAACGTCTTAACGAAGCTTACATGGACATCTACGGGGAAGAATTGCCAACGTATAAGATAGAGGTTGACGATGTTCTAACCCTGGAATCCATATCACCGGAAACTCTTAAAAAAATTGATATGCTCAGACCTTTTGGTCATTCCAATCCTGAACCAAAGTTTCTTTTCAAAGGATTGAATATCGAAAGAACGAAAAGTTTTGGTTCTGGCGGTGGGCATATAAAAATGATTCTTCGCTCTGGAGAACGGAAGACGCTTGCGGTTGGATTCGGAATGAACGGACTTTTTGATGAATTCAAATATGTCAAACCCAACTTACTGAAGCTCGATGCGGTTGCCAGTATAAAGCAGGACAATGGATATGGAATTCAGGGTATGAAACTTTCCCTTGTAGATGCGAGGATTTACATAGATCATGTGTTTGAAGAAGAGGTCAGAGACAAGAATTTTGTTTTTGAATTCATAAGGGATTGGAAGAATCAGAAACCATACTCTTCGCAGAGCACAGATGTGTCATCTGTTGTAGCTGATCTGGAAAAAAAGCTTTCTCATAAGGCTCCTGATTTTCTGAACGTAAGTACCAGATTTCCATGGGGAATATTTGGAAGTATAAGGTTGAAGCACCCTTTCCTTGCCTGGAGGATCTTAAAAAATTATCAGAAAGGTCTCAAAACAGTAATTGTTTCAAGTGTAAACACTACACTAGCACATACATTTTACTCTCTCCAGCATTATCTTGATCCCATAAACCCGGTTTATGCCAATTCCCTATACAGGGGAAAGATCGATGAACCTGTGATGTTTGTGACCCTACCACTACTGATGGAGCATTTTGATGTGTTCAAAGACTCTTTCGATGAGATAATTTTTGATGAACCAACTTACATCATATCCGGTATATACAAAGAGCATCCAGATTTAGAGGCTTTTCTGGAGGTACTTCCAAAGATTCTCGATAAAGCTGGATTTACCGGAAGTGTTCTCACAGATAATTTGAAGAGTTTCCTCTCTTCTTTGAGGGTTTCTTACGTGTATCGTCCTGCTGTCATAAAAAGGGTGGGAATAATAGACAATCGCGGAACTAGAAAGAAAGTGGAACAGGTTTTGTCACTTGTGAGGCATGGGGAGAATGTGGCGGTTGTCGTTGATACGCCTCATAAAACGGTTACTCTTGCGCGAACCCTTGGTTCAAGGTTGTCTCATACCCTTCAAAACGGTGAGTTGATTTTTTACAACTACCTCTTGAAAGATTTTCAGAGGGCGAGCATATATTCTCTTGTTGAACGTCAGAAGATAAAGGTCTTGATATCCACTCCATCTAACGATGGGTTAGGAGTCATGCTTGGTAATTCTAACATCGTTTTTTACAACGCACCGAGGAGTTTTCTCGAGATACTTGATGCTGTTACTATGAAACCTGGTGAAGAGTCTGATTTGTTCTTAAACCTCGCTTTCAATAAAAATGATCTGTTGTCAAACACCAATGAAATTGATCGATTGTTTCCCACTGTTGAAGAACTGCAGGCCATATACCAGGATTTAAAGGACGTTCTTCCTGCTTCTGAAAAAGATGTGAAGCGCGCTCTCGGATTCGAAGATGGAATCTCAAGGGTTTATCTCTCGATGCTTGAGGATATGGGGCTCGTTGCCTATGATGCCGACATCTGGCACATCGTTAAAAACAAAGAACTATCAAGGGACTCCGTTGTCAAAACCCTGAGATACAGGGAAGGTATAGCAGAAAAACGTATGGCCAGATGGTTTGCGTCCAGATTATCTACCACCACTACTCGCGCTCTTTTAAGAAGTCTTATGAACGGAGGAGAGGTGTTAAAGATTGGATGACGTTCTCGATTTAGATGCTGTTATCGTTGTTGCACAATCTGAGGCATATAACTGTGCTAAACTTTTGAGAAACAATGATATCTTTTGTAAGTTGTTCCCAACTCCACCATCAGTATTTCCGGGTTGTTCTTTGGCTTTGGCTGTGAGTTCATTGAAGTTGCAAAAAGCTATGCAAATCCTAAGAAACGAAGACATGAAGGTCATCAAATACTCATATCTGGAAGGGAATATAATTGAAAGCTTTTACGAAAGTTCTTGGTATTGATTATGGTACGAAGAATATAGGACTTGCCATCGCAGTAAGCTTTGTGGCGATTCCCATGGAACCAATAAAACAAGAGGGATATAAAAAATCTCTCAAGAAAATCGTACAGGAAAAAGCTGTGGAAGCCATAGTGATTGGGCTCCCTCTTTCTATGTCCGGGAGATTTAGCGAGAGTACTTTGAAAGCTATTTCTTTTGCTGTCAAACTGAAGAAACACTTCAAGCTACCGATTTTTATGGTAGATGAGAGATTGAGTACGGTGTCTGCAAGGAAGGTTAGCGAGCTCGATGGTAAAGAATTCAGACGATATAAAGATTCTCTCAGTGCGTTGGAGATTTTAAACCGTTATCTCGAAAATCCAATGCAGGCATACGAGATAAGAGATAATTTTCCAGAGTGCAGAATTGTTTTGGAAGAAAGGATCGATTTAAAGGGGAAAAAAGTGCTCCTTTTCGATCCACCGACCGTTAATATCGAAAATCTGGAGGAATTTTCCGTAGCGTCTGTGGATATTTATACGTCTGATCCAGCTCTGTATTTGTTCTTTCGGCGTAAAGGTTTTTTTCCAAAGAATTTAATGGATGATATTGAATTTATGAGTTACGATATAATTGTTCTCGAAACTTCGCGAGATCTTGTTTCTGGTTTCCGGGGAAAGATTCTGGAATTCTTGTGCTCGTAGCTCAATGGATAGAGCGCTGGACTCCGGATCCAGAGGCTGTGGGTTCGAATCCCACCGAGCACGCCAATTATTGAAATTGAAATCGAATAGGAGGTAGCCAGATGAGGAAGGGAGATCTTGGAATCGATCTTGGAACATCAAGTTTGCTGGTTTACCAGAAAGACAAAGGGATAGTTATAGATGAACCTTCAGTGATAGCTGTTGACAGAAAAACAAAGAAAATCATAGCCATAGGATTGCAAGCTAAGGAAATGATCGGTAAAACCCCAAAAGATATCATGGCTGTACGTCCTGTCAGGGATGGTGTTATAGCCGACTATCACATAATCGAACAGGCTTTGAAAGAACTTTTAGGAAGAACGAAACCGCGTTTTTCTTTTTACCGCCCTTCTGTAATTGTTGGAGTGCCAGCCAAGGTAACCAGTGTCGAAAGGCGGGCGGTTATCGAAGCTGCGACTAGCGCCGGAGCAGGACGTGTTTACCTGGTTCTGGAACCGGTAGCGGCTGCCATCGGTGCGGGGCTGGATATATTTGATTCCACGGGAAATCTTGTGGTGGACATCGGTGGTGGGACCAGCGACATTGCTGTTATAAGTCTGGGCGGGATAGTTGTATCTCGTTCTTTAAGAGTTGCTGGTGACGCTATGAACGAAGCAATAATAAAATATGTCAAAAGAAAATACAAATTCCACATCGGTGAGACCACAGCTGAAGAGGTAAAAATCAGGATAGGTAAAGCTTTCCCAACATTGGAAAATTACGAGCTTGAAGTGAAAGGTAGAGATGCCGTTAACGGCTTGCCCGGGAATTTGAGGCTAACTTCTGAAGATGTTCTTGAAGCGATTACACCTATACTTCAGGAGCTTATCGTAAATCTAAGACAGGCCCTTGAAGAGACACCCCCAGAGATAGCTTCGGATATCATTGATGGAGGAATTGTTCTTGCTGGTGGTGGTTCAATGATTCGGGGACTGCCCGAGCTTTTTATTCAAGAAACCGGTATATCAACCATAGTAGCTCCTGATCCTCGAACATGTGTTGCTTATGGTCTTGGAAAACTATTGGATGAAGAAAAAAATCTCGAACGTGTTGCCGTGAAAGCAGGCAGATAGATTCAGGTGTTGCTTTCTATCTTCTTGCCTTCCAATTTGCTAATAGCGATGGAAAGCATTGCTCCCAGAACCAAACCTACAGATATCTCAAAGAATCTTGTTTCTTTCCCCGGCCTCGACAGGAGATCGGGGAAGGAACCTAGCATTAGTCCCATAAGAAAACTGAAAGTCTTTCCTGGCATCTTTTTAAGTAGCATTCTTATGATTCTCGTTATGAATATCGTTCCTATGACTATTCCAACTGCTACAAAGAGAAGGATCAACAGGTCAAGGTCGTTAATAGCGGAAATGATCCTTTCATATTCTCCCATTATCAGCAGCACAAAAGAGCCACTGAGTCCTGGTAAAATCATCGATGCGGCCCCCACAAACCCTGCCAGCCAATCGTAAAGTAAAAGAGAGATTGAATGGTTTGAATGAGCAGGATAGCCCGCATTTGGAACGTTTCCCCAGAGCGACAACAAAAGCACTAAAAGTACTCCAGCAACAAGGGAAATAATCTTTTTTGGAGTAAACTTTCCGATTCTTATGTATACGCTTGGAATTCCTCCAGCAACAAGCCCGGCGAAAAAACCATATGTTAATGATGGAAAAGTGTCAATGGAGTACTCAACCAGGCGGGAAAATGCAAATATCCCGACCGCTATTCCTGCAACAAGTTGAAAGAGAAACAGAAGATCTTTCTTCTTAAATTTCAGTTCAGTCAGAGTTGCAATTGAATTCATAAGCCTTCCGTATATTCCACTAACGAGTGCAATTGTTCCACCACTGACACCTGGAATGAGGTTTGCTATCCCCATCAATAAGCCTATCAAAGAGTTAATCAAAAAGGCACCTCCTTCTTGCATATTTTAACAAAACTACCAGTTTTTGTAAAACCTACTAATAAAGTCGGTATTATGATACAATTAGTAAGGCAAATATCGAGATCCGAGAACCGAGAGACCGAGAGGGCGAGAATCGGTAGTCGCTGCGCGACCGAGGCTCACGACGTTGTCAATTAGCGAAGCGACACGAACCGCAAGCGGTTGTAACGAACTCCTGCGGAGTTGACTCGAACCACTACGTGGTTGTTCCGAACTGCTTCGCAGTTGATAAGCGCTGAGATGAAAAGAGAGAATAAAAGAACGAAGTTGGATGTTGGAGATCGGAGATTAGATAAAGAGCGGGTATAGGGTCTAGAGTATAGAAAGTTCAAAAACTAACAACTATCAACTGACAACTGGCAACTGAGAAATCGGGTGTAGGGTTTAGAAAAAAAGACGTACAGCGCACAACGTATAACCAACAACGTTTTCACGCGCTAGCGGGCATACCGGATCTCGGTTCTCGAATTCTTGGATCTCGAAAGTATTGGAGGGATTATGATGAGTTTACTCGAGATAAGGAATCTTCGTGCTGGTCTTGTTGAAGAAAACAAGGAGATTTTGAAAGGTGTAAATTTGAGCGTAAAACAGGGAGAAATCCACGCAATAATGGGACCCAACGGCAGCGGGAAATCCACGCTTGCCAATGTAATAATGGGAAATCCAAAGTATAAGGTTATAGATGGAGAGATTCTTTTCGAGGGAGAAAGTATTCTGGATCTTCCCGTAGACGAAAGAGCTAGAAGAGGTATTTTCCTTTCTTTCCAGTACCCACAGGAGATTCCCGGTATCAGAACGAGAAACTTTCTTATTTCTGTTAAGCAGTTCATGGGTTCTAAAGAACCGATGCTGAGGTTAAGTAGAGAGATTGAACGTTTCTCAGCAGAAGTGGCTCTTGATAAAGCTTTTCTGGACAGGTACCTGAACGTTGGGTTTTCTGGCGGGGAGAAAAAGAAGAGCGAAATCCTTCAGATGGCTTTTCTAAAGCCTAAGCTGGCGATCCTGGATGAAATTGATTCAGGGCTTGATGTTGATGCTTTAAAGACAGTGGCAGAAGCGATAATGAGGTTTAAAACAGAGGATATGGCAATTATTCTCATAACCCATTATGAAAGGCTTCTTGAATACATAAAGCCCGATGTTGTGCACGTTTATGTGGATGGGCGGGTTATTATTAGTGACGGTGCGGAACTTGCCAGAAAAGTGGAAGAAAAGGGATATGGTTTTCTAACGGAAAGGGTTTAGAGGTGGTAGTATGAGCGAGAAAATTCATATAGATGATTCGCGATTTAATTTTCGAACTGATACGAGTTATCAATATAAGAGCGCCCCGGGTTTGAACAAAGAAATTATTCGTGATATTTCCCGACATAAAGATGAGCCACACTGGATGTTAGAGAAACGTCTCGAATCGTTGAGAATATTCGAGGAACTTCACGATCCAAATTTCGGTGTCGATACCAGTTCTCTCGATATCGGGGAAATAATTCCCTATTTGAAACCTGATGCTGGAAAAGAGACCTCATGGGAAGAGGTGCCTGATGAAATAAAAGAGACCTTCGAAAAGCTTGGTATTCCTCAGGCCGAAAGGAAAGCCCTTGCTGGAGTTGGAGCCCAGTATGATTCTGAGGTCGTGTATCAGCATATAAAGAATGAACTCGAGGAAATCGGTGTCATCTTTCTT
This sequence comes from Kosmotoga olearia TBF 19.5.1, assembly GCF_000023325.1. Lineage (NCBI taxonomy): Bacteria > Thermotogati > Thermotogota > Thermotogae > Kosmotogales > Kosmotogaceae > Kosmotoga > Kosmotoga olearia. Next base: position 1,587,437 of record NC_012785.1, read on the forward strand.
GATATGGAAACGGCGGTAAAAAAATATCCTGAGCTGGTGAAAAAGTATTTCATGAGGCTGGTCCCGGCGACAGACCATAAATATGCGGCTTTACACGGAGCTATCTGGAGCGGTGGCTCTTTTGTTTATGTTCCGGAAAATGTCAGAGTTCCGCTCCCTCTACAGGCGTATTTCAGAATGAATATGGCGGGGACCGGGCAGTTTGAGCACACGCTCATAATCGCTGACAGGGGAAGCGAGTTACACTTCATTGAAGGATGTTCAGCGCCGCGATACAATGTTCATAATCTTCACGCAGGAATGGTGGAGATATATGTTATGGAGGGTGCCAAGGTCAGATACTCAACAATACAGAACTGGTCGAAAAACACCTACAACCTCAATACAAAGCGGGCTCTCGTTGAAAAAGATGGCGTGATGGAATGGGTATCCGGTTCTATGGGAAGTATGAAGACCATGCTTTATCCGACGACGATACTTAATGGTGAAGGTGCCAGAGCCCAGCATCTTGCTATAACATATGCCGGACCCGGCCAACATATGGATACGGGCTCCAAGGTTGTTCACCTTGCCCCCAATACCAGTTCAACTGTTGATGCGAGAAGTATAAGTATCGGAGGAGGCTGGGCTTTCTATCGAGGACTCTTATATGTTTCGGAGAATGCGGAAAGTACCAAAGCCTCCGTACAGTGTACAGCTCTTATGATGGACAATGATTCAAAATCAGATACTGTTCCTATAATAGATGTAAGGACGGATAAGGCCGATATCGGTCACGAGGCACGGATTGGAAGAATCAGTGAAGATCAGATTTATTACCTGATGACAAGGGGACTTTCTGAGGCCGAAGCGAGAGCCATGATCGTTCGAGGGTTTATGGAACCGATTACGAGAGAGCTGCCCATTGAATACGCTGTTGAATTGAATCGGCTCATAAATCTTGAAATTGAGAGCAGCATAGGTTAGGAGTGGTGTGCAGTGGAAAAGACATTGAACCTCGTCCATAATGAGTTCAAAATGGTCGAACCTGTAATAGAAAGGAAAAGCTTACCAGATTATGACTTGAGCGTGTTTGAGGTTTCGATAAAAAACACGTCGGAGTATGCGGAGGTTTTTAAACGTAAGAGTTTTGATAAATACCGTAAACTTAAATTTCCCGTATGGAAGCGTGCTAAGTTAGATGGGTTTAAGCTTCCGGAGTACCCTGAAATGACCGAGCTTGAAATAAATGGTCCGAAGATCTGGAAACCTTTTAACCTCATGGGTGCTGAGGATTATGAACTTCTGGAAAAGCTAGAATTCCAGGGTTCAGACGAGAAGTTTGTGCTCCTTTCAGATACCTTTTCTTCGTCAGGTGTCATAGTCAGAACAGAACCCGGAAAATACTACGAGACCCCGCTTGAGGTAAAGCGTTATGGTAAAGCTTCGATAGCTTCCAGCCTTTTTTATGTTTCGAGAGGTTCTTTTCTGACACTCATAATAAACAATTCTGAAGAAGCGGAATTCGTATCTGAAGCCAGCAGATTTTATATCGAAGATAACGCAAACCTGAACATACTTTTCCTTCAGAATGATTCTTTAAGGGGATACAACTTCAGTAATAATTTTTATATTTTGGGGGAAAACGCAAAACTCAGGATCTACGATGTTTTGCTTGATGGCAATGTATCTGCACCATATCATCTGGTGAAGGTCATCGGGAAAAGGACAGAGGTCAATATTCTGTCAGCATTTTTTGCTTCCGGGGGTATGGTAATCGATGCGCTGTACACGACGAGGCTTGTCGCCCCGGAATCCACTGCTAAAATTAAGGGTATAGGTGCTGTTGCCGGTGGATCGAAGGTCGTTTTCAGGGGAACGGTTGACATAAAAAAAGGTGCGAAGAATTCTTCGGGTGATGAGCACAGTGATGTTATCATTCTTTCAAAAGAAGCGATAGTTCAGGCGATTCCCAGTTTGCTCGTTGATGAAAATGAAGTCAATGCATCGCACGCAGCCAGTGTTGGAACCATCGATGCAGAAAAGATGTATTATTTGATGTCGAGAGGATTACCAGAAGAGGAGGCCCTTAAACTCATAGTTATGGGAAGTTTTAATCCTGTCTTAGAAAAGATAGCAGATGAATTTGGTAAAGATTATGCAAGGAGGGTTTACGATGTTATCCAGGAACGAATTGAATGATCTTGCGAAAAGCATAAAAAGAGATTTTCCTATATTTGAAATCCATCCGGGGCTTGTATATCTAGATAACGCTGCGACAACTCAAAAACCAGCCTCTGTAATAGAAAGACAAAGCAGGTTTTATGATCATTCTAACGCTAACGTGCACAGAGCTGTTCATTCCCTGGCCGAGGAGGCAACAGACCTGTATGAGCAAGCCAGACAAAGGATAGCCAGCTTCATAAATTCCAGGTCCGAAGAGGTTATCTTCACTCGAGGAACCACGGAATCTATTAATCTTCTTGCTTATTCTTTTGCTAAATCCGGGATGGTGAAGAGCTTTGTGGTTCCAACATTTGAACATCACAGTAATTATGTTCCATGGCAGCAGATCTCCAAGATATTTGGTATCAAGTTTTTACCCTTAAGATTGGATGGATTGGAAGTTCCGTTAGAAAAGATCAAAGAATCGCTAGAAACGTTGAAGGACCCTTTTGTCTTTTCTATGACGGGGTTAACGAATGCATTGGGCAAAAGGACCCCTTTCGAGGAAATCGTAAAACTCGTACATGAGCATGGCGGTTATTTTATTCTTGATGGTGCTCAGTTGATTCCACATGAGCCTTTTGATTTTGCCGGAACCGGGGTTGACTTTTTGGCTTTCTCCGGGCACAAGATGCTTGGGCCGATGGGGATTGGAGTCCTTGTGGGGAAAGAAGAGATACTCAAGCGATTGCCTCCATTTCTTTATGGTGGAGAAATGATCGATAGGGTAGGTATGGAAGATACCAGTTTCGCTCCTTTGCCGTACAAATTTGAGGCTGGTACGCAGAACGTTGCTGGCGCTATAGTTTTAGCAACAGCAATTGACTATCTTGAAAAATTTGATAGAGAAGAATTAAAGAACCACATTCAGAACCTTACCGATTATGCCAGAGAAAAAATCTCCTCTATAGACGGCCTCAGGATTTACAGTCCTTCTGATTCACATGGGATCATTAGTTTCGCTCATGATAATATCCATTCTCATGATCTCGCCGAACTTTTGAGCAGACTTTCCGGGGTTGCCGTAAGAAGTGGGCATCATTGTGCCCAACTTCAATTAAAGGAACTTGGGGTTGTCTCCCTTTGTAGAGCTTCTTTCTACATTTACAATGTTTTTGAAGATGTTGATAGGCTTGCGGAAGGGATAAGGAAAGCTTTGAGGTGGTTTGCATGAGTGTAGAGGATCTTTATTCTGAATTTATTTTATATCATTACAAGAACTCACCTTACAAAGGTGTACTGGAAGACGCAACCAATGATGAAGAAGGGAAGAACCTTTCCTGTGGTGATCAGATACATGTTTATGTGAAGTTTAATGACAACAAAATTGAGACAATATCCTTTGATGGGCATGGTTGCGCCATAAGTATGGCATCGGCTTCAATAATGGCAGAAACCCTTTCGGGAAAATCAGTAGAAGAGGCCAGACTGATCATGGAGGAATTTTTTAAAATGCTGAAGGGAGAGAATCACAATTTAGATATTCTAGGAGATGCTGCTATCTTTGACAACGTGAAGAGGTTTCCAATGAGAGTTAAATGTGCTTCACTTGCCTGGAGAACATTAGAGAGAATAATTGACGAAAGGGAACAAAAAAAGGCCGGTGAATAACACCGGCTTAATGTCCTTTTTTCCTGCTGAAGTAACCCCTGCCGTAATTATACATTTTTTTTACCGGTAATTTCAACATTTAGTAGAATAATGAAGGAGTTCGATCCCTGTAGAATGAAGTGTTTCATCTGAAATCCTTGACTTAAAACAATATTTTTAGTATAGTTGAATAGTCCGTAAGGACGTAATGCAAGCCCCACAAAAGGGGTGTAACTGAGGAGGAGTAAAATGAAAGGTACAGTCAAGTGGTTCAGCGGTAAGAAGGGCTACGGCTTTATCACTATGGACGATGGTGGGGATATTTTCGTTCATTTCAGTGCCATTGAAATGGATGGTTACAAGACGCTTAACGAAGGTCAGAGAGTTGAATTTGAGATTGAAGAAGGCCCGAAAGGTCGTCCACAAGCCGCAAAGGTTAGAGTCATAGAATGAAACAAAAATCATAAAATAAGGCGCCTGTTTCGGCGCCTTTCTTTTTTTTGTCTCTCTTTTATCTGGTGAATCTTTACAAACTGCCCAGGTATTTTTCAAGGCCTAACCTGATTATCTCACAGGCTTTTCGAAGGTTTTCTGCGGAGAGGACGTAAGCGATTCTTATTTCAGATGCTCCCATTCCCGGAGTCGCGTAAAAGCCTTGTAAAGGAGCGACCATAGTGGTTTCTCCACCAACATCAAAATCGGTTAACATCCAGCGCACGAAATCTTCCGAGTTTTTCACGGGTAGTTTTACGGAGATATAAAAAGCTCCTTCTGGTTTTTGCATTATCACTCCATCTATCTTCGAGAGTTCTTCAAAAACAATATCCCTTCGTTTCTGGTATTCTTCCCTTATGTTGTCGGTGTAATCTTTACCGAGGTTGAGAAGTCCTATTGTCCCCACCTGTGCCATTGTCGGGGGTGAAAGCCTTGCCTGAGCGAATTTCATGACGGTATTGTACAGTTCTTTGTTTTTGGTAAGAAAAGTTCCTACACGTGCACCGCAGGCACTGTATCTTTTCGAAATGCTGTCCACAATGATGATTCTTTCGCTCTCATCCAGCGACAAAACAGGAACGGTGTTTTTCCCATCAAAAACGAATTCCCTGTACACCTCATCTGTTATAACAAAAAGATCGTGAGCTCTGGCAAAGTCAAGCAGAGCTTCTAGCTCTTCTCTGGTGTAAACCACACCTGTGGGGTTGGAAGGGTTGGAAAATATTATTCCCCGGGTTTTATTACTCAGAGCTTTTTCGAAGAGCTCTATAGGTGGTAATCTGTAACCGTCGGTTACGTTGGCACTTACGGGAACAAGTTTTACATTGAGCATACTGGCAAAACCTTTGTAATTGGCGTAGAAAGGCTCTATGACAATCAGCTCATCACCTGGATCAGCTATACTTCCTATAGCAAATATAATTGCTTCGCTTCCGCCATTGGTGACTATAATCTCATCCGGGCTGACGTCGATTCCCCAGGAACGGTAGTATTTTGAGAAAGCTTCTCTGAGGTTGTAGATGCCAGCTGAATGTGAATAGGCGACAACCTCTTCAGAGTGATTGCGAATAGCATTGAAGAAAACTTCTGGGGTTGGAATGTCCGGTTGCCCGATGTTGAGATGGTAAACCTTTATTCCTCGCTTTTTTGCGATTTCGGCATAAGGCACAAGCTTCCTTATGGGCGATGCTGGCATGTTCACACCGCGAGAAGAGATTTTCATTACTTTCCCTCCATTCAATATTTAATTATTTAATTATTTTACCGACATTTCGTACACATCCATCCAGTCACTTCCAGTACCTTCGGGATCGTTGTTTTCTTCGTTAGATAATGAAAGTGTGAACTCCTTTTCCAGGATTTTCCTTTCTTCCAGAAAAATGGTGACACGAAATGATACAGGTTGTTCTCCTCTACAATAATGAACGCGTATCTTATAATTTCCGGGAACCACCGCATCTGCAGCCAGGGTGTATATCTCTTTGCCCGGACCTTTTTGGGAATCTTCGGTCAAAGTTCCAAGATTCTTTGGGTTTAAAAAATACACGTATTCATCGGGTTCAAAGACGTAGAGATCCAGATCTGCATCCTGTTTTTCCCATTCCAGGCACACTTTAAAAAAAATCTTTGTGCTTCTTTCACAGATTATGCGTATGTTTTTTTCATCTTCTCCCCAGATAGATGAGGCCGCTATTTTCAGGTTGTGGATTCCCGGGGTCGGAAAGAGAGAGAGGCTAAAAGAACTTCCATCAACGGTAATCTCTATGGGTTCAGCACCAAGGTACGCTGAAAGTCTATCGAAGGGGCCGATAATTGTTCCGGAAATTGCCAATTCTTCTCCTTCTGGAATCACCAGTTCGTTATCAGGAACTTCTAACTGAATTTTCGGAGGGTTTTTATACGCAGCGAAAAAATCGGCTTTTGTTTTTCCGATCTTCACCTCATGAAATCCGGTGAAAAGATCATGTGAGTTAAAGGTTACTTGGTAATATACCTCATGCAACTCTTCGAGTGTGTCTGCTAAGAATACGGCATTTTCGTAATCAAACAAACCGCCTCCAGTTTCTCTGGCAATTGATAGCAGAGAAACGATATTTTCAGACAGACCGCCGCTGGTTATTAGAAATAGTGGAATTCCTTTGGAGAGCAAAACGGATTCCAATGAATCCAGTAGATCAATTTCAATATGGATTTCTTCATCGGTAATCAGAAAAAGGATGGAAGGGTTATTTTCCATTTCGAGAATATTTAAGATAATCGTAATCGGTCTTTCGAAACTTTCGCCAACATTCTCGAAGGTTTTTCTCACGAGGGGGAGGAGCTCTTCGTGGTTTTGTGTAACGGATAGGTAATTCATGCTGTCGGCAAAACCGACAATGTGATAGACAAGATCGCCGCTAAAAAGCTGAGAGACCACGTTGGATACGGTTATTATCGAATTTTTGACATCTTCAATATAAGGATTCATCGAACCGGAATTGTCGATAATGAAATAAACATTCAGTTGGTCCAATGGCGAAGATGAGACAATTTCCCATTTAGCACCTACTATTTCACCGTCATCTTCTATCACAGGATAAGATCCCGTTGGAAAGCCTTTGAAATGCACAAACAAGCTAATTGCAGGATAAGCACTGGCATCGACCGATTCAAGATGCCAGCCTCCCAACACGATTTCTGATAGTATTAAAAAGATTAAAAGAAACTTCTTGATCATTTTCCTTCACCAATTTGTAGTTCTATTTTTTCTCCTGATTCAAAGCGTAATTCAATCAGACCGTTGGCTTTCGGTGTTGTTCCGATGATTGATTTTACACCGGGGAAGTAGTCGTAGTAAATACCTTTTCTTTCCTCAAAATATCTTCCACTGCCAGGTGGGGTTTGAGCGTAGAAATTTTTGGTTGGCATTATGATGACATCTGCAGCATTTAGAGGGATGTTGTATCCGGTGAGGAGTAATTCAGTATCTCCGTCAGCATTGTAATCAAAAAATTCCATACTGTTGAAGGAGCCTGGATGCCAGAGCTCAGCTTTGAGCTCCCCGCGTCTTGTTAAACAGGTTACTACTGAATAGGTCGGTTCTCCCGAATCTTCATCGAATGAATTAAAGAAAATTGCTATGGTTAACCCTTCTGAATCAGTGAAGATTGAAACATTCTTCCCACATTCATTCGTTTTGTTTTTTGAATCTTTTTCAAAGTCATAGTTTGGCAGGAATCCAAAGACATTTTTTTCTCCAAAGTTGTATTCCCATAGAATTCTATTATCAGAACTGAGAGCTGTGATGACGATATTACTTTTAGCAGGATCAGATCTCACTTTTAGTTTTCTAAAAAGGAGTACATCATCTACGCTGTCATTGTTCAGATCTACCCGTTTAAATTTAATTTCCTCAGTGTTTTCAAACTCCCGGAGCCATACTTTGTTGCGTTTTAAGTTGTCTGAGAAAGCCTCGACAATGTTACCTGATACGTTGAAATAAACCTGCTCAGGAACTTTTGGTTTTTTCCACTCAGAAAGTCTGGAATAATTGAACCCTTTCAATTGTCTTACGGCAAACATCTCGTAGTTCTTGTCTGGTAGTATTTTTATAACTCCCGTCGAATAAACAGTTGCTATATGCTCGACCTTTCCCGAGGAATCTTTACCCCATACTTCGTAGAAGGCTTTCTCCAGCGGGAAGAGGGTCAGAATGATATAGTCATCTTTTAAATAAGCGGATTCAATTGCAGGAGAATCAACGATCCTTTCCTGAAGTTCCAGCAATGTTTTTAAGAATTTACCAAACAATTTTTTCCCGGTATTTCCGATGTAAACATCAGAAGTGAATAGATCGCCGATGTACGCAATTATTGAATTCTTTATATTCCAGACCAATGGAACATAATAAGGAATAAGTTCAGTTTTTCTGGTTTTTTCTGAGACGATGGCAGAATCCATAAGGATCAAAGGAAGGTTGTATTCAGTAAATCCAGCGACGCTGAGGGTACTGACGCCATCAGGATAATTGACCAGGGAAAGGTCCAGCAAATTTTCAGTAGAAAGCTCTGCATCGTGAATCATAGCCAATGTTGGAAGAGCTACGTTGTCGAAAAGAGCGTCGGGATCATAATAGATGTTGGTGGGGATAACATAGCTTTTAGCAGGAATGGCTACATCGTAGGTTGTGATCATTCCGATACCTTCCAGTACGTACAGTGCCCCGCCGGAAAGCAAGATTTTCACGCCATTGTCTATAGCAACATTTATGACGTTCTTGAGGTAGTCGTTAAACAGTTTTTGAATCTCAAGTCTGCTGAGATTCGAGAATCCAATGAACAATATTCTGGAGTTCTTGATTATTTCTGGATTTCTTTTCAGTTTTTCCAGAGAGACCGGTTTGCTTTCAATTCCGAAGGAGTTGAAAAATTGCCTGACTTCATCGGTGGAACTTTTTACATTATTGACTATGAGGGCATCCTTGATTTCAGAGAACCTACGAACGATGAATATCGGAGAGGAAACTCTGAATTTCTTTGTGGTGTCAAAATCCTGCAAATCAACGCCATTAACGATCCATCCATCAAACAACATGGGTTCGGGTTCCCGGGCATCGAGAGTCAAAAGCCTGCCAGCCTCAACCCAATAGATCTTTTCTTTTCCAATGTAGTTGCCATTTTCATCGACATCTCTAACAACCACTTTCACAAACTTTTTGAAAAGAGCTGAAACGGTTGTGGGTTCATTCAGGGTAACGGTAATGGTAGGATCCTGACAGTTGTCGTCCCACTGGAAGAATTCATACTTCGTATCATATCCCTCTATCAGGTCGCTTTCATCTGTTTCAAAAATCAGCCGATTGACAGTGATTGTTACTTTTGAACCGATCCCAAAAGCACCAATAAATCCAGCTTTTCTTTCAACCCCACTTACGTTGAACGTGACGAGGTCCTCAATTTCATCTGGTAAATTCGTTTTTAGCTTCAGAGAAACATCTGGAAGTTTGATTTCAACAGGGGCAAAGTCTCTCCAATCATTGCCTGTGGCATCCGGTGCTGCGTTTTCAGGGTTAGCCTGGCTCTTTTCAAAGGAAAAATCCTTTTCGTAGATAACGTTATTTGAAAGTTTGCCGCTCATTTTAACGATGATCTTACCTTCGATTGTTCCTTCAGCGCCGTTGTTTGCGTAATAGTGGACTCGAGGGATATACAAACCCGGAAGCATTTCTTCGAAGGGAAGTTCATAACTCTCCATTCTTTCTTTTGTTGTGGCATACAATTTTCCCGGAGATTCGGGGTCCATAAAATATATGGTTCTTCCATCCGGGAGAGTGACATAAAGATCCAGGTCAGCTCCTGGATCATTCCATTGGAGAATGAAAAGTAAGGAGTTGCCTTCTGGATACGTTACTCTCGTTTCAACCACGGTTTTTCCGCTGGCATTCTCTGCAACCACAGAGATAATATTCTCACCCGGGAAGAGAAGCAGATTTTCATGAAACTCTCCGTCTGTCAGATTTACCACGTGTTTTTCCACAAATATTTTTTCTCCGGTGGTGCCGATTCTTTCGTGAACAATGGAGACTTCATCTAAATCTTCACCTTCAACGATTCCTGACACCAGAGTATATGGTTTTGAAACCACAGTGTTGTGTTCGGGAGTTAAAAGTGTTATTTTCGGTGGTTTTTGATAGGTTAACTTTGCGACCTTCAGATCGAGAAGTTCAAAAATACTTTTATCCATCTGTTTTGGCGCGTCGTTATCTATTATTTTCAATGAAAAGTCAAATACATCCGGTAATTTGCCAAAGGGGAGAGCGAATTCATAGAAGTAGTAACCATTTTGGAGTTTGGAAACTATTTTGAAATCCTGTCTGCTTCCATTCAGGATGATATGAGGATCAACATTCATAAAGTTTCCAGGGAGAATGCGGATCTTCTGGTCGTTTATTATGATTTCAACGGCATCGCCATAATCGATAGTGCTTATGTCATAGGCTGGAAGAGGTACATCGTCCCTAATCAATAGGAGGCCGTATAAAACCCCGTCATGATAGGCTAGCTTAAAAGCACCACTTAGGTCGACATCGCCGGCAACCGCTTTTCCATGTACCTTTCCGTCGTCGTAGAGGAAACGTATTCCGGGTATGCGATTCCAATCTGTAATATTGCCATCTATTACGGGAATGTCTGAAATTGGTGGTACGTAAACATGGACAGAATTATCTGCAAAAGTTGGGGGTACGTACGTTTTATCATCTCCGGCTGCATTTATCTTAACACTATCTCTGAAATGCGACGTAACATTACTCAGGAACCAAATTTTTTGTAAAGAGCCGTTCTGTTGGGAATAAAGGATGTCCACATCCTTACCATTTTCTTTGACCTCAGAAATTTCTGTCGAAGTAACCGTTAGACATATGACAGGAAATCCAGAAAGGTCTATTTCGAGGATTTGCCCCAATCCTATACCAACTAACAGAAGAATGAAAAAAAGAATTGGCCAGCGTTTGTTCATAGGATTCATACCCCCTACCAAATGTTTTCTATCGGAAATTTCTTACCTGATTCATCGATGAAAACAATTGTTTTCTCCTTTATTTCAAGGTTCTGGAACCCCTTAGCTTTTTCAAATACTTTGTAAAAAATCTCTTCAGCTTTTCGTTGGCCCAGCCCATAGTATGGTATTGCCTGGCCAGAAACCTTCCGACCATCTAAAATGCCAACAACTGTCTGGTAATCAAACTCAGCGTTCTCTCCGGCAAAGACGATTTCGCTAATACCGTCGCCGTTTAGATCGATAACGTAAAGCTCTTTTAGATGCCCAGGGTGATAGTATCTACCTTCTACAATGCCCTCGAGAGATACCACTGCTAATATGGAAGGGAACCACGGAACATGGTTCAACACGACAACAATCTCCGATCGGCCGTCGTCATTTACATCGCCGATTCGAATTCTGGTGATTTCAAAAGAATCGTCAGGCCAGAAAACGGAGTCATCACTTAATTTTACCTTCCACAATAGTTCGCCTTTTTCATTGAATAGGTAGAGGGTTCCCTTATCTGTAGCACCGGTTCCTGCAATTATTTCCCTTGTCCCGTCTCCATCGATATCTTCTACGAGTTTTGTTTTTATGGTGATTCCAAATCTTTCTTGAAGTTCTGTTATATCGATTGCTGCTTGTTGTTGTACCTGAGGCTGCACGATCTTTTTAACGGTTTTTTCGATAATCACCGATTTGGGTTTATCTATGACCCTGAAACTCACCTTTGAGTCATTAGAAAGCCTTCCATCACTGACATGACACTCCATTACATACACTCCGGTGGCTTCCGGTGTTATTAAAAGTTCGGTGGAGGTTGCATTGAGCAATTCACCATTTAATTTCCAATTGTAGTTCAATGCGTCACCATCAGGATCGTGGGCGTCAACGGATAATCTTACGTTTTCACCTGGATACACGATGGGAGGAATCGCTGAAAAGCTATCTATGACCGGCGGGGAGTTAAGTCTTTCCGGAGAAGTATAACTGGCTGTAAGTATCTTATCACCTGCAGAGACTTCTATAAAGTGCTTTCTGTCGAAATCGAAGTTAGGTGTTCGGAATTCAACGAGTCTCGTTCTGAAATTAAGGTTTGCCAGCTCTTCGAAAGCTTTGTTCGGACCAGCTATCTTGAAAATGTTGAAGAACTTTCCACCTAAACTTTCAGAAATTTTCACGTATTCGGGTTCTGGTGGGACGAGTAATAACAGTTCCACCCCTTTTCCGTTCAGTTCGTCAATCAACCCATTGACCGAAACATTCGAGTAAGCAGTTCCGTCTTCAACAAAGTGTGCAGGAGCGTTGGTGATCAGCACAATTACTTTTTTCGCTTTGACATCGAAAGGAAGATTAGAGGCCATAGAAAGGGCATCCAGAGATATCTCGGGATCATCTCCGCCACCAAAAGGCACAACATCTCTAAGCCAGCTAATAAACACATCGTCGCGGGAAGTAAAACCTTTCAGCTCTCTTATCTCATCTCCGAAGGTAACTAACGCATAGCGTAGTCGAAGCCCTTCTTCTTTTAATTTCTTGATGGCCTTTTCCATGAGATCATCCATAATTCCAATTACATTTCTCATGCTTCCTGAAGAATCCAGAACGATAACAATATCCATATCGGAGATAAAAGCTTTGTCCGGTGTTTTAAACCAGAAGTCAACTTCTATTCCGTCCTCTTTAACACAATCTATGGTTGCGTCGGAAGAGATGTAAAAAGAAACTAGAGGATAATGTTTCAGGTCAATCCCGGATATCTGTCCAGAGAACGAACTGGTGAATAGAGCCAGAAATAAAATTAACGCTGACAGGTTAACGATTTTCATGTCTATCACCATCCGATCGTCTTTTGTGAGAGGTTTCCTGCAAGATCTCTGGCTACTACCTTAAGCTTTGAAACATCGTTCATGGAGAAGGTCTTTATTATTTCAAAATGATTCTCCCTGTTATGAATGTCTCCTATACTGTATGTGGTATCACCAATGGAAACGGATTTGATAACGAAGTTGTCAGATACGGTGATTTTTACCATCACTTCGTTCCCTTGTGTGGAGAGTATGGTGGTTTCAATGAGAGGAGGGGCTGAATCAACAAAAATTTCATGTGTTTTTGTGTCTGTAAGACCGTGGATGTCTTCAACCATAACGAAGAAAACCGAATGACCATCAGGGAAGTAACGGGTTTCTTTGAAGGAAAGGTTCTTCCTTCCATAGCACTGCACGACTTTGCTGGAGATATTCCAGTAATCAGCACTTGTTACCACAACGTTAAGTCCCTTGTTGTCTGTCGCGGTGATTGTTATTTCAACGTGATTTCGCTGTGTAACCAGTATTTCAGGAATGTTTGTTTCAACCACAGGACGTTCTTTATCCGGGAGCAAGAGCTCAACAGTGCTAGCATCGTACCAATCGCTGCCATTTGCGGAAGGGCGAGTATTATCTGGATCGAAGTAAGTCAATGTCGCTTCTTTTTCAAAATGTATGCCGAATCCGTTTGCCTTTATCTTGAATTTTACCGGATTAGGTATTTTTTCTGAATGATAGTAATGTACTCTGATTTTGTAGGTTCCTTCGGCTGGAACCTTGTTCTTGCCATAGGAAAGAACATAACGTTCTACCTTTTGTTTACCACCAATGTACTCTCTCTCATCCATGGTTAGATTTCCGCATTCGGAACCTCTGTTAGCGAAATAGACAATATTCTCTCCGGGTTCATACACGTACAGATCGAGATCGGCATCTTCATTATCCCAGCTTAGTTCCACGGTAAGTGCTTCAGTACCATGGAAATAATTCATATGAAGACTTTTTCCACCGATCCCGGTTCTTGATTTTGCAATGACATGGATGGTGTTTTTGCCAGGTTGTAGAGTAATGGGTATTGCAAAGGTTCCACCTTCAATGGTTTTTGGAGGATTCTCGCTGCCGTTAACACTTACCCGGATACTTCCGGTTTCATTCTCGGGTTTTGAGACTTTTCCAGATAATTCAAGGCTTGAGGTTGCTATGGCACCACCGTAATCCTGGTCGAAAATAATTTCTATCCAGTTTAAAGTACCAGCGGTTCTCTTGCCAGCCATATCTATGACAGCGTAATTCAACCCCTTTTTGACTTCTTCAACCGGTATCGAAAACTCCCGGTTTCTTTCGCCATTCAGTTTGAATATCTTTTTTCCGATCTGGAGATATTTGATCCCGGAGTCATCACTGAAGATGAGCTTGACTTTTGTTTCTTCACCTAATATAAGGTCATAGTCGACAACCGGGGCACTTTTATCCACGTACACATACCTGTATGTTATTGTGGTATTTCCAGAACCATCCGTTACTTCTATTTTCAATTCTTTGGATTTTGCAATTTCGACTTCAAATCTATCTGAAACCGTTTGTGGGAGATCGTAATTTTTTGAAAGCCCTTCAACGGTTATCGTTGCGATACCGCTTATATCAGTGGCTGAAACGGTCATTTTTACTTTGCCTGATACGATAGTGCTTTCGAGTTTAACGGATACTTCGGGGCCGTCACTATCACGTTCAACAGTAAAACTTTTCGATGACGAATTTCCGGCCGCATCAATCGCCTCTACTACGATCGTTTTCATGGGTTTATCGTCGAGGAATATTTCATGGATGGCTTCGTAGATTTTCGAGGCGCCCACGTTAACAGGGGTTCCATCTATTAGCACTTTTGAAAGCCGGGTATTGTCGGTGACATGGATATTTAACTTCGCAAAATCTGAACCGGACGTTCTTCGACCGGTAATTGTAATTTCTGGCGCTTTGGTGTCATAAATAACATAGAATTTCTTTTGAGTGATCTTTCCCGAAACGTCAATGACGGTTGCTATGACAGATTTTGTTTTTCTGTCAGTGGTGTATTCAACTCTCTGCAGCTCGTTATCAGGGTCAAAGGCAACTTCTTTGCCGTCAAGCAATACTTTCTCTATCCTGGTATCATCCTTCATTTTGAAGGAGATTATAACGGTATTCTTTGAAGTGAAGAAATAGTCTGCAATGATCAGGGTTGGTGGTTCTAAATCACACACTAGATTGAGTTTTACGCTACCAAGTTTGTTCATTCCTAAATCGAGCATTTTGATTTCCAGTTCGTTCATCCCTTTGATAGACGAATAGACCGTAACTCCGCGGATTGAGGGGCTCATCAGATCAATGTAAAGCGCGAAGGGAATATTGTTTACATTAAAGATAGCGCCGTAAGGTGTAGAGGTAGAAACCCTGATTGGGGTTTTAGTGTTTTCACCCACTGTGAGATTCTTTTGTAATGGTTTTTCCAGGTTCAATAAGCCGTTTATCTTTGCACCGGTAAGTGGATAAAGGAATCTGGTGTCTTCTGGATCGATGCTTTTTAAGGCTATCAGGTTTTTTTGCAATTTATCACGATTTTTACGGGAAGCTTCCAGTAAAATCATGGTTTTCAGAAGGACCTCGTTTTTAGAAGGTTTCAGTGTTTTTCTGGCTAAATAAGACAATGCGTTTTTTATGCCTTCTTCATTCCACACTTTGGTTATTTCCCATGAATACCGCAATTCATCTAAACCGGGGTATTTTTCTGCTGTGGCGATCGCTTCTTTCATTAGTTCTGTATTGGAGGTTGCGAACCCAACCGCAAACAGTGTCCCAAGGGTGATCGGATCACCATACTTTTCGTTTACAATCCTTTCAGCGAGTTTCAGGGCTTTGTCATCCATGGAGTTTCTCAGGTAGGCTTCAGCGATCGCTCTTATTAGATAAGGGTCACGGGCGTTTTCCAGGAATTTATCTGCAATCGCAAGGGTCAATGCGGGTTCATTTAAAAGCGAATAGAATATTTTAAGCGCTGCAACCTTTTCTTCGAAGGCGTGTGGCGAGGAAACAGCTTTGAGCGCCTGCTGACTCAAATCGTATTTTCCGGCAAAAAGATATGCGAGAGATTCGGCTACGAGGATTTCATCGCTGCGGTTTTCTTTCGGTATCGTTTCTATAAATCGTGTAAGATCGATCAACTTAGTTATAGAATTATTGACATATGCGGCTTTAAGAGTTATTTCGACGTACAGTTCTGAAAGTTTTTGTCTCTCGTTTTCATCAATTTTTGCTTTATCCAGGAACGCTTTCAATACTTTGCTGGCTTCTGTATAGTAGCCCCTGGCCAGGTATTCATCAACGATTTCAATAATTGATACAGCTTTCACTGCTTTTCGGGTGAAATAATCAAGTGCCCGGATTTCAACAAAGTAGTTTCCGGCTTCCGGCGGGAGAAGCTCTACGTTAGCAGTGCCTTCAAAGGTAACAGTTTTTTTATCGATGATGTTTTCTGTTTCATCCAGCAATATAATGTCTGTTTTCAGGGGTTCGGTCATTGTTGCCAGTGAAGTTATTCCGATTTCAAATGGAATACCAGCGGTAACAGTGGAAGGAACCGTCATTGAAAGGGAGATCTCAGGCAATGGAATAACAAACACACCTTCTATTGAAGTATCAGGAGTATCCAGTCGTAGTTTGGCCAATCTCGCACCCTGAGTTTTGTATTTTAGTAAATAAATATTCTCAAAGGTTTCGAGAAGACTATTAAAAGCAGTTTTTAGATTATCTATCGTTGGAGATTTCAGGAACATTCCACCGGTAGATCTTGCAAGCGTACCAAGGCTGAACTCGTCTATTCTGGTTCCGAGACCAATTGCAAAAATAACAACATTATTTTCTCTGGCCAGACGGATTACTTCAGATAACGTCTTTTCACTTCCGGGGGCGGTATCTCCATAGTTGGCATCGACTCCGTCAGTAACGAGTATCAAAAATCGTGGACCTGAACGTTCTGAGAGTAGTTCTATGCCTTTTGCAACGGTGTCATAAAGAGGTGTTGCACCTCTTGCTTTTATAATAGCAAGGGCTCTTTTCAGCTGTTCTCTATCGCGGGTGAAGTTTTTTAAAACCTCTATTTCAGTATCGAAAGCGATCAAGGCAAGCTCACTGTTTTCGGGAAGCAGGTCAAGGAAATATGAAGCAGCATCCTTGGCTTTTTCCATAACGGGTTTCATACTTCCACTTCTATCAACTTCAAGGACGAAGTTCAACGAAGGTTCCTTTTTCAACGCTTCCAGACTCTGGAGATCTATCCTTCCTGAAGGTTCAAGAATGTAAGCGTCGCTGTGTAGAAGTACTTCTTCGCTGATAGGTTTATTTATATCTGTGTAAGCTCTGAATAATATCTTTATTTCCGGGTAGTCTTCTATGTTGATATTTAAAAACTCTATTTTTCCTGTTCTCTCACTATAAACCCGATTGAGCAATTGGTATCTTATTTCGCCCAGGTGAGACAGAAAGGTCACCATGAAATCCTGTGAAAAATTTTCTCTTAACCCTTCCACATTAACCTTTGAGCTTCTTGAATAAATGGGGGTATCTGGATCAACGAAGCTGTAAAGCTTTGTGGAGATCTCAAACACATGCACGGTATCTTCATCTTCAGAAGAGATCCGGGTAACCTCCAGTTTAATGTACCAATCGTATCCGACTATTTCGGAGACTTTTTCAGGCGAAAGAGAACCTTCTGATAATTCCACGGAAAGGTTACAGTTTTGTAAAATATTCTCCAGGCTGTTTTTGATTTCTCTGTAAAGCCATTCCCTTGGTTCGAATCTCATTACATCATAACTTAAAAGTATCCTTCCAATCTTTAGTGTGAAATCCTGCCTTATCTTCAGATTGAATGAAAGCTGAACTTTTTGATTTTCCGCTATATAAACATATTTTTCTGAGGGTTCAAATCCTTTAAGTTGCACAGCTACACGGTGGTAACCGGGCACAACCCAGAATTCAAAGGGTGTGTATCCAAGATGAGTACCATCAATATAAACCTTCGCGTCGGATGGATAGGTTTCAACCTGAAGAAGACCGTAAGAAAAAGAGACGACAGAAAATAATACAAACAACGTGAGAAATAATTTTCTCATTGAACCTTCCCCCTTATCTTTCTTTTCTCCATTATATGATAACTTTGATTCATTTCAAAAGATTAAATGAACGGAACGCATCGGGGATATCAGGATCCTAATTCCAGTATGTGCAGGATCTTATAGTATCCATCCTCTATCTTTGCTGCTTCAGGAAGTCCGCCTTTTTCCAGTAACGAAAAAAGCTTAAGTAAAAACTCTTTTGGATTTGTAGGGATTATTTCTAAAGCGGAATCTACGTCAAGCAATCTATTGTCCTGAGCTCTGGAAAGAAAAAGGGCGGTTTCAAAGTGGAACTCTTTTATTTCATCAATAACTTCTTCCAGGAACCATTCGCTATTAAAATTCAATCCGCCGAGATACCATAGGTAAACCCGGTAAAGTATTCTAAACAAGGCAGTAGCCGAACCGTTTCCGGAAACAAGGAAAGGAAAACGATAAGAAAGGAGCATTGCTTCTGGAATATTTTCCCTTAGTGATACGAGCAGCCCAAAGAATAATTCAACCATTGAGAGGTCCGGTTCTATTGATTCCGGGATTTCGCCGGTAAGAAGTCTTATTGCTCTATTAGAGAGTTCAGGATTATTTGATTTGGATAAATAATTCAGCAGATGTCTATAATCAACTTTGCCGAAATTAACAAACTCCTGGTTTTTCATATCTGTAGCGTCTATCAGTTTATCAAACAAAAGTTCTAACTCGCCGGAATTGTACTTTTTTGCCAGGCTCCTCATGACAGGGTTTTCAAATTCTGTATTAACCTGTGAGTGTCTTTGGACCATTCCTTCATACAATGCAATTTCTTTTTTTAGTTCGTAAATGCTCTCATCCGGAAGTTCATCTATCAATTTCCGGGCTTGCTTAAAATCACCTAAAAGTGTAAAAGATCTTGAAAGGACCACGGTGGCTTTGTAGTCTTTTGTTTCATTATAGTATTTTTCGAGATGTTCTACGGCGTCTTCTACCAGTCCCATATTTCGTTCCAGTAATCCTAGTTCGTACAAAATCTCCACTGCTTGCGTCATCTCGTATGCCTTTTTTAAGTCGTTATAAGCGCCTAAAAAATCTCCCAATCTTGTTTTGGAGAAAGCTCTGTTATAGTAGAATTCCCACCGCTCTTCTTTTTTTAGCCCTTCGCTGAACGCTTGTTCTGCAAGTGCATAATTTTGTTTTTCGTTGTATATAACCCCTTTTCTCAGGTACAAATCTGCCGAAAGCGGGAATTTCTTTGAAGTGTTCTCGATTATCTTCAAGGCAGAATCTAGCATTCCGGAGACAATATAGGTGTCTATAATCCCGAGAAGGGGGAGAGAGAATTCCCCCTGTGCCCTTTCCAGGGATAGTATGTAGAATTTAACAGCATCGTCATATTCGCCTTTTTTCTGCATAAGCCGCCCTAGCTCGTAATAGCCCAGATAAAAATCTTCTTTAAGCTCAACGGATTTTCTCAACTCAATTTCCGCTAAACCTAATTCGCCTTTTTTCCTCAGTAAAAGCCCTTTGTAAAAGTGATATCTGTAATCTTCTTTGATTTTTTTTGCTTTTTCCAGCCATTTTTCGGCTTCTCCAAGATTGTTTGTGTTTAATGCTTTCTTGAATTTCTCATAGCAGAAATAAACGAGATATGACCCATAATAATCGTCCTTTGAAACGGAATATTGGGCATCTAAACCTTTTATTATCACGTCCAGGTCAATTTTCTCTTCATCTATGATTTTTGGTAAATCTTCCAGAAGTACTGGAAGTTTTACTGGAAGGTTCTGGCGTTTTGCTGCATCTGGTTTAAGAGGCATGTAAACAATAACCTTTTTTGGTTTGTTCACCCTGCACCTCCGGGAGTATTATTTTTTTCACCTTTCCACACTTTATAGTATAATACTAACTGAACATCATAATATTACAGGAGGTATAGAGATGATAGCACTCTCATATGTTTTGATAGGTGTCCACGTAGTGTTGAGTGTACTCCTAACCTTTTTCGTGTTGAGTCAAATGTCGAAGAGTTCTGAATTAGGTGCGGCTTTTGGCAGTGGTGCTTCTCATACGATGTTTGGAAGGAAAAAGGGTCTGGACACCGCCGGGAAGATCACCCTCGGCCTTTCCATCGCTTTTATGGTGAACAGCGTTATTTTGACATTTGTTATCTCAAAAGCATTCCCGTCGTAAGGTGATAATCTTGGAAGTACCGGAAAAACAATTGCAGATACTTAAAAGGAACTCCGTTTCCTTGATTTCGGAGGAAGAATTAATTGAAAGATTGAAGCTCGGAAGGCCGCTTCGAGTCAAGCTTGGAGTTGATCCTTCAAGACCGGATCTTCATCTTGGCCATGCAGTTGTTCTCAGGAAACTCCGGGAATTTCAGGACCTCGGCCATCACGTTATTTTGATAATAGGTGATTTTACGGCTCGAATTGGCGACCCTTCCGGTCGCTCGAAAACCCGCCCGATGCTCTCAAAAGAAGAAGCGAAACAGAATGCCATCACCTACAGTCAGCAAGCCTTTAAAATCCTCGATCGAGATAAAACAGAGATAAAGTTTAATTCTGAATGGCTGGATGGTATGAGTTTTGAAGATGTGATACGGCTTTCGGCTAAGTATACCGTTGCGAGGATGCTTGAAAGAAATGATTTCGAGAAGCGGTATAAGAATAACGAACCTATAAGCATAGCAGAGTTTCTTTACCCGCTTGCCCAGGCTTATGATTCGGTGGTGGTCAAAGCGGATGTGGAGATCGGCGGTGACGACCAGTTCTTCAATTTTGTTGTTGCGCGTAAGATTCAGGAAGAATATGGTTTGCAACCCCAGGTCATTCTCACCATGCCTCTCATAGAGGGAACCGACGGCAATTTGAAAATGTCCAAGAGCTATGGCAATTATGTTGCCTTTGAAGACCCTCCAGAGGAAATGTTTGGAAAACTCATGTCGATTCCCGATACCTTAATAATTAAATATATGAGGTTGCTCACAGACATTCCTGAAGAGCGGATTCTCCAATACGAAAGGGATATAAAATCAAGGAAAATCAATCCACGGGATGTAAAAATGTTGCTGGCTTTTGAGATAACAAGATTTTTCCACGGTGAAGAAGCTGCGGTGCGTGCAAGGGAGAATTTCATAAAAGTTTTCAGAAAAAAGGAACTTCCCAGTGAAATACCTGAAATTAAAGTAAAAGAATCCGAACTATCTCTTGTAGATCTGATGGTTAAATATGCTAATATTTCATCAAAAAGCGAGGCCAGACGGTTGATTTCTCAAGGCGGTGTTCGGCTGAACAACACGGTGATAAAAGATATTCATGCTAAGGTCGCAGTATCCAATGGGGACATACTACGTATCGGTAAACGTAGATTCTTCAAGATTTCGTGCTAAACTTATAGAAATCAAAACTTGAACAAGTTGGCCTGCATACTGTATAATAAATTCGTGCTTTAGGCAGATTTACAACTTTCCGAAAGGGGGTAGGTTCCATGAAAAAACTTTCCTTGGTATTGGTCCTTGCCCTTGTTGGCGTGGTGTTCGCCTTTGCGGTAGACTATACGGACGTTCCAGAGGGGCACTGGGCTTACAATGCGGTAATGAAAGCAACAGCTGCGGGATTACTTCAGGGATTCCCGGATGGTACATTCAGAGGAACGGATAGTGTAACGAGGTATCAGTTAGCGGAAGCTATGGCAAAGCTCCTCGAGTACTCCGATGCAGGAGACGCTAAGCTTCAGGAACTCGTTTTTGCTTTGACGAAAAAGGTAGCCGGTCTTTCCCTTGATATTTCTGAGGTTGTAAAGGGAATTGAGGGAACTTCAAAGAGCCTTTCTGATGCCGTTGCATTGCTCAATGCACATGACGCAGATATAACCGCTCTGAAGAAGAAGCTTACCGATACCGAAATTACGGTCAAGCTCCTCGGTCAGGCTATCGCAAAGTTGAGGAAGGATCTTAAAGATGAAGCTGCGGCCATTGAAGAAATCAAGGCCCAGAATTTTGTAACATCCGAGCAACTGGATGAAAAGCTCTCCATGCTTTACACGAAAGTTCTAATGCTTCAGAAAGAAGAGAGCAAGAATAACGCCGCGATAATGGCTGAGGTAGGTAAACTCAACGAGAACGTTGAGGTTATCTTTGATCAGGTTGACTCCAACGTGTTTTCCATAATGGGGCTTGAAAAAGAACTCGCTGGTGTTAAAGCCTCTCTGGACAATTACGTTACCAAGGACGACTTCGAATACGTAGTGAACGTTACAAACAAACTCAGCGCGGATATGTTTACAATGCAAAGAAACTATGGCAAGAGAATTGGTAAGCTCGAAGAAGCTGCTTCCGATTACGCTTTGAAAGCTGATCTTGATGCCTTGAAGAGCTCGGTGAATCAAGATATCGAGGTCATCTTTGATCAGATCGATTCCAATGTCTTCGATATCATGGATCTCGAGAAGAAGGTAGGGAATCTTGAGGCTGCTCTGAATGCTACAAACGAAGAGCTTGCCGCTTTGAAGGCCGAAGTTGTGACACCTGATCAGCTCTCAGAGAAACTCAACTTCCTCTACAAAAAGATAAATATCGTTGAAGCCAATGCCAAAGATGACGTTGAGACTCTCAAAGCAACCATTGCCGATCTTGAGGCCAAGCTTGAAGCAAGCGATAAGAAAGCAAACTTTGCAACGATCCTTTCAATTGTTTCAGCTGCAATAACAGCTATCGTACTTATGACCCAGTAAACGATTGATTGATTTGTGGCCTGCTGCAAAGGAAGCGGGCCACGATTTGATTCAACGTATTGGTTTGTGTTAAAATACGAGTGCGCATATCATTCTTTAAAAGGGGGTAAGTGTGCATGAAGAAACTTCTGGTTATTCTAACTCTGGTTGTCGCTATGACAGCTTTCGCTGGCTCAGCATCTGTCAGCCTTGGTGGTTCAACATTGTTTGAAGTTAAGCTTGACAAAGACGGCTTACACACCAATATGTTCATGTGGGATCAATGGGCAGCCTTTGGCGTTGACGCTGGAAATGTCAGTGTAAGCCTCGACTTTGACGGTAATCTCACATTGAACGGCATTTCTCTTTCCAACGATCACTTTGCTGCCGACTGGTACTCCTCAATGGCATTCCAGGGTGACTACAGTAAATGGTGGTTCGTTGAAGTCGATGATGGCGCTTGGGAACCAACAGCTATCTTTGAATTGAAAGACCTTGGCCTTTCCGTTGCTACTCAGGAAGGCGACAAGGTTCTTGCGAAGTTTGCTGTTGATCCTGTAAACGTTGCCGCTCAGATCAGCCTCGATGCAAGTGGATTTGCTGGTGCTGCTGCTGAGGTTAGCTCCGAAAATGTTTTTGCCGGCCTTGGCTTCAGAGTTGGTTTCAAAACCGGTGGCGATTACACTGTAAACGCCTGGTACAAAAACGCTTTTGGTCCTGTTGATGTCGATGCTTACATGAGATACTCCAACTTCAACGGTCAGTATGTTGGTATCATTGGTCACTACACACACGATCTCGGCAAAATTGGTGCAAAGGTTGAATATGACATTGAAAATTCTGAACCTCTGTTCGCGGCAAGGTTCGATGGCACTTACGAATTTGATCCTGTGACTCTCACCGTCAGAGTCGGTTCTGGTAGCTACGCAGATTGGGATGCTATATACTGGGAAGAATTCCATGGTGATCTCACAGCTGCTGCTACCGATGTTTCCGTAAGAGGCATCGTGAGTGTTGGGCTTCCACTTGGAATTGATGGAATCCTTGCAGCCCCAACCCTTACGGTTCAGGCAGATTACTACCTTGGCGATGGCAGCATGCAGATTCCTGTAAGCATTTCTTCGAAGCTTTACGACCTTCTCAGCGTAAAAGCTGGTGTGGATCTTCTTGATCTTACAGGCTGGTATGCATACGTAGGTTACTACGCTGCGTTCTGATATTTAGGTTATAGATACGCTGTGAAAAACCCCCGACCAATGTACGGCCGGGGGTTTATTTATGTATAGTATAGATGATGGCAAAATAGAAAGATGAGGTGGCAAATGTCTTTCACAGAATTAAAGAGAAAACTGAGCACCATTGAATTTATGTTGTTTCATTAATAGCATTTTCGTTTGTTTGGGAGTGAAAGCATGAGACTTTTGAGTTTGATCGTCGGGGATTTATTGCTTCTTTTGGCGCTGGTATTTCTGGGAATCCTTTTTACGGCGCTTGTGTACGAGATAATTTTTCCAAACGAAGCCAGGGAGTTGTCGCTGAATACTGGAATTCATTTTTTGATGATAGTGACGCTTTTGACTCAGGGGATAATCTTTCAAATTGGTTCTATCAATCCAGAAAAAAGTATTTTGAAGCTTTTTACCGTTTTTAGTTCTATTGCGAGTCTGTTTTTATTTTTGATCGGTGTAGTTACCGTAAACCTTAATTGGTGGATCAAACCGGTTGAATCTCTTCTGGACATCCATCTTCATTTTGCTACGCCTCTGAGCATTTTACTCCTGGTTGTTCTGGTGTTCCTTGTCCCTTTTTCTTTGCTTTCATTTTCTTCTGATGATAAAAAGTGAGATTTCCTTATTACCATCCTCTTTATTGTAGTAATTTCTAGTTGTTTACTGTTTTATTATGATCCGGATCATATCTTTTTGAATTAGGGTGTCTCAAAAATCAGTAACAGCCAATAATATCAGCCACCTTTCTGTGAGGACGGCTGTTCAAGATATTGAACATAACACAAAGATTGTATGCCAATATGGCCAAACCCAATACCGCATCATAATTCCTGTTTCTCACATACCAAATGTATTCCAGATTGAAATATTCTTGTAGAATGTTAATCGTTCTCTCTATCTCCCAACGGTTTTTATACTTCTCCGCATATATTTGCCTCAATTGAATGCCCAGCCAACGAGCCTGACACTGTTTTTCCAGTGATACACCTTTCCTTTTGTTTGTGTCTATTACTGGTATCATGCTACTACAATCGAATATATAACGGTATATCTGTTGCGAATCATATGCGCTGTCTGCGAGGAAATATGTGTATGGCAAAATAAAAATACAGCAAGTGGCAGGATAAAAATCCAGCGGTAAGGGAAAGAAAAAGATCATTGCCAGCACCCGGAAAATCAATTACCCTTTAATTGCACACCAAAACAGTTAAAGGGGGTTAGAAAGGAGTGCTGACAATGATCCAGGTACATCATATCAAATATCTACGTGAATTTAAAGGGAAGTCGCTAAGAAATATAGCCAACGAAACTGGCCACGATTTCAGAACGGTGAAGAAATATGACGAAATGGATGATTTCAACGAGTATGTTCAACGTAGAAAGAGGACTTCCAAGCTCGATCCGTACAAGCCCAAAATAGATGAATGGCTGGAAGAAGATAAAAAGGTAAAGGCAAAACAACGTCATACTGCTAGAAGGATTTACAAGAGACTATGTGAGGAATATCCGAATTTTCCGCTCAGCGAACGTACGGTAAGAGCATATGTGAGAAAGAAAAAGAAGGAATTGTATTCCAACGAAGGTTATTTACCTCTTGACCATCCTGGTGGTGAAGCTCAAGCAGATTTTGGACAGGCTGAGTTCATTGAAAAGGGTAAGGGAACGACGCTGCATTATCTGAATCTTTCTTTTCCATACAGCAACGGGGGATACTTTCAACTGTTTAGAGGGGAAAACCTTGAATGTTTGCTCGAGGGGCTGAAGAACATATTCGAACATATTGGAAAGGTTCCTCGGCGTATATGGTTCGACAACCTATCTCCCGTGGTGAAAAAAATTCTGGATGGAGGGGAAAGGGAGGTAACGGAGAAGTTTTACAGATTCTGTCAACATTATGGTTTTGAACCTGTGTTTTGTAATCCTGGTTGTGGCAATGAAAAAGGCAATGTGGAAAACAAGGTTGGATATAACAGGCGGAACTTCTTTGTTCCCATACCCAGGATAGAGAATCTTGAAGATTACAACAAAGAGCTCTTAATCCTCTCGGAGAAAGATATGGAAAGACCCCATTACCGAAAGGAAAAGAGCATTAAAGAACTGTTTTTAGAAGAAAAGAAAAAGATGCTCCTACTCAACGAAAAACCTCTGGATATTTCCAGGGTACAGAAAGCAAAGACAGACAAGTATGGGATGCTTCGTTTTGAAAACAACAGATACTCCGTGTCACCAAAACATACTGAAACAGAAGTGTGGTTGAAGATAGGGGCATCGGAAATAGAGATACTGGATGAAGACTACAAAGTGCTCGTAAAACATCCCAGGTTATACGGACACAACCTCCAATCTCTGAATTGGTATCCATACCTTGAGACCTTGAGCAGGAGGCCACGTGCATTGAAATATACAGGATTTTACAGGGAATTATCTCCTATTTGGCAAGAATACTTTGAATCCTGTGATTACCAGGAAAAGAAAAACAGCTTGAAGTTGTTGGTCAAAATGCTACGTGAAACAGATATGGTGTCGACATCGATTATAAAATAGTAAAAACGTCGGTCAAAAATGAGCAAAAACATCGGTAAGAATTGAGTAGTAACATCTGAATATCTCAGATAGAAAAGGAGGTATTCAGATGTTAACGGAAAAGCAGGTCTTTGAAATCAGAATATTGTACAGAGAGGGGTTAAGCAAGCTAGCAATAGCCAGGCGCCTTGGCATTGCTCCCAACACCGTAAAGAAATATCTTGAAAAGGAGTGGTGTCAAATGGCAAAAAGAGGTTCGAAACTGGATCCTTTCAAGGATTACATCGAGAAAAGGCTCCAGGAGTATCCCGAACTTACAGCGACAGTGTTGTTTAAGGAATTGGTGGAGAGAGGTTATACCGGTAAACTGACAATACTCCGGATGTATGTGTCCTCAATAAGACCCAAGGGGAAACCTGAAATTGTTGTCAGATTCGAAACAGAACCTGGTAGACAATTTCAGGTTGATTGGGGAACGGGTACAACGGTTATTGCAGGCGAAAAGACGACCGTTAAGTTCTTCATTATGGTGTTGAGCTATTCACGGATGCTGTACGCGGAGATAGTACCAGATGAAAAGCTTGAGACCTTGATCCAAGCTCATCTGCATGCCTTTGAGTACTTTGGTGGTTATCCCTCAGAAGGTCTGTACGACAACATGAAAACCGTTGTAAAGAAGCTTCAGAAACAGAAGGAATACAACGCCAGATTCATGGATTTTGCAAACTTCTACGGCTTTAAAGTGATTACTCACAGGCCATATAATCCAAAAGCCAAAGGAAAGGTCGAGAGGTTGGTTCCTTACGTAAGGGAAAATATTCTTTACGGCCAGAGTTATTCGAGTCTAACGGAACTGAAGAATGTATTAAAAGATTGGTTAGCAGTAGCGAACCAGCGGCTTCATTCAGAATTAAAAGAAACCCCTCTCGAAAGATTCGAGAGGGAAAAGAATCACCTAAACAAACTAAGTAAATCGTATCCGATTCGCAGATTAAATACAAGACTCGTAAGAGACAAAGGCCAGATAGTCTACAAAGAAAGGGCATACCATGTTGGTAAAAAATACACAGGGGAAAGAGTCAATCTCCAGGTGGAAGGTTCACTACTGAAGATATACGATGGCGATGAACTCATTACAGTACATCCCTTGAAAGACCAGGTAGAAAAAAGGTCTTTGAGAGAATACCAGGCTCTTGTGGGTGATGCGGTATGAGCTACGAAAACGTACACAGCCTGTTGAAAGAACTGAAACTGGAAGGAATCTCCAGGGTACTGGATTCTTCTCTTCAAAACTGGAGTAAAGGGGATAAAGACGTTCTCGAATTGATTGAAGAACTACTAATAGCCCAGAAGAAAGAAAACGAGAACAAGAAATACATAACGGCTCTCAGATACAGCGGATTACCTTTCCACAAAACCCTGGAAGAATTCGATTTCAGTTTCCAACCCAGTATAGACAGAAAACAGATAATGGAATTGAAGACCCTGAGATTCATGTACGAAAAAGAGAACGTGGTATTCCTTGGACCTCCTGGAGTAGGGAAAACACACCTGGCGGTAGGTCTTGGAATGGAAGCCCTAAGGGAAGGAAAGAAAATATACTTTGTTAACGCAATAACATTGGTGGATCGATTAAAGAAAGCTTTTATTGAAAGACATCTGGAAAAAACCATTAGATTCTACAAATCCCTTGACCTCCTAATAATAGACGAACTGGGATACCTGCCACTGGATACAGAAGGAGCGAAGCTATTCTTTGAACTAGTAAGCCAGAAATACGAACAAGGAAGCATAATCCTGACATCCAACAGAAGCTTTACCGAATGGGACAAGATATTCGAAGACGAAGTATTAGCAACAGCGGTATTAGATAGACTCTTACATCATTGTACAATTGTCAACATTCGTGGAAAAAGCTACAGACTGAAAGAAAAACAGAAAACGGGGCTTGTTGGTATACAGACGACGATTGATAGAAGTGACAAACTACGCAAATCTGATCGATGAAACTACGCAATTTTGTTCGATGTTTTTATGCTTTTTTGGTCGATGTTGACATATGGAAACCGCAAGTCGTGCACTGGAGATAAGCCTGAAGAGCGAACGTTGCACTGCTGAAACAATATTCCTCTCATACCGACGGTTGATCCAGGAAGAACCATCACCCTTTGAAACAGGGAACGAAGTACCGAGATTACGAGCGTACGCAACCGATTTTAAGGAATACGATGCCCTGGTGGGTGAAAGGAAATGAAAGAACTCATCGCTCAATACTGCAAAGAACTGAGATTGGGAAAAAGTATAGTGGAAAACTACCAAAAGATACAGGCAGAAACCAACGAGGAATTCCTGGTGAAACTACTGAAGCTGGAGATTGAAAACAGACGGGTATCACGTAAAAATCGTTATCTAAAACAGGCGAATTTCGAGGTAATGAAAACCTTTAAAGGCTACAGTTTTGAAAACGTACAGATACCCAAGAGTATAACGCTGGAAGAACTACAAGAAGGGAGGTTTCTGGAAAAGAAAGAGAACCTAATACTGTACGGTCCTGTAGGAACAGGAAAAACACACATGGCAACAGCCATAGGTATCGCAGCTTGTAACCGGGAAAAGAAAGTCAGATTTTACAGAACGGCCACACTGGTAAATGAACTTGTGGAAGCAAAAAGCAACGGAACATTGAAGAGGTTCTTGAAGACACTCAGAAAGACAGATTTGCTCATATGCGACGAATGGGGTTACATACCTTTAGACCGAGAAGGAGCGCAACTCTTGTTTCAAGTGATTGCGGAAAGATATGAGAGGAACAGCGTAATAATCACAACGAACCTTGAGTTCAGCAAATGGAATGGGATATTCTACGATGAGAAACTCACCAGTGCCATAATAGACAGATTGATTCACCATTGCCATTTGTTGGTGTTTACAGGCAAGAGTTACCGATTGGAACATTCGAGTATTAAGACTTAATTTTTTTACCCCGGGTGCTGGTTTTTTATTTTTCCAAACGCTGGATTTTTATATTGCCAAAAACACTCATATGTACTTTTCTTCCATATTCCCAGCCTTTTGTCGTCTTTGTCCAACTGGATTGGGGGTCTTTGTATTTCCCTGTCCTTCTTCGTCTTTGTGCTGTATGGGCTTTACAAGTCTTGGTCACGAAAGGAATCCACCACCAACTCAATCCTTTCAAGTCCTTCTATATCCAAAAAGAGGTTTACAACATCTTTGTTTATCCTGTGAAGAGGCAATTCTCTTACTCTCCTGGATATAGTCTGGAATGGTGGTATGTTTTTCAAGTCCAAGAGTTCCATGTATTTGGGATTCTTTTCTAAAAAGTTCTTTGCCCCACGATATGAGACATCGCATAGCTTCAATAAAATGGAAAGTTTCAAGATGCTCTTGTCAGAATAAGCCTTTCTTCTACCTCTGCCTTGTTTGTTAACGAAGTTAGAAGGCAAAAGCTTGTCTAACTGCTCAATAATCTTTACAATATCGCTTTTTGTGAGTTCTTGTGGTACCATTTATTTGGGCCTCCTTTCTTGTTTTGGGCTATTTCAATGGTACCACCATTGGAACTTGGGAGGCCCGCTTTTTTTCGTGACACCCTATTTTTGAATGATATTGTTAGTGTGTAGCTATATTAGATCAATCTGGATTTCTTTTGTTCTACTGTACTGAGTATTTTACGTTTACTGAGCATAATTTTCTTTATTTGGTCTTCTTTATCACTTTTTCTTTGGTTTCCTTTTCTGACTGTAAAAAGTGAGGTCCACAAGGGACCTCACCAGATCATTATTAGTCTTTACTGTTGGAAGGTGGTGCTCTTCTCCTATCTTACATCTCCTTATATCAGTAACCCAGAGATCTCGGGTCAAGCGCATCTCTCAGGGCGTCACCAAGCAGGTTGAACGCCATAACAACGATAAAGATGAAGATACCGGGTACGAGAAGCCACGGCGCTTCCGTCATAACCTTTATATTCTGAGCCTGACTCAGCATCAATCCCCAGCTGGCAGAAGGTTCCATGATCCCGAGCCCAAGGAAGCTGAGTCCAGCCTCACCGAGTATGTATCCGGGTATAGACAGGGTTGCAGATACGATGATGTAGGTTGCGGTATTCGGAATGATGTGTTTCCAGATGATCCGGCTTGATGGATATCCCATTGCGATTGCTGCCTGAACGAATTCCCTTTCTTTTAACGAAAGTACCATACCACGTATGACCCTGGACATACCGGGCCAACCAAGGAAACTGAGGATGACAACGATGAGCAGATAGGTTATGTGTGAGGGGAGATTGGTCGGCAGTATGGCTCTAAGGGATATCAACAGGTAGAATCCAGGGATTGACATCAATATTTCCGTCATTCTCATGAGACTTTCATCAACCCATCCACCGTAGTATCCTGCAACTCCACCTATGAACAAACCGAGCGTGAAGGTTATCATGATAGCCAAGAGACCGATAGACATGGAGATTCTCGAGCCGAATAGAATTCTCGAGAATACGTCTCGTCCGAATTTATCTCCACCGAAGAAATAGATTCTCGCCGGGTCATCAACTCCTATTAAATGGATATCCATGGGGATGAGCCAGAGGAGTTTGTATTCCCAGGAGCGAACGAAAAACTTTAGTGGGAATTTCCTCATTTCGAAGTCCACTACTTTTGGGGTGACTACCACATCGAAAAGCTCAGGATCTATGTCCAGTTCGGCGAGAAATTCCTTTGCCAGTTCAAAATCCCCGCCTTCGACATCTATTATTTCATTAACCAGACTTATGGCTTCTGTTACCACGTCTCTTACTTCATCCTTTTTTACAGCATAGATCCTGTGAAGCCTTTTCTCAGTGACAACCTTTACGGGATCACCGATATTTCTGAGGGTTCTATATTTGTTTGGAGCCAGGGCGTTGAGAACATCTTCGCTGGTGTTTTCCTGGAACAAAGGTTCTTTCAGCATACCGATTTCCGATAGTTTGACTATTTCCAGGGTCTTATAGTCTGGATTCCCTAATATTGCTTTCTTACCTTTGGCGTCTTCAGCATATCTAATGGTCTCCACCACAAGATATATAGATCTAACGTCATCATTTCCAATTGTGAAGACCTTCTTTTCACCTGTTGATTCATCAATCGCAGTAATACTTTGCAGAGATGACCCCTCTGCAAAGGTTGTTTTGTACGTCACTGGATCCCTTTCGAGAACGTAGGGATAAACATAGGG
Organism: Kosmotoga olearia TBF 19.5.1; assembly: GCF_000023325.1. Classification (NCBI taxonomy): domain Bacteria; kingdom Thermotogati; phylum Thermotogota; class Thermotogae; order Kosmotogales; family Kosmotogaceae; genus Kosmotoga; species Kosmotoga olearia. The sequence goes on from NC_012785.1 coordinate 1,618,877, forward strand.
GCGGGTGAATTTCCCATCTTCATCCTTCCAGTGGATGTTGGAAGGGGGAGAATAGGACAAGCCCTGCCATTGTTCATACGGGTCGTGCGGAGAAAGGAAATCTGCGAATATGGCAACCAGGTACATGATTATGAGAACCCAAAGTGAGATCATACCAAGCTTATGGCGCCTTAGGACTCTCCAGGCGAGTTGCCAGCGGTTCATGTATTCAACTTCGAACAAATCATCTTTTTTTACATCTTCTGTTTTTATAACTGCTTTTTGTTTTTTCAAGGCCACATCACTCCTGACTATCTCAATCTGAATCTGATTCTTGGATCTACCCAGGCAAGGAGAAGGTCTGCAACCAGGTTACCAGCTATCAGCAACAGCGAACTGAGTAATAGAGAAGCCATGACCATGAAAAGGTCCTGAGCAGTCAAGGCTTCTATAACTAACCTACCCATTCCAGGCCAGCCAAAAACGGTTTCTGTAAGGACAGCACCACCAAGCAACCCTGCGAGTGCGTATCCAAACATAGTGACTATCGGGTTTATAGCGTTTCTAACCGCATGTTTGTAGATGACATTATCCTCAGGCATACCCTTGGCTCTGGCGAAGAGAACGTAGTCCTGCCGCAGCTGGTCGAGAAGCTGTCCCCTCATCTGTCTCATTAATCCAGCAAGTCCAGAGGTTCCAAGGGTTACAACCGGACCGATAACGTGCCATAGATAATCGAGAATCTTTTGCCACCATGTGAACTGGTCGTAATTATTGGATATGATCCCACCGATCGGGAACCAACCGGTCTTTGCGGACATGTACAACCATAGAAGAGCGAAGAAGAAATTAGGGATCGAAATACCAATGAACGCCAGGAATGAAAAGAGCTGATCATTGAAGGAATATTGATGGAGCGCTGAATAAATCCCAAGAGGAATGGCAATTCCCCATATAAATATCATCGTCGAGATACTTAAGAGGAGTGTTGCGCCCAATCTTCTCCAGATGATACTAAAAACGGGAACATGATACACGAATGAATAACCGAAATTGCCTTTTAAAACCTGTCCTAACCATTTGAAGTATTGAACGATGATTGGTTTATCAAAACCAAACTGTTTTTCAAGAAGTTTTACCTGCTCCGCACTTATAGAAGGATTGAGCCTGTAGTTATCGAGAAAGTCACCAGGCGCTAAAGAGATTATTATGAACGAAAGGATGGAAACACCTAACAAAACCGGTACAGCGAGTATAAGTCTTCTAAGTATATATCTGAGCACCTTCTTCCCTCCTTAAACCAGTAAAGACAATGAAAGCGGGAGGGATGACCCTCCCGCAAACACGAGGTCACCCCCGTGGATTATTCCCCTTCTTTCCAGATACCGTAAACCTTCCAGAGCATGCCAGCTGCTGGGTTGGGTTCAGGATTGGCGAGATGTATGTTGCCCTTAAGAGCGTAGAGGTAGTTCTGTGCAACGGTGTAAACCAGTGGCATATGCTCTGCACAGATCATCTGGAATTCGGCAAAGAGGTTGTATCTTTCCTGTTCGTCAACCGCGGATGTCTGGATCCTGAAGATTTCGTCGATTCTCTTTTCCCAGTCGGGGCTCCACCATATCTCTTCCGGAACTGTGTCGGGTCTGAGTTCAGGTGAGTAGTTCCAGAAGTGCAGACCACCGTCGAGTCTCCAGACGTTCCATCCGGATCCTGGATCGACAGAGCCGGTGAGACCAATGATGATAGCTTCATAGTCGGGTGTGAGGAGTTTCTGAACGAGTGTGTTGAACTGTATCGGGGTGAAGTTGATCTTCATACCGAGTTTCTTGGCGCTGTCAACGAGGATGTTACCGATGGCTTCACGGACGTTGTTACCGGCATTGGTCATGAGGTTGAATTCAACAACGTTGCCATCTTTGTCGACAAGTTCACCGTTTGCATTCCAGCTGAATCCACCCTTCTTGAGTTCGAGCCTTGCCCTGATGATGGAGTACTTGTAGGCGAACTTCTCGATTTCGGGATAGTAGAATCCGCTGGATGGGCTAACAGGTCCGTAAAGTGGTGAACCGAGACCATTGTAGAGGGTTTCGATCAGAGTGCCTCTGTCGAGCATGTAAACAAAGGCTTTTCTGAAGTGTTCATTTCTGAACCATTCTCTCTTAACAGGATCTTTGGTAACCCAGTTGAAGGCGATGAACTGGGAACCGAGTGCGGGTCCACCAACACCGACAACCCAGCCTTTTTCCTCGGCCTGTTCCTTGATTCTGGGGAAGTTTTCAGCTGTTGGACCGTAAAGGTCGATTTCGCCAGCCTCGAACTTCAACAGCTCGGTGTTGAGGTCGGGAACTATGAGATAAACAACCTTGTCAAGGTAAGGCAGTCTTACGCCATTTTTGTCGAATCTGTAGTAGTTGGGGTTCCTTTCGAGGACGACCCTTACACCTTCGGTGTACTCAACGGGCAGGAATGGCCCCATACCGACGATCTTATCGATATCGGCAACGGTCCAGGCTTCGGAGAATTTACCGTTCTCGACGGCTTCTTCGAGAACGTGTTTGGGAAGAATGCCGGTGTAACCGACCCATTTGAATCCCCAGACGTTCGGGACGCTCCATGTAAAGGAAATCGTGTAGTCATCAACGATTTCAACCACAGGGAGCTGGTCATTGGCGTCCATGGCTCCACCAGGTCCATTGGCAGTCATGCCCTCGACGAGAGCGACCTTTGTGAAGGTCCAGTAAACGTCTTCGATGGTGAAAGGTTCACCATCTGACCATACGATTCCCTTCCTGATCTGGAAGAAAACCGTCTTACCGTCGTCGGAGAACCACCATTTGGTCGCGAGAGCCGGTACGGTGGGCATCCCTTTGTTATCAGAGTTGAACAGAGAATCGCTGAAATAGTCAATGATGTCTGAGGAGCTTGTTTCCTGAGACCAGAATGGATTCAGAGTCTTGGGACCGGAAGTTGTAGAAAGATAGAGAGTGCCCCCGGGTTTCCCGTTAAAGTCCTCAATAGCGTACTCTGGCTCGACGGCGACAATCATTGCGGCAACAAGGAACACCGCCAAGAGTACAAACAGTTTCTTCATGCTTTTTCCCCTCCTTCTTTAGAAGATGTGGAATAGAGATGACACGCAACATAATGGTTATCTGAAACCTTGAATAGTGGTGGGTATTCTTTTGAACAGATTTCCATCTTATATTTACATCTTGGGTGGAAGAAACAGCCGCTTGGCCTATTAATGGGACTCGGTACCTGTCCACCTATCAGTTCTTTCCTGTTCCTTTTTTTCCTTGGATCCGGAATCGGAGCAGCTGCTAGCAAAGCTTTCGTATATGGGTGCAAAGGATTGTCGAATACCTCTTCACTACCACCCTTTTCCACGATTTTTCCCAGATACATGACAGCAACTTCGTCGCTTATGAACCTGACCAGAGCCAGGTCATGGGAAATGAATACATAACCTGCGTTCAGTTTTTCCTGAAGTTCTTTTAATAGTTTAACAATCTGGGCCTGGACGGAAACATCCAGAGCTGATGTTGGTTCATCAAGAACTATCAATTCTGGATTGACACTGACAGCCCTCGCAATGGCGATTCTTTGCCTTTGCCCACCACTGAACTGGTGCGGATATCTATCGATATGATAAGGTTTCAAACCAACCTGGGTGAGAAGGTTTTTAACTATCTCAATAGCTTCGTCGATATTTTGAGCTATTCCATGGAACAAAAGCGGTTCCGAGAGCATTTGTCCCACGGTCATTCTTGGGTTCAAGGAGGACATTGGATCCTGGAAAACGATCTGGGCTTTTCTTCTTATCTCGAGAAGTTTTTCTTTGCGATTAGCCGAAAGGATTTTAAGAACCTCTTTTGGATTTTCATTGGCTTTTTTATAGACGTCGTATATATGTTTTTCATGGGGTTGCAGATTCTTTCCACCATTGGAGAATTCTGGTCTTGAAAGGTATTTTTCTTTCAAATACTCCATGGCTTTTCTGGGTTTCATGAAATAGAAGGTGGTATCCTCACCATCGATGATAATTTCCCCGTCAGTCAGGTCGTGAAGCCTGAGGATAGTTTTTCCTATGGTTGTCTTACCGCAACCGGATTCACCAACAAGACCAATGGTTTTTCCTCTGTCAAGATCAAACGAGACATCATCTACCGCTTTAACATAACCAACCACCCTGTCAATGAGAAAACCCTGTTTTATGGGGAAGTATTTTTTTAAGTTCCTCACTTCTAACAATTTCATTTAATTTCCTCCTTGACAACAGATACTTTATTAACAACAGGATTGAAACATCTAACAAAATGACCGCTTTCCACTTCCTCCAAAGGTGGCAGTTCTTTCCTGCATTTTTCTGTAGCGCGTTCACAACGCGGCAGGAATGGACAAAGTTTAGGAGGATTCATCATTACAGGTGGCTGGCCGGGTATTGGTGCCAATTCTTCCTGTTTTATATCGAGTCTGGGAATACAATGCAAGAGAGCGTGCGTGTACGGGCTCATGGGTTTTTCGAATATCGTTTCTGAAGGTGCAATTTCCATCTGGTAACTTCCGTACATGACGGAAACCTTTGTGGCAATCTCCGCAATTACCGCAAGGTCGTGGGTAATAAATATCATACCACTTTTGTATTGCTGTTGAAGATTTTTCATCAACTCGAGTATCTGTGTCTGAACGGTAACATCCAGAGCAGTTGTTGGCTCATCGGCAATAAGTATTTCTGGATTACAGGATAACGCGATAGCGATGACGACTCTCTGCCTCTGTCCGCCGGAAAGCTGGAAGGGATAATCATCGATCCTTTCTTCAGGTTTAGGAATACCCACCTGTTCCAAAAGACGGATCGCTCTTTCCCTTGCTTCTTCTTCGGAAACCCCTTCATGATGAACGATGGTTTCTATCATCTGGTCACCAATGGTGTACATCGGATCCAGTGAAGTCATAGGGTCCTGGAAGATCATACCGATATGCTTTCCGCGAATCCTGGAAAAATCCTCTTTTTTTAGTTTGGCTAAGTCCATGTATTCGGGATTCCCGTCCTTTGAAAATTCATCAGTGTAGAATAAGATTTCGCCTCCGGCAATGTACCCCGGCTTATCGATAAGACCAGCGATACTCTTTACAGTAACACTCTTACCGGAACCGGTTTCTCCGACGATTCCAAGGACTTCATTGCGGTACAGGTCGAAAGAAACATCTTGAACAGCTTTAACTGTCCCTTCGGCCATGTCAAAGTATGTCCTCAGATTCTTGACTGAGAGTATTGGTTTGTCACCCAATGGGATCACCTCATTACAGATTTTGGTTTGAAAAGAATTCCCCCGGAACAATTTACAGTATAATTATTACATAGAAAGGCATCAAATATCAAGTGGTGGGGGCGAGATGAGTGAAACAAAGGATTCTGATGACGTTTGATAAAAAGGATTTTTCTTTGTTATGCTTCGAAAAAGGGACATTGTATGTCGATGGTGAAGGTGGACAACTGGGGGATAGGGGGAAAATAGATGGTAATAAAATCCTTCAGGTTAAGAGAGTAGATGGATATCCTTGTGCCGTGATAGAGAAGAAAAATAATTACAGTACTGGTGAATTTGTTGAATTAGAATTGGATTTAGAGAGAAGGGTCGATATTGCTCAACAGCATACCGCACAACACCTGTTATCTGCAGTTGCACTTCGTGAACTTGATGCTGAAACAGTTGGGTTTCAAATGGGCGAAGAGTTTTCCACAATAGATCTCACCATCGGTTTGCTGGAGGATAAGATGAAACGTTTACTCGAAGATGTTTCTAACGATTGCATTTTGAAACTTCTTCCAGTGACGGTAAAAGAGGTAGATCCTTCGGAGATCTTTCGATACAACCTTAGAAAATCTGTGAGTGATAAGATACTGGAAAAGGCTGAAAAAATCAGGCTGGTGAAGATTGAGGGAATTGACGTAAGTCCATGTGGCGGATTTCATGTGAAGAATACAGGCGAGGTCGGGTTGCTTAAAATCCTTAAGGTAGAAAAGGTAAAAGGAAATCTTACGAGAGTATATTTTGTTGCCGGAAAGAGGGCTATCAGGGTTTTTCAAAATGAACATTCAATTCTAGGATCTCTTGGAAAACTTCTGACTTGTGGTTATCATGAACTGGTATCACGGACTCAATCAATTCTTGAAGATCTGAAAATTATGAACAACAGGATAAAAGGATATGTAGAGAGGATCGCTAAAGAAACAGCTAATAATTTATCAGAGAATAGTTCAGAACTTTTACTTTATGAAGACGATGAAGAGATACTTTCAATGATTCCACGTTTTCTCGATAAAGAGTGTTATATTTTCTTTGGTAAAGCAGGTGAAAAGATTATCTTAGCCTCAAAGGGTTACGACCTTACAATTCTTGTCAAAGAGTTAAAAAGCCGGTTTGATATAAAAGGCGGAGCTGGTAAAACCAGAGGGCAGTTTGTCTATTCGAAAGAGCTTGATGAGCTTATTGAATTTACCCTTCACTGGATGAAAGGAGAGAAATCATGAATCCGAAGATACCACCACATAGCAACGAAGCAGAGGAGGCAGTTATAGGTAGCATACTCATAGACCCTGATGTCATTCCAGATGTTATGGAGATCCTCAGGAGCAATGATTTTTATTCCATCAAACATCGCACCGTGTTTGCCGCAATAGAGGATCTCTTTGATCATGGAAATCCTGTGGATGTCGTCTCTATCATTGAAAAATTAAGGAGTCAGGGTTCTCTAGAAGATATTGGTGGAGAGGTTGAAATTATGAAGCTTGCCGATATCGTACCCACCGCAGCGAACGTTGTATATTATGCAAAGATAGTGAAGGAAAAGGCGTTGATGCGCGCCTTGATAAATGCTGGAAGTAAGATTGTAGAGGAAGCGTATCAAGCGGAGGATGTGGATCAGCTACTTGATGATGCTGAAAAGCGAATATTCAGGATAACGGAAAGTCATACATCCCGGACCTATGAAAACCTTGGAAAGGTTATGCATTCGGTTTTTGAGGATCTGGAAAAACTTAAAAATACAGCGGGAACGATAGAAGCTGGAGGCTTGATAACGGGGATTCCTACGGGATTCAGACAGCTTGACAAAATGACAACAGGTTTTCATCAATCTGATTTGATAATTATTGCGGCGAGGCCTTCGATGGGAAAAACCGCTTTTGCGTTGAATATCACGAAAAATATGGCGTTGAAGCACGACATTCCCGTGGCTTTCTTCTGTCTTGAAATGACAAAGGAGCAGCTCGCCCAGAGGCTCCTGTGTTCGGAAGCCAGCGTCGATCTTCACAAGGTGAGGACGGGTTTTCTCAGCAAGCAGGAGTGGGAGCTCCTTACGAATGCTGCGTCGCGTTTGTATAAATCAAAGATAGTGGTAGATGATGAACCATCCCTCGATCCCAGAACTCTAAGGGCCAAGGCAAGGAGAATTAAATCGGAATACGGCGTACAGGTTATCTTTATAGATTATCTTCAGCTTATGCACCTGAAGGGCCGTTCTGAAAACAGGCAACAGGAAATTTCAGAAATCTCCCGTTCTTTAAAGCTTCTGGCAAGAGAGCTCAATGTGGCGGTTGTTGCATTGTCGCAGCTTTCCCGTGCTGTCGAGCAGCGTGAAAATAAGAGACCGCGATTGAGCGATCTTCGAGAATCGGGGGCCATCGAGCAGGATGCAGATATGGTTATGTTTCTCTATCGTGATGACTATTACAAGAGCAAATCTGAGGTTCAGGATCAACCGCATGAGTCGGAGGTTATAATAGGAAAACAGAGAAATGGTCCTATAGGTACGGTGAAGCTGATATTCAATCCGAAAGTCGCGACATTTTTCGATGAAGTACCGAGTGAGTTTGTTGAGTGAGACGAGAGTCGCTACGCGGCTGAAGTGCTGGGCTACGCCCAGGAGGCTCACGACGTTGACGCTTGCGAGGCTGAGGCTTGCGGACGCTGATAAAAAAACGAGATTCGAGATCCGGGATCCGAGAACCGGTAGCCGCTGTGCGGCGGAAGTGCTGAGCTGCGCTCAGGAGGCTTGCAGACGCTGTGTTCGGCTTCGCCGGGGCTATGTGTGACTTTGTCACGGCCATGCGCAACTACGTTGCGGCCATAAAAATTGAGATCAGGTAACCGAGATCCGAGAGGAAGTGCGGTTCGCTAACGCGAACGAAGTGAATGTGGCTACGCCACAGAAGTGAGGTTGACTGTGTCAACGAAGCGAATGCATTTTGGTACTGATGATTTCCCGGATCTCGGGTTTTATTCAGCGTATGCAAGCCTCAATCTCGTGAGCGTCAGCCTCAGCAAGCGTCAGGAGCGAAGCTCCGCGCATTAATCAGTGAAACTCATTTCCAGCATCATTTGCGTCGGCAAATCCAAGCGTCAATGGTATTAGCCGTTCTCGGATCTCGGATCTCGAATTTCGACTCTCGGTTCTCGTCATTTAGAGAGGAGGTTACACAATGATTCACGCAAAGGATCTTACCAAGCGTTTTGGTGATCTTGTCGCTGTTGATCATGTTTCGCTGGATATTCCGGCCGGGCAGATATATGGTTTTCTTGGCCCTAATGGGGCTGGTAAAACGACAACGATAAAAATGTTAACAGGTATTTTGAGACCAACCGAGGGAAAGATTCGGATTCTAGGAATGGATATGGATAAAGATGAACTTGAAATAAAGAGACAGATAGGGGTTGTACCAGATGAACCGAAGATGTACGATAACCTTAAAGGATTCGAATTTGCGAGATTCATAATGGAGATATATCGTGTCCCAAAAGAAGAGACGGAAAGAAGATTTTACGAAATTTGCAAGGCCTTCAGCATCGACTACCTTGACAAATTTATAAGCGATTATTCTCATGGAATGAAACAAAAGCTCATGATGGCGGTAACTTTGATGAGACAACCCCGGGTCATCTTTCTCGATGAACCGACTGTGGGACTCGATGCCAGAAGTGCGAAGATTCTGAAACTGTGGCTCAAGAAGATGGCACAGACGGGTGCAACGATATTCTTGACCACTCACGTTCTTGAGGTTGCGGAAAAAATGTGTGACAGGATTGGAATAATAGACAAAGGCAGGTTGATAGCGCAAGGTACTCTGGAAGAGTTGAGAGAACTCTCCGGCGATAAAAAGTCAAGTCTGGAAGACCTTTTCCTGGAACTCACCGGTGGTAACGAATTCAAAGATATAATCGATCAGCTCGGAGAGTGATATGAAATGAACGATCTCTTGTTGCTTTTGAAATACAGGTTTCGAAACACCGGTTTCAGTAAGAATCGTGGAAAAAGGTCCGGAAAATTATGGGGCATCTGGTTCAACTTTATCATTCTTATAATGGCATTTGGTGTACCGCTTTTTCCTGTGGCACTGACAACTTTCGAAAAACTCTCAGCGTTTTCTGTTGCCTCTGGATTTAATATGGCCGATGTCTATTTTTCAGTTCTTTCTCTCGTGATGCTTACGATGGCAGCGATGAATTTTATTCCTTACCTATTGTACAGCTTTTACGATTGGGAAGAACTGCATTTTCTAATGGGATTACCGATCAGGCGCAGCACCATATTCTTTTATAAATGTACGGAAGCCTTCATAGGCACTTTTATGTCATTTGCCATTTATCTTCCAATTGCTGCAGCCTATGGATATTCCCGGAGAACAGCTGGTCTTGTTCTCGCAATTCCGGCTGCATTTCTGGGATTTGCCTTTGTGTTAGGGATTTCTCTCTTTATTTCGGCTCTGCTTACTTCAAGGATATCCAGAGCCATGGCAAAACGTATGAACGGGATCGTGATTCTTCTCAACGCGGGTGTTTTTCTTTTATTGTTGAATCTTCTCTCGGGAGAGGCTTTGAACGGAGAAACACTGTATAAGATGATAAATCTTGGACTCAATAGATTCCTTCCTTCAACATGGCTTATGAAAGCCACCAAAGGCGGGTTATTGGAATGGGTTTTCCTGTTTCTTTTTACTTTATGGTTATTCAGAATAGCAACGAGGATCTCTTCAGCGAATTTTTATGAACCATCGCATTCTAAGGTCAACAGCCAAAGAGCAGCTAAAGCACGAAAAATAGGGTTGTTGAAAAAAGAATGGCTCATTATGATGCGCAGTGAACACGCCGCTTTTTTTCTTCTATATCCGGTTGCTTTTTCTGCTATTATGCTGGTAACAACAAAGAACTTTTTGAGTGCCACTCTTTTCATGGTTATGATAGCTGCCTTTTATTCTTCACAGATGGTGATAATAAGCCTATCTTCCGAATTTCAAGCCTGGCCTTTGCCTTTTATACTGCCGGTGAACTTCAAAAAGGTCGTTAGAAGCAAGATATTCATCGTTTCCGGGATGTTCAGCGTACTTTACTCCATTATCGTTATTTTCTCGATTTTCTATATACAGCTTTCTATATTATTACTGTTCACGATTGTGGCTGCGATGACGACCTTTTACATCTCTTCCGCTCTTGGTGCAACGCTTTATATGACCTCGGGAGCATATCGATCCGGTGCACATAAAAGAAGGCTTGGCTTTTCTGCCACGCTTCTTCTTGAAATCTTAACCTTTGTTACCGGGGCTGGTAATATCATAGTTCTGGCGTTGTATATGCAATCACGCACAGACGCCATGATGAAAGAAACACTTTTGAGGTTTTTGAAAAGCGAGCTTTTGCTGAATACGCTTGGAGTTTCAATTCCTTTGGTTGTTTCTGTTATTGGTATAATTTGGGTTACAAGGTGTATTAATAAAGAATTGGATAAGCTTAAAGAAGGGAAGTGAGTAAAATGCAGGTTTCGCTTGAACAGTTACTTTCTGCTTTGATAGCAAAGGTCGATGCCCTTGAAGCAAGTGTGGATGATTTAAGGGTTCGAACAAATATCACGCTCAGGCTTCTTAAAAATCTCGGAAAAGAAGAAATAGATAGAGATACCGTGAAGAAGGCTGTGGAAGAGGAATTCAGAGTTTCAAAAGAAGCGGGGCTTATAGAAGATTCTGCAGATGTGGTGAAAATGATAGAGTCTTTTGCGGATGATATCTACAAATGGCTTACCGGTGACGTTAGAGAACTCAGAGAGAAGATGGATGAGTACAAAAGGAAACTTGAGGAAGCACTCATGTCCCAAAGCAAGGTAATCGATGTTGCTCCCGCTGACTTCGTCAAAAAGCTTAAGCCAAAAGGACCGAAAGATCCTGATGGTGGAGGGAAAATACTCTTTTAGAGAAATGAGGGGGCTTGGAAGGCCCCTTTTTTTGTTGATTAATCTTCCACGCTTTTTTTGAGTATTTCGTATCTATTGACGAAGTCTTTCATCCTCGAGTAGATCTGTTCATATTTCTGACGATTAGGATTATTTTCTGGAATTTTCTCAATCCTTTCTTTGCGGAAGTTTTTAAGCTGTTCTCGGTTCCATTGGTATGCTTCTTCATAAAGTGAGAGTATCTTTCTTTTTAGTCTTAACGCTTCGTTTCCTTTCATTTCCTGAGATAGTATAAGTAAAAGATCGAACGTGTTATCAGGAATACTCCAACGAGTTTCCTTCATATATCTACAAACGTAGAGTTCTTTTTCTACAATTTTGAGGATCTTATCTAAAGAGTCTTTGGGTCCATAGAGTAGAACTAGTTCTCTCGCATAATCACTGTAAATGTATTCCCAGTTATTAAAATATCTCCATGCACCGGGAATAAGTGAGATAGTCCTATCATAGATGTATTCAAATTCATCACGTAATTTCAAAGGAAGGTTTTTGATCCTCTCGATCAGTTCGTAAAGCTTTTTCCTGTCTTCTTTATTCAGGTAAGGTATCAGTTTTTTCAGTTCGGCGGTGACATCTTTTGCCTGAGTGAAAGCGTCAAAATATGTTCTGGCGGTATTTCGCATCACCTGGGCATCAGGTCCAAGCTGCATTGATAGTATGTAGTAATCGATAGCGTCCCACTTTGCCTGGAAAGAATACAAAATGCTGAAATTGATCTCGTTAAGTAATCGGGATAGATCAGCCCGGGTTAAAGCTTTGTTAAAGAGAATCGGGAATTCTTCGAGGAAAAGATGTCTCTGGGATCTTTTAAGCAAAGGTTGAACAATTTCTCTTGGTTTTTTGTATCCAGTCAAATATTCTGTATTCAAATCTTTGCCTGTAAAAGCGTCCTCTATCAGTTTTAGTTGAGCTTCGCGTGGTGAGTTCATCAATCTCAGTACGAAATCCTCTGTTCTATCTGAGGTTTTGAGGAAATCACCCATGAAGGCAGCTGATAGGTTGAATCCTCTGGAGAAGAACAGAGAGGAATCCAGGTTGGAGATCCCGCTATAATATCCTCTGATTGCTGCGTGTTGAGCCATCATCAAAGTGTCTGCGGCGGTTTTGAGCTTGTCTTTTATCCTATTTTGTTTGGTTGAGAATTCACTTTTGTGGCTTTCGGTAGCTATGAGATATAACAGGGTATCAGGAGCTTTGGGGTACGTTTCTTTGAGTGAATCGAGTTTTTGATTAATGTAGGTATCCGTTGCGAGATAGCTGAATTCCCCATCAAAGTTTTCGAGACTGTTTAAATCTCTTTTTATCTTTACAACTGAGTTCCTGAGATCAGGAATTTGGGCAGTGGCAGATATGTAGGTTTTATATCCTATGTAACCTCTGGTGAAGAAGGCTTCTGTGAGGTAGTTGCGTGACATCAGAACAGCCGCTATCAGGGAGATGACGATCATTAGCATTCCCGTCCATCTGTTGATAGAAATCTTTTTCAGTTGAAAACTGTTAGACCTAAATACCGGTGATAGCGCTGCTCCAGCAACCGTCACAGCCAGCAAAGCGTTCGGCATAAAGTGAGCCGGAAAGGATACCACGCTGTGCAAAACGATTACGCTGAAAGAACCAGCGAGTACGGAAAAGAGTAAGAGGAGGTCAAAATCCTTCAAACGAAAGATGATTCTGAAGTAATAAAGTACCAGTGAACCAAGTGCAAGTAGAACAAGAGAAAGGCCGATCAATCCGGTTTCTGCCAGTTGCTGAAAATATTCTCCGTGTGCCCTGATACTGTTTAATCCGGCGATGTACATATATCGGGGTTCTTCGTTGAGCACTCTTCCCATGTTCTCTGAAGAGAAATACTTGTAGCTCCCGAACCCCGTGCCCAGAATCTTTGAATTCTCCCATTGTTTTATGGCTGTTTTCCATAAAAATGTTCGAAAATCCGCAGCGCTTTTATTTGCGCTAGATGAGAGCCTTTCGGAGATACTAAAAGTGCCACGTGTAAATATCGAATCGGTCGAATAGCCATAAATAAGGAAAATAGTGATAACCAAAAGCACAACCAGTGAAAGGGGCCTTATCTTCGGCTTTACTTTTTTTTGCATTCCGGCGAGTACCCCTAGAAGAACCACCAGAAAGGCACCGATGAGCGAATAGTAAACACCCCTGGTTTGTCCGGCCAGCACAACGCTCAGAAATAATGCATAGGTGATGGTATAAAAAAGTACTCTCGCTCGTTCGTTTCTCCAGAGTCTTCGTGTTATTATCGCCAGATACAAGACGATTGGCAGCAGCATTCCCATAAGGTCAGTGGTGAAGTTGACGTTTCCAACCACTGAAGAGATATTCCCGCGCATCAGCGGTTGGCCCAATATGCCCCAGAAAATCGAGTTGCCGGTGTAAAAACCCAAAAGGGCATCAACAGCTATGATAACACCAAAAAGCACGAATATCTGAAGCAGCCACAAAATACCATTAACGGATTTTTCAGAGATATGTATTGAAAACAGGATAAGGACCAGGAGACTCAGTGAAAAACCCAGAGAGGTTGCAAAAGCTTCTGGAATGGTCCTTAAAAGCAAAAAACTCGATAGAATCCCATAAACAGCATACACGACCGCAAAAAAATGGGGAATAGATAAGGAAATACTTTGAGGTTGCTTAGAGAGCCGCATTCCTTTTGCGACGAAGAGGGCGGCTAAGAATACCGAGGCATAGAAAAACTTTGGAAGAGCCATATCCCAGGTTATGCCTTTAACAGCAAAAAGTGAAGATCCCGCGATGAAGAGCAAATAAAATAGCTTTTCCCCTTTTTTCATCAAATCACCCCCGACAGTTTAGGGTTATGAGATTTGCAGTGCCTACTTTGGGTCGCAGGGGGTGGCTGTAACGATGAAACGTCTCGTCCTGGGACCATCAAATTCGCAGAAGAAAACGCCCTGCCAGGTGCCAAGGAGCAGTTTTTTGGATTCAAAGGGTATAGAAAGAGAAGCCCCAACAAGGCTTGCTTTTATATGAGCATCAGAATTACCTTCCAGATGTTTGTAATTTCCTCGATAAGGAACGAGTTTTTTGAGGTAAGTAAGGATATCTCTTACCACCGACGGATCGGCGTGTTCATTTATTGTAACGCCAGCAGTAGTATGGGGTATGAAGACGAGAAGCACCCCGTTTGTTATATCTATTTCATGGAGGTATTCCTGGAGATATTGAGTAATCTCCACAAAACATTCCCTTTCAGGTGTTCTTATCGTATAAACTTTGCTCTTCACCATAGTCATCAATGGAAAACAACGTTGGTAATTATAACAACATACCCGTTGTGTTCTTCGAGCTGAACCTTTACATTCTCTTCTTTAACCTTGAATCTTTCGGCGACATAGATTTTTATTTGTTCTATCATATCTCTTTCGTTGTTTTTCAACAATTCGGCGGGAATGACCTCCTGTACGGGGACAGAATGACGCCTGCTGGCCACAATGGCTTGCAATCTATCTTTAGCTTCTTTTCTGCTTCCAAATTCCTTCTTTTTCTTTCTTCTGAACAGTCCAAAGAACATCCCTCTCAACCCCTTTTCAACTACGACCAAAGATTCGCTTTAACAGATCAAGAAATCCGAGACTCTGCTGACTGTGAAGATCCTTTTCTATGGAGATTAGTTCGCCTTTCATTCGTAGGGCGATGTTTTCAAAAACCTTTGCTATGCCTTCTCCCTGATTTCCGTTCAACACAACGGGAATTCCGCGGTTTGTAGCGACGATTACATCTTCGCTGTCTGGAATTATCCCGAGCAGATCAATGGCAAGGTTCTCCTGAATGTCCTCCTTGGTCAGCATATCTCCACGTTTCACCATCTGCACCTTGAAACGATTTATTACCAGCTTTATTCGGTCTTCCGTCATGCCAGCATTTTCAAGGAGACCGATTACTCTGTCTGCATCAGTAATGGCAGGGAGTTCAGGGGTGGTAACGATTATGGCATTTTCCGCCGGTGCTACGGCATTCCTGAAGCCACGCTCAATACCTGCTGGAGAGTCTATGATTATGTAATCAAACTTTCCGTAAAGCTCTCCAACTATCCTTTTCATATCTTCTGGAGACAACATTTCTTTTGTGGCTATCTGTGAAGCGGCAAGAAGGTACAAACTTTTCATTTGTTTGTGCCTGACGAGGGCTTCTGAGGCTT
This sequence comes from Kosmotoga olearia TBF 19.5.1, assembly GCF_000023325.1. Taxonomy (NCBI): domain Bacteria; kingdom Thermotogati; phylum Thermotogota; class Thermotogae; order Kosmotogales; family Kosmotogaceae; genus Kosmotoga; species Kosmotoga olearia. The sequence continues at coordinate 1,634,316 of NC_012785.1, forward strand.
TAACTTTTCCGTTGACCACGTCAAGAATTGTATGCACAACTCTGTTTTCAAGCCCAAGGGTTATGTCCAGGTTCTTTAACCCTATGTCCGCGTCTATGAGGCACACCTTGTCCCCTTTTGCTGCTAACGCACAGCCTATATTGGCTGTGATGGTGGTCTTTCCGACCCCACCCTTTCCTGACGTAACGACATAAACTTTGGCCATGGGTACCTACCTCCAGAGAATAACTCTTTAATAGAATTATACATCATTTGTAGCAAGGTAAATCAAAATTCGCTAACACTGCTTACAATATAGCTTCTAAACTTTAGATAGTTTGATTCGTGCATACTTGTTAGAGCCGGATGATCGAAAGGTTGCCCGGCTGAAAACAGTAGTTTGCCAATCTTTTTTGAATCTTTGAATGCTTCCGTTATCTTTTCGAGCCATTCGGATTCGCGAATGAGCTGTGTACAAGAGGATGTTGCAAGGATTCCTCCATCTTTCAACGAACGAATAGCTCTCAGGTTGAGTTCTTTATAGGCTCTTAGCGCGTTGTGCTTTGCGGTTGCTGATTTCAACATCGCTGGCGGGTCGATGACTATCAACTCGAATTCCCCTATCTTCACATTTCTTATAAAATCAAAGGAATTTGCGTTTATCGTTCGAATTTTTTCTTTGAAGCTGTTTATCCTTGCTATCTCTTCAGCAACCGCTAATGCGCGTTCAGAATAATCAACGAGGATCGCTTCCCGTGCTCCACCTTTCAATAAATGGAATGCGAAGTTACCGGTGTATGAGAAAAGATCGAGAACCCTTCTGTCTGTGGAAAACTCTGACAGATTTTCAGCGTTGAATCTCTGATCGAGAAAAAACCCTGTTTTTTGTCCGTGTAGATCGGCAAGGAAGGTGATTTCATGTAGCTTAAAGGGTATTAAATTTGGCCCGTTTCCATAAAGCCATCCAGAATAGGGTTCTATTCCTTCTTTGGCAATGAAGCTGCCCTCAGATTTTTCGTAGATCCCTTTTGGATTAAAGAGTTCAATCAGGACGTTCACTATGGTTTCTTTGAATTTACTCATACCGAGGGTGGAGATCTGAACAACGAAAAAATCGGCGAATTTATCCACTATAAGCCCGGGCAATCCATCAGCTTCACTGTAAATCAATCTGAAAGCTCCCTTTTCTTTGAGCCAGCGGGTTCTGAGTGAATAAGCCCTTTGTATCTTGTCTTTGAAAAACTTTCTGTCTATGTTTACATTCTTCCTGGTCAAAAGCCTGACGCGTATCAGAGAATTCCTGTTGTAATAACCTTTACCCACAAATTGACCGGAGTAAGTGAATACTTTGACCAGAGAACCGTTTTCACATGAAGGCTCTTCTGCTATCTCGTTTTCGTATATCCAGGGATGGCCGAAGGCAATTCGTCTTTTTATTTCTTTTTTTAGTTTTACTCTGTATTCTGGCACTTTCTCACCTTTTTATAGAGGTTTCTATAAAACTCGACATCGAACTCACCCGGGGTTCTTGCATTGTGTGGAGCTCTGGCAGCTTTTTCCGCCCAGCTTTCCAGTTCATCGTCTGAGAGTTCTATCTTATATTCGTTTACCCCGAAAGAGTTCAAGAAAGCTTCGAGTTCGTTCAGCGACTCAAAGGGGTCAATGGCATTTTTGACTCTATCCGGATCTGATTCTTCGACTTTTCGAAGCACTTCTACCAGAAAAACGGCATTCGCTATGCCGTGTTTTATCCCTCTTTTACTGGATAAAGGGTATCCTGCGGCGTGAACCACTGTTGTCCCTGTGTGAGCTATTACTATTCCTGCAAGCATCGCGGCATATTGCAATAAAGACCTTACAGGGATATCTTCCGGGGTGATTGTTGCATTTTTCAGATTGTTTTTGATGAGTTCATTTGTGACCCTGGAATGGTTTTTAACGATAGGGTTAACGGCGTTGTTCAACAGTTCGCCTTCAATAGAATGGGACAGGGCATCTAGAGCGGTAGCTATGGTAGTTTCTTCGGTCATTGTTATCGTGTAGCGGGGGTCGAGGAAGGAATACATCGGGAAGGCATGAGGTGTGGCAAAGCCTTTCTTATTGCCTTCGTCGTCCGTTAGAACAGAATACTGGGTGACTTCACTTCCTGTACCAGAGGTTGTAGGGATTGCGACAACAGGCAGTGAGAAAAGATAACTCTCGCGATCGTAAAGATCTTCCACTTTAAGATCAGGATCGGTACCCATTATGGCCATAGCTTTCCCGGCATCTAATGGGCTTCCGCCACCAATGGCGATGACAAAATCACAATTTTCTTTTCTCAGAAGTTCGGTGCCCTTTCTCACCGTTTCAAAGGACGGGTTTTCTTCCACCCTATCAAAATGTATGTAAGGGATCTTCAATTCAGTCAAAACCTTTATAATGTCGTGCAACGCTCCTGATAACCTTGCAGAACGCCTTCCGGTAACTATGAGAGCTTTTGCTCCGCATTCCTGCACCACTTTTCCATGTTTCTCAACAACTGTTTCACCGAAAAAAACATGTGTTGGTAAATAATAATGCCACATCGAACTCACCTCCCCCGGTTCAATCCAGGATTTTATTTATGAGTTTTATTGATCTGTCAACGGTTTCATCTAATTTCTCTAGATAGGTAGCCCTTAACTTATCAAAATCATACCTCAAAGCGCCGTTTATTGCGAGGACGATACTCTCAAGACTGTTGTTAAAACTAAAACAATAATCATTTACCAGAGAACTCACAAAACGGTTGGTTTTTCTGTTCTTTTTCCAGACAAAGGGTGTTCCCTGCACTGTGGCCAGTATGGCTCCGTGGAGCCTTTCGGTCACAACGATTGAGGCTTTAGACAGTAGCTCCATAACCCCATCTATATTCTGAGGTGGCCTTATAATCTCCATTCCGTTGTTAACAGCATAATCTTCAAGTTCCATCTGCTTTTGCGAATCGTGGCTATTGTGAAATCCCACCGCACATAGCTTTCTGTACCCGAGATATTTTAGCGCTTCAACAACCTCTGAAGCAGAGGTTCCTGATTTCAAGACTGTGAATGCCAGTTCAGGATCTTTCTCGTGATTGGGAGTTATCAGTTTTTTCTTTAAAAGGTAGTAAGGCCCGTAATCGGTTCCCATCTGATAATTCTTTGAAAATCTTCTTGCGTAACGGTAAGAGACCTTATCGCGAATCACGCCATAGCTTCTCTCATTGCCTAAGATTTTTTTCAGGTGTTTTCTATTGCGCTGCTTGTGAATAGGGCCAAACCCCTGTGATAAAAACGCAAGCGAATTTTTTCTTTTTAAGGTACGCTTCGCAATGAAATGATAATAGAGAAAACTTCTGGTACTCGTTTCATCCTGAAAAAGATTACCCCCCCCAAATATAGTACAGCAGGAGCGGTGAAAATAACGTTCCAGGGTATAAGGGTTATACCTTGGAATCACCTTGATTTTCAATTCTTTCGGAAAGCTTTTTCTTAACTTTTCTATATTTTTCGGTGCCGGAATATAGATTTCATTTTTGACATTAGCCTCTTTCAGGATCATCAGGGTAGAAAGTAATAAAAGATCATCACCAAGGTTGTCATGACCGTAATAACCCATCAGAATTATCCCGCTTCGTTCTAAAGTATTCACGCTCAACCCTCCAAGAGTTAACGTCAATATTTTAACATAGAGAAAGAAGACCGTATGCTGTGCTAAAATTTATTTGACAGCAAAAAAAGGAGGAGATACGATGGATAGACAGGAGTTTATCAGCAAACTGGTAACCAGGAACGATACAAAAATAGTTTTGCTCGTTATGGATGGTGTTGGAGATTTACCTGTGAACGGTAGGACACCTCTTCAGGCTGCTCGTACACCAAATCTCGATGCGCTGGCGAAGAAATCTGAACTTGGACAGGCCGTTCCGGTAATTCCAGGTGTTACACCAGGGAGTGGACCGGGACATCTCGGACTTTTTGGATATGATCCGATAAAGTATCAGATTGGAAGGGGCATTCTTGAAGCACTTGGTTCTGACGTCGAAGTTGGTGAAAAGGATCTTGTGGCACGTGCTAACTTTGCTACCATCGATGGGGATACCGTTGTTGATAGAAGAGCGGGAAGGCCGGCAACGGAAGAAAGTGCAAAGGTTGTAGAAAAACTTGCGGAAGAAATAAAGAAAATAGAGGATATAGAGATATCGCTTTATCCCGGTAAGGAACACAGATTTGTTGTTAAGTTCACTGGTGAGGGGCTGGATGAAAGGATTTGCGATGCGGACCCACAAAAGACGGGACTTCCAATAGTGTGGGCTGAAGCCCTCGTACCGGAAGCAGAAAAAACCGCCAGAGTTGTCAATGAATTTCTCAGGAGGGTAAAGGAGATTTTGAAGGATGAAGAAAAAATGAATTTTGCTCTTTTGAGAGGATTCTCAAAGTACCCGCAGATCCCCAATTTTGAGGAGGTTTACAAGTTAAGGGCTGCTGCTATAGCTACATACCCAATGTACAGAGGGCTGGCAAAACTTGTCGGCATGAACGTTGTTGCGACAGGTACAACGATTAAAGATGAGGTAGAAACCCTCAAAGAGATCTGGAACGATTATGATTTCTTCTTCTTTCATGTAAAGAAGACAGATTCTTACGGTGAAGACGGTAACTTTGAATCGAAGGTTCACGTTATTGAAGAGGTTGATGATCTGCTTCCAGAAATTCTGGCTCTGAATCCTGATGTTCTTGTTGTAACGGGTGACCATTCGACACCCGTACCCATGAAAGCACACAGCTGGCATCCCGTTCCATTTATGGTTTATTCCGGATACGTTCGTGCGGGTGCCAGTGAAAAGTTCGATGAGTTTGAGTGTGCGCGTGGGGTTATCGGTACCATATATGCGGTTGATGAGATTCCATTGATGCTTGCCCATGCCATGAGACTTGAAAAATACGGAGCGTAAGGGAGGAGGTATCCTCCCTTGCCTCTTTTTTTCCTTTTTCTTTCACTTGCTTTTGGGGTATCTTCTGGAATTTCGATGCATTTTACGCTCTGGAGTACCACAGCGCTCTTTTTTCTTTTTGTAGCTTTTCTTTTTATTACCCGAAAAAATAGGCTGGTTGTTTTTATTTCCGTGTTTTGGTTATTTGGTATACTTCTTGGATACAGTACTTTCCCGGTTTTAGAGAATTCGCAGGTTGAATACGTTGGAATCGTGGAGAAGGTTGAATGGGAGAGAAGTGTCGTAGCCTCTTCTGGATATATGCTCGAAGAAGGTTCATGGAAGAAACTTCGCATACCTGTAAAAATAAAATTGCCGAAGTTGAGAAATTATCAAAAAGCACCGGAAGACAGGCAGGTTATCTGGGTTGCCGGAGAGCTTCGTAAGGTCAATAGGTATCCTTTCTATGAAATCACCGCTGAGATTTTCGGAGTTGCACCTTCGTTTGGGCCTGTGGATAGACTTGCCGGTAACACCAGAGAATACTTTGAACGCAGACTAACAGGGGCAGGGATTAATTCGGCGATTCCTTTCGCTTTGTTTCTTGGGAATAAGAGCAAGCTCTCCTATGGTCTAAGGAAGGCTATAAATGATCTCGGTCTCTCGCATATTTTTGCCGTCTCGGGAATGCATGTGGGAATTTTTTATCTTATAACGGAAATGCTTCTTGCAGTGTTTTTGTTGCCAAAAAGGTTTAGGCTACTTACCGTTGTGCTCCTGCTTTTACTTTATATATTGTCAACAGGACCATCGATTTCAGCGACAAGGGCATTCCTTGTTTTCGCACTGTACAGTTTTTTTGCCTGTTTGGATTATCCTCAACATCCCTTGAACATTCTCGGATTTGCTGGTATTCTGATGCTGGTTCATTCTCCAATAATAATAGCTTCGGTCGCTTTTCAACTTAGTTTTGTAGCTACCGCCGGGATTCTCATTTTGCTTCCCATACTTATGGCAGGGAATTCGGGGCTCTTTAAGGGGATGGTATCGGTAAGCATTGCCGCACAAATAGCAGTATTTCCTTTGACTGTGGTGACTTTTGAAGCTGTACCTCTTTTGACTATTCCATTAACAATCGTCATGGTACCTTTTTTTGTTTTCCCAATATTCGTCGGTCTGATTTTGACCATCGTTTTTTCATCACTAAAAATAATCCCCCTTGCAATCATAACAGCAAAGGGGGTAAATTTTCTGTCTTTGTTTTTTGAAAAAGGGCTTCACAAAATTTCAGAGCTTGGACTGATAGTAACTGTACCTTTTCCGTGGTCTTATTTTGTGGCGTTGTTAGTCTCTTATTCTTTGTTTGCAATACTCTTCTGGCATTCAGAGCAAAGCCCGTAAAACTTAAGTTGGTGGTCGGTTATTTTGAAACCGGTTTTTTCCTCTATGAGATTCTCAAGACCATCGAGAAGATCTTCCGGAAATTCGATAACCTTACCGCAGCTGTTACATACCAGGTGGTGGTGATGATGTTCACCTTTATCGACGAGCTCGTAACGAACCACACCATCACGAAAAACGATTTTTCTGAGAAGGCCTACCTCCGTTAAAAGTTCCACCGTTCTGTAAACCGTAGCCTTACTTATTCGAAGCCTTCTTTCAAGCACCTTTCTGTAGACTTCCTCGGCGCTCATATGTTCTTCTCCGGATTCCATGAAAGCTTTCAATATCAACTCTCTTTGGGCGGTCATTCTTTGTTTTCTCTTGCGCAACTCACTTCTAAGAATGTCTTGCTTCACTTTCAAAACCTCCCTGCCAAAACTGTTGGTGAATAAGGATCATCAGATTCATTTTACATGAGTTCATTTACAGAGAGTAGGTAATATGTTACAAAATATCTACATCAAAGGTTTGATGTCAACCTTCCAGCCGGTTAATTTTGCTGCAAGCCTGGCATTTTGACCACCTTTTCCAATTGCGAGTGAGAGCTGTGTGGGAGAAACATAGACAACGGCCTCACGGTTTGCGGAACTGACTATTTTAACCTCCACGGCTGTGGCTGGAGCTATTGCATTACCGACGAATTCTGCCGGATCGTCGCTCCATTTTAATATGTCAACCTTCTCAGGCCTTATTTCGCGCAGAACCTCTGCGATTCTGACCCCGCCTTCACCAATGCAGGCTCCTATGGGATCTACTTTGGGATTGGTAGATGCAACGGCAACCTTTGTCCTGATACCTTCTTCCCTTGCGACGGCTTTAACCACCACATCACCGCTCTCGATTTCTGGAACCTGGAGTTTTAACAACTCCACTACGAACTCTGTCCCTTTTCTGGTAACGAGAATCTTTGGACCTTTCGTTGTTCTGACGACATCTACTACGAATACCTTTATAAAACTGCCTGCCCTGAGCCTCTCGCCGGGAATCATTTCGCGGGTAGGAAGCCTTGATTCAAGTTTTCCTATTCTTATGTCAGCCCAGTTTTCGGTTACTCTGAGTATTTCTGCTGTGGTGACGGAACCTTTAAGTGCAGAATACGTCTGGAAAAGATTTTCCTTCTCCATTTCCCGAATTTTCTGAATCAAAACCTGTCTGGCCGTTTGAGCGGCTATTCTCTTGAATTTCTTTATATTGAGCTTTCTGTAGACATAACCATCGATCTCAGCATCAGAATCTATCTTCTTAGCTTCTGAAAGAGTGATCTCACGATAAGGGTTCTCAACTTCGTCAACAACCTTTAATTTTTCATATATGGCGATATCACCGGTGAGACGGTCTATCCTAACTTCAACCTCATTTTCGGTGCCAAAGTTTTTTCTATAAGCGCTCTGGAGTGCTTTTTCAAGAATACTGATAACTTCGTCTTTTTTAATATTTTTTTCTTCTTCAAGTTGTTCCAGCGCTTCCAGAAGATTGAGATTCATCTTCTGCACCTCCCAAGATTACCGTTCAAGTCTCAAATTTGCTTTCTTTATCATTCTGTATTCAACTTCAAATGTCCTGTTGCTGTCAGCCTCGATTATGGTCACGAGGTCTTCATTGGCATTAATTAGCTGGCCTACAAGCACAGAACGGTTTTCCAGAGGTTCTTTTAACACGATCTTTACGGATTTACCGGTGAATCTCATGAAATCCCCGGGTTTTCTGAGTTCCCTTTCAGCACCTGGTGATTCAATCACCAGATTGTAAGAAGAGCTTATTATTTCGGTTTCGTCAAGCTTCTTTTCGAATGCGCGAGAGAAATTTTCGCAATCTGAGATCGAAATATAACCGTCTTCTTTATCTATCGCAACTGTCAGAACCGCTCTTCTTCTTCCCTTACCAAAGGTCAGTTTGTATATCTCGTATCCCAACTCTTCTGCCACTTCTTCAGCTAGCTTCCTCAATTTTTCCGTTAGCTCATACATCCCATCCACCACTTCCATACTAATAAAAATAGAGGGCACAAACAGCCCTCTCCCTTAGGGAGTATTCACTAATTTAATTATATACATTTCCTGGTTATCAGTCAAGCGAAATGTATCTGAATTTATAGATAGTTGTTAGAGCTTATCCTCCGGCTGCTTTTCCCGGGATAATCCGCAGCTAACACGGTGTGATGGTTTTCCTTTCTGGTGTATAATTTATTTGAAGGAGGTGGTACGATGAAACAACTGATGGTGACGCTTCTGGTTATTGTGATGGTTGTTATAGGCTTTGGTAACTATCTCTATATAAACCCTATTGGACCAACGCTCGTTCCAATAGCACGTTTGATACATGATTCTCCAGACGGAAAGACGATCGCTGAAGGCTTTTCCATTGAGTTCTGGAAAACCGTTGATCAGGCTTTAGCACTCGTGATAAGTGGAAAAGCCGATTTTGCTCTTCTTCCCGTCACTATCGGTGCAAAACTTGCTGCAGAGGGTGTTCCGATAAAACTCGCGGCAGTTTCCATGTGGGGCGGTTTTTATTTTGTTTCCCGTAATGAGCCTATTGAAGGTGTTGAAGATCTATTGGGAAAGGCTGTTTACACGCTTCATGCCCCCGGACAAACGGCGGATGTTATACTGCGTGGTGTACTTGAAAAACTGGGGTATGAGGTGAATAAGGACATTAGGATCGTTTATGTGGCGGGACCAGAAGCGTTGCAATTATTCGCTGCCGGAAAAGCCGATATACTTTTGCTTCCTGAACCTTTCGCTTCTTTAGCCCAGGCCAAGGTGAAGGGGTCTATTAAATCCATGAGTATCGATGAATTGTGGAGAATTCTGAGCCCTGGAAATGGTCCGATACCGAGTTCCGGGATCTTTGTTAGAAAAGATGTGGACCCAACCGTTGTTGATCTATTCCTTCTTCTTTATAAACAATCTTTGACCCTTTCTCTTCAGGATCTGGAGCTCACCGCGTCGATTGTTTCCGAAGCGATGGGTGGATTTCCCGTTCCAATATTGAAGAAGTCCTTTTCAGGAATAGACTACGAATTCAAAGCAGCTTCTGAAATAAAAGATGAAGTGGTTTCCTATCTGGAAACGTTAAGAGAACTTGATGAATCTTTAGTTGGTGATTTAAATTTTGACGAGTTTTTCTATGAGAAATAGTCAACTTGGCCTGTTTGCAGCTATATTGATAATTCTTGGGATCTGGGAGCTTGCATACCTCGCGGTAGGCAATTCCCTTTTGCTTCCAGGACCAATTACAACCTTCAAAAGGCTGGGAGAACTGTGCACGAACCTTGAGTTTTATCTCACGGTTTTCACAACCTTTTCAAAGGCAGTTCTTGGTTTGGCTCTAGCTCTTATCGCTGGCGTGCTCGCTGGTTTTTCCATGGGGCTCTCCAGGACGATATATACGCTTTTTAGGCCCCTGGTGATTGTCATGCAGTCTGTTCCAATCGTATCGTGGCTGGCTTTAGCGGTGTTGTGGTGGGGTATTGGTTTCAGGTCACCTGTGTACATAGTTTTTCTCACACTTTTTCCGATTATCACATTGAATATTGTTGAGGGTGTACGTAACGTAGATGTCAAGCTCGTTGAAATGGCAAAGGTTTTTTCGGTCAGTAAATCACGTATTTTTAAGGACATTTATTTCGGGTCGACCTTACCGTTTATAGCTTCGTCTTTGAGAATAAGTGTTGGTGTTATGTGGAAATCCGTTGCTGTGGCTGAATTTATGGTAGGAACTACCGGTATAGGAAGGAAAATATTCGACGCTAAATCGTACCTTGAAACCACTGATGTCTTTGCTTATACCCTTGTTCTGGTGATTCTCGGGATATTGAGCGAGAAGATGCTCGATCAGTTTGCGAAAAGGACTTTTAGGTATGTTGATAAAAGCTGAAGGTGTATCAAAGTCTTTCGGGAATAATCAAGTGATTCAGAATTTGTACCTCTCCGTTACTGAGGGGGAATTTTTATCCGTACTAGGGAGCTCGGGATGCGGTAAAACGACCCTCTTGAGGTTACTGGCCGGGATTCTAAAGCCTGATTCCGGGAGGATTGCAACGAATCGCTCGAGGATAGGTTTTGTTTTTCAGGATGATAGGCTGATTCCGTGGAAAAATGTTTTGTACAATGTTTCTCTGGTGTCTTCCGAAGAAAGAGCGAAAAAGATGTTGAAAAGGGTTGAGCTTGCAGATGCGCTGTACAAGTATCCCGGCGAATTGAGCGGTGGAATGGCAAAGAGGGTTAATCTTGCGCGTGCCCTGAGCTATAATCCTGAAATTTTGTTTCTGGATGAACCTTTTTCTTCTTTAGATGTGGTAACCAGGGAAAAGATGATGGAATTAATTGCCTCGCTCTGGAAGGAAGTGAATTTAACAATAATCATGGTTACCCACGACCCGCTTGAAGCTGCTGAGCTGTCCACCAGGGTTGTGGTATCTTCGAAGGGGTTCAAAAGGCTTCAAGAATTTGAACTCGGGGATCCAGGTGGAAGAACCTTTGAAGAAAATGCCAGAATTTCAAAGAAACTGCTCGATTCGCTAAGGAAAGTGTCGGATTTTGTTCAATAAAACGTCTAATAAACGCAACCCCGTTGTTGTAGCATTGCAACGCTGAAGATTTGAAAAGAGGGAGAAAGACAATGGTGAAAGTGACGGAACTTTTAATAGACTTGAATTCCTTTGAATCGAGAAAAGAGATCGATGTGGCTTTTGATAATCCTTTTGCTGAAATCAAATGTAGCACGCAGATAGTGGTGCATGCAGTTCTTTATAAGACCAGGGATTCAGTTGTACTGACTGGTGATATCCAAACAGTGGTGATTGACAAGTGCGCACGGTGCTTGAAGGATGTCGAAGTACCAATAAATGGAACACTTGAAGCGGTATATATACCTTTTAATAAGTACATAAAAGAAATAAAAGATGGCCCGGTAGATAATCTTGAAAACACTTTGCCGTTAAAAGAGGAAGTATTAGACTTGTCAGATCGAGTCATTGAGGCTATAATAGTGGAGATACCGCAGAAGGTTCTTTGTGTGGAAGACTGTAGAGGGCTCTGCCCAGTTTGTGGAGTTGATTTGAACGAAAATCCGGATCATTTCTGTGAAGGTAAGGAAGAACCGAGTGATAAGTGGCACTCGCTTCTTGGTGAATTGAAAAAGAATATTGTTGATAATAATTCTGACTGGGAGGGATAAAAGTGGCTGTACCCAAGCAAAAGCGTTCGCGCTCCAGGACACATCATAAGCGTGTGAAGATCTATAGGCCTATAAAGGTCGCTGTTTCTGTTTGCCCGAATTGTGGCGAACCAAAGGAACCTCATAGAGTTTGTCTGCACTGCGGATACTATGGAGGCAAACAAATACTTGAAATAGGTGAATGAATATGTCAGGGATAAAAATAGCCCTGGATGTATATGGTGGAGATCTGGCGCCCGATGTAAACATCGATGGCGCCATTTTAGCTTTGAAGGGGCTGAAAGATCTTGAGATTACGCTGGTAGGCAAAAAAGATGAGATTAATAGATTGTTGGAGAAAAGAGGTTTTGCCAGCGAACGCTTGAGTATCTATGATGCTCCGGACGTTTTTGGAATGGCCGAAAAACCATCCCAATTGTTGAGAAAGAGGAATTCATCACTTTTCAAAACTGCTGAACTTGTCAAGAAGAACGAAGTCGATGCCATGGTATCCGCTGGAAACACCGGTGGGGTTCTTGTGGCCGGCCTTTTTGTTGTGGGCAGGATTAAGGGAATCGAGAGAGGGGCCATTGCTGTTCCCATATCCAGCAAAAGAGGTTTTACTGTGCTCCTGGATTGTGGCGCGAATCTTGAGGTTCGACCGGGGCATCTGAGAGATTTTGCTAAGATGGGGTTCGAATATGCAAGAATTCTCGGGAAGGAGTCCCCACTGGTAGGGTTATTGAACGTTGGTGAGGAAGAGGAAAAGGGCACGGAGTTAGTAAAAGAAGCCTTTGGAATGATAAAAGAAGCTTTAGGTGAAACCTTCGTTGGAAACGTTGAAGGAAGAGACATCCTTTATGGTAATGTGGATGTTGTGGTAACCGATGGGTTTAAGGGAAATGTTGCTATGAAGACCATAGAAGGAACCGCCAAATTCATAGGGGATCTTCTTAAGATGCATATAAAACAGGCTGGAATATTGGGGCTGCTTGGAGGATTGCTTCTGAAGGGGGCTTTCAATAATTTGAAGAAGAGCCTGGATCCGAGGATCTATGGGGGAGCATTTATTCTCGGGGTCAAGGGTGTTGTGGTAAAAGCACACGGGAATTCTGATGCGCTGGCGATTTCAAATGCCATAAAAGTGGCTTGTAACGGTGTCAAAGGCAGACTCGTGGAGAAGTTGGAAGCACGATTTGGGAGTGAATAGGTGTGTGCGGGATAGTTGGGATAGTTGGTAGAGAGTTCTACCTGGAGCAACTCATGAAGGGGCTTAAGAAACTCGAATACAGAGGATACGATTCTTCAGGTGTGGCTTATGTTGAAAACGGGGAACTTATTATAAGGAAAGCCGTTGGAAGGATAGCTGCTCTTGAGGAGAAACTTGGAAAGGAAAACAAAAATAAGATACCTATTGGGATAGCACATACGCGCTGGGCCACACACGGGATCCCATCTGATGTAAACGCTCATCCACATATAGACTGCTCCGGCAAACTTGCTGTGGTTCATAATGGGATTATAGAAAATCATACGGAATTAAAAGCAAGGCTTCAGAGAAAAGGGCACGTTTTCAAATCTGATACGGATACGGAGGTTATTGCACACCTTATAGAGGAGCATTTTAATGGGTCTCTCCTTGATGCCGTCAGACATGCGCTTGTGGACCTTGAGGGTGCTTATGCCATAGCGGTGGTTCATGTGGACGTTCCGGATAGAATTGTTGCCGCACGAAAGGGAAGTCCTCTTGTTGTTGGTGCGAATGGCGATGGTGCATACCTCGCATCCGATGTTACTCCATTGCTACATTACATACGGGATGTTTATTTCATAGAGGATGGAGATGTGGCACTTCTGAGTGCAGGCGAGGTCAAAATTTTCAGGACTGATGGCACACGTGTTTCCAGACCTTTAACTCATATAAATTGGACGGAGGATGCTGCGGAGAAAGGCGGATATCCTCATTTTATGTTGAAAGAGATCTTTGAAGAACCACAGGTTATCAGAAATGCCATAACCGGAAGAGTAAAGAACGGGAAAACAATTATAGCGGAACTGGAATCGATAGCCGATAAACTCAAAACCACCCGTAATGTGCAGGTAGTTGCCTGTGGCACCAGTTATCATGCCGGGCTCGTTTTCAAGAGATTTCTTGAAGAATATGCGGCGTTGAATGTTGAGATCGATGTGGCTTCAGAGTTCAGATATAGAAAGATAAAATTCGATGAAGATACCATCGTTGTCGCTATATCCCAATCGGGAGAAACAGCTGATACCCTTGAAGGGATTAGAATCGCAAAGGCTAGAGGTGCTACGATAATCGCGGTGACGAATGTTGTTGGTTCAACGATTTCTCGTGAAAGTCATGCTGTTGTTTATCTCAACGCGGGACCTGAAATAGGCGTCGCCGCAACGAAAACCTATGTTTCTCAATTGACAGTTTTGTTATTGATAGCCAGTTATATCGCCCAGCTCCGAGGTTTCGGGGATAAAAAGCTGATGCAGATAGTAAATGAAATCGAAGGTATGCCAACGATATTTGAAAGCATTCTCGCTACTTCAAATGACCTGACCCGGGAACTGGCGAAGGAGTACTTCGATTACATTCATTTCATGTACATAGGGCGTGGATACGGTTATCCGAGTGCACTTGAAGGCGCGTTGAAACTCAAAGAGATAAGTTACATCCATGCATCAGCTTATCAGGCTGGTGAGCTGAAACACGGGCCTATCGCGCTTTTAGATAGGAAGTTTCCGGTGTTTGCAATTGTTCCTGATGATTCGTTGAAAACTAAAACCCTTTCAAACATAATGGAGACCCGTGCGCGCGACGCCAAAGTGGTAGCGATTTGTACTGAAGGCGACCAGGCGGTTGCGCGTATAGTTAATAGCAGAATTGAGGTTCCGAAGGTATCAGAGCCGTTGTATCCGCTTGTTATGTCGCCCTATCTACAGTTGTTTGCTTATCATGTTGCTGTTATGCGCGGCCATGATCCGGATAAGCCGAGGAATCTCGCGAAAAGCGTAACCGTTGAATAAAAAACATAACCCAACAAATCGGGAGGTGACCTTTTGGACGGGAATATAAGAGAGATTGTAAAGATTCTTTATGACAAGGAGGCAGCGGATATCGTTCTTTTGGACGTTTCTGAAGTCTCTAACCTTACGAGTTATTTTGTAATAGCGACCGCTAACTCCGATCCGCATATGGAAGCGTTGAGAGATGGAATACTCGATTTCTTAGAAAAACATAACGTTCCTGTAATTTATTACGATAAGGGTAAAGGCTATGATTGGATGGTAATAGATTGTGGTTATTTTATCGTGCACATCTTTAGCAATAGAGGAAGGGAATTTTACGCACTTGAAGATCTCTGGTTGAATGCTAAACGGTATGATGTTGAAGAAATAATCTCTTTGTGAGTTTCAATTCACACGACCGATAATTGGCTGGTCTCGGTGCCTAAGGGTCGATCAGCCGGGGTCGGAGGGAGAAAACCAAAAGTGGAGGTGTTTTTGTGGCAGTTGTAACGATGAAACAGCTTCTGGAAGCAGGTGTCCATTTTGGGCACAGGACCAGAAGATGGAATCCGAAGATGAAACCCTACATCTATGGCGAGAGAAAGGGCATTTATATCATTGACTTGCAGAAAACCCTGAAGCTTCTCGACCAGACTTATGACTACGTTAGAGAAAGAGCCCGTGAAGGGGCTACGTTTATGTTTGTTGGAACCAAGCGCCAGGCTCAGCAGATCATCGAGAATGAAGCCAAACGTTGTGGTGCGGCGTACGTAAACAACCGCTGGCTCGGTGGGCTTCTCACCAATTTCACAACCATAAGAAAGAGAATAGAGGTTTTGAAGCAGTACGAAGAGATGGAAATTAGCGGAGAACTTGATGCACTTCCCAAAAAGGAGCAAAGCAGGATCAGGAAGAAGTTAGAAAAACTGAGAAAGAATCTTAATGGTGTCAAAGATATGGAACGAATTCCTGACGTTATCTATGTTGTTGACCCGAAAAAAGAGGAAATCGCTGTCGCTGAGGCCAACAAGCTTGGGATAACAGTAATCGGGATAGCTGATACCAACTGCGACCCGGATGTTCTTGATTATCTGGTGCCAGGCAACGATGACGCTATCAGGGCTATTCAGCTTATCACCCGAACCATAGCCGATGCGATTCTTGAAGGCCGGGAAGGTATGAACCTCTCAGAGGAAGCTGCCGAGGTTGTCGAAGAGACAAAAGAAGAACCAGAAGAAAAAAGCGTTGAAGAAGAAAAGGTCGTTGAGGTCGAGGTTTCGGAGGCTTCCGATGATGAAACGCAAAATAGCAAAGAAGAACTCTGAGGATTTCTGAAGATGGTAAAAGCGACGGCGTGGATGCCGTCGCTTTTTTGTAACGGTTGAAAAAACACATAGAGGTGATATCACGATGAAAATAGCTTTCAGAACCTTTGGATGCCAAATGAATGTGAACGATACGGAAACTATGGCCGGCATTCTCAAATCGAATGGGTATGTGATTGTCGATAATGAAGAAGAAGCTGATGTTGTTATCGTTAACACCTGTGCGGTTAGAGAGAAGGCCGAGAAAAAACTTTATGGAAAACTTGGAAGACTGAGATCCCTGAAGAAGAAAAACAGGAACCTGATAATCGGCGTTTCCGGTTGTGTGGCCGAGAAAGAAAAAGAGGCCCTTTTGAAGCGCGAAGAGGTGAACTTTGTCTTCGGGACTCGAAGTATATCAAGGGTTAATGAATTTTTGGAGAGAGCTATTAAGGGAGAGCGCTTTGTCGAGTTATCGGATTTCATAGACGAAATTAATTCAAGCACCCCACGATTAAGAACTAGTCGTCATCATGCTTGGGTGACGATAATCTATGGCTGCAACAAATTTTGTTCGTATTGTATCGTTCCTTATACTAGAGGGAGAGAAAAAAGCAGGTCCATGGAAGACATACTCAATGAAGTCAAAAGGCTCGCCTCAAAGGGCTATAGAGAGGTAACATATCTAGGGCAAAATGTGGATTCTTACGGCAAAGATCTTGCTGATGGCAGCACCCTTGCGAAGTTGATAAGAGAGACCCTCAAGATAGAGCAGATAGAAAGAATCTGGTATCTGACATCTTACCCGAAAGATTTCAGCGACGAGTTGATCGATGTTATAGCAACCTCCAAACGTGTCTCGCGTTCTATTCATTTACCAATACAATCCGGGAGTAATAGAATACTGAAAGCAATGAATAGAGGTTACACACGTGAAGAGTATCTAGATCTTATCCGCAGGATCAGGACAAAGGTACCCGATGCTTCAATAAGCACCGATATCATTGTCGGCTTTCCGGGCGAAAGTGAAGACGATTATCTCCAGACCAAATCGCTGCTTGAAGAGGTTATTTTCGAAAGGGTTAACCTGGCAATCTATTCCCCACGGGAGGGAACGATATCAGCGAAGTATATGAAAGATGACGTTCCTCATGAAATTAAGGTGAGAAGACTTCAGGAGCTTCTGGAGCTTCAAAAATGTTTGAATAGAAAAATCAATTCGGAGTATATCGGGAAAACAGTCGAAATAATCGTCGAAGCCAAACACAAAGATGGGATGCTTTATGGTAGAACGATCAACAACAAAATCGTTTTCTTCCACGGTTCTGAAGAGTTGATAGGTTCAAAAGCGAAAATAACCATTGAAAAGACAACAGCCGGCCCTCTTTATGGCCAGCTTGTTGAAAATGAGCTCATAACTAAAAAATAACAAAAGTAAATAGATTTATCCGTTCATGAGATCGTGGTATTTCTTATCGATCTCAGCTTTTTTGTTTTGTACCACAGCAAGTTTTTCCCTGCAGAGCATTAAAAGTTCCATTCCCCTTTCATAGAGCTCAATGGCGTCTTCTATATCTATCTCATCACGCATTGAGTCAAAAAGGTCGGAGATTTTTTCAACCAGAAGCATGGCTTCTGAGAAGCGAAGTTCTTTCATTTCTTCTTCCGTGAGGGTTTCCAGAAAATCTTTGAATCCTTTCAGGTCAAGTTCATTTATATCCTGCGGAAGCATGTTATTTTCACTCCTTTACTAAATTTTTTTTCTTTGTGGTGATCTTTTCGAGGATTTCGGAACGCAGAGAACCATCTGAAAGTCTTATAAGAACCTCATCGCCTATTTTAACATCTTCAATGGATACGATAGCCTTTCCTTCTTCGTCCATTACAATGGCGCCGCCTTTTACTAAAGCGTATATTGGGTTTATTGATCGAATCTCGGCTATGTATCGCTGCAATCTTTCGCGTTGCCAGCGGTAAAAGCTTTTGGCATTGCTGCTGAAGTATCCGGTGAGTTTCTTGAAATCCCTGCTTTTTTCCATCAAAAACCTCTCGAGATCGATGATTTCCGGTGTGATCCTTTCTTCGAAGTTTTTAATCCTGCTTGATAGTTCGTTTTCATGGCGTCTGAATTCTTTTAAATTGAGCCAGAACCATTTTGTTTTTTCGTTCATGATATTCGCGGAATTTGAAATTAAATTCTTACGTGAACGGTTCAAAGCTTCTTTCATATTGTCTGTCAGAAAATCTATCCTGTTCAACCTACGAACAAAGGATAGAAGTTTTTGGTGGTCGAATTTTATCATTCTCTCGATACTGTAAGCACTAAGAATCCTTGAACGGGACTGGATATTGCTAACAAAAGAAGATAAGAGTTCCGAAAAAACTGAATCCAGCTTTTCTTCCAGTTCAGATAGGGAGTGAATATAATCCCGGTTGATCTGCGATATCTCTCTTCCGACCGCTGTCGGGGTTTCAAAGGACATACTTGCGACATAGTCGAGCAGGGTTTTATCTTCAGAATGACCGATCCCTACAATTACCGGGAGTTTTGAGGAAGCGACGGCTCTTGCTAGTGATTCGTCATCGAGATAAAGTAACCCTCCCTGAGCGCCACCGCCCCTGACGATGACGATCAGTTGATGGGCCCTATTGTTGGCCTTACCAAGAGCTGAAACGAGTTCTTTTGCTGCGCTTGCCCCCTCAATTGAAATTGGGTAATATGTAAAATCAGGGATTAAAGGGGAATCCTGGAGCATTCTTAGAAAATCGGAAAGCCCCCGGGTGTTTGGCGAAGCCAGGATGGCTATGTCAAGTATGGGTTCGCCAAGTTCAAGGAGAGAGGACAGTTGTTTTACCGGATAGAGCCCTTCGGATCTCAGTTTCTCGAGGATCTTTTGCCTGCGTTTTTCGATGGCACCTTTTCCGTAGGGTTCAATCTTGATGACTTCCACAACGTACCGATTTTGAGTAACACGAAAAACGAGCTTTCCAATGACACTGTAAAGCTCACCCTCCATTTCTTTATAACTTTCAATGCCAAGTTCATCGAGGATACTCTCCGGGTAATCTATCTGACATGGGATCTGGTACGTAAAGCTTCCGCTTCTGTATCCTTTAACAGTTTCCACCACTTCTATGTTCAAAACATTTCTTCTGTTTACTCTTGCATCGCGTACTTCCCCAAAAAACTCAACGGGTTCAGAGAAGTACTCCTCTGAAAAATCCCGTATCCATCTCATTAATTCAGAGACGCCCTTAAATCTCTTCATGTCATCGAACCTCCAAAACAATGTTATCACATAAGGAGGTTGAGTGATGTAAAATATCCTTAGAAGAAGATATGGAGGTGTTTGGTGTGTTCAGGATTATGCAAAAATCAAAGATACATAGGGCTACTGTTACAGACAAGAACCTCAATTATGAGGGAAGCATAACCATAGATTACCGGCTTATGAAATTGGCGGATATAAGGGAAAACGAGCTGGTGCAGGTCGTTAATATAAACAACGGTGAAAGATTTGAAACCTATGTCATTAAGGGTGAAGAAGGGTCTGGCGTTATCGCGTTAAATGGTGCTGCTGCCAGATTGGCGGAGATCGGTGACAGGGTTATTATAATTTCTTACGCTATTTATAACGATGATGAGTATAAACCTCCGAAGATTGTGAAGGTTACTGAGAAAAACGAACCGATCGAGAAGTAACATGAGTATCCTCGGGATAGTTGTTGAATACAATCCTTTCCACAATGGGCATCTTTTCCATTTGAAAAAGGCGAAAGAGCTCATAAACCCAGACCTGACAATTGCCGTTATGAGCGGCAACTTTGTTCAGCGTGGGGAACCAGCTATAATGGACAACTATTCCCGGGCTGAAATCGCATTAAAGGCTGGCATTGACATTGTGGTACAGCTTCCTGTTGTTTATTCCGTTCAGGATGCAGGTGGGTTTGCCCTAGGTTCTGTATGGACGTTGTCCCTTTTAGGTGTTACTGACATCGTTTTTGGCAGCGAAACGGGAAACATGAAACTTCTAGATGTTCTTTCCGATATTTTGATAGAAGAACCAACCGTATACGTGAAGTTGTTGAAGCAGCATCTGAAAACAGGTTTGTCTTTTCCAAATGCGAGGAAGGCAGCACTAAAGGACTATCTAAAGCTTCATCTTAGTGATTTTGCCGAAAGTATCCAAGAGATAGAAAGATCTAACAATATCCTGGGGCTCGAATATTTGCGTGCTATCAAACAGATCAGAAGTGATATTACGCCGCACAGCATAGTGAGAACGGGTGCTGATTACAACGACCCTTACTTTAAAGGCAGGTTTTCGAGCGCTACTGCCATCAGGAAGTTAATCATAACCGGGCAGTGGGAGAAGGTCAAACAAGCTGTTCCGGATTATTCTTACGCCATTATAAAAAGAGAGTGTGCATTGAAGAAATGCCCCGTACACCTTGAAAAAATGGGACGATTCATTCTTGGCCTGTTGAGACGGCTGGATAGGGAAGATTTCAAGAATTACTACGGGTTTACTGAAGGGCTTGATGCAAGGTTCGTTCGTTGTTCTAGACAATGTGGAGAAATATCCGAATTTCTTGAATGTGTGAAGGCCAAACGCTTTACCTTTACAAGGTTGAAGAGGCTGTTGATGAACGTGATTCTCAAACTTTCCCCGAAGCTGATAGAGCAGTCAAACAAACAGGGGCCACAGTATATTAGAGTACTTGGATTCAATGAAAATGGAAGATCGCACCTTTCAAGAATAAAGAAAAAACTGAAAGTTCCATTATTGACTACCCCATCCACATGGAAGCGGGTTATGTATAAAGCGATATCCGGTGATTTTGAGATAGACCAGGATCTTTTCCAGTTACAGATGAAGAGAGACATAATGGCAGCGGATATTTATTCTCTCTTTTTTGATGATGTTAAGGTTATAAAAGCCTCGAATGAAATGAAAAGAAGGATAATCTATATCAGGGGTTGATATTATCTTTGTAAAAGTGGCCATATCGGGTTCCCCTCTTCTCGATACTTTCACCTATCATACTGATTTCCCATTAACTCCGGGAGAAAGAGTTGTTGTTGATTTCGCAAATAGAAGTGTTGTGGCTTACGTGGTCGAGATCACAGATGAGCTTCCGGAATTCGCCACAAAACCCGTTCTTCAAAAACTCGATGAGAAGCCCTTTCTAACTTCTAAAGACGTAGAATTGGCATTGAGGATAAGTGAGCGGTTTCTTTGTCCTGTTGGTAAGATCTTCGATCTTTTCTTTCCGCCAGGGAAGGTTATGAATGTAAAAAGTTTCGTCGTTCCGCAGTCTCAGGAGCTTCCCATAAAGGACATAATACCGTTGACCGCGGCAAGGGAAAAATTTGGTGCTGTTACTATTGAAAACTGGAAAAAATCAAGGAAAATAAGGATAGTACACAGTTACGAGCAAAAAAAGACAAGAGTCCAAAAGAAGAAGTTCGTTAGGTTGCGTCTGTCTATTAAAGACTTAGAGAAAATAAAACTAACGGATCTTCAAAGGAAGGTCGTAGAGCATCTGTTTTCCTTTGATGTTATTGAGGTTCGCGAACTGATTAAGAATCTTGACTTAAAGAGCATCTCACCCATTCAAACGTTGGAGAAGAAAGGCATTTTAGAGGTCTTTGAAGATGAGACTTACGAATTCAGTGACTGGACAATAGCTCCGATAGATGAATTAACCTCCGAACAAAGAAGGGTTTTAAATTCCATTGTGTACGATTTTAAAGGTGTTCATCTCATATATGGGCTTACGGGAACGGGAAAAACAGAAGTTTATTTCAAAGCAATGGAAAAGGTGTTAACTGAAGGTGCTCAGGTGCTTTATCTCGTTCCTGAAGTATCTCTGACACCGCAGCTTTTGGCCAGAGTTAAGGGAACATTTCCCGGTCGGGAGGTAAGGGTATACCACAGTTATCTCAGTAAGGCTAAACGGCAGGGTATCTGGCTGGACGCTCACGAAGGTAACGTCGATATAATAATCGGTACGCGTAGCTCTATCTGGATACCTATGAGAAAGCTTGGACTGATAATTGTCGACGAGGAGCACGATGCCAGCTTCTATCAGCAGAGTTCGCCTCATTACGATGCCGTTGAAGTGGCTGTGGAAAAGGGGAAGCTTCACAACATCCCTATTATACTCGGTTCTGCAACCCCGAGAGTTACCCATTATTTTAGGGCCATCGAAGGCGAATACAAGCTGCATAAGCTCAAGCACAGACCGGTTGGTAAATTACCATCACTTGAATTGATAGATATGAGAAAATCTAAAGGCTTTTATGTACTTTCTAAAAAAGCTCTGGAAGAGATAAAAGAACTTCTCAAAGATGAGAAGCAGATTTTTGTTTTCGTTCATCGGAAAGGCTTTTCAAATTACGTGGTGTGTACCAATTGCGGAACGGTTATAAAATGCCCAAATTGTGATATATCACTGACGTATCACCGCCACGGGAATATTCTCAAATGCCATTATTGTGGGTTTACTACCCCACCTTTCTCAAACTGCCCCAATTGTGGAAGTGCGGCATTATCAGCACGTGGTTTCGGAACCGAAAGGGTAGAGTATGAACTTAGGAATTTCTTTCCTTCGGTGAAGATTATAAGACTCGACAAAGAGACGATAGAGAGTCCTTCGGATTATGAGAAAGCGCTTCGGATGATAGAACAGGAAGATGCTCAGGTGGTTGTTGGTACCAAGATGATCGCGAAGGGACTCGATTTTCCAAAGGTGGGTTGTGTCATTGTAGTTGATTCAGACAGACTTATAAATCTTCCCAGGTACGATGCCACTGAAAACGCTTTTCAGTTGATTACACAGGCATCTGGAAGATCCGGCAGGGGTACCTTTGGGAAGACGCTCATACAATCTTTCAATCCAGATCATCCCGTCATACAAAACGCTGTAGAAAACGACTTTGAAAGGTTCTTTGAAACAGAAATAAAAACAAGGGAACTTTTGAAATATCCACCATTCTCGTATTTTGTAGAAATGATAGTCGAGCATGTAGACGAGAAACGGTGCCAGAAAAAAGCGGAAGAAATCGCTGAACTTATTGGAAAAGAATTTTCTGAACAATTCTTCGAGATACATGGGCCTGTAGTACCGGTGATAAAGAAGTTCAAAGGACGCTTCAGAATGAAGATATTCCTTAAACTGAAACCTGAGGCATCAATGAAGGAACTCAGGGAATTGATAAAAAAACATTCCGCCCAGATCGACCTTGTCGTCGATGGTATAGGCGGAATGCTCTAGAGAAAACCAGACTTCTATTATCTTTTCAGTTCTCCAGGGAAGAAACAGGCGACCTTGTGGCCGTTTCCGACATCCTTCAATGGCGGTTCTTCCTTCGAACAAACTTCTTTTGCTATTGGACAGCGTGGGTGGAAACGGCAGCCACTGGGTGGATTTATAGGACTGGGGACATCGCCTTTGAGAATGATTCTCTTGCTCTTTTTCTCTGGATCGGGGATCGGTATTGCTGACATCAATGCTACAGTGTAAGGGTGCAAAGGATTTTCAAAGAGCTCTTTTTTGTCGGCGATCTCGACGATCTTTCCAAGGTACATAACAGCAACCCTTTTACTGACATGTTTAACAACAGCGAGATCGTGGGCGATGAACAGATACGTCAAACCAAATTCTTTCTGCAAATCATTAAGCAGATTCAATATCTGAGCCTGTATTGAGACGTCAAGAGCGGAAACGGCCTCGTCTGCTACGATGAGCTTCGGATTGAGTATCAAGGCTCTAGCAATACCTATTCTTTGCCTTTGTCCTCCGCTGAATTCGTGAGGGAATCTTCCCATATGATCTGCTGAAAGCCCTACTTTTTTCAATATATCGGCAACTTTGTCCATGACTTCTGAGCGTGTCGCAAGGTGGTGAATGAGAGCGCCTTCGGCTATGATGTTCTTGACTCTCATCCTGGGATTGAGTGAAGAAAATGGATCCTGAAAGATCATCTGGGCCTGGCGTCTGAATTTTTTTCGTTTCGCTTCCCTGGCACTCATCATGTCACGAATGAAGGCCGAAGCGGATCCGTTGTGAACCTCGAAAAAAAGTTTAGCCATCTTGCGATCAAAGTCGTCTTCAATACTCTTGATAGCGGACTCAACTGAACCCGCGGCGTTTTTAAGGTCAAGAAAACGTTCCACATACATGCGTTTGAGATATGCCCTTGCTTTCATTATCGGAAGAAAATAATGGGTAGTATCCTCATCGTTCAGGATAATTCTTCCGGATGTGGGTTCGTAGAGCCTTAGAACGGTCATACCCGCTGTCGTCTTACCACATCCAGATTCGCCGACGAGCCCGAGGGTTTCCCGTTCATAAACCTCGAAACTAACATCATCAACAGCCTTAACCTGAGCAACCACACGTCGGAAAACACCCGCTTTTACCGGGAAATATTTGACTAGATTATCTATCCTGAGCAACGGTTTGGGGGTGTTTTTTGGGTTTGTCTGGTTATTCATGCACCTTCACCTGCCCTTGCCACTTTGATCATTTCTTCGAGTTTATCTACGTGCCAGCAAGCTACTTTGTGACTGGATTCAATCTCTTCCAGTGGTGGTTCTTCTGTTCTACATTTTTCAGTAGCCAGTGCACAGCGGGTATGGAATCTACATCCTTTGGGGAAATCCAGAGGATCCGGAACCACACCAGGAATATTGTAGAGAACCTCTTTATCTTCATCGAGTCTCGGTATTGCGTTCATTAATCCCCATGTATATGGGTGCTTTGGATCTTTGAAGAGGGTGCGGATATCAGCGTATTCGACGACCTTTCCGGCGTACATAACAACGACTCTATCTGCCATTTCTGCGATAACACCGAGGTCATGGGTTATCATGATTATGGACATACCGTATTCTTTTTGCAGCTCTAGCATTAGCTCCAGTATCTGGGCTTGTATTGTAACATCAAGGGCGGTTGTTGGTTCATCGGCGAAAAGGATCGTAGGATTACAGGAAAGCGCCATGGCTATCATTGCCCTCTGTCTCATTCCACCAGACAGTTCATGGGGATATTCATCAACGCGTTTTTCCGGTTCGGGAATACCAACTTTTTTCAACATTTCGATGGCCATTTCTCTGGCCTTTTCCTTGTCGACGTCCTGGTGGAGTAGAATGGCTTCCATTATCTGGTCACCAACCGTGTACACAGGGTTCAAAGCGGTCATGGGTTCCTGGAAGATCATGGCCATATCGTTACCCCTGATCTTCCTCATTTCCTCTTCTGAAAGGTTCAGGAGGTTTTTGCCCTTAAAGTAGATCTCCCCACCGGCGATTTCGCCCTTTTCATCCAGTAGCCTCATTATTGAAAGGGATGTGACGCTTTTACCGCAACCTGATTCGCCGACGATACCGAGTGTTTCACCCTGATACACCTCAAAACTGACTCCGTCAACGGCTTTAACGATACCGTCATCTGTATGGAAATAGGTTCTTAGATTTTTCACTTCGAGAACAGGTTTTTTCTCCACTTTTGAACCCCCTTAACTTCTCAATCTCGGGTCGAAGATGTCTCTCAAAGCATCGCCAACAAGGTTCCACGCGAGAACGAATAAGACCATGGCGATACCGGGGAACACAATTGCAAACCATGATTGGTCTAACATGGTCATCCAGTTTCTGGAATAACTCAGTATGGTACCCCAATCTGCGTAGCCAGGTTCAGCACCAACACCAAGGAAGCTGAGTGCAGCGGCAGTAATAACGTATGATCCCATTCTCATTGACATCTGAACGACGACCGGAAAAATAGTATTCGGGAGAATATGTTTAACGATAATCAGCCAATCCTTTTGGCCGAGAGCGCGTGCGGCAAGGACATATTGTTCTTCACGTGCCTGAAGGATGTTACCCCTTATGAGCCTGGCGGTGGCCATCCAACCAAAAGCGACAAGTGCTACCATCACTTTATCCAGACCTTTTCCGAGTATAGTTGTCAGAACCATTGCGGCAACCAGGAAGGGGATTGACATGAATATATCAACGATTCTCATCAATATTTCATCAACCCAGCCTCCAAAATATGCTGAAATCGAACCAACGAAGATACCGATAAGGGTTGCCAGACCGGCAACGGTGAGGCCGAGTCTAAAAGCAGTGCGCGTTCCCCAGACGACTCCATAGAAAATATCTCTTCCACCGATCACCCCGAAGGGATGTTCGGAACTTGGTGCGATGGGTCGCGATGTCCACGCAACCCGGGGCATCTGGTAATTATCACCTGTTGGATTGGTCCCAGCGATTTTGGGAGCGAAGATAGCCACGATTATGAAGAATATGAGCAGAGATGCGCCAAGAACGGCTGTCCCGTTGGTCCAGAATTTCTTCATCATCTTTTGAAAATCACTTTTTCTCTTTCTTTCAGACATCAGCACAACCCCCTCACTGTAACCTGATTCTGGGATCGATGATTGCGTAGCTTACGTCGACGATTAAGTTACCGATGACTAGCAAGAATGAGAAGAACAACGCACCACCGATGATAGACCAGTAATCCAATTGAGTAGCTGCATCAGCGAGGAAGCGGCCGATTCCGGATCTGCTGTAAACTGACTCTATGATAACAGTTCCGGAAAGTAATCCTATGACTGTACCTCCCGCGACGGTAACAACGGGAATGAGGGCGTTTCTTTTGGCGTGCTTGTTTATGACTATTTTTTCTGGAACCCCCTTTGCCCTTGCAGTTCTTATGTAATCCTTTCTCAGTACCTCAAGCATACTGGAACGGGTTATTCTCAACAGATACGCCCACCAGAGATATGCCAGGGTGATCACCGGAAGGATCATATGCCTCAGAGCATCCAAAAAGACGTCAAAACGCCCATTGAGCAGTGCATCAAAGGTTGGCATATGGGTTATTGTGTGCCATTCGGCGCTTCGCATAACAAGGTCATATTCCGGGCTTACCATGCCTGGTGGGAACCACCCCAGTTTCGCATAGAAAATCCACAGTAGCAGCAACCCGAAAACAAAATCCGGGAGAGACCAACCTATAAGGGCGAATACCCTTATAAATTGGTCTATGAATTTGTTGTGGTTTACTGCTGAAATCACCCCCAGAGAGATTGCTACAAGGACTACCGGAATAAAGGCGTATATAGCCAGTTCAAAGGTGTAAGTGAATCTTTCAGCTATCGCTTTTGCAACCGGTTCTTTCCCGACAAGGGAATAGCCCATATCGCCTCTTACAACATTCCAGAGCCATTTAGCGTACATTACAGGCATTGGCTGATCGAGCCCGTATTTGCGGATTAACCTCTGGGCGGCATCAGGGGTTTTTAAGGCTTCTGGGCTCTTAACGTAAGATGCGAGAAGACGTTCGGGGCCCAGGGCCCAGATCATCGCGAAAATGATGAGTGTTACACCAATTAGAATCAAAGGAAGCAAAAGCAACCTTCTTATGATGTACGCGGTCACCTGTGTATCACTCCTTCGGCATAAAAAAATTTGAGATTTAAGAAACTAATTAAATTATACATGAGGAAAGAAAAAGATAAAAGAGGCCAGGGTTAACAAACCCTGGCCTCTAAAGTGAAATTACTTGAAGATTTGCTTATTATTCTTCCTTGGAGAGTTCGTAGTAATTGGCACCAGATCTCAACGGATGTGGATACCAGCCTTTGACCCAGGTTCTCTCTACGTGGAATCCGAGAGGCATGTAGAGAGGAACACCAACAGCATTTTCGATAACGATCTTCTGAACTTTTATGTAGAGTTCTTCACGTTTCTTCGGATCGATCTCCTTAACAGCCTGGAATATGAGAGGATCCAGGTATTTTTCAGCGAATTCAAGGAAGGGTTTACCCTGTCTGGAAGCGTAAACACCCTTCGTGGAGTAGTAGGTCGCTATGAAGTTGTGTGGATCAGGATAGTCGGCAAGCCATCCGATTATGAATGCAGGCATGTAACCCGCTCTCTGAGCCTTCAGGTAGGTCGGCCACTGGACACCCTGAACCTCAATCTTGAACTTAGGATTGATGGATTCGATGAAGAATTTCAGCATTTCAGCGGCTGTTTGTCTGGCTTCGTTACCGGTGTTGTAAAGAAGTGTGAGTTTGAACCCTTTCTTCCAGAGTTCTCCGTTGAAGGCTTTCTTGAATTCTTCAGTGGCTTTTTGCAAGTTGAACTCGGGCACCGGAAGCGTAGGATCGAATCCTAAGTAGCCTTCGGGGAGGTCGGTCGGAACAAGCTTACCGAGTCCATTGAGAACCTCGTTTATGAATACTTCACCATTGTAACAGTATGCAAATGCCTTTCTAACATGCACATCGCTGAAGAAGTTAAGCGGTATACCATTTCCGTCGAGTTTTCCGCTTCCGACGTATTCACTGCCTTCCCTGACTTCCCAGTTAAAGTGGAGGGAAGCGATGACGGATGTTGGGTATCCTTCAATAACCCTGACACCGGGGAGATTTATAACCTGATCCCTGTATTGTGCAGGGACATAGACCATATCAGCGTCTCCAGCCTCAAGCATGGCTTTTCTGGTGGAGTATTCGTCGATACCCCAGATGATGACTGTCTTTAGCTTGGCGGGACCTCTCCAGTATTCGTCATATCTTTCGAGGATAACCTTCTGTTGTGCACGATCCCATTCGACGAGCTTGAATGGACCGGAACCGGCTTCAGCAGAATGCAGTGGGGTTTCTTCAGGCTGGAGGTCATGCCATTTCCACCAACCGTCGGCATTTCCGTCCCAGGTACCGTTGGCCTTTGCCCATTCAGAATCAAGAACGGCGCTCCAACCGGCATAGTGGGAGATTATCCACATGAACGGTGCAAATGGAGCGTGAAGTGTAAATATAACGTTATCGCCTTCGACCTCAACCAGAGGATCGATGACTTCGTTGTAGAAAGCGATGAGCTTTGCCTTTGCCTCTTCAGAGGTTGGTTCTCTATTCTCATCTACAGCCTCGGAGTAGGGCATGCCAGCGTAAGCCTCGAACCAGTCTTCGAGACACTGGTAATCCCCACCGGAAAGGGCCTCGATGATCATCCACATTGGTCCTCCAGCAGGATCAAAGAGGATACCTCTTTCAAAACTGTACTCGACATCGTAAGGTGTGAGTTCTCTACCTGTGTGGAACTTGATGCCTTTTCTTATCGGGAATATGTACTTTGTACCGCCATCCTGAATGAGACCGTTTTCGATAGACGGTACTTCCGTGGCGATCATGGGTTCAAATTCAGTAACTGAGTCACCTTTGTACTTTATAAGGTTATCATAAACGTTAAGGATGACTCCTCCGCCAGCGGTTTCATAACAATAATGTGGATCGAGCGTTTCAGGCTCACCGATGGTCAGTGTAATGAATGTGTCGGGATTCTTGACTTCGGCGAGACCGACGATCGCAACCAAAAGAACTGCGAGTGTAAGCAAAAATGCTTTCCTCACAACAACACCCCCTTATACAAAGTTGATTGACACCATAGGTATTATATCGCATTGTCCTTCAAATTCAAAACTTCATGATGATGATCATCTTGCTCTTTACGTCGTGCGGTTGAAAGGCTCAAAAACCTCAGGATCCTTTTTCGTAAGGAATACCATCGGCTGCAGGCGGGCGGGTCTTACCGATGAATCCGCCTACCACAATGAGCGTAACCACAAAGGGAATCATGTTGAAAAGAGGTTTCACAGTCGCGGAAACGGAAACGATTGAACTACTCTGAAGCTGGAGGTTCATGGCTTCAGCAGCACCGAAGAGAAGAGAAGCTCCGAGTGCTCCCAGAGGATTCCAGTTTCCGAGAATCATCGCCGCCAGAGCTATAAAACCACGACCACGAACCATGTTTTCGCCAAAGCTTCCAACATCTCCAATAGATAGGAAAGCTCCACCCAAACTTGCAAACAGACCGCTCATCAAAACACCAAAATATCTTATGCCGTACACGTTTATACCCAGAGTATCCGCTGCTTCGGGATTCTCACCAACGGCTCTCATCCTCAATCCAAGAGGAGTACGGTACATGATGAACCAGCTAACAAAAACGGAGAGCAAAGCAATGTAAACAAAGGGGCTGAGTTCACCAAAGATTTCACCGAGGAAGGTTCCCTTTTTGAAAAAGGGAATGGAAAATTCACTTATTTTAGCTACCGGGTCAGTTCGTCCTTCATGTCCAAAAATAGGTTTCATTAGGAATGAGGTTAATCCCTGGGCGATTATTATCAGAGCGGTTGCACTGACTATCTGGTTTGCTGCCCAGCGAATACTGGCCCACGCATGCAACCACGCAAAGCCAAGGCCAACAATTGCAGCTGCGAGAACGCCTATCCAGGGCAGCGTAACACCAAAAGCCTGTTGTATAACATAGGTTACCGTTATGGAAGTAAAGGCTCCCATTAACATGATACCTTCAAGTGCTATGTTGGTAACGCCGGTTGATTCGCTGTAAACCCCTCCCAGAGAAGCAAATATCAATGGGGTAGCAGACAATAACGTAAGCTTGTAGAAAAGTGGATTTATCAGAATCGCGAATATAGCTTCAAGCCAACTCATGCCGCCTCACTCCTTTTCTTTCTCCAGTAAATAATCGTAGCCACGATTCGTTCAGCTGCCACGAGGAAGATAACGATACCCTGGATGATGATGACAATATCGTCCGGGATTTGAGCGTTAATCTGCATCGCATTTGATCCGGTTCTAAGAGCTGCGATGAGGAGAGCGGCGAATATGATTCCAATGGGATTGTTTCTTCCTATCAGAGCTATGGTAATACCATCAAAACCTCTCCCACCGGTTAACTCCCCAACAAATCTGTGAGGAGGAACTCCGAGGATATCTACTATACCGGCCATTCCAGCGAGGGCACCACTTATGGCCATCGTGAGTATAATATTTTTCCTGATACTTATTCCACCGTATTCTGCGGCATATGGATTAAACCCAACGCCTTTTAACTCGTAACCCATCGTGGTTTTTTCGAGAATTATATACATGACTATTGCCGCTACTACCGCTATGAAAATCCCTATACTCAGCTCTGTTGCTTGCACCTTGAGAATAACAGGCAGTTTTGCGGAATCAGCTATCTCAGGGCTTTTTGGGGTTCCAGATCCGACAGCCAGCGGGCCAACCGCCATGAAAGAAGCGAGATTGGCAGCTATCCAGTTAAGCATAATGGTGGAGATAACCTCATGGGCACCGGTGTAGGCTTTCAAAAAACCTGCTATTGACGCCCAAATCGCGCCTGCGAACATTCCAGCGATTATGGATAGCGGTATCGCTAAAACAGGAGGTACCGCTCCTACATTCATTGCCACTATTGAACCCAGAAGTGCACCTATGGCCATCTGACCTTCGGCACCGATGTTGAAAACGCCGGCTCTAAAACCAAATCCCACGGCAAGACCGGTGAGCACCAATGGTGTCATTTTAACGATAGTGTTAGCGAGCTGCTCACTGCCACCGAAAGCACCTTTTAACATGATTCCGTATGCTGTTATAGGATTTTTGCCGATTGCGTAGATAATTATGGACGCTATAAGAAGTGCAATAATAACAGCAACAGTGGGAACTAAAAAAGCGTATATTTTACCCTGTCGGTTCATTTAGCATCACCCCGTACTAAGACTTCGGCTTTTCTTTGACCTGCCATCATTAAACCGATTTCCTCCCTGGTGATTTCGTCTGGAAGGACCTCGCCCATTATTTCTCCTTCATACATTACCAGTATTCTGTCAGAAAGAGAGAATATTTCATCGAGTTCCATGGATACGAGTAATATACCGATGCCTTTATCTCTCATAGATATTATTGTTTTGTGAATGAACTCAATAGCACCAATATCGAGTCCTCTGGTTGGTTGAGCTATAATGATAGCTTTCGGGGATATGGGTACAGTATCGAGTTCACGAGCCACGATTACTTTTTGCTGGTTTCCACCCGAGAGATTTCCGGCAAGCATATTGATGTTTCTTGGCCTGACGTCAAATCTTTCAACCAATTCTTCGCTATATTTTTTGATCACCTTGTGATCTAAGAAACCGTTCTTTGAAAAGGGTTCATTCTGATGTTTTCCGAGAATCATGTTGTAAAAGACAGGATAATCCGTAATCAATCCGCGTTTTAGCCTGTCTTCTGGAATATGGGTTAATGCAGATTCTCGAATTTCGAGAGGCGAACTGTGAGTAATATCCTTTCCTAATAGGGTTATCTGCCCCTTTTCTGGTTTTCTTAAGCCGGTTATCGCTTCAACAAGCTCACTCTGTCCGTTACCGGCCACACCAGCTATTCCAACAACTTCGCCCTCACGAACTTCGAGAGATACGCCTCTAACCGCATCCAGCCCTCTGTTATCTTTAACCCAGAGGTCTTCAACTTTGAGAACCACATTGCCGGGTTTGTGGGGGCCTTTTTCAACTCTGAGGAGTACATCTCTACCAACCATCATTCTTGCGATCTCTCTAGGGTTAGTTTTTTCTGTATCAACATTACCCGTGACCTTTCCTAACCTCATGACCGTGACCCTGTCCGTTATCGCCATGACCTCATTCAGTTTGTGGGTAATAAAAATAATGGTTTTGCCGCTTTCTTTCAAGCGTCTCATTACGTTAAAGAGCTCCTCGGTTTCCTGAGGCGTTAAAACCGCTGTTGGTTCGTCGAATATCAAGATATCAGCACCGCGGTACAGGATCTTGAGGATCTCCACGCGTTGTTGCATACCAACCGGTATGTCTTCTATCTTGGCATCTACGTCAACAGCTAAACCGTATCGTTCAGAAAGCTCTTTTACTTCTCTGCGGCTGCGTTCTCTGTCGAAAACAAGCCCAAAGCTTTTTGGTTCACTTCCTAAAACAACATTTTCTGCAACTGTCTGATTATCCACCAGCATAAAATGCTGGTGAACCATGCCGATTCCAGTAGCAATGGCGTCTTTAGGTCCCTTAAAGTGTTTTTTGGTACCGTTTATGTAGATTTCTCCTTCATCTGGAATCAAGAGACCGTAGAGTTGCTTCATCAACGTAGACTTACCTGCTCCATTTTCTCCAACGAGTGCGTGTATTTCACCTTTTTTTACGTAGAGGTCAACATGATCATTTGCCAGAACAGAGGGAAATTTTTTTACTATTCCCTTCATGACGACAGCGTATTCCGAGAAATCTTGAGCTTGCATTTTTGCTTCAGCGCTCACGTACTCACCTCCATCGCTAACGATACCAAAACTCGGGAGATTACTCTCCCGAGCTTTGGCAAGGTAACGATTCAGAACAAGGGGGTGCGCTAAACGCACCCCTGATTAAACCTTACCTCAATCACGGAAGAGTAATAGCGGGAACTTCAAAGGCATCAAGAGCTTCCTGGGTATCTGGAACAACCAGAATACCTTTCTTTATCTCTTCCTTGAGGAAATCAAGTTCCTTCAAGACCTGAGGTGGAACGAGGTGCTTCGTGTATGTCATCGGACTTATACCCACACCTTCATCCTTGATGCCAAGAATGTGGAGACCGGGTGTGAATGTACCGAGTGCAACGCTGAGGACCGCCTGATAAGCGGCAACATCGACTCTCTTCATTGAACTTGTCAGGACTCTTCCAGGGGCCATGTAATCCTGGTCAGCGTCAACACCGATAGCGAAGTAACCTTCACCTTTTTCTGCGGCAGCTTCAATGACGCCGTTTCCACATGCACCGGAAGCGTGGAAAACAATATCTGCGCCTTCTGCAAACTGTGCAAGAGCGAGGTCTTTACCTTTCTTAGGATCGTTGAAGTCCATGGTGTAGCCTCTGAGGATTTCTATTGTTTTACCGTGGAGTTCTTCGTAGACCCTTATACCGGCTTCGTACCCGTAGCGGAATCTTTCAACGGGTGGTATCGGAATTCCACCAATGAAACCTACGATATTTGTTTTGGTCATTGCAGCGGCGAGATATCCAACGAGGAAAGCACCTTCCTGTTCTTTGAAGATGTAACAAGCAACGTTATCGGCTTCTACACCCTCCGGCGGAACGATGTCTATACCTATAAAGTAGGTATCCGGGAACTGGGGTGCTACCTTGAAGAGAGCGTCGGTCATCATGAATCCAACAGCAAAGACGATATCCGCTTCTTTAGCTGCATTGGAGAGATTGGAAATGTAGTCAGCCATTTCATGTGATTGAACAACTTCAGCTTCGATGCCAAGGAATTCGGCAGCTTGCTGGATACCGGCCCATGTACCATCGTTAAAGGACTTATCACCAAGACCTCCTACGTCAGTAACCATGATGACTTTCATGGCAAAAACTGGTAGTGCAACAAGCAAAACTAACGAGAGAACAAGCAGAGTTCTCATTTTCATACTCTTTCCCTCCCCTTCATGTAAGATGAAATAACGGTAAAGATTGACAGTACAATTATACCGACAAAGACGATTAAAAACCAAACGTTCAGTCCAGTGCTTACGTTCACGTTCAAGGCGGGAGAGCCCGAATGCACGAAGATATTCAGCGTATCGGAGTTTGTAACGGAAATAATCAGCCCAGTAAGCAATATTATAGAACCTATGAGTATGCTTATTGCGCGTCTGGAAATGGTTGCTATGGATACGAGTAACATGAGTCCAAGAATTAACGCCATAAAGCTTGAAACTCTGTAAGGTCTGATGATAGCTGGCATGGGTTCTGATGATAATTCATCGGATATTGCTTTCTCTATATTATCCAGTGCAACTGCATACTCGGGTTTTGCCGATAGCTTAGTTTGCAGGAAGTTTTCGAAATCAACTCTGAGTTTTTCCCCACCAAAGGTGACTATTTCTTCCGACATCTTGCCTATGGTTTTTAGTTCGGAGAGATAGCGGGAATAATTTCTTCTGCTGGATCGTGTGAAATTCTTAAGTCCTTTCTGGAGATCTTCGAAGGCCTGTATGTATTGAGGATTATTCTCAATTGAGAAATATTCATCGAAAGAAGGCAGGTTAACCCTCAAACGATCTCCTTCAGCAGAAAAGGTGCCCCGCTTTCTTTTGCCATACTGTTTAATTGGTTAGGTAACACCACCCTTATCATTCGTTTCAGATCAGTTAATTCGCTGGATATGAGAGAAGTGAACTTTCTGATCTCAATATTGAGCAAGGAATCTGGAGATTCATAAAGGTCGGATTTCAGGATTTCGTAATAAGGTGAGTCGTAGAATTCCGGGAAATTATCCATCCTGATTTCCGGTACTTCGCTGTAAAGCCTTATGACAGGTAGGATAAACGTCAGGACTACGGCGATTAGCATGATCACATCGAGAAGATTTCTTTTCTTCGGTTTTAATAATCTTGATATCAGAATGATGGTGGCAAAAGTCAGGACAGGAAACACTGTTATCGCGTAGATGGATAGATCAAAGATATCGTAATTGAAATTAGAGAAGAAAACAAGATATCCCATTTCAAGGATTAATAGAATATCCAGAATGAACTTTTTCCACGAAGGAAGGAAGAACCATATAAGGAGTGCCAGGCCTGCGTAAACCAGAAGGCGCAGCCAGCTTAAATGGATTTCCTTTAGCGTATTTTTCACAAAAACCGCTGAGTACTCGTTTTTTAATTCCCCAAGAGCCTTCATCAATGGAGCAACGAGTTCACTCACAGCACGGTGAATATCGGCTTCTACGAGTTTGACTGGCGAAAAATCTTTACCATCAATTATTCTCTTACCAAATGTCAGGTTCAATATCAACCTGCTTCTAAGCCCCGGAGTGGAATCGATAATTTCTACGATTTTCTTGTAGTTATCATCCTGTAAGGGTATGGGATTTGTAAATCCGGGGACAGTTTTTGTACTGATGGGAAGTTCCTGAGGATAGAAAGGAGCTTC
The DNA here is from genome assembly GCF_000023325.1 of Kosmotoga olearia TBF 19.5.1. Taxonomy (NCBI): domain Bacteria; kingdom Thermotogati; phylum Thermotogota; class Thermotogae; order Kosmotogales; family Kosmotogaceae; genus Kosmotoga; species Kosmotoga olearia. Next base: position 1,669,987 of record NC_012785.1, read on the forward strand.
ATCTATGATTGATAAGGACCTGAGGATCCAGAGTTCAAAGAGATTCTTTGCTGATTCTTTCAAAGATTGCTCTAAATCCTTCGGGAGCAGCCTGAGAGCCACTGAAGCGCGTTCTTCGAGTTCAGAAAGCAACTGCTGGGAAACATTGTATTCCTTCTTAGAAATCTCCTCAATTTGTTGAGCGAGCGTGGCTATGATTTGATCGTTAATGAGGGAGGCTATCTCTTTTTGTGCGAGATCGTCGATTGTTATATCCAGACTGTACACGCCTTTGTAAGTCATGGGTTCCGGAAGTTTCCCTTTCGGAAATCCAGAAGGCTCAACATCGATCAATCCAAGAGAATACAATATCCAGCTCTTAAATACGTTGTTTGCAACCTTCCTGACGCTACTTGTATATTCATTGAAAGCAGCGGAATATGCAGGCATTTCATTGAGCACACCGAGCTGGTATCCTTTCCCCGTTAGATGGGAATAAACCCATGCTAGAAAGGCACTGTAGGCTATTTTGTCTTCGTAGCTTTCAAAGTAACGGTCATCGAGGGCTTTCATGTGGACGGTTAATAAGTCGCCCATTGTGGTAGCGCTTTCCTTTTTTTCCACGCTACCAACTATCTGAAGTTTGTAAAGCCTGTAAAGAGCAAGATCCTCAAGATCGACTTTTAGTTGAATAATTTTTGGAGACTGAGCATTTTCTGATTCATACTCGGTGATGTAGTTCTTAAAGAACTGAATTGTTTTGTCCTGATCTAACGCAAAGAAAAGAGTCGAGAGAAGGAGTAGTAAAACTACGAGAAAAGTGGGACGTTTTGTCACAACTTCACCTCCGGAAACTTCTAAAATTAATTTTTATCAATTTTCAGCATATTCTCGATGGCATTTATTATGACTTTCAATCCAACTGTATTATGAGCACCGTCTGGCAAAACTATATCACAAAAATATTTCTGAGGTTCTATAAAACTTTTAAAAGCGGGAGCAACGAATTGCCTATACTGAGTAATTATACTATCAATAGATCTTCCACGCTCCCGGGTATCCCTCTCTATACGCCTTATCAATCTTTCGTCAGCGGGGGCGTCGATGTACACCGAAAAGTCGAATAGATTTCTTAAATTCTTGCTGTACAACACAAGGATTCCTTCAACAATTACAAGATGGCCAGGTTTGAAAGAGCGGGAAATCCCGGATTCTCTTCTGTAAGTAACCATGTTATATACGGGTACCTCTATGCTTTCTCCTTTTTTCAGGGTTTTGAGGTGTTCTATAAAAAGTTCAAAGTCGAAAGCTTTAGGGGTATCAAAATTGTAATTTCGTGGATCCACACCGGGTTCAAGGTTTTTGTAATAATCATCCATTGAAAGAATATCTGCGCAATCGCTGAAATGTTCCTTTATTTTCATTGCTACAGAGGTTTTTCCAGCTCCGCTCCCACCTACGAGAGCGACGAGAATCGGGCGTTTCATCACCATTCTCCCTTCTGTAACATATTTACATGAAACGCGAGAGATCTAAAAACGACCGATATATCGATCTCTTCAACCCGGACATTTTTGGGGACACTTATCTTGGTCGGTGCAAAATTAACTATACCTAGAATCCCGGCGTCAACAAGTGCATCAGCAACTTTCTGTGCCTCAGAAGCGGGTACGGTTATAACTCCAATGGTTATATTTCTCTTTTTGATGACTTCCGGCATGCTCTGGATATCATCGATTATTATGCCGCTTGCCAGTACCGAACCGATTTTCTTTGGATCATTATCAAAAACGGCTTTGACAAAAAAACCGCTTTTGGTTAATCCCGGATAATTAGCAATGGCAACACCCAGATTACCTGCTCCGACGATACAGGTGTCCCATTCCTTCTTTATTCCCAGTATCTCACCGATACCTTCCAAGAGTTTTTTAGTGTCGTATCCTACCCCACGTTTCCCGAACTCTCCAAAATAAGAGAGATCTTTTCTGACCTGACTTGCTTTTATTCCAAGGAGTTCACCTATCTCTTTCGAAGAAATGCTATTTTTTTCCTGTAAAAGTTGTTTTTCAAGGCACCTGTAATAAATTGCGAGTCTTTTTATAGTAGGGCGAGGGATTTTTTCTTCTGGCACAAAATTCCCTCCTCAAAAAATTTTATACGGTGTTGGTGAAGATACGTGTTTGTGAAATTATATCACGAAATGTGCAGTTGTCACTGTGGCTTTGAATTTTTTTCAGGTAACACCTCTCTAACCATGATATAATTTTTTCATGCGAAGTAAGCTATTTTTATTGTTTTTTCTCGTATTTTTGGGGATATGTTTAACTTTACTTTTCTTTGAATTGATATCTGAGGTTCGAAGTTTGAAGAACTCTATCAACGCCTTTGAAATCTACGGCAGCACGAGCCCTTTAACCGTAAACGTTGGAGATAAAATTCGGATAATAGAGACAAAAAAGAAGGTTAGAATAGAGTTATCGAAAGAAAAAGAAATCGAAATCCTTCAACTCCCCGGGAACAGTTATTATGTAAGAAGAGGAGATACGGTTTACAAAATTTATATCCCGAGAGTAAAGGTGAGGATCGAAGAATGGGAGCATTGAGAAGAGTTGAACTTGTTAATCTGGTGATGTTTGTTTTTTCATCTTATATAGATTATAGGTTTTCTGAGGTCCAACCATTGCTTGAAGAGAGGTTTGGCCCTGTTGACTATATCTCGAAAAATCTGGATTTTGATAAATACACCTATTTCTATAATAATGAGATGGGCTACAAACTCCAGGGGAAGCTGATAAGCTTCAAAAATCTTATTCATCCTTCGGAACTTGCGGAAATAAAGTTAACCACCAATAAAATCGAAGAGCTGTTTAAGGTCGATGGAAAACGCAAGATAAATCTTGATCCAGGATATATTCATCATACGCAGTTTGTTCTTGCGTCCACGAAGCACTGGGCCAATCGGATATATATAGGTAGAGGCATATACGCTGAAATAACACTCATGTACGTTAACGGGAAGTTCATGCCATTGGATTATACCTACCCGAATTACAAAGATCAGGAATATATTCAGGAATTGACCGGTATCAGAGAAATTTATCTGAAAAAGAGAAAGGAATTTTATAGATGAGAATAGGAACACTCGTACTTGGTTGTCCCAAAAACATCGCCGATATGGATAATTTCAAAGGAATAATGCTCAAAAGAGGCCACGAATTCGCTAATGGCGTGGAAAGTGCTGGTATTGTCGTTATCGATACCTGTGGGTTCATAGATGAAGCAAAAAAAGAAAGCATAGAAGAAATCCTGAGGCTCTGCTCATTCAAAGAAGAAAAACCAGATCTTAAGGTAATCGCTGTTGGGTGCCTTGTTCAGAGATACTATCGGGAATTAAAGGAAGGAATCCCTGAAATCGATGGGTTGATAGGAGTTACATCTCCGGAAAAATTGGCCGATCTTATTGAGGCAGGGAATTTTTTCTTTATTGAAAAACCGTCAACAGTTTATGATTTCAAATTTCGAACGTATGGCAAACCTTATTCTTATGTGAAGATTGGCGATGGTTGTGATCGTGGCTGTGCCTTTTGTTCTATCCCATCGTTCAAGGGTTCATCACGGAGCAGACCTATTGAAGAAATAGAGAAAGAGGTTTGTTTTCTCGTTTCTGAAGGGATAAGAGAGATTGTACTGGTTTCACAGGATACCACACAATATGGAGTGGATATATACGGCAAGCAGGCTTTGCCGGATCTGTTGAAATCTTTGAACGAGATCCCTGGAGATTTCTGGATCCGGGTAATGTATTTGCATCCTGACCATCTTACTGAAGGAATCATTAATTCAATTTTGAAACTTGAAAAAGTAGTGAATTATTTCGATGTACCAGTACAAAGCGGTTCTGACTATATTCTTAAACGCATGGGAAGAACAAAAAAAGCTGGAGAATTGAAAGCCATGTTTGAAAAGATAAGGGCGAAAGAATCCGATGTGACTTTGCGAACCACGATAATGGTGGGATTTCCCGGGGAGACACGAAGGACTTTCGAAGAGACGTTGGAGTTTGTGAATGATGTTAAGTTTGATAAGCTTGGTGGATTTGTATATTCTCCTGAGGAAGGAACACCAGCATATTCATTTAAAATGACTATTGATGAAAATATGGCCCGTCAATACCTTGATGAACTCCTGGATTTGCAGGATGAGATATCCTATGAACTCAATCAACGACACTTTGGTAAGGTACTCAAGGTTCTTATAGAGGAAAATACTGAAGAAGTCATGATTGGCAGGAGCCCGCACTTTGCTCCCGAAATCGACGGCAGCATCTTTCTCAAAAGAGCCGATGAAGCGGGAGAGTTTGTGATGTGTCGTATAACCGGGGTTTACGAGCATGACCTGGAAGGTGTGATTGTGGATGAATCTGCCTAATATATTGACGTTTTCAAGAATGTTATTGACATTTCCTGTGGTAGCATTACTTACAGTAGAAAATAGGGTTTCGGTTATTATTTCCGTTCTTTTATTTACGATAGCTGCGTCAACGGATTTCTTTGATGGATATCTGGCGCGGAAGCTGAATCAGGTTACAGATCTCGGAAAGTTCATGGACCAGATATCGGATAAGATCCTGATAACTTCGCTGTTTCTCGTGTTTTTGAGTCTGGGAATGATCAATTTGTGGCTTGTTGTTGTCATAGTTGTGAGAGATATATTTGTTTCCGGGTTGAGGATGGCTGCTGCGTCCAAAGGAGTTGTAATTCCTGCTAATTATTTTGGAAAAGCGAAAACGATATCCCAGATTGTCCTAATTGGTTGCCTTTATCTGATTTTATTGACTGGAGTTGATTTTCAGTTATTGTTAGATGCTTTGCAATGGATCGTTGGAGTGCTCACCGTTGCCAGTGGTGGTAGTTATTTCAGGATTTCTGGTAAGATCTTTGAAGGGGGGAAGTAAATTGAGGACCTTTATAGCCATAGATACTGGTAAAGGTGTTGCTTCGGTTGTTGATATGGTTGTCGATAAACTGAAAAGGATGGGTTTTAAAGCTTCATGGGTACCGGGAAGCAACGCTCATTTAACGCTTTCATTTTTGGGTGAGATAGAGTTTAGTAAAGTTGAAATTCTTGCTTCTATGCTTTCAAAGAGGTTAAGAGGTTTTCCTTCTTTCACTTTTTCTACGAAACAGCTCGGCTTTTTTAGACACAACAATCTGCCAAGGGTAATATGGATAGGCGTGGAAAACACTCCTTTCTTGAACAATCTACATCGTGAAGTACGGGTGGCTCTTGGAAGTTTGGGACTGGCAGCAGAAGACAAGTTTCATCCCCATATTACCGTTGGACGAATGAAGTACAGTCCCCCATACTGGAAAAAATTATTAGCGACGATCGAACTCGAGGAAATTGTGGTACCTGTAAATGGAGTTCACATCTATGAATCGGAACTTTTGAGCGAAGGTGCTAATTACAGGAAAATCTTCAGTTGTAATTTTGAAGGAGGCCTGGTTAAACATGAATTCTAGGGAAGACAAAGCGAAAAAAATCGCTCTTGAAAAAGCCATTAAGGAAATCGAAAAACAATTTGGTAAGGGAGCGGTAATGCTCCTTGGTGATCAGGAAGCAAGGGCAAATATCGATGTCGTTCCAACCGGGTCACTGTCTCTGGACATAGCTCTTGGTGTAGGAGGTTATCCAAGAGGCAGGGTTGTGGAAATCTACGGATCTGAATCCAGCGGAAAGACCACTGTTGCTCTCCATGCTATAGCGGAGGTTCAGAAAATGGGAGGAACGGCGGCTTTTGTTGATGCGGAACATGCTCTGGATATAAGCTATGCGAGGGCTCTCGGTGTCGATGTGGACAATCTGCTCATTTCGCAACCCGACTATGGCGAGCAGGCTCTCGAGATAGTTGAGAGTCTTGTAAGATCCAATGCTGTCGATCTGGTTGTGGTTGACTCTGTTGCTGCCCTGGTTCCCAGAGCGGAGATTGAAGGCTCGATGGGAGATATGCAGGTAGGCCTTCAGGCGCGGCTCATGTCTCAGGCTTTGCGTAAGATATCTGGTACCGTCAGTAAATCGCGTTCTATTGTGATGTTCATAAACCAGACAAGAATGAAAATTGGAGTGGTTTATGGCAATCCGGAAACGACCACAGGCGGTGTGGCTTTGAAGTTCTATTCCTCGATCAGGCTTGAAATCAGAAGAGGTGCCGCAATTCGCGAGGGGAACAACGTTATCGGGAATGAAACCTACATAAAGGTTGTAAAAAACAAGGTGGCACCTCCATTCAAGGACGCAAAGGTCGATTTGATTTATGGAAGAGGGATCGTAAGAGAAAACGAACTCTTTGAGCTCGCTGTAAAGGAAGGATTTATTGAACGAAAAGGTGCGTGGTACACCTACATTTCTCAGGATGGGAAAGAAATCAGCCTCGGTCAGGGAAAAAGTAACGGCATAAACTTCCTGATGGCTAACTCTGAGATATTGCTTGAGATTGAAAACAGAATTCGTGAAAAGTATAGTTTACCGAAAGTAGAGGAAAAATCAGAAAAAGTGAAAGAAAATGGTGAAAAAGAATAACAATAATGCTGAGATTGTTTCCATGGCTCGTAAGGAAGCACTCAGATACTTGCGTTACAGAGCACGTTCCGAAAAAGAGATGAAAGCTTATCTCGGGAAAAGAGGATATGATTCTCAAGTCATAGAAAAGGTGCTTGCGGAGCTTAAAAGACAGAATTTCATCAATGATGAACAATTTTGTAGACTCTACGTTTATGATGCATTCAGGGTTTATCACAAAGGACCTTTTCGAATCCGTCAGGAATTGAGACAGCTAGGTATAAGCATTGGAACGATAGAAAAGGAAATTGAAAGTTTTTTGGCCGAGAACGATCTGAAGGAAATTGTAAAGGATTATTTGAACAGACATCTCGGGAATGAGCCACTATCGATAAAAAAATTGGAGAAACTAAAAGCAAGACTATATCGAAAAGGATTTGATCCGTTTTTCCTAAATGAGGTTTTAAGAGAATACCTCGAAGAAAGTCACTGATTCTGTAGTTTTTTGAAACCATGATACAAGAAAGGAGGGAGCTGGATATATCCAGATTCGGATAAGTACCAGCGTAGATCATGACAATAATTTGGTCTTTAATAGGTTCAATCATAGGAATAGTAATTTCTGCTTTGATTTTTATTCCCATTGTTTCCAGAAAGGTTCGGAAGAAGCTTGAGGAAGAGTTGAAACTGGCAAAACAGGATGCGGAATCTATAAAGAAGAGGGCTCTGGAGGAAGCAGAACATCTTAAGAAAAAAGCCATTATTGAGGGACGTGAAGAACTTCATAAGCAACGCGACGAAATGGAAAGGGAACTGCGTCGTGAACGTGAAGAACTCAAACAGTGGGAAGAAAGAATTTCCAGACGGGAAGATAACCTTGATAGGAAAGAGGAAAATCTTGAAAAACTGAGGGTAGAGCTGGAAAAGGAGCGCAATGAGATAGAAAAGCTTCGGCAGGAAGCAGAAAACAAGCTTTATCAGCTTGCTGAGCTGTCTCCAGAAGAGGCGAGAGAGATCGTCTTTAAGCGCGTTGAAGAAAGGTATGAATACGATATAGCCCAGAGATACAAACAGATAAAGGAACAGTATGAAGAAGATGCGGCTAAACATGCAAAATGGGTGGTTGTTACCACAATACAAAGATATGCTGCCGACTACACAAGTGAGATTACCGTTAGTACGGTAAGTCTTCCTTCGGATGAAATGAAGGGAAGAATAATAGGAAGGGAAGGCAGGAACATCCGTGCCTTCGAAAAATTAACAGGGGCAGATCTGATCATAGATGATACCCCTGAAGTGGTTGTAATCTCGTGTTTCAATCCTTTGCGGCGAGCAATTGCGAAATTGACACTGGAAAAGCTTGTGGAGGATGGAAGAATTCATCCAGCAAGAATAGAAGAGATGTATGAAAAAGCGAAACGCGAAATATACGCTGAAATCAAAGAAGCCGGTCAGGAAGCACTCATGAAGGTTGGGATACCTTCGATGCACCCGGAACTGGTAAAACTTCTCGGGCGCTTGAAGTACAGAACCAGTTATGGTCAGAACGTTTTGCAGCACTCCATAGAAGTGGCACAGATCGCTGCACTTATGGCGGCAGAGCTGGGGCTCAATGTTGAAAAGATCAAACGGGGTGCTTTGCTTCACGATATTGGAAAGGCTGTTGATCATGAGATAGAAGGTTCTCACGCCATCATAGGCGGAGAAATAGTAAAGCGTTACGGTGAGAAATCCGATGTTGTTAATATGATACAGTATCACCATGGTGAGACGGAGGCCCTAACACCGGAAGCTGTTCTTGTAGCAGCAGCCGATGCTGTGTCTGCGGCTCGTCCTGGAGCCAGAAGAGAGTCTCTTGACATGTACATAAAACGACTCGAGAATCTTGAGAACATTGCAAAAGGGTTCGCAAACATCGAGAAGGCTTACGCTATTCAGGCTGGAAGAGAAATAAGAGTGATAGTGGAACCGGAAAAAGTTGATGATGTGATGGCAGAAAAACTTGCCGGAGATATTGCAAAACGGATAGAAGAAGAAATGGAGTATCCAGGTGTTATAAAAGTGACAGTCATTAGAGAGAGAAGGAGCGTGGCTTACGCCAGTTAAGTTGCAATTGACACCCATAATTTTGTGCGGTAAAATTGTGCCGAGTGCCAACGTAGCTCAACCGGCAGAGCGGCTCATTCGTAATGAGCAGGTTGTGGGTTCGAGTCCCACCGTTGGCTCCATGCGCCCAAACCGGGCGCTTTATTTTTAATCAAAGTGAATGGGTGGCGAGAAAATGACCGGGTTTGAAAAGAAGGTATTTGAGTTCATAGATCGATGGGGACTTATAAAGCAAGGAGAAAAAATTCTGGTGGCAGTATCCGGCGGTAAAGATTCTATGGCTCTGCTCCACTTTTTGGTTTCTAAAAAAGAACGATTGGGATGTGAGATCTGCGTTGCGAATATGGATCACGGCTTACGTGATGACAGCGGTCGCGAGGAAGCCGTGATGATAGCCTCCTTTTGTGAAAAACATGATGTTCCTTTTTATCATGAGAGACGCGACGTAACCCAATATCATAAAAATAACCGTGGGCTTTCTCTTGAAGAAGCGGCACGTATTGTTCGATACGATTTTTTGTTCAATGCCAGAGAAAAACTTGGAGCCGATAAGATCGCCCTGGCCCATCATCTGAACGATTTGGTGGAGACGATGTTGATGAGGATAGCAAGAGGAACGGGGTTAAAAGGGGTAATTTCTATGAAGCCTATGAACAATTCTATAATACGTCCTCTCTTATCTGTTGGAGTGCAAGAAATACTCGATTATGTTACAATTAACATGATTCCTTATAAAGAAGATCCAACAAACGTTCTCGAGGTCTATGACAGAAATTTTATAAGAATGAGAATAGTTCCACTCTTTAAGGAACTCAACGCTTCTTTTGAAGATGCTATTTATAGGTTTTACATGAATATTATGGAAAGCTACAACATTATTGAAGAAAAGGTTCGAAGCTTTATTTCCAGTTTGGAAACGGAAACAGAGAATGGAAAGGTGCAAAGGTGCTTTGGGGAGCTGGATATCTTTTTGAAAGAACAAGACGCCCTTGTGGCTGAAGTGGTAAGAGAGATTGTAATGCGATTATCTGAGGATGGGTATCCACCTTCAAGGGAAAGAATAGAAGCGTTTATGAAACTCTTAGGCAAACAGGATAGAAGATGGACCATTGAGTTCAAAGAGGATATCAAATCGAGTCGTTTGGGGAAATATATATTTTTTTATAGAGGAGATCTGTTTGAAAGTATGAAAGACGATGTTGATGAAGTTATCGAAAAACTGCCGGTCAGAGTCTCAACAAGGTTCGGAGAGATTATTCTGAATTATGAGAAAGGTAAATTGGAACTCAAAGAAAAATTCGATGGTAAAAAAGTTTGTCCATGTACTCTTAAAGTATTAAAATTTCCTTTGAGGTTCCGAAGGGTAAAATGTGAAGATAGAATGATTCCTTTCGGGAGCAAAAAAGAAAAGGAAGTTTTTAAAATCATTAAAGAAAGTGGAATGACAGGTTTTATTACACGGATACCTGTACTGGAGAATGCTGATGGCACAATTTTATGGGTACCGGGAATTAGAGCCGCTGAGCAGTGCAGGGTGTCCGATTCCGAAGACGGATACGCCCTTTTTAGATTTGAAAGGAGGTAATTTGGTGGATCAAAGGCCTAAGTTTGGCATGATTCTATTCTATATCGTGTTGGGAGTCTTCTTAATGGTTGCTCTTAGAGGGCTATATACTACTGACACAAATTTGTCAGTACCTTACAATCGTTTCCTTGAAGATGTGAATGATAAGAAAATTATTAAGATAGTTATTTATGATGATGGGAGAATCGTTTATACAACCAGTGAAAGTTCGAAACGTTCTTTAGAAACCAAGGTTTCTCCCCAAACGCTTTCGACAGACAGGTTTCAGAACTATATAGACCAGCTGGTTACCGATGGTGTCAATGTTGTTTACGAGAAAGGGAATGATTCTCTTTTCTGGGTTAATCTGCTTGGCACCATTATCCCGTTGGCGATCATAGTGTTTATATGGTTTTTCGCGATGCGATCATTATCTGGAAGGAATTCTCAGGCTTTTACTTTCACAAAGAGTCCCGCGAAAAAATATCTTTCAAATGATAAGAACGTTACCTTCAAAGATGTAGCTGGAGTGGATGAGGCTATAGAGGAACTTCAGGACGCCGTTAATTACCTTAAAAATCCGAACGCTTTTTCACAAACCGGTGCACGTATGCCCAAAGGTATACTTTTGGTTGGGCCTCCTGGAACCGGTAAAACACTTTTGGCAAGGGCGGTTGCAGGAGAAGCTAATGTCCCATTCTTCTACATAAGTGGTTCCGATTTCGTTGAGCTTTTCGTCGGTGTTGGTGCAGCCAGGGTCCGTGACCTTTTTTCACAGGCAAAAGCAAGTGCACCCTCAATCATATTCATAGACGAAATAGATGCTGTTGGAAGGCACAGAGGAGCGGGTCTCGGTGGTGGACACGACGAAAGAGAACAAACCTTGAACCAGATACTGGTTGAGATGGACGGATTTGACGCGAAAACAGGTGTTATCGTGATGGCAGCCACCAACAGGCCTGATATCCTTGACCATGCTCTGCTCAGACCGGGACGTTTCGATAAGAAAATAACCGTTGATCCACCAGATGTGAAAGGCAGAGCAGAGATTCTAAAGATACACATGAGAGGAAAACCTGTTGATCCCGACGTTGATGTCTGGTTGCTTGCAAGGAGGACTCCAGGGTTTGTTGGTGCGGATCTGGAAAACCTAGTCAATGAAGCTGCCATACTTGCAGCCAGGAGAAAGAAAAAGATTATTGGGATGAAAGAACTCGAAGAAGCCATAGATCGGGTTATAGCTGGCCCGGCAAGGAAGTCCAGAATAATGAACCCAAAGGAGAAAAAGATTGTGGCTTATCACGAGCTCGGACACGCGATCGTGGGGCTCGCGCTTCCCAACGCTTATCCAGTTCATAAAGTTACGGTAATTCCGAGAGGAAGTGCTTCCCTTGGGTTCACCGAGAGTTTGCCTTCGGAAGATAGATACCTTGTCTCCCGTTCCGAGATGCTTGACAATCTGGCGCAGATTCTTGGTGGCAGAGCAGCTGAAGAGATTGTATTCGGTGAGATCACCACCGGGGCAGCCAACGATCTTGAACGGGCTACCCAGATGGCGCGAACGATGGTCTGTCAGTTAGGGATGAGCGATAGGCTCGGTCCAATAGCCTGGGGGAAGGAAGAAGGAGAGGTATTCCTCGGGCGCGAGTTAACACGAATGCGAAATTACAGTGAAGAGATAGCCAGTGAAATAGACAACGAGGTAAAAAAGATAGTTATAGAGGCACATGAAAGAGCCAGAAAATTGGTTGAAAAGTTCAGAGATAAACTTGATAAAGCGGCAGAATATCTCATAGAAAAAGAAACGATAACGGGCAAAGAACTTGCAGAAATAGTTGGATTAGCAGAGAGCGGGAATTATTACCGTGATCCTCTTGCTGAAACGAAGGGATCGAAGAGAAAAGTAAGTGCTGTAAGCACCAATGAAGAAGCAAAGGAAGGCAATGAAGATGAAAAGAATTGAAGAACACCAGGAAATTTTTGTTGTAGATACAAACAACCCTGAGTTGCGCTGGGAGGAGAATCCAGCCGGTGGGGCGTTGAATCTCATATCAAGCAGTGGGTTAATGAAGCTCATTCATAATTGCACCTATAAGATTGTTGAACCGCTGGAAACGCCGGACACTATTTTTGTTGTTGTCGAATCTTCGATAAAACATTGCTCATCGGCAGAGATCGGTGTGGATGTTCGAATAGAATGCGAGGTAACGATGACCGAAAAGGGAACGTTTAGTTTTAAAGGGAAAGTCTTTCAGGAGCAACGCCTGGTTGCTGTGTTCTCCACTGTGCGGCAGGCTGTTACGCTGGAGTATCTAGGGAGGAAACTGAGTGAGGAGACCTAGAGCCCCAAGAGCCTGGAAAGAATTTGAAAAGGTTTCCTTCTATAAGAAATCCGAGGTCTTTGTAAATCAAATAGAGCTTCAAGGAGACGTAAAGGTTGCATTGATTTATCCTAATGATTATCGTGTTGCCAGTGCTAATCTTTCGTTTCACGATCTTTTTGAGCGGTTCAATGCCCTTGGTAATGTTAGATGCGAGCGTTTCTTTTATGATAGATCTTTTGAAAAGTTTTACTCCATAGATAGCAGAACACCTTTAGACGAGTTCAGGATATGGGCAATATCAATTCACTTTGAGCTTGATATTTTGAATGTTCTGGAATTGTTGCGTAGATTTAAGGTGCCGCTGTTTAGTGAAGAGCGATTGGGGCATCATCCGGTTATCGTTATTGGAGGAGCTCTAACTTATTTCAACACGGCTCTTTTGGAACTTATAGCTGATGTGGTTCATATCGGTGATTTGAGTGAGAGCTTTCTAAGTGCTCTGGGGTCTTTGAAATCGTACATCGATAGAAAGGAGATAATCGCCGCGTTATCAGGACAAAAAGGCAGAACCTGTGATAGTTGTTTTGAGGAGAGGCTGGCTAGTGGTGTTTTTATAACACCTCATTCGGTGTTCGGAGATAGGTTTCTGATTGAAATCGGTAGAAGTTGTTTCAGGAAATGCAGGTTTTGTGTTGTTGGGTACTGTTTCGGGCCGGCAAGATTTAGAGGACTTGATGAGGTAATGAAATTGATGGAAACGGCCTCTCACCTTACGAATAAGTTTGGTTTGATCGCGGCAACGGTTACCGATTATCCCTATCTTGAAGAATTATTGAATTTTATCGAAAAAAGGGACTATCAAGTCTCGGTTTCCTCTTTGCGGTTGGATGCACTCAATGAAAAGTTGTTGACCATCTTGAGGAAAAGCGGACAGGAACAGTTTACCATTGCCCCAGAGGGTGGATCGCAGAGGCTCAGGAACCTTTATGGGAAAGGAATCTCTGGTGAACAGATTTTGAGTGCCCTGAAGCTTGGTAGAATGGTTGGATTCAGGCATGTAAAGCTTTACTATATATATGGCGCAGTCTTTGAAAGTGAGGAAGACAGGAGGGAAATCGTCGAAACTGCAAAACTGTGCAGGGAACTCGGTTATTCAAAGGTAACCCTCAGCCTTAATCCGTTGATTCCAAAGCCCGGTACACCGCTGGGAGCTCTTCCGATGCAGGACAGAAGAATTTTAAGAGGCCTCGAACGAAATTTAGCTTTAGCTTTGAGGAGTGTTGGTGCAAAAGCGGATTTTGAGAGTATCAAAGAATCGGTGATCCAGTTCAGCCTCGCTAATATGGACAGGAATGGTGGAAGAGAATTTTTGTTGTGGATAAATAACAATAAAAAAGGCAGAGAATTTCTCTATAAGTATGCAGAAAGGATAAACCTTCAAAGAAAGGAGTGAGAAAGAGTGGCCAAAAAGAACATATTGGTAATTGATGATGAGCCATCGATCGTCGAGCTTCTTAGTTTCAACCTCAAGAAAGAGGGATATGATGTCTTAAAGGCTTATGATGCCGAGGAAGCTCTCAAAATTGTAGAGGACAACGATGTTGACATGTTCATAGTAGACATCATGCTTCCTGGAATGGACGGTTTTGAATTGGTAAGAAACCTGAGGAGTACGGAAAAACACAGACATACTCCTGTGATATTCCTCAGTGCTAAAAGCGAAGAGTTTGACAAGGTTCTTGGGTTGGAACTTGGTGCTGACGATTATATTACGAAGCCATTCAGTGTCAGGGAGGCTCTAGCGAGGATAAGGGCTATATTCAGAAGGATCCAGCAGAGCGTTCAGGCAAAGGAAGAGAGACCTAAGAAGATAACGGCAAGAGACCTTGAAATAGACACTGAGAAGTATGAAGTGAGAGTCAGAGGGAAACTGGTCAATTTAACACCTCTTGAGTTTGAGCTCCTTAGATTCCTCGCTGAGAATGAAGGTAAGGTTTTCAGCAGGGATGTCCTTCTCGACAAACTCTGGGGTTACGATTACTATGGTGACACCAGAACTGTTGATGTTCATATAAGACGCCTGAGAACGAAGATCGAAGAGGATCCTTCCAATCCTAAATATATCATAACAGTGAGGGGTAAAGGATACAAATTCAGAGACCCTGGAAAGGAAGACTGATTTTTGTTGACGGTATTTGTTATAATTCTGGCAGCGCTTTCCGCGCTGCTAGTTTATCTTCTGTACCGGACTAAAGTGGTGTATGTCAGGTATGAAAAAACTATAAAGCGTTTCGCGGAGCTCGCGAATATTTCCGGCTCCCGTTCTCCTGTTGCAATTTACAATGCAGTCAGGACACTTATTAGAGATAAAACAGAAGAGATTAAGCGTGTTTCAGAAAAATTAAAGTATATGGAAAACGTGCTCGATAATCTCGGTGATGCTCTTTTCATAACAGACGCTGAAGGTAGAGTTGAATTTATAAACAAATCGGCCAAGGAACTAGTGAAATCCCAGGACCTTCTCGGAAAGAAGATGAACGAGATAATCGACAATTATTACATCGTTGATCTACTTGAAGATGCCGTGAAGAGTGGTTCGGTTCAGCAGACGAATCTTACGATTTTTCATCCCAAACGACGTTTTTATGAATGCAAAGCTATTCCGGTTAGCTATGGTGAAAAGATTCATTGTTTGCTCATTCTCAGAGATATTACGATGGAGAGAAACCTGGAACTCATGAGGCGCGAGTTTGTTTCTAACGTTTCTCACGAATTGAGAACACCATTAACCTCGATACATGGTTACGCCGAAACCCTGCTTGAGTACGATTTGAGCGATGAAGAAACTGTCAGAAAATTTCTGAGAATAATCGAGGGTGAATCTGCTCGTATGACGCGCCTGATAAACGATCTGCTGGACCTTGAAAAACTCGAGGCCGGTGATATTCAACTCGTTCTGGAAGACGTTGAACTTTCTGAGGTGGGAGAGTACGTTATAAAAATTGTGTCACCTCTCGCTGAAGAACTCGGAGTATCAATTTATGAAGACATGGAACGTGGAGTCTTCGTTGAGGGGGATTTTGACAGGCTTGTGCAGCTGACGCTTAATCTTGTTGATAATGCCGTTAAATATACTTCTGTAAAAGAGCACGGACCAAAAGAAGTCTGGATACGTGTTTATACAGCGAATAATTATGCAGTGCTGGAAGTTGAGGATACTGGTATTGGTATTCCCGAAGAAGCTCGAAAACACATATTTGAGAGGTTTTACAGGGTTGATAAAGCACGGTCAAGGAAAATGGGAGGTACGGGTTTAGGGCTTGCAATAGTTAAATTGATCGCTGAAAAACACGGTGGAACGGTTTCACTGGACAGTGAATTTGGAAATGGGACAACGTTTAAAGTTAGATTACCACTTAAGAAGGTGATAGAATGAGAGCTTATGATGTTATTTTGAAGAAGAGAAATGGATTACCAAATTCACATGAGGAATTGAAGTTTCTTATTGAAGGTTATGTTAAAGGGGAAGTGCCGGATTATCAGGTATCAGCGTGGTTGATGGCTGTGTATTTCAACCATTTGACTCCAGAAGAGCGCTTTGATATGACAAGGATAATGCTGGAATCCGGCGATCAAATCAGTTTAAGTGAAGTCAACGGAATAAAGGTTGACAAACATTCCACAGGTGGTGTTGGGGATAAAGTCACCCTTGTTGTCGGTCCCATTGTAGCTGCAGCTGGTTTAACCATGGCCAAGCTTTCCGGAAGAGGATTGGGTCACACCGGCGGAACCATAGACAAGCTGGAATCTATACCCGGGTTCAGAACAGCTTTAAAGAAGGAAGAATTCTTCAAGATAGCAAACGAGGTTGGATTGGTTGTAGCGGGTCAGACAGCGACAGTGGCACCGGCTGACAAAAAGCTTTACGCTTTGAGGGATGTCACAGCTACGGTTGATGAGATATCTCTTATAGCTTCCAGTATAATGAGCAAGAAATTAGCCATTCACTCTGATGTGATAGTGCTGGATGTTAAGGTTGGAACCGGTGCATTCATGAAGTCCATTGAGGAAGCAACGGAGCTGGCCAGGGCGATGATAGATATTGGAAAGAGGTATGGAAGAAAAATAGGTGCTGTTGTCAGTGATATGAATCAGCCTCTTGGAAAGATGGTTGGTAATGCTTTGGAGGTCAAAGAAGCCGTAGAGACCTTGAAAGGGAATGGGCCCGAAGATTTAGATAGGTTGTGCAGGCTCATTTCCGCAAGACTGATAGAACTCGCCAGAGGAGTTTCTTCAGAGGAAGCAGAGAAGATGGTAAAAGATGTTCTGGAATCTGGAGAAGCTCTGGAGAAATTCAGAAGCTTTGTCATTGCTCAAGGCGGGGATGGATCAGTCGTTGACTCGCCAGAATCGGTGCTTCCTGCAGCGAAGGGAACGATGGAAGTTTTAAGTTCAAAAGATGGTTATATTTCTTATATAGACGCCGAGCAGGTGGGAATTTCCTCGATGATTCTCGGTGCTGGTCGTGCGAAAAAAGAAGATGCAATCGACTATGCTGTGGGAATAGAGGTTTTCAAGAAGCTTGGAGATAGGGTACTTAAGGGTGATCCCATTGCTCGTCTGTATTTCAATGATGAAGAGAAAGCAGAGAAAGCAAAGGAACTATTTTTAGAAGCGTACAAGATTTCTGATGCTCCAATTGAACCACCATCTCTGGTACATGAGATTTTTTAAGGGGTTTGTGTAAGATATGCGCAGATCAGTTATAATAATTCTTCTCGTTTTTTGTGCGGTCATCTCGATTGGTAAGGATGTTGTTTTTTCTCTCGAGAATAGAACCCTGAAAATAACTGACAATGACGTTCTCCAGAGTTATGACAACATCTTTATCTCTGTGGATTCTCTTGGAAGACTATATAACAACATTTTAATCACAGAAGCAGAGGATTCTGATGAATTCTTCATATTTTTTCCGGGGAATTCATTGGTAACGTTTTCATTGGTTGATGGTTCCGCAACGGTGGAGTTTGGTAGCAAATTCCATAATGCGGCAACGAAGCGTGACGATAAGAATTACGTTAGCCTCTCTTTTTTATGCACACTATTGAACCTGAATTGTGTTGATACCGAAAAAACGATGATCGTGTACGATGTTCCACCTAAAATCGAGAACATATCAAAAACTCCGCAGGGGCTTGTTTTTTATCTGGACAGACCTGCATTCCCTGAAATGTTCAGTTATTGGCATACCACCAGTGGCGCCTTAGTAATAACCATAAAGCCGGCTGTTAAAGGGGACAAGCTTGAACTTCCCGGCAGCCAAATCTTTACAGGAACCAACTATGTTAAGCTGTATATGAATACAGCTTCGTGGTCAGATCTTTCCGTTGAGGTTTCGGAGAATAAACTCATCGTAAACAGTAGATGGAGCCTCGGAAGGATACTAAAGAAAGATTCGGGGGCAGGATATTTTCTTGGTGTATTCGAAAATTATGTTTCCGGGAGAAGGATAATATTAACTGCTTTGGAACTTGATCCCGAAAGATTCGATATACATCCAGTGCTTGCAAATGGGCGTATTCCTTCCGGGGAATCTCTTCTGTCCATGGCAAAGAGATACGATGCTTTTGCGGTGATAAACGGAGGATATTTTGATCCCTCCAGCTTTTATCCTATCGGGTTACTCATCGAGGATGGGAAGTTAATCAGCTTACCATCCCTTGAACGGCCGTTGTTTTTCCAGACAGAGGATGGAAAGATGGGAATAGGAAGGCTTGATACCCTCCTCTTCCTATCAATTGGGAATGTTACCCTTCAGGTAAAAGGAGTGAATACACCCTATCGTGGTTCTGTGGTTGTTTATACAAGGGAATTTTCCGGGAAACTGCCGTATCACGAGGACTATGTGTATGCATTTCTTGATGGTGAAACCATCAGTAGTATTGGTTACAAGGAACAGATAGAAGGTAATGAAAGTGTTATCCTCTTTTCTCCAGCAGCCATGGAGAAGATAGAAAAACTCGAACCAGGAATGAAGGTTAAATTTACGTTCTTCAATTCCTTTAACGAAAAATTGAAATTTGCCATAGAAGGGGGACCGCTGATTATTTCGCGCGGGAAACCTGTTACAGAATATGAGAAGAGTTTCTATTCCTCTTCTCTTCTCGATATAAGAGCTCCAAGAACACTAATAGGGATCACAAAAAGCGGTACTTTGATGTTCATGATAATAGACGGTTACCAGATGAAGAGCTATGGATTAACTTTTAAAGAGATGGTAGAATTCTTTACAGACAAAAATTTTGAATATCTCATGTGTGTGGATGGAGGGAAATCGTCCGCATTGGTTTTCAAAGGAGAGGTTTTCAGCTCTCCTTCTTCGGGTGTTCCCGTCGTTCCTGTGGGAATAGTTATAAGTCAAAAATAGAGTTCTGGAGGTGGAAGAAATGGGGAAAGTACCAGTTGAAGCCAAAAGAAACGTAACCTTGATAGGACATCATGGTTCAGGAAAAACACATCTCGTTGACTCTTTGCTTTTTAACGTGGGAATGATCGACAGAACGGGAATCTTCGTTACCGATAACGAAGAGATTGAAAAAGAGAGAAAGGCGACGTTCTCCCTTGGCGTAACAGGGCTCGAGTACAAAAATACCAGAATAAACATCGTTGATACACCCGGTATGCCGGATTTTCATGCCGAAACTGTGAACGGTATCTATGCTTCTGAGAATATTCTGCTGGTTCTAAATGCTACAGCAGGGATGGAGATTCAATCGGAAAGATTCGGGGCTGTTGCCAAAGAGCTCAGCAAGGGAATAATAGTCTTTTTCAATATGATGGATAAAGACAGAGCGGAATACGAAGCAGCTCTTTCTGACATCAAAGAAACCTTCGAGAGAAGTCCGGTACTTCTGCAGTTGCCCATAGGGACAGCCGCGGAGTTCAAAGGCGTAATTGATCTGATCGAAGGAAAGGCTTACATTTACGATAATGGCAAACCGCAGGTTCAGGAGCTTCCTGATGATCTAAAAGATCAATATGAAGAAGCGAGAACCAGGATGATTGAGGACATTGTAGAAACCGATGAAGAACTAATGGAAAAGTATTTTGAAGGCGAAGAAATCACAACGGAAGAGATTAAAAGGGCCTTAAAAACAGCCTATATAAACAATCAGATTATTCCCGTTCTTTTTGGATCGGCTCTAAAGAACATAGGAACAGATAGGCTCTTAGAGACCATCGTTGATCTTGGCAAGAATCCTGCTGAAGGTGGGAAATGGCCCGCGCAGCTTCAGAGCGGTGAGGAGATTGAAATATCCCCGGTTGAAAACGAACCCTTTGCCGGGTACATCTTCAAATCTGTTGTTGATCCGTTTGTTGGTAAGTTGACCTTTATCAAGATTATCTCGGGAATCCTTAAACCGGGAGATAGCATAGTCGTGGTTGACGAAGAATCCACGGAAAAGGTGAGTCATATTCTGGCACCAAATGGTACCAAGGATATTGAACTAGAGGAAGCCTCTGTTGGCGATATCATAAAGCTAGCTAAGCTCAAAAAATCAGCTGTTGGAGACACCGTAACTCATAAAGACAGGCAACTTAAGGTCAAGCTTCTCAACTGGCCAGAACCGATGATTTCCAAGTCAATACACCCGAAATCGAAAACAGACATCGACAAGATAAGCAACGGATTGTCCAGGCTTTCCGAATCCGATCCCACCTTCAACTGGGAATACGATCCTGAGACCGGTGAAACGGTCATTTCCGGGCTGGGGTCATTGCATCTCGATATTATGATCGACAGGCTCAAGAGACTTTTCTCTGTGGATGTCGAAGTTGGAAAACCAAAGATAGCTTACAGAGAAACCATCAGGAAAAAGGTTGTTGCCGAGTACAAGCACAAGAAACAGACCGGCGGTCATGGACAGTATGGACACGTTCAGATAGAGATAGAACCCCTTGAAAGGGGAGCGGGCTTCGAGTTCGTTGATAAGATAGTCGGTGGCGTTATACCAAAGAACTACATCCCTGCGGTTGAAAAGGGCGTTAAAGAAGCCATGAAAAAGGGTGTCCTCGCTGGTTATCCTGTAGTTGACGTTAAGGTCACCCTGGTATATGGTTCTTACCACGAAGTCGATTCTTCCGATATGTCATTCCAGATTGCTGCAAGTCAGGCCTTCAAAAAAGGAATGGCTGAAGCCAACCCTGTTATTCTTGAACCGATAATGGATGTTGAAATCTTCGTTCCGGATGATAATGCTGGAGACGTGATGGGTGAAGTCACATCCAGAAGAGGCCGCCCCATGGGGATGGAAACATTGGGGAAAGGTACCACGAAGGTTCTTGCGCAGGTGCCTCTTGCAGAAATGCTTGATTTTGCCAACAAGTTGAACTCCATAACCAGCGGTAGAGGTTATTTCACAATGAAATTTGCCGGTTACCAGGAGACGCCTTCAGATGTTCAGCAAAAAGTGATTGTTGAACGCGAAAGAGAGCAAGAAAACGGTTAATAAGCACAAAGAAGACGATTTTGGGGGGCGATAGAGCCCCCTTTTTTGGGAGGTAAAATGGCAAAGGATACGCAGGTTACGGCCTTTGACTTAGCGATTTATGAAATCTTTCCAAGAATGTTTGTGGACAAAGGGGGAGGCGCCTTTAAGAATATCTCTGGAATTCTGTCTGAACTCAAATCATTGGGAATTAATACGATCTGGTTGATGCCTATTCATCCTGTTGGGATAGAGAATCGCAAAGGTGCTTCCGGGTCTCCGTATGCGGTAAGAGATTATTTTGAGATCGATTCAAAACTCGGAAGCAAAGAAGATTACCGTGTTTTTGTAAAAACAGCGCATTCGTATGGTATAAAGGTTTTTATGGACATGGTGATGAATCACTGCGCGTGTGATTCTGTTTTAGTGAGGGAACACCCGGATTGGATCTTGAAAGATGGTCAGGGAAAATTCGGTCGCAAGATAGCCGAATGGGAGGATGTTTATGACCTTGACTATCACAACCAGCAACTGGTTGATTACATGGTAAGCGTTTTGAGGTACTGGGTCGAAGAATTTGACATTGACGGTTATCGTTGTGATGTGGCCGATCTGGTTCCTCTCAGTTTTTGGTTGAAGGCAAGGCATGAAATCTCCATGATAAAGCCCGATTTTTTATGGCTTTCAGAAGGCTACGAAAATGAAATGTACCGGGCTTTCGATATCACATATGATTACGATGGTTTTACAAACTTTCTTCAATATCTCGAGAAAAAGATCCCATTGATGGATTATATTTCCTATTTGAATTATCAGCATAGGAATTCGCCCAAAAATGCTGTAAAGTTACGTTTCCTGGAGAACCATGACCAACTAAGGATTTCAGGCAGGCTGGGAGTCGAAGAAGTCTTGGAATGGACGGCGTTTATGCTCATGCTTCGTGGGGTTCCCCTGATATATAATGGTCAGGAATATCTCAAGGGTTCCCGACCGGATATTTTTGATTATCCTCCATTGTATGAAAAAAAGAACCTTTGGTTCAGGGATTTTCTGGCCGGGTTGCTGAAGCTCAGAAGTAAATCACCTGCGTTGAGGTACGGCGAAATGGAATTATCATTTGAAGACCGCGATGTGGTTTTACTGAAGCGTTTTTACAATGGTAGTGAGGTTCTGGCAATATTCAATTTCGGTAACGAGGAAAGGGAAATAGCAATTCGAACTTCCGAAAGATCCGGGGTTCTTCATTACATGGAACATTTGAGCGATAGTCCCGTACATCTAAAGGTTAGAAACCATGAGATGCGATTAGCCCTGAATTCAAAACCTCTGGTACTTTCGAGAGTCATATACTAAGAGGTGATTTTGTGCATTTTGGATATACCACTTATAAGATCAAACTTTACGCCATAAATTCACTGAAGGAGAAAAGAAGCGTTGTAAAACGATTGATAAACGATCTCAGGAAGAATTTTAATGCATCGATTGTAGAGACGGGTGCCCATGATTCCAGGGACTGGCTCGAGATTTCGGTGGGGATGATAACAAGAACGAGAAAAGAGATAGATGCGCTTTTTGAGTCTGTAGAATCGAGAATTATAAACTGGAACGGTCTGGAGGTAATCAATGTTGAAAGCGAGGTCTGGTGAGAACTTAGAAAACACGGAAAAAATTTTGAATGTACTCAAAGAAAAGGTTCACAGGTATTGCACCCCGTTGAGATTGAATCATATAAAAGGAGTATCGAAACTGTCAAGAGAACTTGCCCGGCAATACTTAGTCGATATTCAAGAGACTGATATAGCTGCCTGGGCACATGACATGTTCAGGGATGTAAGCAGTGAAAAACTGCTGAGTATGGCAAGAGATTATGGAATAAATATTTCAGATATAGAAGAAAAAAAGCCCATCCTTCTTCACGGGAAATTGGCTGCCATATATTTGAAAAAGCATTTTGACGTCGATGATGAAATCTTTGAGGCGGTTTACTGGCATATTACGGGTTATCCCGGTCTCTCTATTCTTGGGAAGATCCTCATGGTGGCAGATATGGCAGAAGAGGGAAGATCCTTTGAAAGTGCCAGGATTATACGTACCATCGCAAAGAAAGATCTGGAAGAAGCCTTTAAGAACGTGATAAGATTGAAAGTGAAATGGGCAGTCGAAAGTGGATTGTTCATCCCGGTTGAGCTGGCCATGACATGGAACTATCTTTTAGGGGGTGTTTCCCTTGGCGGCAATAAGGGTTCGCAGAAAGAATAATGCTTCGAGAATCGCTTTATTCCTTATTGTAGTTGTTGCGATACTGGCAGTTGGCGGTTATTTTGTTCTTAAAACCTACCGCGTGAAAAACAGCGAAACCTTTAAAGCAGAAAAAATTGACTATCTCATTCACGTCGATGAAAGCATTGGTGGAAACGAAAGTTACGTTTTGATGCGTACAAGGAGCAACGGGAAGATATTTATGGTTAAGTTCCCGAAGTACCTTAGTTTAGGACAGAAAGAAATTCTCGGAGAACAGGAATCATTGTCGGATGTCATGAGAGCTATTTACAACTGGCTTGGAATAAAGGCGGATATCAGTTTTTATTTCAGTCTGGATGATACAGTTCTAAAGGATCTGTCAAATAGCCTTGGTTTTTTCGCGGATAATTTTGATGATTTTCTGGATGGTGTTTCAAGAAGAGGATTCAATTTTTCGGATTACTGGAAACTCGACAAATACAGAAAGATTTTATCGGACGCTGGTTTTGAAACAAATTTAACTGCGGAGGGTATTGCTGCCTTCATCGAGAGAGTTTCAAATTCCCGTTTCTACGAATTCAAGCTCGAAACCCTCACTGATCACCCTATACAGGTCTATGTGAATAATGCTGAACCGAAAAAGGTTCTCTATATATCTACTGAGTCTATTAAAGAACTGAAAAATGAGATTCTGGAGTGGTAGGGTTTAAATGGCATTTTCAAAGCTTACCTGTTTGATCGTACTCGTCGGATTCCTGGCGTTTTTTGTTTTGTTGATGTCTTCAACCTTCTTGACTTCGGATGATTTCCAGGCTAAAGCTTGTGATGGCTTTTTTCTTGTCCTGGGGATAGATTCAGGTGGAAAACATTCCTTTGGCGGTAGAACGGATTTTATAGCGGCGGTAGAGCTTTACAAAGGCGAAGGAATAAAGGTTATCAACATTCCGAGGGACACGTTGGTTGTCAAGGATGGTGAAGAACACAAGATAAATGCTCTGTACAACAATTATGGGATTTCGACAGTGTTGAAGACTGTCGAAGGCCTTTTGAACATGGATTGTATAGGGTATGTGATTGTTGATTTCAACATTGTCGTGAAACTGACGAATTTTACTGGTCCTATTCCCGTGAAGATTGATAATCCGATGCATTACGATGATTTTCAGCAGGACCTTCACATTCATTTTGAACCGGGGGTTTACTTTCTCGAAGGAGAAGACCTTCTGAAGTATGCGAGATTTCGCCATGACAGTGCCGGTGATCTTGGCAGGATAGAACGTCAGCGTGAAGTGATAGAAAAACTTCTAAGAAAGCTTTTATCATTACCGCCTAAAGAGCTTCTGAAGGCTGTTAGATTTGTTTTCAGTGAGACTGAATTGGACTTCTCTTTTCCATCGGTTGTAAAGATGTTGATTGGATTCTTATCCGGAGAGAGGCAGATACATTTTTCAAGGCTTCCGGTAAAAATAGATGAAGAGGGAAATGTTTTTCCCATCATCGGGATGGTGGATCATGCTTCTGAGAATTCTTCAGCCGATCCCAGGATCCTTGTTCTTAACAACATACCGGGATATCAGGGAGCTCTTGGAAACTTTTCCGAGATTGTCTCGGGACAGTGGAAAACGAGGACGGGAATCGATATTGACGTTTTTCCCGATGAACTTCCTCTCGAAGATTTCATACCCCGTAAGTCTTATATATTCATAAACTCAAGAGAAGATGATGTTCTGGAGAATTTCCGGAAAGCGCATCCATTCCATAATGCTCAGATCTTCAGGGTATACAAACTGGAAGGCCTGAAGCAGTATTTTGAGGTTGTTCGATGGTTAGCTTCAGGGCGTTTTTATAAGAGTGGTTACGATGCGATTGTTATTTTGGGGGTAAGCGGTAAATGAGAAATCTTTCTGTTAGTTTAGAACTTGCGAGAGCTTTCAGCTCGAGAAACAGAAAACACTTTGTTTTGCCGTTTTTAGCCATAGTGATAGGGCTTATCGGGTTAATCGTGGTGTTGTCGGTTATCAACGGTTTCGATTCACTGTTGATCGAGTCATTAACCTCATTTTTTCCTCATCTTCTCGTTGATTCACCTGATTACGTTCCTTCAGGAATAAATGAGCTTCTTACCTATTTTCCTCTTTCAATACATGAAGGTGTGGTATCGATGGGGACCAACTTTTCGGGAAGCTTTGTTTATACCACAAATGAGGATGGATTGAGATATATCGACCGGTTTCTTCAGGATGGCAGAATGCCACTTGCAGAGAGTGAAATAGTTCTTGGCAAAGAGATAATGGAAAAGCTTGCGCTGACGATTGGAGATATCATTCTGTTGTACTCTTATAAGGGGAGAGAGCCTGTTTCGAAGCAGTATACAGTGGTTGGGACCCTAAACACGGGAATTTATCAGTTCGATTCTTCTGTGTGTGTGATACGAGGAGATCTGTTTGATTTTACTGCTGTTTATTTACTTGATCCGATGAAAGCCGGTGAGTTCAAGAGAAGGATCGAGAAGGATACATCTTTCGTTGTTTATTCCTGGCAGGAACTCAATCAGAGTTTTTATAAAGCGGTGAAGATGGATGAATTTTTTGCGATGTTGATCACTGTTTTTGTCGTTCTCCTATCAGGATTTGGTGTTTCCAATTCAATACTCTATTCGGTGCTTACCAGAAAGAAGGAAATAGCGGTACTGAGCTCGCTGGGTTTATCTTCGAGAAGCATCTCAGCGATTTTTGGGTTTCAGGTAGCATATATAGCAACCTTTGGCTCAGCGATTGGAGTTAGTGCTGGCGTGATGATCTCTTATCTCATCTCGAAGATACAAATACCGTTACCTTCGGATATTTTTTACACCACATCTTTACCGGTAAAGATAGAACCCTTGCATGTGTTGATCGCTGTGATTTTTGAGTTTTCTCTGGCTATCGTATTTTCGATGATTCCTGCAAGGATGGCCGGGAAGATCGATCCCATGGAGGTACTGAGATATGAGTGAGTTACTGCTCAAGATAGTAAACGTGGGTCATAATTACGGGAAGGTTCAGGTTCTGGAGAACTTGAATCTGACCATACAGCACCATGGTATTGTGGGTATTTATGGAAAATCCGGAGCCGGTAAGTCAACGCTGTTTGGCATAATCGGAGGGCTTCTGAAGCCGAAATCCGGAAAGGTTTTTATAGAGGAAAGAGATGTTTATTCGTCCATGAACACGACGTTGAGTGTACGAAGAAGACTTGGTTTCGTTTTCCAGCTCTTCAACCTGATTCCTGAGTTGACGGTTTACAAGAACATAGAAATAGCCCTGAAACTACGGGAAGGTCGTTCGGATCCTCAACAGATACGCCAGTTATTGCGGGAAATGCATATAGAGGACCTGGAAGGGCGTTATCCTTCGGAACTCTCGGTTGGAGAGCAGCAGCGTGTGGCGATAGCAAGGGCTGTTGTTGGGAGCCCGAAGCTTGTGTTAGCCGATGAACCAACAGGCAGCGTGGACGAACATAACAAGCAGGGAATATTGGAACTCTTTAAAAAGGTTAAAGCCAGGGGGATAACGCTGCTGATTACGAGCCACGATTTATCAACTCTAGAAATATGCGACAGAGTACTTGAATTAAGAGAAGGAAAACTCTGGGAGGTGCAACAATGAGAAGCATATTCAGGGATTTTTCAGAGGAGTTTTTTCAAATACTTACATATCCTAAGGAGGATTGGTTTGAGTTCTGGAAAGAGTACAAGAAGAATCATCCAAGGATTTTTGAAGAATACCTCATAAAACATTCCTTGACCGAAGAAGAGGAAAAGAAACGCCTCAAAAGCCTTGAACGGCGTTCCCTCGATATGCTGCGTCAAAACTGGCAGCAGTGCCAGCAAAAAGTCAAACAACACGTTATCAAAAGCATAGATGAATTGTCCGACAAACTGGAGCTTTCCAGAGAAGATTTTGTTGTTTTTGTTATGGGAGCTCTCGGTTACGAGCGCAGGATGTTTGTTCCCACATCTGTAGGGCATGTGATAATGGTAGATCTTGTTGGAAACTTGCAAAGGGGAAATCTCGAAAATCTCGGGGAGTTCATCATAGAAAGTATGCTCGAATTCAGAAGGTTTTCCGAATTAGAGGTAACGCTTGAGATGCCAGTAGAAGAAAGAAAAAGGCGCTTTGAAAAGTTGTTCAACGTCATTTCCGAAAAGATTAGAGAAAAAGAGTTTGATGAAAAGCTGAAAACCATTGTGAAACTTTTAGATCATTACGTTACTTATTACAACTGGACCGGGTTTTATCTTACCGATGAAGACGAAGCCACCCTGTTACTCGGTCCTTTTGTCGGGGAACCAACGGAACATGTGAGGATCAAGTTTGGTCAGGGAATTTGCGGTCAGGCCGCTGAGAAAAAAGCCCTGTTCCTTGTCCCGGATGTTTCCAGAGAAGCAAATTATCTATCCTGCAGTCCTAAAACGAAATCGGAAATCGTTGTTCCAATCTTGAAAGGGAACAAAGTCATTGGAGAATTGGACATAGACAGCCACAGTATTGGAGCATTTACTGATGCTGACAGCGAATTTCTTGAGAAGATCTGTAAGTTACTTGTAGACAATCAATGATCGGTTTGGTGCTGCATTTCATGGAATAAATTTAGTGTGTGTTTGTAGTTTGTTGTAATCTTAATTTAACCTTGATTGCGAAAATGAGAAATCAAATCTTCTCAAATTATACGAAAAAAAGATGATAGAATTTCCCGACACCTGCTTATGCCGGGGAGGGATGTTTTGTGGAACTCACCAATGAAATCAGACAGATTTCCAGGGTCCTCCAGACTCCTTTTCTCGTGATGGATCTGAAATATGTAGAAAAAAATTATTATGATCTGGTTAGGAACATAAAGGATGTTAGGGTTTTTTATGCTGTTAAAGCCAACTCTCATCCAAGAATAATTTCCCTTCTTCGCGATCTTGGCAGTTCTTTTGATGTTGCTTCAAGAGGGGAAATAGAGAAATTACTTTCCCTTGATGTTCCAGCGGAAAAGCTGAGCTTCGGGAATACAATAAAGAAAGTTGAAGATATAGCTTATGCGCATAGTGTCGGGATAGAATATTTTGCCGTTGATTCCGAAATGGAAGTTGAGAAGATCGCCGCTCACGCTCCTGGAAGTAAGGTTTACGGAAGAATTGCCACAAGTGGAGCCGATAGCGATTGGCCCCTTTCCCGGAAGTTTGGCACCGATGTGGAGCACGTGATTTCTATACTCGAATATGCTTCGCGGCTCGGGCTTGACGCCTACGGGGTCTCTTTCCACGTGGGATCGCAGAATTACAGCGTGAAGAATTGGGAGACGGCTATACAGGACGCCTCGAAGGTCTTCAAGGCTCTTAGGGCCAAAGGAGTTAACCTGCGGATGCTGAATCTCGGTGGAGGGATACCCGTAAAGCATGTACGGGAAATCCCATCGATAGAAGAGATTGCCGCCTGTATAAACGCTTCCATTGAGAAGTATCTCGGATTTGTTCCGAACCTCGAGGTCTTCATTGAACCCGGCAGGTCTATGGTCGGAGATGCCGGTATAATGGTGACGAGTGTGATATTGAAGAGCAAAAAAGGAAACGAAGATTGGCTGTATATAGATGCAGGTGTTTTTCATGGGTTAACGGAAACCATCGAGAATTTCAGGTACGAAGTTATCACCGACGTGGAAGACAACAACTTGAAAACCTTCCACCTTGCTGGGCCAAGCTGTGATTCAGTGGACACGATCTACGATGACATCAAGTTACCTAGAAGCATCAGTTATGGTGATATCCTTTACTTTTTGAATGCCGGTGCTTATACCACGGAATACGGGACGCACTTTAACGGAATAGAACCCCCCAGGATATATTTTGTGGACGAACTTGTCGAATTCACGGAAAAGAGAGTAAAAAAAGAGGAGCTTTAAAAGCTCCTCTTTTTCATTTTCCGAGAGCACCTTTATATATAAATCTCATAAAGACATCGCTTTTCTTACCCGGAGTGTTTTTCCAGCCAAAGATATGATATCCCAATGTTCCAATGTATAGCTCAGAGGCAAACTCATCTGTATCCGAGTCCGTATAATAAACATACCTTGATTTTCCGTCTAAATCTGTTTTGAATAGATATACGTCGTAGTCTTTATCACGATAAACCGAGCCAGTCACGATAACATTGTCTCCGAAGACTTTGATATCTCCTGCAATATCGTCTCCATCATTGTCTATACTGATTTTCCATAGAAGATGCCCCATGGGGTCAAGCTTCACAAGTAATAGATCGTTATCCTGGTCGAAGGGGCTGTCAATTTCTCCAAGGAGATATATTCCATTTTTTGTTACAAAAGCATCGGTGAAACGTCCGATCATCGGTAGTTCAAGGTAACGGGTGATTTTATAGCCTTTCAGAACCGTGACTGCAGGAAGGATTTCAGAATCTTTTTTAATGAAACCTGCTACAATTGTTAGATCATTCTTGAAAGACAGGGTTTCTGGTTCCAGCGGGGGAAGCTTAATAATCGAAGAGGTTGACGAACCGGTGAGATTCAATTTTTGTAGAACAGGAGTACCATCCTGGGTTTTTCCAAGAATAAGAAAAGTGTTGTTACCGAGAGGTTTAGGCTCTTTCAATAGAGAATATTTCTTATCCGTGAGGATATTTACCAAACCGTCTTTTATCATCGCCGGTAGGTAAACGCTTTCATCATAAATTGCACCGAAGAAACGGTCGCCGTTCATTGCCAGGACTTCGAAATTCGTGGCTTCTAACGTAGTTTCTCCAAGTTCTTCGCCCGCAGAGGTTATTCGGATCACCCGAAATGATTTTTTATACGGTTCGAGAGATTTTATTACGATCCGGAAAATGTCTTTTTCTGCATACTCAAGGGTTGTAAAATA
The DNA here is from genome assembly GCF_000023325.1 of Kosmotoga olearia TBF 19.5.1. Classification (NCBI taxonomy): domain Bacteria; kingdom Thermotogati; phylum Thermotogota; class Thermotogae; order Kosmotogales; family Kosmotogaceae; genus Kosmotoga; species Kosmotoga olearia. Next base: position 1,700,146 of record NC_012785.1, read on the forward strand.
ATCCCAGCCAGCTGTTCCAAACGAGGATGAGATTTGGAGGGGAACGGTAAAATTCCAGAACTGTCCGGGATAGGTTTTATCGTATACGATGGTCGTTACTTTCCAGCGATAAATTTTTCCGGGGCTAACCGCGAGCTTGAAATGGTTCTCTTTCAGTCTGTAACTCTTTTTGCCATCTCCGTCTTCTATTTCCAGAAGGTAACTGATGGTTTTATTGTAAGGGTTCGATATATCCCAGCTAAGGGTTACCTCTCCGTTGATGGGAACGATTGTCTCGTTATCCGATGGAGATGGGTTGTAGGGAATGTATTTCTTTTCTCCAAAAGCGAAACCAAAAAGCATAACACTCAATAAAAAAGTCAGGAGAAAGTTTCTTAGCATGCTTTCCTCCTAAATGAATTTTCTGAGCTTTTCAAATTCATCATCCGTTATCAGATTACGCCTGTAAAGATCCCCAAGGACCTTATAAGCCAGTTCATAATCTGCCAGTTCACTGAGTTCTTTCCTAAGTTGGGCAATTTGCACGGTTCTTTCATCAATCTCCCTATTATCCTGCCGAGAGTTTTTAAGGGCATTGAGTATAGGGACATACTTCAGCAGTATATCTCTGGCGATTTCCTCTGGCGATTTTTGTTTCACACGGCTTACACGAGGTTTCCTCACAATGGCATACTGTGGCAGAACAAACCACCCAAGCAGGCTTCCTGCGATAAGCCCACCAACGTGAGCGGAGTTGCTGATATTGGGTATCATAAGACCAAACATGAGGTTTAAGAGAATAATAGGCAGCAGAGAAAGTCCTGTAACAGATTTCAACACAACAGGTGTATCCTTTTTAAAGCCGAGGGCAAAAAGCACCCCGACCAATCCGAAGATGGCGCTGCTGGATCCGATGGTTATGTAAGGGGTCATTGTGGCCGCCGTCAGGTTTCCAATTATTCCAGAGACGAAATAGAAAATGAGAAATTTCCGCATGCCGTAAATTCCCTCAACAAGATATCCAAGCTGAAACAAGGCATACATGTTGAAAAGAATGTGGAGCATGTTTCCGTGCAAAAAGAGCGCGGTCAAAGGGGTATAAAAAAGACCTCTTAACAATGCACCGCGGCTTATACCACCGTAGATCAGGATCAGATTGTACAGATCAATAGTTCTTCTGGAGTGGGATAGAATAAAGACGAAAAAATAAACAGCCAGGTTAATGATTATAAGTATTATTGTAGCATTTGTACGCTTTGAGATTCGCATCTTTTTATCCACCTTATCTGAGTAATCTTATAAGTTTTTTGTATTCCTTCTCATCAATTATATCTTTTTTGAGCATCTCGGAGATGATTCGAATGGCATCATCGCGGTTTGTGTCACCGAGATCTTTAAACAACTGTGCGATAATGGTCTTTCTTTCATGAGGATCGGTTTCCTTTGCTAGCATCTCTGAGTACTTTTCATTCATGTTAGCTATTTTTTCCAGACGTTTTTTCTCTTTTTCTTTTCTGGCTTGTTCAAGTGTTTCATATTGTGCCTTAGCTTCTTCAAAGCTTCTATCGAGCTGAAAGTAAAGAACCTGAATTCTCATGAGTTTATATCTGATGTACCAGCTGAAAAGGCCTGACGTGATTATCGTGAATACAACAGCCATGGGTATGGACAAAGGGCTCCTCAAAATCATCGGGATTTTCTTTCGCGAGCTTTCAATGGATTGCATCTTGAATTCATCGTTGAAGGTTATGGACAGAAGTTTGAAGTACATTATCAAGGTCAGGATCGCCGAAATCATGAACACGGAGGAGGCAATCATATATTCGGGTCCAAGAAGTCCCACCAATTCTTCCGGCGAGATATTTTGTACGGTATCAATATTGGATACAAATAGTTGAGCCGATACAATCCCCGAAAGATTCATCACTGAAAATACGAGGGAGTAGAAAATTGCCCAAACTACCGCTTTTCTTTTCAAACCAAAGCTGAAAAGTTCTTCCTCTTTGATAACACCCTTTTTCAACGAATTTTCAAGGTGTTTATCTCTATTCCAGGCGAGAACGTGCCATATATACAGACTCAACACTATACCTATTACTACAAGGGTTATAGCAAGTCCCTGATTTTCAAAAAGCAGTCCAGCATAACTGAAAAAAACACCGAGGATAAACAAATATCCGGGAACCCTGATCACTCTTCTTTCACCTCTCCGACGTCCAGAGTTTCTGGATCGACCGTAATGGTTTTGAAGTCTCTGTACAGCACCCTTCCCAGGGCAAACCCTTTGGGTTTCCAGAGATTTTTAACTTCTGTATAGTCAACCTCTACCTTTTTGGAATAACGGGCTTTCGAAAAACGTGCAGCGAGAGCTGCACCATAAAGATATTCCCTTTCTGATGGTTTTCTGCCTGACACTTTCAGTATAACATGAGCACCCGGTATGTTTCGTGCGTGGAACCAGATATCATTTCTTGCGGCCTGTTTTCTCAGAAGGTCGTTCTGAAGATTGTTTCTCCCTATAAGATAGGTCCAGCCGTTTATATTGAAAATCCTTGGCCCGCTGATGGGAGGCTTTTTGTTTCGCTTTCGGGATTCCTTTATCAATCCGGTGTGGACCATCTCTTCTTTAACGGCATCAAAATCCTTTTCATCTTCCGCCAGCAGAAGGATCTCTTTCAAATCCAGGAAATATCCCAGTTTTTTTTCTAATTCGTCTAACCTCTTTTCTACCTGTTTGATCTTTCTTTTCGCTTTCTCGTAGTATTTGAAAAAGGATTGTGCATTTTGTGCCGGAGTGAATCTGGAATCCAATTTTATTTCAATCTCTTCCCCGGTATTCCAATCTTCCAGAACAACGGTTTCTCGCTTCTCATTCAAGCGATATAGATTCGCGGTCAATAGTTCTGCCCGGCGTCTGTAATCCTCATAATCTTCTACCTGGCTTTTCTCCCTAAGAAGTTTATCTCGTAGCTTTTCCAGTTTGCCGATTTCCTTTTGCAGTTTTTTTAATAGAAGAGCCCTTTTTGATTCAATTTCTCTATGCAATCTGGAACTTTCGATTACCATCATGATAGCGGTGTTTACGGACTCTTTTTCACAGGGATACCTTTTGTCCGGTAGCAAAGATATCTCTGAAGAATCATCACGATGGATTACATAAACATCCTCGTTTTCCAGCTCTTTTTTCAACGTTTCAAAGACTTTCCATAGTGAGATTATTGCACTCCCATTCCTGGATTCAAGTTCTCCAGGATTCAACTCGAAAAGCTCAAAAATCTTCCTGATCGTCTTTCTTGAGATACCTTGAATATTCTTGATAATAGCAGTTTCAATATTTCCTGAATAATTTTTGATTAAGCTTTCCAGTGACTCTTTAGTCAGATCTGTTATCAATACACCGTTTTTGTCTGGAAAGATGTATCGGGCGCCGGGTAACAGGGTTCTGTTTTTTGTTACACGTGGTTTGAACGACTGAAGGATTATACCGGAGGCACCGGTAACGATGATGTTTGAATTGGGGCCCATCAGTTCGACGATTAACCGATAAGCCTCTTTCTCCCCGAAGGGTGTCTTCTTCTCAAAATCCAGCGACAATATCCTGTCCATCCCGTGTTGTTCGATACTCCGAAGTACCGCACCAGTGAGCCTGGATCTCAAAAACTGAAGAAATTTAGATGAATCTGAAGTTCCTGGAGTGAACCTCTCTCTGAACACAAGGAACGTCCATTCCGGGTGTAGAGAGATCTGAAACATCCCGGAACGAAACTTGAAGAAGAAGTTCCATCTATCCTTTTGATAAACCTGCCTCAGAGACTCGTTCTGGATTTTTGTCATGGTCTTTGAAACTTTGTAGAGGATAACACCATCAAAGGTCATCGTTTTTTCCCCCAATCGCTGGAAGAAAAGAATATTCCCCATTTTTACTTTCAGGAGGGTACAGCATGAATAACGTGCTTCCAGAACCAGACATCCTTACCATTATTGCATCCTCTTTCAGGGATTCGATTGCCTCCACGTATTTTCCTTTAATCTCCGGAAAAGCTTCAGAAACGACTTTTTCAAAGTCATTTTTGGATAATTCTCTGATTCTATTGTAATTTTTCTCTAAGAAAGCTTCATAAAGTTTATAAACATTGCCATCATCCAGAATTTTTTTCGTTCCTCTTTCGTCTAAGAGTTTGTACGCATACGCTGTTTGAACTGAAACGTTTGGAAAAATCAGCGAGACCCGGTATTCACTTAAGCCTTTCAGATATTCTAGAATTTCACCGCGCCCTTTTCCTATGGCGGTCCCTCCTTTCAAAAAGAAAGGAACGTCACTGCCAATTTTTTTGGAGATCTCGTAGATCGCTTTGGCATCGACCCTGTATTTCGAGGCTAGAAAGCTTAAAATCGTGGCTGCGTCAGAACTTCCGCCACCCAGCCCTCCGCCTGATGGTATTCGTTTTCTTAGAAATATACGCAAGTAAAGCCTGTTTCCTGTTAGTTGTTCAAAGAGTTCACAGGCTCTGTATATGGTGTTTTCAGGACTCCATTTCAAATTAGCATCACTGTCAAACAATACCCCAGGTATGGGCCTATCTTCAACGAACAGTTCGTCGTAAAGTGATATCGTTTGAAAAAGCGTGAGAAGCTCGTGAAAACTGTCATCACGCTTCGGCCCGACAGCGAGGTAAAGATTTAATTTGGCGTAAGCTTTTAACAACCCGTTATTTCTTTCAACACCAGTTTCGACCAACCTTCAAGTCCCCAATCTTTTTTACAGAGTTCATCAGGATGAATCCATTGGATTTCAAACATATCCTCTTCTCTGAGACCGAAAAACTCTACCTCTGCTACATAGGCAATCCCCAGGTGTACCCTGCTGACTTCCGTTGAGGTTTCATTTATCAATCCTATGTACTTCAATTCTTTTATCTCGACTTCTACTTCTTCATTTATTTCGCGTTCCATCCCTTTTTTAAAGGTTTCCCATAGATCGGAAGAAGCATCGGTATCGTTTATATGTCCGCCAACACCAAGAGAGTATTTGTTGTGAAGCCTTTTTTCTCCCTGTCTGGTTGTACGTCGTAACAACAGCACCTTACCTTCCGACATCATGACGACATAGGGAATTATCTGCCGGTAATTTTCATCGAACTCTGCCGCATTCCGAGGTAAAAACTCGCCGAATTCTCTCAACTTAGACTCAATTATCTCTTCGCTTACCTTAAGTACACCTTCTTCCGTGAGAATGTCTGAAAGAGCCTGTGTTTTTACTACCAGAACGTTTTCTTCCACTGTTTACCTCCTCGATTAGCGTTTTCCCCTCATTTCCGGGGGTTCTTTTAGAAGCTTTCTGACAAAAGCCTCTTCCTCACTTTCTGGTAAGCCCTCAAGACGTGCACAGTATAATTCTTTCAGTATCATTTTTATCTCTGGGCCTTCTTTCAAGCCGTACTTCTGGATTAAAATTCCACCATTTACTTTTGGTTTATTGCTTTCAAGAGCCTTGAGATATTTCAACAGAATGTTCGACTTTTTTTCATCGAAATGTGCATCGATAAAGTGAAAAATCTCTGCCGATGGTCTTTCCATCAGTCTGTATAGATTGGAAAATCTCCAGTCCTCCATTTCTTGGAGTTTTTTTAATATCCTTAGACTAGTTTTCAGAACTTCTGGAAGACGTTTGGGGAAACCATATCTTGATATTATCCAGTCTGTTGATTCCTCTGGAGTATTTTCGAGAACCAGCATCACCATAACCGTTATTTTTCTGCTTTCATTTGTTAGTTTCTCAATAGTTTCCCATCTTGTGAACAGCCGGTCAAAATGTTTCTGGAGCTCTTTGCTGTGACGAACTCCCGGAAACAAATGTTTGAGAATATCAAGTTTTGTCATCCTTTTTACTGCGTTTTGAGGTTCAGGTTCGGCAAGAATTTTCTCCAGCTCATCTCTCAGTCTCTGACCGGTGACTCTTTCAAGGTAACCATCATTCACAGCTTTTTTCAACAGTTGCAACGTTCTCTCTTCGATCTTGAACCCGAAGCGTTGTTCGAAGCGTATGGCTCTGAGTATCCTTGTTGGGTCTTCAATAAAGCTCAGATTGTGGAGAATGCGGATTATGCCTTTAGCGAGATCTTTTCTACAACCAAAGAAATCAAGCAAAAGACCATATTCTTCATGATTGAGTTTTATTGCCATGGCATTTATCGAGAAGTCTCTACGGTACAAATCCTTTTTTATTGTGCTTGTTTCAACATTTGGAAGGACAGCAGGTTCTTCATAAAATTCAGTTCTCGCCGTTGCTACGTCTATTCTCACACCATCACTGAAGAATATCGAGGAGGTCTTAAAACTCTTGTGTTCGACGATTTTCACATCGAAATACCTTTTGACGGTGTGACTGAAAATCCTGGCGTCACCTTCAACAACGACATCGATATCGTAATTTGGTATATTCAGCAAAAGATCTCTGACCATTCCCCCAACGAGATATGTGGGCATCAAAAGTTCGTCTCCAACGACGCCAAGAAAGCGCAGCAATGTCTGGATTCTTCTTGGAAGTCTTTCCTCGATCAGTTTATCTACCTTTGTTGTTATCGGTGTGGCGAACCCAATAAACCGATCCTGTTGTCCTTTCAATATGTATCGGCTTCTCATTATGTCGCTACGGGTAACTATTCCGGTAAGAACTCCGTTTTCCACCACCAGTGTTCTGCCCACACCTTTTTCAACCATTTTTCTCATGGCTTCGCCGATTGAATCTGTTGGTTTCACCGTGACGAGCTCCGTTGTCATGATTTCCCTTATTTTTTCGTTGGCCAGTCCGTGTTTCAATGCTTTTTGAACATCCTTCCACACGATCATTCCCACAAGTTTTCCGTGATCTATTACCGGGAGGCCGGTATGACCGGTATTTGCCATTATCCTTGCAGCCTCACTTACGGGCATATCCGCGAGAACCGTTCGCACCGGCGATGACATGATGTCTTTAACCCTAACAAATTCCAGGACATTCTCTTTCAATGAACTGATTATCTTTTTTTCAACCTCCTGTAAGGAAACGTTGTCCAAGTAGCCCAGAGTGTAGAAAGGATGTGATAGCAGATTCGCATCCTCAAAGATGCGTCCAAAATCTATTTCACTGTATCGCGATCTAGCTATGATGAATACGCGTCTCCCTGATTTTATGAGTAGTATCAAGTTATCGTAACCGAGAAACCGCCAGATACGGTCTGCTATTTCGAATATGCCTGACGGAAGTGTGGAATAATCAACAGTTGCGATTCCTACTTCAACTCCGTCAACGATAAGCTTTTTCACAGTTTCAAGCAGTTTTCTGTATAATTTTAGTTGTTCATCAGAAAGGTTAACCTTCAGGTATTTTAAGACTCCTTCAAAGGATGCTCCGGATTCCAGCAGCCATGATGCGACCTTCAGATCCTGGGGAGTCGTTGTTGCCAGGGTGAAGTTGAGAGTAGACCGATAAAGTGCCGTTAGGAACAACGTTGCTTCAGCGGGTGTTATCTTTATACCGGCTTCCATGAGGTGCGTCGTAATAAGGGTGATGCACGCTCCAAGATCTTTTGCATATAGCTTTTCCCAGCGAGTTGCTGTTGTTTCATGATGATCATATACGATTGTCGAGACTTCTTTCACGAAGGGTTTGAGTTTTTCGGGTAGTCTATCATAATCCGAATTGTCCACGATTACCAGGGAAGAAATACTCGTTAGTGTCAGGTCTTCGTCCATTCTGAAGGACAGAAACGGAGAAAATTCTTCGATGAAATCAAGTAATTCTTCATCAAGTTTTCCACCAAAAACGATTTGGTGGTCAGGGAAAAGCCTCTGAGCCGCTACCGCTGAAGCGACCCCATCAAAATCAGGGTTAACATGCGTCGTTATAATTTTCAAAAGGGTTCCCACCTTTTGAGTTTTTCGTAGAGAGTGCTCTTACTGATTCCAAGTACTTGAGCGACCTTCGTTTTATTTCCGGAGTACTTTTTCAGTAACTTGCGTATGTAACGCTTCTCGAGTTCCTCTAGGGTCAAATCTTCATTGGAGGCATCTCTGGAATTATCTATTCTTGACCCAAGTACGTCGAAAAGCATCCATTCTTCAAGTGTCTCAGAACTATCGTGAACTGCGAGTATTGATAGAAGACAGTTTCTCAGTTCTCTGACATTTCCAGGCCAGTGATAGTTCATCAACGCCTGAATAAAGGTTTCGGAAATTTTCGGTCGTTTTCTCAAGCCGAGTTCCGCAGAGATGTCTTTGACGAACTGTTTTGCGAGAATCGCAATGTCTTCCGGCCTCTCTCTTAATGGCGGGAGCTTTATACGCACGACGTTGAGACGGTAAAACAGGTCCTCACGAAACTTCCCTTCTTCCACGAGTTTTTCCAGGTCTCTATTGGTAGCGCAGATTATTCTGACATCCGTTTTTTTCCTTTTTGTACTCCCTATTCTCTGGAAGGTGCCCGTTTCAATAAAACGGAGCAGTTTTGGTTGAAGTGTTATTGGTAGTTCAGAAATTTCGTCCAGGAAAAGCGTTCCCCTGTCGGCTTCTTCCACAAGCCCCTTTTTCGAATCTCCAGCACCGGTAAAGGCTCCCTTTTCATAACCGAAGATCTCACTTTCAAAGAGATTTTCGGGGATAGCCCCACAGTTTATATCAACAAATTCTTTTCTCCCACTGAGTTTATGGATCATCCTTGCGATAACCTCTTTGCCCGTGCCGCTTTCGCCCTGAATAAGTACGGTTACTTTTTTGGGTGCTATGTTTTCTATGAGTTTTTTTATTGAAACGATTGATTCCGAAACGCCGAGCAACTCATCGGTAAAGCCCAGCTGCTTGACTTTTTTCAACAGCAAGCGATGTTCCCGTTGAAGCTCAGCGAACTTCAGGGCTCTCTCAACCTCTACGAGTGCATGATTCAAATCGAAGGGTTTCTCGAGGAAATTGTAAGCCCCTTTCTTTACCGCTGAAACAGCAGTTTCTATGTTACCGTGGGCGGACATAACAATGACGATAGTTTCCTGACTTCTAGCGAAGTCTATCAACTCAATTCCATCACCATCAGGTAACCTGATGTCGAGCAAAGCACAGTCGAAACTTTCTTCCTGAAGCAGTTCTTTTGCGCTTTTTAGATCGTGGGCTTTTGTTACGAGATATCCTTCGCTTTCCAGTGCTTCGCAAAGTATTAAATTGAATGCCATATCATCGTCCACAACCAGCAATTTTCTTTTCATTTCACTCCACCTTCTTCATCGTTAGCGAAAAAACGGTACCCTTTCCAGGAATACTCTTAAATCTTAATATAGCACCATTGTCCTCACAAAAGCTTTTGGCTAAAGCTAATCCAAACCCTGTTCCCTGTGGTTTTGTGGTGAAGAAGATCTTGAATATTTTCTCAGCGTTTTTTGGTTCTATTCCAGGACCATTGTCACAGATAATGACTGTCACGATATCGCTTCCTTCACGAAGTTTAACGGTAACCGACGCGTCGTCAACATTTTCGCAGGCTTCTATAGCATTCAAGATCAGGTTTTTCAAAACATTCTCAAGCCTGTTTGACTGAACCTGAATCTTCCCATCGCCGTGATAGCGACAGGAGAGACGCACCTTCCTGGATTCAGCAATGGAACTCATATATCCCATAATTCTTTCGAGCAAATCTTTAAGGTTTACTTCTCCAAAATCTTCTCCGAAATGGTACAACTGCAGAACCGCAGCGATTTTTTCGCGAAACTCTGACAGGTTTCTCTTGAGTTGCTCCAGATATTTCTCATCCTTCGTGCGAATATACATATCAAAGGTTAATTGTATGGTTGCAAGAGGTTGTTTGAGACCGTGTGCAAGATCTGCGACGCTTTCAGCGCTGACTGCGTATTTTCTGGTTTTTTCCAGAAGCCGTTTTGTTTTCCAGTAGGCAGTTACATCCGAGAAACTGACGATCCACCCTTTGTTCTTCCTGACGATGGAGACAAGGAATCTCTTCTTCAAACGGCGGGAGTAAATCTCATAGTTTCCATCTTCAAACGAAAAGCGGAAACCACTACGCTTCATTAAAGCTCTAAAATCCTTTGCTTTGGTATTGTGCCTCTCAAGGAAGTATTCCTTGAAGGCCTTATTTGCTATCTTGATTTGAAAGGAATCATCGATTATGACAATAGCGATGTTGAGAGAATCCAGAACCTCGGCAAAATCTGAATACAGCTTTCTGTAAAGCTCCCATTCCTGTCCTAACTGATATACAACATTCTTATAAGCTTCGTAGATCTGGCGGTAGATGCCATGCAGTTTCCCCGGGGGAACCTCCCTTCTCCCGGCGAAAGCGTTCAAAAGCTTAAAAAGAGGGATGTTAAAAAGGTAATGGGAAACCAGAAAACCTGCACCTGCTGCAACCATAAGCGCTACAAAACTACTTACGGATAGCGAACCATACAAGAACAACACAACAAAACCGCTCAAAAAAGTCCAGATAGCAACGGTCAACGGTATTCTGAAATCCTCTTTATTCCATCTTGTTAGGAACAATTTCTATCAACTCACCTTCTCTCGCTTTGATAAGAGATTTTGCACTTCCCTCATTCACAGCGATTTCTATAAAGCCACTGCTATCAATGTGGACGAGAATTTCACCAGGTCTAACATCAAAGTATGTCTTTCCAAAGGTAGCCCCGAATTCGTTCTTTCCGTATTTAATGAGAATTTTCTCTCCTTCATTGGGATTGACAGCTTTTAAGAGTTGTTCGGGGATATTTGTTTCCATGTTTCCAAAGTGATCGTAGAAAGCCACTTCACCGATGATTGAATTACCTTTTATATGGGATTTTCTGTATCGTAATACCTCGTAGTTCATCAGCAGAGATCCCACTCTGGAAAGCTCAAGACCGTTTGCCAGATGCGCAGCTACAGCTGCGAAGATGTCTCGGCCATGGAAGGTCGTGGAATGCCCGTAGTAGTACTTTTTGTTGTCCAGTTCCCTTATTTCATGAACGCCATACTTCTCAGCCACAAAGGTGAATAAACCGTTATCCGGTCCCACAAAAGTCATTCCATTTTTGGTTCGCATGGCTATGGCTTTTCTGGATGTTCCGACGCTGGGATCAACTACACACAAAAAAATTGTGTCCTTTGGAAAATCTATAGACGCTCTGAGTAAGATATGGGCTCCCATCCTGATGTTGAAGTGGTCGATATTGTGCGTTATATCGATTATTTCTTCCTTTGTAATGCTTCGAATAACAGCCTTTGCTACACCTACATAATAACTGTCGTAACCCCAATCACTCATGAAAGCAATCATCTATCTCCCTCCGTTTTCTCAGTATATTTGTAAGCATTTTTTCTAGTTCTTCATCCTTCAATCGGTATAAATTCGTTACCGTATCGCGGTCACTCGAACCGAATCCTTCAACGACTTCCACGGAATATTCACCAACAAACACAGACCAGAAATCCTCTTCACGCTTGTTAGAGGGAAGCAACAAAGCCCCTAAAACCTTCGCATGAGGTAAAAGAAAATCTATATGCCAGTGATTTTTCTTACCACCAATAAGATGACGTTTAACCCGTGAGGTCAACCCTCCCATCCCTGAGCCGATATAAGCATATGTCCCTGGCTTCAGTTCCCATGATCTGGCTTTGGTTTTGAGATTTACATTAGAATCTACCTGCAAAAATAAGATATAACTTCCCTTATCCAGGATATCACCCTAATAAATTATACGATAAATTGAGGTTTACAGTTCTCCTGTGTTGGTGCGAGGGTAGCTTTTTTACGAAATTGGTATAATCGTTAAGGAGGTTGATATTTATGGCATTTGTGGAGATTTATCCGAATAGAGTGAAAATGAATACTTCCTATTTGAGGAATTTATGTGCTGGTTACGGTGTTGAAGTTGTTGGTGTAACCAAGGTTACCTGTGGAGATGAAAAAATCGCATCCGCGATAGTTGAGGCTGGTGTGAAGACAATAGGTGAGTCCAGGATTGAGAATATCATCAGAATCAGAAATTCAGGTATGGATAACGCCAATTTTATGCTTTTACGTCCTCCTCAAAGGAGCAGAGTGTCTGCAGCCCTGGATGTTGCTGATGTCTTTCTGATATCGGATCTGGATATGCTGGGTTGCTTTATGGAAGCTCCCAATCTGAGAAAATACCATAGGATGATTTATATGATCGACACCGGTGACCTCCGGGAAGGTGTCTGGTATAAAGAAGCTATTCCGGAACTTGAAGAGGCTGTAAAAATCGCTGGTCGATATTTAGCTGGTATTGGAACGAATCTTGGCTGTTACGGTGGGGTACTGGCAACTCCTGAAAAATTTGAAATATTGCTGGACCTTGGTGAAAAACTTTACAAAAGGACCGGTGTAAAGTTGGAGATTTATTCTGCGGGCAATACAGCTTCGTTACCTCTTATTGAAAACAACACGTGCCCGGAAGGGATAAACCAGTTCAGATTGGGTGAATCGATCGTTTGCGGAACGGATGTTACCAACAACAGGGTGGTTCCAGGAACGAGGCAGGATACGTTCATACTCTACGGTGAGATCATAGAATTGAAAACAAAACCCTCGGTTCCGGAAGGTGAAATAGGCAGGGATGCTTTTGGAAGGATACCGGTTTTTGAAGACAAAGGGCCAAGATTGAGGGCCATTCTCGATATGGGTGAACTGGATGTTATTCCGTCAGGGCTTACACCGCTGGATTCGAAAATCTCAATATTGCATGCTTCCAGCGATCATCTTATAGTTGATTTGACGGAATCCAGTGTTGATTACAAAACAGGCGATATCATTGCCTTCAAAATGTCTTATGGTGCTTTACTAAGAGTGATGACCTCCAGATATATTGAAAAGGTTTATCGATGGGAATAATCCACTCGCTCATAGAGGTGCGAGTGGGTTATTTAACATCATAAAGTGCCTTGAGAATTTCCAGTGAGTTTAGGTCACCAAGTATATTGCCGTTTTTGTCAATGACGGGAATCTCCTGGACCTCATTTTCTATCATATACCTCAAAGCTTCATCCAGGGTGGTTTCTTCGGTAACCGTTATAGGATCGAACATGATATCTTTCGCTTTTTTACCCGTAATTATTTCTATTGTCTTGGCAAAAAGGCTTCCGGGTTGAATGATTCCGTAGAACTCATATCCGGATATTTTTAAGAGGTAAAGCACGGGTATCATTCCGACGATCTTTTCATTGTCATCGACTACATAGACCGTTCTCGCTAGAGGATGATCCAGGAGCGCTTTGACTATATCCTGTATAGCCGCATTCTCTTTAACAATAGGGGCGTCAAGGGTTATGGAATTGAAAATATCCTTTACCAGCATTCTCACATACCTCCCATCGAAAGTTGTACAAGCACATAGATGGTTCCCAGCCCTAGCGAGATCATTGTGGGTATTATGGAAAGTTTTAAATAATTCAGATATCCAAATTTCTTTCTTGTATGCTTCTCAACCAGGGCAGCTCCTACCATATTCGCTGCTGCACCCGTGAGTGTGGCATTTCCACCAAAACACGCTCCAATGGATAAAACCCACCAGATATCCGCTGGAAATCCGTGTGTAGCTATCAGAGATTTTACGATAGGTATCATGACGGTCACCGTAGGGACCGCACCTATTATAGCGCTCATGATAGCTGTGAGCCACAGCATGACCATGAATATGGTGAGAGGGTGATTATATAGGCCGGCAATGGAGGAGGATATCAGGTCGGTTATACCAACTTCCTGAAGCGCGGAGGCAACCATGAACAATCCCATAAAGAAAAAGATTGTATCCCATTCTATATCTCTTGACAGTTCACCAACGCTCTTTTGAGATAGCAACATAGAGATTGCCGCGCCTGTCAATGCGATGCTGGCCGTTTCATAATCAAGGGTTTCATGAAGTATGAAGCCAACGATGACAGCCACGAAGATTCCAAGGGATTTGTACAGCTCTTTTTGAGATTTGATTACCTTAGAAGCGTCCACAGCTGAAAGTTTTTTTAACTTTCGGGATAAACCCGAGTACTTTCTGAAGACGGTGAGATCCATGTACAAAAGAAGAATACCGAGAGTTACCAGAACAAGCGGCCCCAGATTAATGATAAAGTCGAGGAATCCATTTCCACTTGCTGAGCCTATCAGTATATTTGGTGGGTCACCGATAAGGGTAGCGGTGCCCCCGACATTTGCGGATATAACTCCCATGATTAAAAAAGAGACAGGAGAAACCCCCAGAGAATCAGCAACAAGAAAAAGGATGGGAGAAAAAAGGAGAATGGTGGTAACGTTGTCCAGGAAAGCGGAAAACACAGCTATCGTAACCATGAAAAAATAGAAAAGAAGTCGGATATTTCCTTTCGAAAGCCTCACAACGAGTATAGCAACGTACTCGAAAAAGCCTGTGGTTCGAAGTATAGCTATGATTATCATCATTCCAATGAGAAGACCGATGGTGTTGAAATCAATATACTGACCTACATCAGTTGTATTGAAGCTTTCAATTACCTTTGAAAGGATTATGATCATGCCCGCGGCAAAAGCTACGATGGAGCGTTTGAATTTTCCCTGAATAATTAAAAGATAAGTTACGACAAATACTACTGAGACGAAGATCTTTTCCAAGCGATCACCCCGAATAAGTATAACACTTTTGAACCATCAGAATAATCGCAAAGTCTCAAAAAATGAACCCAATTTTTTGCCACACAGTTGATGAAGAGGAGGGAGGTAGAAAATATGAAAAGACTTTTTGTTGTTTCTCTCGTGATCCTTCTTGCAACCCTGGGTCTGGCATATGTGAATCCAGATTATGAAAGTCCCATTGTGAAGGTTGTGGAAGTAGCAGCACCCGCAGTCGTAAAGATCGATGTGGTAACCACTCAGCGTTATAGTCCCTTCGATCCTTTCACTGATGAGTTTTTTAGAAAATTCTTCGGTGAGATTCCCTTTGGAGAGCGAAAAGCAGAAGCACTTGGTTCTGGATTCATATTTGATAAAGAGGGTTACATTCTTACCAACGAACATGTTGTCCATAACGCTGACAAGATAATGGTTACTTTGCTGGATGGTAGCAAATACCCGGCGAAGTATATCGGTGGGGATGAAGAACTCGATATCGCGGTTATCAAGATAGATCCTGACGGAAAGGATCTCCCTGTTCTTGAAATAGGCGATTCTGATAAGCTTCAGATAGGCGAATGGGCGATAGCTATTGGGAATCCTCTTGGATTCCAGCATACGGTGACGGTAGGTGTTGTGAGTGCGGTAGGAAGGCAGATCCCGAAACCGGAAGGAAATGGTTATTATTCCAATCTCATTCAAACGGACGCGGCGATTAATCCTGGAAACTCTGGTGGACCGCTTTTGAACATTCACGGTCAGGTTATCGGGATCAATACAGCCATCGTTTCTCCCCAGTATGGGACAACGCTTGGCTTTGCGATCCCGATCAATATGGCCATGAGGTTTGTGGATTCTATAATCAAAACAGGGACTGTTCAAAAAGCTTTCCTTGGCGTTTATGTCACAACGGTTACCGAAAGCACAGCTAAATCGCTGGGCCTAAAGGTTGATGAAGGTGCGTTGGTCACCGATGTTTTCAAGGATTCTCCTGCGGAAAAAGCCGGTATAAAACCTCAAGACGTCATTATAAAACTGAATGGCCTTGATATTCGCAGCTCTTCAGAGCTTGTAGCGGCGGTACACAACTATCCCGCGGGAGCCAGAGTTACGATAACGGTTGACAGGTTCGGCAAGAGGATCACTTTCGATGTTGTCCTTGGTTATCAGGATAACGCTTCCGGCGAATCGAATGCACAGTACTCAGATGACAAATTAGGATTGGTTTTGGGAAACCTGCTACCCGGGGACAGGGAAAGGCTTTCAATTCCGGAGGAGATCAATGGTGTAATTGTGCGTGATGTTAAAGCTAAAGCCTATGCAGCGCAGCTTGGAATCAAGAAGGACGATGTCATTATTCGAATCAGCATCAACGGTAAGCAGAAAGAAATATCCAGTCTGGAGGATTACGAAAAGGTAATAAAATCCCTTGAAAGAGGGGACTATGTAGCACTCTTCATATTGCATGAGGGTGTACGGTTTGTAGCTTCATTCAGATATTACTGATATCGATATAAACTGCATAAAAAAGCGCCGCGTCACCAGTAACGGTGTGCTCGCGGCGCTCCCCCCTTTTCCCCTGTTACGGGTACACAAGGGATTATAGCATAACCTTGCTTAAAGCCAAAAATCAATGGAAAATTACCAGAGGTTTTCCATTTATGGGATTTTTGATTATCTTCGACTTCACACCATAAACCTTTTCCAGAAGCTCTTCAGTAATCACTTCCTCAGGGTGGCCTTTTGAGATTATCTTTCCGTCTTTCAGAAACATAATCTCACTCGATACCTTTATAGCCTGGTTCACATCATGGGCAACCATTATCGCCGTCAGGTTGTTGGTTTTAATCAGATTCAGGGTAAGGTCCAGAAGCTTTTGTGAGTGACCGGGATCGAGGTGTGTGGTGAACTCGTCCAGGAGTAGGAGCTGACCTTCCTGTGCCAACGATTTTGCAATGATAACGCGTTGTTTTTCACCACCGCTGAGGGTGGAGCATCGTCTTTCCCTGAATTCGTAAACCTCTGTGCTTTTCATCGAAGCTTCTATTATTTCATAATCTCTTTTGTTGAGTCCTCGAAAAAGCGAAAGATGGGGATTCCTTCCAAAGGAGACTATTGTGAAGTTCTTCAGGTCAAAAACAGGTGAAAACTCCTGTGGAATATAAGAAGCGATCATTGCTAGATGTTTTATGGAATATTCTTTTACTTCTTTATCGAGGATCTTTACGCTTCCGCTGTAATCTCTCAAGATACCAACTATTATCTTCAACAACGTGGATTTTCCACTTCCGTTAGGTCCAAGGATACTTAAAACCTTGCCTTTTTCAACGGAAAAACTTATGTTTTTGAGGACCTCTTCGTTCGTGTAACGGTAAGTGAGTCCTTCGACTCTTACGAAAAAGTCACTCACGGGAAATCGCCTCTCTGCGACGCATCAGATAGATAAAGATTGGAGCTCCCACGAGAGCTGTTACGGCTCCTATCGGGAGTTCTGTAGGTTGGAAAAAGGTTCTTGCGAAACTGTCACAGGCGATGAGAAAGATTCCACCTATGGCAACGTTTGAAAAGAGGCTGAATCTGCTGTCAACGCCAAAGATGAGACGAGTTATATGAGGAATAATAAGCCCGACAAAGCCTATCAATCCCGCTGTAGCTACGGAAATCGCCGAAACCAGTGCTACGGTAAAGAAAACAGTCACCTTTATTTTTTCCGGATTGATTCCAAGGGTTATGGCGTGTTCTTCCCCCATCGCGATTATCAGCATCCTCTGCCTTAAAAAGAAGAAGATGATTACCTCTGCAATTACAACGGGCAGTAGTTTCAGAGCATCGTCCCATGTCACGCCCGAAAGAGAGCCAAGCGACCAGAAATGTAGGCTCAAAACGTTCTTCCACGCAAAAACCACAAGAAAAGTGACCGCTGCATTGAAAAGAAAAGAGATTATCACACCGCTTAAAATCAAAGAGGTTACCGGCACCCTTCCTCCCCTCTTTGCGAGATAATAAACGAGGAAGGCGGAGACAAGGGCGAAAATAAAGGAAAGAACCTCCATACTTATGAAGATACCGGCACTCTCTTTAAGAACAAGGCTCAATACTGCACCAAAAGAAGCTCCCGCCGATATCCCTATGATATAGGGATCGGCGAGAGGGTTCATTAAAGTTAACTGAAGGCCATCTCCAGCAACGGCCAATCCGGCACCTATCAGCAGTCCTACAATTACTCTTGGCAATCGGAGATTCATGTAGAGATGCGCTTTGGGTCCTAGAAGTTTTCCGCTAATTATTTTGAGTACTTCAAACAATGAGTACCTGACGGTACCAAGGCTGGAGAGCCATATTATTAGAAATAAAGAGCTAAAAAGAATCAAAAGGAATAAAACGAATCGTTTCACATTTATTCACCGTAGAAAAGCTGGTACAGTCGCTCCAGCAGGATTATGATATCTGGATTTGCGTAAGACATGAGGTTCCCGTCTATGGGATAGACTCTCTTATTTTTAACAGCCGGAACCGAAGCGAAAGGTTTATAATTCAGGATTTTGTTTACGGCTTCTTGCTGACCTCCTTCGTAATAATACGGAACGAGTATTACATCCGGAGATGTTTTGAGAACGAATTCCGGACTGACCGGGAACCAGCCGTTATTTCCGGTGTATGGAGCGGCAACGTTGACACCGCCGGCGTAAGCAATTATCTGGTTCAAATAAGAACCCGTTCCACAGGTCCAGATTTCGTTGATTTCCGAGGAGATCATGGCGAGAAAAACCTTTGGCCTTTCCTCCTGAGGAACGGAATAGGTTTTCTTGGCTATCTGAAGTACCCTGTTTCTGAAATCAGCAGCAATGTTTCTTCCCTTATCGTTTATCCCGAATATTGAGGCTATGAGAACGATATCGCGGTAGATATCTTCAATGGAATTTGCGTTTATCACAACAGCGGTAACCTCTATATTCTCGAGTTTTTTCACTTCCGGTTCCTGAAAGCCGCCCGTAAGAAATACGATGTCAGGTTCTAAAAGGAGTATCTTTTCCAGATTTAAAGGCACCAGGTTTCCGATCTTCTCAACGTTGCTTTCAAATGCGTAAGGATCCCAATCGGTAACGCCAACTATTTTGTCTTCCAATCCCAGGGTTTTCAAGAAGCCTGTAACAGCTGGAGCGGCAACTATAACTCTTGATGGTGCCTTAGATATCTCCACCATTCTGCCAAGATCATCAACGATGACCAGGGACAGTCCCATAGCAGCGAGAATAGTAACAAAAAAGAGTGAAAACAAAACCTTTTTCACGAAAAACACCTCCATAGGAACGAATTTTCACCATCCCTTTAGCCTCGAAGGGATGGCGAACCTTAAACGTCGGGGAGGTCTCCTGGCTCGTGGATCATCCTACTCTCCGCGCCTTCCCAGCTTTCGCCAGTGGCATAATTGCGGATTTTGTCCCCACTCACAGTGGCGGGCCCGCACCGGATTTTCACCGGTTTCCCTGATCCCGACGTTGTTGTCCGGTTATGCGTTTACCTTGAGAAGTGTCTGTCCAGATCTTTAAATCGGATCAACATCGATACCGGCCTTCCGTGTGGACAGAACAGTATCTCTTCTTCCAGTAACTTTTCTAAAAGTTCTTTAGCTTCACTCTCGCTCAAACGATCACCGGTTTTTATCGCTGATTTGCACGCAAGCGTTGACAAAAGATGGTCGAAAATCTTCTCGGGTTCCTCGAGTCCTTCCAGCCTTAGCTCGTCTAAGACTTCGTTCAATGCGTTAACGGCAACACTTTCCGAAAGTATTGAAGGAATACCCGTCAAAAAGATTCTATCACCTTCGAAGGAAATTTGAAATCCCAGTTTTTCAACATCATTTTTCTTTTCTCTTAAAAGGGACTTCCTTGAATCCTCAAGGGTTAACCTGATGGGCGAAAGTAATTTCTGACTTTGTATCTTTGCAGCTTTCTTTAATTTTTCATAAATGAGCCTTTCATGTGCAGCGTGCTGGTCGACTATCAGTAGACCATCTTTTGTTTCGGCGAGGATATAACGCTCGCCGAATACTCCGAATAATCTTGGTTCACCCGTTTCTTTTGCTTCTGTTTTTTCGAAGCGTCTGGAAGCAGTTCTTTCGATATTCAACAGCAACTCATTATCTGGTTGGTAGTGTAGAGGTACTTTTCTTTTCTCAAAATGATCGCGCTGTTCCCAGTGTGTTTCTCTCAAATGTGTTCCGTATCCCCGGGCTTTTTCTGGGTTGTCAGACTCTTGTTTTTTAGTGTCCTGTTGTATTCCGGAGTAGTTGGTTGAACTACCTGGGAACGGTCTTTTCTCTATGCGAAGGATTGATGTTCCGGACGTTCGCAAAGTATTTCTGACGGCTCTTTTGATTGCGTCAAAGACAAGGGAAGGGTTGGAGAAACGAACCTCGAGTTTTTGAGGGTGGATGTTTACGTCTATCATTTCCGGATTTACCGAAATGAACAGAATAGCGAAGGGGAAACGCCCTTTTTCAAGTGATTCTCCGTAGCCTTTTTCTATGGCGTAATTTAGCTCCGGTTGCCTAACATAACGCCCGTTGACAAACACCATCTCACCGAGTCTGTTGAACCGGGTTCTTTCTGGGAAAGTGATGTAGCCTGTTATTGAGATCCCGCTGGTTTCTTCTTTAACCTCCAGCAAGTCGGTTGTAGAGAGTTCTGGAAAAACTACAGGTATTCTTTCAAGAATTCTTTCTGCAGGGGTGAGATCGTAAATAAGTTCACCGTCGCGAATGTATTTGAATCCGGCGTCCGGGATAGCCAGAATGAACCTTTGCACGATCTCTGTAACCATTCTTCCTTCAACTCTTTGAGATTTCAGGAATTTTCTTCTGGCAGGTGTATTGAAAAGCAGGTCATAAACCTCAACGGTTGTCCCTTTTGGTCCGATATATGACTTTTCCCTGACGATTTTCCCGCCAGAGATTTCGATAGTCAACCCTAAATCAGCGTTATCAGGCATCGATGAAATACGCATTCTTGAAACGCTGGAGATGGTTGAGAGCGCTTCGCCACGAAATCCGTATGTCAGAATTCTTTCCAGATCTTCTATGCACTGAATTTTGCTTGTGGTGTGTGGCTTTATAGCCATTTTGAGTTCCTCGGGCAGCATGCCAATACCGTTATCCGAAACCCTTATATATTCTTTTCCCCCAGCTTTGATCTCTACTTCCACTGTTGTAGCTTCTGCGTCGAGAGCGTTTTCCACAAGCTCCTTTACCACTGAGAAACAACCGGTAACAACCTCACCTGCCGCGATCTTCAAAATCACTTCCTGAGGTAATTCATGTATTTTCATGGATTCACACCTTCTCTCAAAGCCCATTGCCTTCGATACTCGAAAAGCATTATTGCTGCTGAAGCGGCAACATTCAGCGAGTCGATACCCTCACACATTGGGATAGAAACGAGGTAATCACTTTTCTTTTTAACCAGGTGTCTTATCCCTTTGCCTTCGTTACCAAAGATCAAAGCGGCTTTGTCAGTGAAACTCACCGAGTAGTAAGGCTCTCCTTCCATTGTAGCAGCATAAGTCCAAAATCCCTCTTCCTTTAAGGTTTCAATTGTTCGCGCCATGTTGACCACGCGAACGATAGGAATCCTGAAAACCAGGCCTGTGGAAACTTTTACCACAGCCGGTGTTACCTCTACCGACGCCTTTTCCGTTATGATTACGCCATCGGCACCGGCGGCTACAGAACTTCGAATTATCGCTCCAAGATTGTGAGGGTCTTGAATTCTATCCAGAAGAACCAGTAAGGAGCGCTTTTTTTCCATAATTTTATCTAGAAGTGTTTCTAAAGAGGTGTAAGGGAATTCTTTGAGGTTTATCACAACGCCCTGATGTTTCTTTTCGCGGGAGAGGTTGAAGAGTTTTTCAGGAGGGACGACTTCCATTCTGTAACCTTTTTTAGCTGTATGTTCTTTCAACTCCTCGAGCTCCCTGTCAACATTTTTCTGATCCGTAAAGAGGACCTTTTTTATTTTCAGTTTTTTTGGTTCAAGTTTTAGAATCTCTCTCAGCACATTTCTTCCATGAAGATACATCATTTTCCACCTTTTCCAGAAGTTCCTCCAGACGACGATACCGGCCTTTCAAAAAGAGATACCCAACGAGGGCTTCCAGGGCGGTAGCACATTTATAGTTTTCGTCATCACCGCGTTTTCTCGCACCGCGAGAATTATATCCTCTGCGAACAATTATTCTCTCTTCTTCTGAAAGAAATTTCTCTATAACTTCGAGTGCTTTTCTCTGGCCTTTTGCTTCGACGTAGAGAAGCGTGAGATTGTGTTGATATCCTGTTCTTCTTTTTGCCGACCGGAGGGTTTTTATACGGAAATACAGGCTATAAACAGCATCTCCTACGAAAGACAGGGAATCTATCGATAATTCTTCCGGTACTATATCGGTTCTAAAAAAATTTTCGAAATCAGACAAAGAACTTTTCAAGATTCTTGATGACCCATTCGACACGTTCAATCTTTTTTCCTCCAGCCTGTGCAAAATCGGGTCTTCCGCCGCCGCCACCGCCAAGTTCTGTGGCGATTTTTCTTGCAAGATCTCCAGCTCTGTATTTCTGTTGGAGTTCTTTACTGACTTTTACAACAAAAACAACCTTTCCGGATTCCGGCATTCTATTGAACAGGATGACCACACCTTTACCGAGTTTTTGCATAAGAACATCGGCGGTATTTCTCACAACATCCATCGAGGTGTTTTCTACAACTCTTGCAAGTACCTGAGCATCATCGAGTGTGAGTTTTCGTTCCAGTGAAGAAGCACCTTCACCGGATAGAAGTTTTTCCTTTAATCTTTTCAATTCCTTTGCCTGGTCTTTTAATTTTCCGTTCAGGTTGATGATTTTCTCCACAAAGGCTTCCTGTGGAACTTCGAGAACGGCTCTAAGCTCTTCAACCAGATTCATAAGTTCGGTCATTTTCTCTAACGATTTCAGTCCGGTTATGGCTTCAATCCTTCTAACACCGGCGGAAACGGAAGACTCTGAAACAATCTTAAACAGGCCAATTTCGCCGGTGTTTTTCACGTGGGTTCCGCCACAGAGTTCCTTGCTAAAATCTCCTATGGATACGACACGGACGCGGTCACCATATTTTTCTTGAAAAAGGGCGACGACATCCTCATTTTTAACCTCTTCGAAGCTCTTCTCTGCAACATCGACGGGAATAGCTTCCAGTATCTTTCTATTTACGAGTTCTTCGATTTTTTGGATTTCCTCTTTATCAAGGGCGGTATAGTGGGAAAAGTCGAATCTCAATCTTTCCGCTTCAACAAGGGATCCAGCTTGTTTAACATGTTCACCCAGTATTTTTCTCAAAGCGGCGTGTAGCAGGTGGGTGGCGGTATGATTGCGAGCCGTAGATCTTCGGTTCTCTTTGTCCACAATTAGTGTGGCAAGATCTCCTGATTTTATCTTTCCGCTTTTTACCAGAACCCGGTGAACGATCAGATCCTGAAATGGAATAAATACGTGCTCAACCTCTGCAAAGCCTTCAGCGGTTTTTATGATGCCTCTGTCGGCAACCTGCCCGCCTTTTTCTGGATAGAAAGGAGTGATATCAAATATCAATTCACCCTTCTCGCCTTTGGAGAGTTCTTCGGTAATTTTCTCGTCTTTGAGTATATGCGCGATCTTCGTTTTTACAGTGAGCTTTTCATAACCGACGAATTTCGTTCCGCCAATGATTTCGTAGGCTTTTCGGTAGCGGGAAGAATCCTTTTCGTACTCCACATTACCGGCAGCTTTTCTTGCCCTTTCTCTCTGCTGTTCCATGAGAGCTTTAAAGCCCTCTTTATCCAGAGGGAGATTCTTCTCAGCTACAATCTCCTCTACCAGTTCGAGGTGGAATCCGTAGGTATCGTGAAGCAAGAAAAGATCTTCCCCGTCCAGGCGGTTTTTCTTTTCCACGATTTGCCATAGGCGTTTTGTCCCGCTTTCAAACGTGGTGAGAAAACGTTCCTCCTCTTTCAGGGTTATCTCTTCAACAAGAGAGAGTTTTTCTTTTATCTCCGGATACACATCTCCAAGCGTCACGACAACCACTTCTGGTATTTTATACAAGAAGGGTTTGGAGCTACCAAGTAACGACCCGTGTCTTATAGCTCTTCTCATTATTCTTCTGAGAACGTAGCCTCTGCCTTCGTTTGAGGGGAGAACGCCATCGGTTATGAGAAAGGTTATTGCTCTGGAATGGTCGGCGATGACGCGAATAGAAACATCGCTTTTGTCTGAAACACCGTATTTTACATTGAGCAATCCTTCTATTCTTTCCACTATCGGTTTGAACATGTCTGTTTCGAAGTTCGAACTGACTCCCTGCATGATTGCAGCCATCCGTTCCAGTCCCAGGCCGGTGTCTATGTTCTTTTTCTTCAAACGGGTCAGATTACCGTCTCCGTCCATGTTGTATTCAGTAAAGACCAGATTCCAGAATTCTAGGAATCTACCACAATCACACGCCGGAGAACAGTTTTCAACATCCGGGCAGTCCTTCGTTCTTCCGGTATCCACAAATATTTCTGAAGACGGGCCGCATGGACCGGTTGGGCCAGCAGGGCCCCACCAGTTGTCATCTTTTCCGAGGCGAACGATCCTCTTTTCGGAGATTCCCACGTTATTACGCCATATCTCGTAGGCTTCGTCGTCGTCGTGGTACACGGAGACCCAGAGTTTGTCCTCCGGGATTTTGAGAACCTCGGTTATATATTCCCAGGCCCATTCTATTGCTTCTTTTTTGAAATAATCACCAAATGAGAAGTTCCCAAGCATTTCAAAGAACGTGTGGTGTCTGGGTGTTCGTCCCACGTTATCTATATCCACTGTTCTGACGCATTTCTGGCAGGTGGCAACCCGGGGATAGGTGGGTTCGATTTTTCCCCAGAATATCGGTTTGAACGGAACCATACCAGCTACAGTGAACATCAGTTGGGGATCATTGGGTATTAGAGAAGCACTTGGAAGAATCGTGTGCTTTTTTGACTCAAAAAATTTCAGGAAGCTTTCCCTTATTTCGTGACCGGTCATATATCTCATAAAACTTTCTTTCCCTCCTCAACTGAATAATATCAAGAAAATGTAAAACATGGGCACCACAAACAGCAAACCATCTATTCTATCGAGCATTCCACCGTGCCCGGGAAGAATGCTGCCAGAATCTTTAACATTATGATACCTCTTAAATGATGATTCCACAATATCGCCCACCGTGCCGAAGAAAGCTACAACGGCGGAAAGTATCAATGAATTGACTGCGCTGAGAGTAAAAATCTCTCCAGATAGGAGTATTTCCCTGGCGGTTTCGTATATAAGAAAGAACAAGAATGTGGTTACAAACCCTCCTATTACCCCTTCAAGGCTTTTCTTGGGGCTGTAAGAAGGTGATATTCTTATCCTGCCAAATCTCATTCCGATAAAGTACGCTCCCGCATCATATACCCAGACTGATACCAGCGTAAGCAACGCTAAACTTGCCCCGAATTTTAGATATATGGGGAAGAAAAAAGATAGATTCATTGCTACATAAAAAAGGGAAAAAATACCATTTACGACAAAATCCTTAGCTTTTTTTGGGTCCTTTATCGAAAAGATAACGATGGAGGAAATGGCTATCATGATAATTAAAAAAACAAGTTCAGGTCTTTTGGCGTTGTCGTTGGAATAGACAAATTTTTCCAGAGCAAGCCCATAAAACATCGTACTGAGAACCACAAGGGTGTTTACCAGCAACCTTACAATGGTGTGCCCGTGCCCTTTAAGACTGAAGGTTAAATACTCATAAGAGGCAAAGAAGACAACAGTCGCTACCAATCCCACCAGAGATTTGTAACTCACAAAACACAGTACAACAAATGGGCTAATGGTCAATGCAGTTAATATTCTTGTGAAAACATCCGATTTACTCTTCATCCTTTATCACCGCACCAAATTTTCTCTTTCTTCTGGAATAATCTTCAATCGCCTGTAAAAAATCATCTTTCGTAAACTCAGGCCAGAGCTTTTCACAGAAATACAGCTCTGAATAAGCACTTTCCCACATTAGAAAATTACTTAGCCTTTTTTCTCCGGAAGTTCTGATTATTAGATCCGGCTCCGGCATTTCGGGGAGATAAAGGTAACGTTCAAAGATATGTTCATCTACTTTTTTGAGCTTGGCAGCGAGGATTTTGTTTACAGCGTCTATGATCTCAGCACGTCCTCCATAGTTTAAGGCAATGATCAAATTCAGGCGGTCGTTTTTTGCGGTTTTCTGTTCTATATTCTCACAAAATCTGCGTATATTTCCTGGCAGTTGTTGAATTCGCCCGAGAAATTTCAGTTTTATACCTTCGTTAATGATCTCGTTCAAGCGGTTGTTGATGTAACGAACGAGCAAATTGAAAAGAAATTCAACCTCCTCTTTCGGGCGTTTCCAGTTTTCCGTGGAGAAAGCGTACAGAGTAAGATAACGAATCCCGAGTTCCGCTGCCCATCGGGCAACACTGTCTGCGACCTCAGCACCTTTTTTATGCCCTTCCGTTCTCCGTAATCCTCTTTGTTTGGCCCAGCGACCGTTGCCATCCATTATGATAGCAATATGAGTAGGTATCTTCATCTGCTTTAAAACTCCATGATTTCCTTTTTCTTTTTCTCAAAAAGCTTATCCATTTCTTCAACGTATTTGTCGGTCAACTTTTGGAGCTCTTCCTCAAATCTTCGAAGATCGTCTTCTGTCATTTCCTTGTTCTTTTCCATTTCTTTAGCTTCCTTTAGAACGTCACGCCTGATGTTCCTGACCGCTATTTTTCCCTTTTCAGCGATCTCTTTGCTCAGTTTTACCCATTTTTCCCTCTGTTCAGTTGTCGGAATGGGGAAATTCAGTCGCACAACGTTACCATCGTTGATGGGGGTCAATCCCAGATTAGAGGCCAATATAGCTTTTTCAATATGGGAGAGCATGTTCTTTTCCCACGGCCTGATGATTAAAGACCTATCCTCACTAACATTTATCGTTGCTAACTGATTAATGGGGGTAGGAACGCCATAATAATCCACCTTGATTTCCTCGAGGATTGCAGGCGAAGGTCTTCCGGTTCTCATATGGCTGAACTCTTCAGAGATTTTTTCTGTGCTTTTTTTCATGCGCTCTTCAGCATCTTTCAGAAGCATATTTTTCATTATTTATTCCTCCTTTCATGTTGTTGAATATTCAACCCAAATTATATCACAGCTTTAGTGGCAACAATGCTGATTTCAATTTGGCAGACGATAAGCTGTATTGAATTGGTAAGATTCTTCTGGTAAAATGTTCACGATGTTCTAACAGAATGAACAGAATGGGAGGTAAGAAAATGTTCCCTATTTTGGGTTTTGTTGCCTATGGTCCCGCTGCTCCTGAGACCACATCGCCAGTTCCGACTGGTGCCACAGGTGGATTTGCCGGTATAATTGTGTGGCTGGTAATAATGATTGGTTTGTTTTATTTCATGATTATCCTTCCACAAAAGCGTAGGGACAAGAAATTTAAGGAACTGATGTCCAAATTGAAGGTTGGAGACAGGGTAATCACCGTTGGTGGAATCATCGGAAAAGTTACAAACATCAAGGAAAATACCGTAAGGATAAAAACTGGCAATGGTTCAGAGATAGACATTGCCAGAAGGTCCGTGACGGCTATTCTCGGGAAAGGAACCCCAACGGACATAGATCCTGGAATTCAGTAAGAAAGCAGGAGTAAGGGTTCATAAAAAAGTATTTCTGATATTTCGAAAGGGGGTGCTCTGTCCGACTATCGGACAAAACAATATGAGAGCAAACCAAAAACGTCTCATTGTTGTTGTAATTGTTATTGTTCTCGCGCTTCTTCCCCTGGTTATACCTCGTGGAGAAACGGCTGGAGGTTCTTTTTTGTCGCTAATTACTTCCAACATTCGATTGGGTCTTGACATCAAAGGTGGAGCCCTGCTTGAGTATGCTCTGGTAACTGACACTCCTAAAGAAGAGCAAAGCACAATAGCCGATAGAGTTGTGGAAGTGCTTAGAAAGAGGCTTGATGCTGCCGGGTTCACTGAAGCGACCGTTGAGAAGGTTGTTGCAAGTATTAGCTTTGGCGAAGAGGTGCCTTCTGTTAGGGTGCGTGTGCAGATACCAGGGATAACCGATATCGAAAAAGCCGAAAAACTCGTTGGGCAAACGGGTAAATTGTACTTTGCTGATGTTCTTGCCATCGAGACGTCAGATGCAACACCAGGTATGCCTTCTGGAATGGCTTATGAGATAAGCAAACTCAAACTTCAAGGAGTCGAGCCTTTCTGGACCAAAAGCTTTCATTATGGAAAGATCGAAAACGGTGTTGAAAACAGGATATGGTATTATATAAGTCCTAAAATAAACATCGGTGGAAGATATGTAGAGCTCGATGGAAGTACCATTACTGATGCGAAGGCACTGGTAAATCCGAGACCACAACCCGGTCAAGGTAAGTTCATGGTTTCTCTGGAGTTCAATAGAGACGGTAGAGATACCTTCAGAGATATCACAGCTTCCAAATCGGGACTTCCCGAGAACGATATAAAGAAAAGACTGGCGATTGTTCTAGATGATAAAGTTATCATTGCGCCGATCGTCTCTTCAACGATTTCCGATGGAAAGGCAGTTATTGAAGGACTTCAAACGATCGATGAAGCCAGGGAGATCGCCATACTTGTCAGCAGTGGAAACCTGCCAGTTGAGCTTAAACCTTTCAACAAAAGGGTACTTTCTCCTACTCTGGGTAAGGACATAATAACATCAGCCCTCTGGGCCGGGCTTGCTGGCCTGGTTATCATTATGATTTACATGGTGCTTGTCTATGGCTTGATGGGACTCGTTGCTGATGTTGCTTTGCTTTATAACTCGCTCCTTCTCTTCGGAATGCTTGCGTTGACCGGATCGATCCTGACGCTTCCTGGTATTGCGGGTATCATCCTTACAATAGGTATGACCGTGGATGGAAACATTCTCATATTTGAGAGAATCAAAGAAGAACTCAGAGTTGGAAAAACACCTGAAAATGCTGTTGATAGTGCTTTCAACAAGGTGTTCTGGACGATATTTGATGCGAATCTGACCACAATTCTTGCCGGTCTCGTGCTTCTTTACTTTGGAACGGGAACAGTTAAGGGATTTGCTGTAACGCTCATAATTGGAGTTTTAGGCGCAATGTTTACTAACCTGGTTGCCTCCAGAACAATGCTCGTTGGAATGGCCGGAAGCATCAATGCTGCACGCTACGTAAAGGCTACCGGCGGTGAAGGGAGCGATAAAAGATGAGATACAACTTTGATTTTGTTGGTAAAAGAAAGGGATTCCTTACTCTATCATTGGTGCTTGTAGCATTGACGCTCGTCATGGTGTTCACTAAGGGTTTTAACCTCGGCGTGGATTTCACCGGCGGTATAGAGATCAGCGTTACAGTTTCAGATTTAGAAATGTCTGTCGGCGAGATGAGAGGACTTTTGAGTTCCGTGAATCCCATCTTTGAATCTGCTCGAATCATCAAGCAGAAGCCGTTAACTCAAGAAGGTAGTTCTGATCAGCTTGCCAGGTTCTCTATTGTTGTCAATTCGGAAAATGAGCAGGGGCTCAAAGAGGATATCATTAAAGCGCTTACTTCAAAGGGAGTAAAAAGCAGCAATATTCTTTCGGTAAACAGAATCTCAGGGTTCGCTGCTCAGGAGATCAAAGGGTATGCATGGACAGCGGTTATCGTTGCTGTTGCTCTTATATTGCTTTACATAACAATACGTTTCAGGTTCTCTTTTGGTATTGGTGCAATTATCGCTCTTGTTCACGATATACTCATAACACTCGGTTTCTATAGTATCTTTGGCATAGAAATAAACGCACCTGTGGTTGCCGCACTTCTAACGTTGCTGGGGTATTCTCTTAATGATACTATTGTTGTATATGACAGGGTCAGGGAAAATCTCCGTAAGCTTAGAGGGAAAAGCATAGAGGAAATCGTCAACAGGAGCATCAACGAGGTTATCGTTAGATCTTTGAATACGTCTTTGACAACGTTCACAGCCGTTCTGATGCTCTTTATATTTTCTGGAGAAGTTCTTAGACCCTTTGCCTTTGGAATCATGGTAGGTGTTGTAGTCGGTACATATTCTTCGTTGCACATAGCGGCACCGGTTGTCATTACCTGGCTCGGACGCTCGAAAGTAAAGATAAAATAAGGGTAAAGGCTATTGAAATTATAATTGGTGTAGTGTATAATCTTTGACGAAGTGGGGTCGTAGCGCAGCTGGGAGCGCGTCACAATGGCATTGTGAAGGCCGAGGGTTCGAATCCCTTCGACTCCACCAGCGGGGAACCTGGTTCCCCGTTTTTTCTTAATTTAAGGTGATTCTATATGAAAAGACAACTGTTTCTGTTCATCTTCATACTTTTTTTGGTTTCAATCACTAACGCAACATGGCGGGTTGTATCCACAGAAAATAGTGATGTACCTTACGAATTGGTGAAGCTTATTGATACGGCCGAAAGCACAGTTCTTTTGGTAGCTTATTCCCTTGATCTTGACAGGATAATCGAATCATTGAATGATGCAGTTGAGCGAGGCGTTTTTGTTGAGGCAATTGTTGACGATTCTTCTGTTACGAGGACACTGTCAAAAAAACCTAAATTCAAATTACTCACTGACAGTTCTTCAGCGTTGATTCACGCTAAGTTTTTACTGGTAGACAACAGTTTTCTTGTTTTTGGAACCGGGAACTTCTCTCAATCTGGACTGGTTGATGATTCCAATGTGTTCATAATAACTGATAATGAGGAGATTGTACAAGCGTTCACTGAAATATATTCGGCGGTCATTTCTGGAAATAATTATTTCGATGTTTTCCAAAGTATTGAAATTTATCTTACCCCTGCACCGGAATCCAAGAAGCGGGTTATTGAAGAGCTTACAAATGCAAAAGACGAGATTCTCTTTTTATCTTATGCTTTTACAGATCCCGAGATCCTCAGCGTTTTAAAACTCAAAAGCGCTCAGGGGATCGAGGTGAAAGGGGTTATTGATTCCTGGAACAAAAATTCTTCACCCGTCTTCAAATGGGTAACAACGGGAATGCGGGTGAGAGTCAACCCCAACGAGTGGAGGGTTCACGATAAGATAATAATTATCGATAGAAAAACCGCGATTTTTGGTTCCGCCAATCTCACTTTAAGTGCCTGGGAAAGAAATCGAGAAATCATTGTTATAATTGAATTGAAAGAGATTGTAGACAGGCTTATAAATCATTTTAACTACATCTGGGAGGTTTGTTCAAATGATAGTTAGACTTGGACTCGCACAGATCAACACCACAGTTGGGGATTTGAAAGGTAATGTAACGAAGATAAATGAATACATAGATCTTGCAGAGAAAAAAGGAGTTAGCATTCTTGTTTTTCCGGAATTGGCGATTACTGGTTATCCCCCAGAGGATCTCGTTCTGCGCACGGGGTTCATAAAAGATAATCTTTCAGCTCTTGAAAAGGTCAGAGAATATACAATAGATAAGGAACTTCTTGTGATTTTAGGATTCGTTGATTTTGACTTTGAGATATACAACGCCGCTGCGGTTCTTCATAACGGAGAAAAAGTCGCTGTTTATCGCAAAATGCATCTCCCAAATTATTCAGTTTTTGACGAAAAGCGATATTTTTCGGCCGGAAAAAAGGCTTTAATTCTGAGAAACAAAAACCTCCGCATTGGCGTGAACATCTGTGAGGATCTCTGGGTCCCTTCAGGGCCAATAAATGAACAAACGATATTCGGGGCAAACCTCATAATAAACCTTTCCGCTTCTCCGTTCACTGCCGGAAAGTCAAGAAAACGTTTGGAATTATTATCTACACGCGCTTCAGAATACTCCTGTGCAATCGCTTATTGCAACCTCGTTGGAGGCCAGGACGAGCTTGTTTTCGATGGATTGAGCGCGGTTGTTCTGCCAGACGGAAGGAGCTTCATAGCACGAGGGTTTGAGGAGGAACTGTTCATTACGGATCTGGACCTCGATATCGCAACTCGATACAATCTTTATGAAGGAAAGCGGAAAAGCTTCAAAGCGAATGCTGAACTGGAAGAAAAGGAAATAAGCTTCACACTTCGTGATAACATCGAGTTTTTGACTTCTCACAGGATAGCGGAAGGCATAGAGGAAATTTTCAATGCGCTTGTCCTTGGTTTGAGAGACTACGTAAAGAAAAATGGTTTTAGTACCGTGACCCTCGGTCTCAGTGGTGGTATGGATTCTTCTCTTGCAGCTTGTATAGCCGTTGAGGCACTCGGAAGGGAAAACGTTGTTGGTGTGTTGATGCCTTCAGAGTACACCTCCAACACGAGCATTGAAGATGCCAAAATGCTTGCAAAGAATCTCGGGATAAAAACCCTGACCGTTCCTATAACTGCGATTTATCATTCATATCTTGGAACGCTTTCTGATGCTTTTAAAGGAAGAGAACAGGATGTAACGGAAGAAAATATACAGGCACGAATAAGAGGCAACATCCTTATGGCACTTTCTAACAAATTCGGCTGGCTTGTTCTGGCAACCGGCAACAAGAGCGAACTGGCTACGGGGTATGCCACCCTTTATGGCGATATGGCTGGAGGCTTTGCCGTCCTTAAAGACGTATACAAAACGGACGTTTATAGATTGGCAGATTATTTCAACCGTACTAAGAAAACCGAGATAATCCCCAGAAGAGTTTTTGAAAAACCGCCTTCGGCTGAACTCCGGCCAAACCAGACAGATCAGGACACACTTCCTCCATACGAAACACTGGATAAAATCCTGAAACTTTTTATAGAGGAAGGGCTTTCAGCCAATGAAATACTCGAACATGGTTTCGATAATAATACTGTGAACTTCACGCTAAAGCTGCTTAAGAAAAATGAATATAAGCGAAGGCAGGGGGCACCTGGAATAAAAATTTCAAGGAGGGCCTTTGGAAAAGATTGGCGAATGCCGATAACTAACGATTATAATACAACATTTATGGATGGTGAAAACGGTGATTAATGGTGTCGTTATCGATATAGATGGAACTTTTATAGACAGCGAAGAGAAGATCCCGATAGAAAACCTTGAAGTTTTCAGAGAACTTGAGGCTAAAGGCTTACGAGTGATATTTGCCAGTGGTAGGATGCTTACTTCTGTGAAGAATTTTATATCGAAAATCTCTGATAAGGCTTATCCCATAATCGCGTATAACGGTGCTGTTGTGTATGTGAATGGTGAGAATATCTTTAATCAGGTACTCTTACAGGATACTGCTGTAAGGATCGTTGAGCGTGCCTTGAGTAACAATATGTATATTCAAGCATATGTTGACGACAGGTTAGTTGTTCCAAAAGACTGTGAAGAAGCTCGATCCTATGCTTCACATTCTGGTGTTGATTTTATGGTTGTTGAAGATTTGACAAATTATCTTTCTAAACACCCGACCATTAAACTTTTGATGATAGCTCCTTCAGAGCAAATTGATAACCTCAGATTGGAGTTCAGCGAAATTTTTCCTGAAGTCGATTTTGTAAGGTCTTTCAGTACATATCTTGATATTGTTCCCAAAGGGGTCTCGAAGGGGAAAGCCCTGGAGATTCTTTGCAAACACCTGGAGATCGATATCGGAAAATTAATAGCTTTTGGGGACAATGATAACGACATTTCGCTTTTTGAACGTTGTGGATTCTCTATTGCTATGGCAAATGCCACTCAAAGAGCAAAAAAGGCTGCCGATGTCATTGCACCTTCGAACGATGAAGCTGGATTTGCGAGAGTCATGAAAAAGCTTCTAACACTGTGCGATTAGAGTTTCTGGAGGATTTCCAGAACTTTGTGGCTTTTTCTGGCGAGAGAAAGATGTTTTGTAAGTGCTTTGAGATAGTATTCTTCGGCCCATGCCGGAGCGGTCTTCATTTCTTCCAGCACCGAAGATAAGAATTTTAAATCATGACCTCCTGATACGGTAGCGTCTATCGACAAAATCTCCTTGACGAGTTCATCTTTACTTGTAACTTCGTAATTTTGCTGGTCGTTACCCATCCCACAGCGTTCGTTTAGAACCCTCTCACAATACAATCCTTGAACGAAAAGGGCCTGTAGTGAACGTAGGTTTCTGTGTCTCTGGAAGTATTGCTCACTTGCGTGTAGATAATTGAAGAGATGGATGAAATAAAAGGTCGAATCAATACGCCTTTCAATCATGAACCTGAGCGCCGATAACGCCAGGGATTTTCTTACGGAGTCCGGGCTATATCCAGCATTCAAAGCCTTTTCCATTGTGGTTATTATTCCTCTGTTGTGATACAGTCCGTCGTAGATCAATTCAAACACGTCATCGTCAAACCTCATGGCATTTCCACACCATTTGTCGCTTAACGTGTAGTTCGCGGTTAACTCATCATAAAGGGGAAGAATGACCGGTTGTGAAGAAAGGTATCTAACCATCCAGTCGTAGAAATAGTCAGCATTTTTCGGGCACTTTATCACGAGTTTATAGGCTTTCTCAACAGCTATAGCTTTATGGCCGAGATTTCTCATTTGCCTTCGGGTTGTTTCTTCCACTTCGATTATTCCAAAGAAAAAGAGGAGATCTTCGAGTTCCGGTTTTAATGCGATTGCCTCTCCCTGAAGTTTTTTGAAAAGCGCTACGGCTTCCGGGGTCTGGCCATAAAACAAAGCCCTTCCAAATTCTTCGAGTTCGCCGTCGGCACTGGTTGATTTTTCAGGTTTTGTGTATTCCCATAGATATCGCTCTCGTATATTGTAAATCGCCTGAGACAGAGCAAGGAAAAGATGTTCCGGATAATGTTCTCCTATCTCGAAAGAAGCGGAAAGAACCAGAAGAGCATGGTTTGTGGGTATCGATTTCAGATTGCTCCCTTCTCTGTCCCACTCCACATAACTCTTTTTCCAGATCCTGAATTTCATTTCCCTTACGAGAAAATCCACCAGACTCTCGAGTTTTTCTTTTTCTACCGCACGCTTTATTTTTTTGAATAGCAGGAGCTCATCCATGTTCTTTAGCTGTTCCTGTCTCATAGTTTCCCTCCGAATCCTCTTTTTCTTTTCTTTTTAGAGGAATAATAATAACATCAGCCATAAAATATCCTTCCTCATTTTTAAGACGGACGATGATTGTATCGACTGAGTACGATTTTTTGCCTCCGAATAAATGAATAAGCCGGCCTTTCCAGAAGCCATTGCTAGAGATTTCCTTCTTTACAAGATTTCTTTCTTTCAAAGTTATCTTCACGAAATTGGGTACTAATTTTTTTCCATGAACCTCGGATAAATCCGTGAATCCATTGTGTTTGAGCCACTGGTTGTTAGCGTAAATAATACGACCTTCAAGATCCACAGCAACCAGCATTTGTTGCATATGATACAGCAAGTCAGATTTCCTTAGGAGTTCGCCAAGTAATTTGTTCAGATGTTCGTTTGTTCTTATGGCGAAAACAACCGCAATTTCTTCTCCTTGAACATTTTTAACTATTTGTGAGGAATATTCAATGAGTATTTTTGTGCCCTTTTCGTCGACCACTTCCAGTAGTTCGTTATCGGTAATTTCTTTCTTTTTCCACACAAGCGTTATGAAGTTTTTCAAAAGTTTGGGTTTTATGTCTTCTGCCTGTAATCCATAAACGCTGTCGAACTCCACCTTAAAGAACCTTTCGGCGGCTTCGTTCATGTATATAAGTCTACCATTAATATCTAAAGCAAAAGCAACCTCTCTCACATTCTTCAGAATCAGTGAATGCAGTTCCAGTTTTTCTTGAAGCTTTCTTCTTTCTGTTACATCCATTGCGACTACAAGCTCAAGTTTCCCCAGCTCAGTTTCGATTAGAGTCCTTTTGGTACTCGTAATGAAGAGACTGCCATTCCTTTTTATCCGCCATTCATCGCCTTCCCATCGTTTGTTTTTTCTAAGGATGTTCTTTTGTTCTTCAAGCTCTTTCTCAGTAAATTTTAAATACAATCTTTCAGGGGTGCCTAACATTTCTTCGAGTTCGTATCCGTGGGATTTCGCCGCGAATTGGTTGAGATAAACGATTTTTCCTTCTTTATCAAGCGCCATGGCTATTTCTTCGGCATTGTCCAGAAAATTCCACTGAAAGGCGATTTCTTCGCGATTCCTTTTTTCCTGGGTTATATCCATAAATGTGAATTGTGAGACAACCTCTGCGCCATAGACCATTTCTGAAGTGTTGCACCTAACATAGCGTATATCGCCTAAAGAGGTCTTCAGGGTAGTTTCCAAACATTTGATGCTTCCGGAATTGAGTTTTTTTATTGTTTTGACATTGGTTGTTAATTCATCAAAGACCATTCTGGAGAGCTCGTCTTCAGAATATCCAAGGATATTCTGGGCGACACGGTTAGAAAAAATAATCCTATGATCTCTCTTTCTTATCACAAGGATACCACAGCCCATACTGTTAACGAGATTAAAATACTTTTCTTTCTCGAATTTCAGCCTCCTTTCAAGACCTTGTTTCTCAAGCATGAAGAAAACAACACTGCTGAGATAATGTAAATAACCGGGACCTTTGATCAGGTATTCAAAAGTCTTTAAATTGTATTTTTTTACCTTTTCGATATCTGAAAGCAAGAACAAATAAGGTACATTGCCTTCACGGCACTTTTGGAGGATTTCCGTGTTTAAAAAGTCAAACACGAGAAGGTCTGAATATTTCCATAGGTCATCGTTAATCTCTTCGATATATCTAACATCAAAGCTATCCGGGAAGGCTTCCAGGAGCCTTTTTGCATCTTTCTGACTTTTGCCTACGAGTATAATTCGGGAACCATATGTAACCTCTAACAAAAAGTATCACCTCTTCATTTCCTGAATAAGGAAAACACTCCTCCTTACATTACAGCCAGGTTCCCTTAAAGTAATTTAGAATCCTGCTGAACTTGTCAATCTAATTTTAACACAAGACCACTCATATCTCGCATTTCACTGTTTTGGAGGATGTAAGTAAGGAGAATCAGAGCATTTGTTGTTCTGTTTGTTCAAAAAAGTTTTTTTGGAAAAAGTTGTAAACAAACAAGAATCCGGGATAGGAGACAATTTTAGCCAGAATTAGTAGGTTACTTTAGTATAATGAATGTATATCAAACGATTTGTCACAACATTTCTTACAAGGTAAAACATAGAGGCGAGAGAATGAGGCGGTTTATTTTCCTGGTAGTTTTGGTGATTCTTGCAGTTTTTGGAAGTTGGATTTAAAGAACCTGTTAGGTATAATACATGAATAAAACAAGTCTAATAAAACAAGTCTGATGCATAGCTTGAGGTGATGTTAATGTTTAATTTTTCGAGAACTCCGAAAGTAATGAAAGGTGCGGAAAGTATCCATCTGGAAGGCAATGATAACGCTGTTCTCTTGATTCATGGTTTTACAGGAAGCCCTTTTGAGCTCAAAGAACTTGCTCATTGTTTGAACGAAAGCGGTTACTCCGTGGATGTCCCAAGGCTGCCCGGTCATGGTACGGTTATTGAAGATATGCTAACAACAAGGTATCAGGATTGGCTGAGAAAGGTAGTCGATGCGTACATTGATTTGAAATCGAAGTACAAAAAAGTTTTTGTGGGCGGGCTCTCCATGGGTGGAACGCTTACATTGGCGTTAGCTGAGATATTTGGTGATATCGATGGGATATTCCCTCTGGCTGCCCCTATAAAACTGAACAGAATGGACTTAAAACTAACGTGGTTAATGAAGTATTTTGTCAAAACTCGGCCAAAAGACCCAAAGGGCAACGTTGAAACTGTTTCGTATGATGCCGATCCTATACCTCAGGCGTGGGAAATGAACAAACTTATGGCAATGGTTAGAAAGAATTTGAGAAGGGTGACAGCCCCCTGTCTCGTGGTTTATTCTAAAAAAGATGGAACCGTACCGTATAGCAATGCAGAGCTTGTATACCACGGTATTTCATCGGAGAAGAGGAAGCTTGTGTCCCTTGAAGAAAGTGGTCATATAATTACCATGGATGTAGAAAAAGAAAAGGTTTCGTCGTCTGTGATGGAATTCATAAGAAAAATAGAAAAATAACAAGCCCCCTGGTCGGGGGCTTGTTTGGTGGAGCAGGCGATGAGACTCGAACTCACAACCTCCGCCTTACCAAGGCGGCGCTCCACCGATTGAAGCTACGCCTGCTCGTTCAGTGAGTATAATATCATAGACCTTAAAATCTTTCAACCCGTCATCCTGGGTTATTGTTCTTTGGGTATCCATCTTACCTTTGGCTTTCTGGAAGCCGTAACTTCATCAAGGCGTTTTATAGGT
The DNA here is from genome assembly GCF_000023325.1 of Kosmotoga olearia TBF 19.5.1. Lineage (NCBI taxonomy): Bacteria > Thermotogati > Thermotogota > Thermotogae > Kosmotogales > Kosmotogaceae > Kosmotoga > Kosmotoga olearia. The sequence continues at coordinate 1,738,096 of NC_012785.1, forward strand.
GTGTTGTACGGGGCATTTTTAACGAATTCCGGATCTTTTTTTGCTTCTTCAAGGATCTTTTTTACCACCTCAACGAAATGGTCAAGATTATCTTTGTTTTCTGTTTCTGTTGGTTCTATCATTAAGGCTTCATGAACGATAAGAGGGAAGTATATAGTTGGTGGGTGTACACCGTAGTCCAGCATCCTTTTAGCGAGGTCGAGAGTCTTGATCCCATATTCCTTGACTAATTTTGTGCCATCGAGTACAAACTCGTGTTTGCACAAACCTGGATAAGCTGTTGGTATCAATTCAGAGAGCCTTGTCCTGAGATAGTTAGCATTTAGAACAGCTATCTCACTTGCATAGGTTAGACCATCTTTACCAAGCATAAGAATATAAGCCAATGCCTTAACAACCACGCCAAAATTTCCATAGAAACTCCTAATTCTTCCGATAGAATGTGAGAGATCGGTTTTCAGGATGTAACCCTCGTCTGTTAAATCCACTACAGGTATCGGGAGAAACTCCTTCAAATGACCTTTAACGCCCACCGGCCCGCTTCCTGGACCTCCCATGCCGTGCGGTGTGGAGAATGTCTTATGCAGGTTGAGATGGACTATATCGAACCCCATGTCGCCGGGCCTGACCTTTCCCATAATAGCGTTCAGGTTAGCCCCGTCATAATAGAGGAGGGTGCCATTTTTATGGGCCATTTCAGCAATTTTTATAATGTCCTTTTCAAACAAACCCAGGGTGTTCGGGTTTGTAAGCATTATAGCTGCGACACTTTCATCCAGAGCAGCCTCGAGGTTATCGAGATCAATTATTCCATTATCGTTGGACTTGATTTCTACTACCTGGAATCCGGCCATAGAAGCCGATGCAGGATTTGTACCGTGAGCCGAATCCGGGACGATGACCTTTGTTCTTTGATTCTCACCCTTTACCTCGAAATACTTTTTGACTATAAGCATTCCTGTCAATTCTCCGTGGGCGCCTGCAGCGGGTTGAAGAGTGAAGGCATCCATACCAGTAATCTCTGAAAGGAGAGTTTGGAGCCTGTACATGACCTCTAGAGCGCCTTGAACTTTTTCAATGGGTTCGTAAGGATGAAGCAACGAAAAACCTTCGAGTGCGGCGATTTTTTCATTGAGTTTAGGGTTGTATTTCATGGTACATGAACCTAACGGATAGAATCCGTTATCCACTGAATAGTTCTTTCTGGTTAACTCAGTATAATGCCTAACAACATCTATTTCACTGCACTCAGGGAGTCCTGGTAATTCTTTCCTTAAAAGATGTTCAGGTATGTAGTCTGAAGGACGAATTTCGTCTTTTTTCTCCTCGGGTAGTGTGTATCCTGTTCTTCCAGTGACTGATTTTTCGAATATAGTCATAATATCTCCTCCAGACGTCCAAGAAGAAACTCGATATCTGCATTTCTTACAGCTTCCGTGGTGCAGAAAAGCGCACAACTTTTCATCTCTGGATACCATTTCTCTAGATTCAAAGGTCCGAGAATTTTATGTTTCATGAGTTCCGAATTAATAAATTCCACATCTTTGTTAAAACTTATAACGAATTCATGGAAGAATGGCCCACTGAATACCTCCGTAACTCCTTCGAGCTTCAGTAATCTTTCTTTCAACGAATGCGCTTTGGCGAAGGATTGTTCAGCTACCTCACGAAGCCCTTCTTTTCCCATAACACTCATATATATGGCAGCAGTAACAGCATTGTGGGCATGATTGGAACAAATATTAGATGTTGCTTTACTTCTCCTGATATGTTGTTCCCTCGTTTGAAGCACCATAACGTACCCTGTTCTTCCTTCAGTATCTTTTGTCTCTCCAATGATTCTTCCTGGCATCTTTCGGATGTATTTTTCCAAAGTAGCAAAGAAACCAAAACCAGGGCCACCGAAGTTTGGAGGGTTTCCCAGTGGCTGACCTTCACCGACAACGATATCGGCACCAAGCTTTCCAGGGGCCTCAAGAAGTGATAGTGCAATCGGATTAGCTACAACTATGAACATAACTTTTTCCGGAAGCAACTCACGAATAATTTTTAGATCCTCAATTACTCCGAAAAAATTCGGATAACCAACAATTACTCCGGAAACATCATCTGTGAGTTTTGATTTGAGTGTTTCAAGGTCGATATTCCCGCTGTTTTTATCAAAGTTGACTTCTTCAACCTTTATGTTTTGTCCAGAACAATAGGTTCTGATGACTTCCCTATATTCAGGATGCACATTTTTTGCAACAATAATTTTATCTTTCCTATTTGTCCTTACGGCCATAAGAGCCGCTTCAGCGACAGCTGTTGCCCCATCATACATAGAAGAATTGGCGACTTCCATTCCTGTAAGCTCAACGATCATCGTCTGGAACTCGTAAAGAGCTTGCAAGGTCCCCTGGGAAACCTCAGCCTGATAAGGCGTGTAAGCAGTGAGAAATTCGCTTCGAGATGCGAGAGCTTGAACTACAAATGGAATGTAATGATGATATATACCACCACCACGAAACACTGCCAGTTGTTCGAGATTTGTATTTCTTTCGGCAAGAGATTTCATTTCACGATAAACACTGAATTCATCCGAACCTTTTGGTAGAGCGAGTTCAAAATCAAAAACCTTCGGAACATCTGAAAAAAGCTCCTCAATACTGGGAACTCCTATCGTTTCTAACATCGATTTTATTTCTTCCGGGGTGTGAGGAATGTAAGAATGACGTTCTTTCATGTCATTCCTCCTCTTTACAAAAAGCCTTGTACTCCTCTTCGTCCATGAGCTCGTTGAGTTCATCAGAATTTGAAAGCTTTATCTTAAAAAGCCAGCCTTCTCCTTCTGCATCCTGATTTATGAGTTCTGGTGTCGTGTCAAGTTCTTCATTGATTTCAACAATTTCACCGGATACAGGAGCGTAAATATCACTTGCAGCCTTAACAGATTCAACCGTACAAACAACCTCTTCTTTACTCACAGTTTTTCCAATTTCCGGAAGTTCAACATAAACAATATCTCCGAGATGTTCCTGGGCGTAATTCGTTATGCCTACTGTTCCAATTTCACCTTCGATGGAAATCCATTCATGAGACTTTGCAAACTTTTTCATGACAGATAACCTCCTTTTATTAACCTTTTGATTTTACTGAACCTCTATAAAATGGTGTTTTGGTTACAACCGCTTTTACCATCTTGCTCCTTATCTTAATCTCAACTTCTGTTCCTCTTTTCCAGTATCCTTTCTTGAGATAGGCCAGGGCCACTGGCTTTTTCAATGTCGGCGAAAGCATTCCACTGCTTACCCAACCAATTTTTTCTCCATCAGCGTACACCTCGTAACCGTGCCTCGGGATACCTTTTTCAACGAGCTCTATTCCGCGAAGCTTGTATTCCAAGCCGTTTTCCAACTGCTTCAGAAGTTTGTCCTTTCCGATGAAATCTTTGTCCAACTTCACTGTCCATTTAAGGCCTGCCTCTAGAGGAGTTATCTCGTCGTTGAGCTCATTACCGTACAACATATAACAGGCTTCAAATCTCAATGTATCTCTTGCTCCAAGCCCGATGGGTTTAACGCCATAGGGGGCACCTATCTCAAGGATCTTTCGCCAGAGGGGAACAGCCCCTTCAGGAGATGTGTAGAGCTCAAACCCATCCTCTCCGGTATAGCCTGTTCTGGAGATGATACAATCGATTCCAACAACCTTTCCTTCTGTGAAATGATAGAAAGGAATTTCGCTGAGTTTTACCTGTGCTATTTCCTGCAAAAATTCTTCCGCCCGGGGGCCTTGGAAGGCCAGCTGAGCTGTTTCAGAAGAGATGTTTTTGACTTCGACATTGAATCTGGCAGAGTGTTTTTTTACCCACTCAAAATCTTTGTCTGTATTTGCCGCATTAACCACGAAAAGGATCTTGTCCTCAGAGAACCTGTACACAAGGAGGTCGTCTACAACGCCGCCGTTTTCGTTACACATGGGTGTGTAACAAATCTCGCCATTTTTTAAACCGGAAACGGAATTCGTTACAAGATAATCTGCAAAAATAAGTGCGTTTGGTCCGGTGATCTCAATCTCCCCCATGTGAGAAACATCGAACAGCCCGGCTATGTTCCTCACCGTGTTATGCTCATCAAGTATAGAGGTATATTGCACAGGCATTTCCCAGCCCGCAAAATCCACCATTTGCGCGTCCAGTCGCAGATGTTCTTGATAAAGAGGAGTTCTTTTAAGTTTTTCCATCGGTTATTGCTCCTTTCCTCTATATTCTTTGAGAATATTCTTTGCTTTTTCCAACATTTCATCGGGTACAAGTACATCCGTGATTGAACCTTCCCCAAAGTAGATTGTATCAGTGTATGCAATGTCCGAAGGTTGCAATCTCACCTCAATTCCTTCATTTTCAAGAATGCCTTTGATCAGCTTTGCTTCATAGAGCTGAATAGCTTCTTTAAGCTTTTTCATGGCTTTCACCTCACTTCCGATTAATTATAGCACCGACCGATAAACTTAGTTAATCAACATAAAGCCTTAGCTTAAATGAGATAAGGCGATTAATGTGCTATAATCACGCCAGATTTTAGTATGCGAATACTATCGCAAGGAGGTATCAATAATGATAAAGAAAATTGCTGTAATGACAAGTGGTGGGGATGCCCCGGGAATGAACGCTGCGATAAGGGCGGCTGTGAGAACTGCCGTCACTGAAAACATAGAGATTGTGGGAATTAAAAGAGGGTACTCCGGGCTTTTAGACGAGGATTTCATAGAGATGAGCTACGCATCTGTTGGCGGGATTATGGAAAAGGGAGGTACAATTCTCAGGAGTTCCAGGTGCGAAGAGTTTCAAACCACTGAAGGCAGGAAGAGAGCGGCAGAAATATTGAAAAAATACGGTATAGAAGCATTGGTAGTAATAGGAGGAGAAGGGAGTCTCACCGGGGCCATGCTTCTTTCGGAAGAAAATGACATTCCCGTAATCGGCATCCCAGGGACGATAGACAACGATATAGCGCACACGGATATGTGTATCGGAGTAGATACCTGTTTGAATACCGTTATTGGCAACATTCAAAAACTCAAAGATACCGCTTCATCTCATGAAAGGGCCTTTATAGTAGAGGTTATGGGCAGGCATTCGGGTTATATCGCTCTTGCTTCCGGATTAGCAACGGGCGCGGAAGCAATACTGATCCCGGAAATCCCGGTAGATTATGATGCCATAGCGGAAAAACTCTGGAACGAAAGGAAACGCGGGAAAATAAATTGCATTGTCGTGGTTGCTGAAGGTGTGGCAAGTGCCTATACGGTCGCAAGGCATATGGAACATCGAATAGGCTATGAGACGAGAATAACCATTCTTGGACACGTCCAGCGTGGTGGCTCTCCGACTGCTTTTGACCGCATCCTTGCTTCAAGAATGGGTTACGAAGCGATAAAGGCGCTTCAGGAAGAAGACTTCGGCACAATGATTGCCCTCCAATCAGGAAAGATGGTAAGAATACCTTTGAAAAAGGTTCTTTCCGAGAAGAAAAAAATCGATGAAAAACTAATAGAAATGTCAAAAATCCTTTCGTAGGATCGTAGGAGGAGACACCATGAGGAAGACGAAAATAGTTTGTACTGTTGGGCCGGCAACAGAAAATCCCGATATGTTAAAAAAACTCATAGAAGCTGGCATGAATGTGGTGAGATTAAACACTTCGCATGATGATTTAGAACATCATCGTCGGAGAATTAGAACAGTTAAGAAAATTCGTGAAGAACTTGCTGTGCCTATCACTATATTACTTGACCTTGCCGGCCCAAAGATAAGGACGGGAGACTTTTCTTCAGATACGGTTGTTCTTAAGAAAGGAGACCTATTCACTCTCACGACAGAGGATATTGTTGGTGATGATAAGCGAGTGAGTGTAAGTTACAAAAAACTACCATCTGAAGTTAATTCTGGAGACTTCATCCTCGTAAACGACGGAAAAATAAAGTTGAAGGTTGTAGAAACGAACGAGACAGAGATAAAAACCACCGTCGTTAACGGTGGGGAAATAACGCACCGTAGAGGAATAAACGTTCCTGGAATCGATCTTGGAATAGAAGCTCTTACTTTAAAGGATAAGGAATTTATAAAGTTGGGCATCGAAGAAGGCGTAGACTACTTTGCACTGTCTTTTGTCAGGAAACCCGAGGATGTTATCGAAGCTAAGAAGATCATTTCAAGCTTTGGTGGCAGCATTCCGATAATTTCGAAAATAGAAACAGTGCAGGCTCTAAAAAGAATAGAGTCTATCGCTGAGGTCTCAGATGGTCTTATGGTAGCTCGGGGTGATCTTGGTGTCGAAATTCCTGTGGAAGAAGTTCCAATAGCTCAAAAAAAGATAATACGCGCAGGAAATAAAAATAGAATCCCGGTAATAACAGCTACTCAAATGCTTGAATCAATGATAGAAAACCCTGTTCCTACAAGAGCAGAGACCACGGACATCTCCAATGCAATAATCGATGGAACCGATGCGGTGATGCTCTCAGCCGAAACCTCTGTTGGCAAATATCCTATCGAAGCAGTGAGTGTAATGCATAAAACCGCATTGTCCACAGAAAAGTATATTCGTGCCCACCCCTATCTTCTCCAATGGACTCGCGAAGATGTTGTCACCGACGACCATACGGACGCTATATGCCGCGCGGCGTGGGATATAAGCGAAACATTAAAAATAAAGCTTATCGTTTCGTCTACCTATACAGGGCACACGGCAATAAACGTTTCCGGTTTCAGACCACGTTCGCACATTCTGGCAGTTACCCCAAACAAGAATACGTACCACCGCCTTGGAATGGTCTGGGGTGTAACACCCATGCTATTAGAGCTCGGTTCAACGATAGACGAAATGGTGAAGATTGCCAGTGAAAAGGCCAGAAAGCTCGACCTTCTTGATCCGGGAGATAATTTCATAATCACTGCTGGTGTTCCACTTGGCAAGGCTAACACTACCAATATGTTGAAACTCGAAAGAGCTTAAATTGACAATTAACCCATAGAAATGAAACTAAGAGGATTGCTTGCATTTTTAATAGAAATACGTAGTTTTACTAGTATAATCGGCTTTATTTCCGCATATTACAGAATATTCGCGTGTTATTCGTTATTTTTGTTCTTGAAGAATAACTATGTCTGGTTTATCATTAAATTAGCAGACTCATATAAAGAGTGCTAATTTATAAAAATCAGAATTTATAAAAGTCGAAAGGAGGTAACAGTATGAAGGTTATTCCACTCGGAGAGAGACTTCTCATCAAGCCAATAAAGGAAGAGAAAAGAACAGAGGGCGGTATTGTTCTTCCCGATACTGCCAAAGAGAAACCGATGAAGGCAGAGGTTATTGAAATTGGTAAGGACGTCGAGGATATCGATATCAAAGTTGGCGATAAGGTTATATTTTCCAAATACGCCGGTACTGAGATCAAGATCGATGACGAAGACTATATATTGATTGATCAGGATGATATTCTTGCCAAAGTCGAAGAATGAAAGGGGGTAGTGTGAATGCCAAAGATTCTTAAATTCAGTGAAGAAGCGAGAAGGTCTCTCGAAAGAGGTGTTGACGCTGTTGCAGAAGCTGTTAAGATAACCCTTGGTCCTAAAGGGAGAAACGTTGTTCTTGAAAAGAGCTGGGGCTCTCCAACCATCACGAACGACGGTGTTTCCATTGCCAAAGAGATCGAACTCGAAGATAAGTTTGAAAACCTTGGAGCTCAGCTCGTTAAAGAAGTTGCCTCCAAAACAAATGATATAGCCGGTGACGGTACAACCACCGCAACAGTTCTTGCACAGGCCATGATTAAAGAAGGTCTGAAAAACGTTGCTGCCGGTGCTAACCCGATACTTGTCAAAAAAGGAATCGAAAAGGCTGTTACCAAGGCCGTTGAAGAGATCCGCTCTATGTCCAAGAAACTTTCCAGCAGAGAGGATATAGCCCATGTTGCTGCTATTTCTGCCAACGATCCCGAGATCGGTGAACTCATAGCTGAAGCGATGGACAAGGTTGGAGAAGACGGAGTTATTACCGTTGAAGACTCCAAAACCCTCGAAACCTACGTGGAATTTGTTGAAGGTATGCAGTTCGACAGGGGTTACATCTCTCCATACTTCGTCACCGACCCCGAAAAGATGGAAGCTGTTATAAAAGAACCCTATATCCTCATCACCGACAAGAAACTTTCTGCGGTCAAACCCCTTGTTCCTATACTTGAAAAAGTCGCACAGACCGGTAAACCTCTCGTAATTATCGCAGAGGATGTCGAAGGTGAGGCTCTGTCTACCCTGGTTCTCAACAAACTGAGGGGTACTCTTGAGTCTATCGCAGTTAAGGCACCTGGATTTGGCGACAGAAGAAAAGCCATGCTTCAGGATATCGCCATCCTGACCGGTGGAACTGTTATCAGTGAAGAGGTCGGCCTTACACTTGAAAATGCCACACTTGATGATCTTGGTACCGCTGGAATGGTGAAGGTCAAGAAAGACGATACCATCATTGTTGATGGAAAAGGTGAACCCGAAAAGATCAAACAGAGAATAGGTCAGATTAAAGCTCAGATCGAACAGACAACATCTGAATACGAAAAGGAAACCCTTCAGGAGAGACTCGCGAAACTCGCCGGTGGTGTTGCCGTTATCAAGGTCGGTGCTGCAACAGAAACCGAACTCAAAGAGAAGAAGCACAGAATCGAAGATGCTCTCAGCGCTACTAGAGCAGCTGTCGAGGAAGGAATCGTGGCCGGTGGTGGCGTTGCTCTGGCGAGAGCTAAAAAGACCGTTGAAAAACTCATCGATGAGGTTGAAGATCCTGACATGAAGATCGGTGTTAAGATCGTTTACAAGTCTCTTGATGTTCCGATGAGACAGATCGCTGCTAACGCCGGTCTTGACGGAGCTGTCATCGTTGACAAAGTTCTTTCTGTTGACGATCCGTCCCATGGATACGATGCACTCCGTGACAAATTTACCGACATGTTTGAAGCTGGAATCGTCGATCCAGTCAAGGTTACAAGGAGCGCTCTCCAGAATGCAGCATCTATTGCTGGTATTCTACTTACAACAGAGGCTGCTGTTGTTGAGAAACCCGAAGAGAAGAAAGAAACTACCCCACCGATGCCAGAGTACTGATGAAGTAATCCATTGAATCAATTAAGGGAGAGCGTTTAACGCTCTCCCTTTTTGTTCCTCAGGCACATAACAACAACTCTAATTTCAGTTGATACATCCATCCTGAAGGTAAACACATTCACCCCTGAGCACACATGGGATTATAGAAATCGCAATTACGGATAGTAGGGTGTGATTATCTGGCGTTAACTAAAGTAACAAGAAATATACGCCGGTATACGTTGATTTTCTCCCGAATTCGTGGTATTATTATATTAGATTATTTAGGATTCGACGCGTGAAATCATCAAGGAGGTGAGAAGCGATGAGAGAAGAAAGAAAAACAATCTTCAGAACCAAAGACGATCTCAGGATCAAAACTGATGAAGAGCTCAACCTCCTGGAAGTAACGTTCAAAGACAGGAAAAATCTGCCTCTTTCCAAGCTTCAGGGTTGAAGCTTCAGAGGAAATAGCATCGCTATTTCCTCGCTCCCCCACTTTTTTCCTCCATTGCTTTTGATAATTTGTCATTTTGGAATTAAACAGTTCAATTTTGAATATAAAGTTCAGTTAATGTATAGTGATGTATAATTTCTTTAGAGGCTTTACCTAACCCCTCGGTATTTCAATGTAGAAGAGGGGATTCTGTTGTTTATAGCTTTAATGAGAGATAGCTCACAACGATCAAAAGGAGTGTCTTCTTTGGAATTGCCAACCGTTTCAGTTATTATTCCGGTAAGAAACGAAGAGAATTTTATTGGAAAATGCATAGAGTCTTTTCTGGATCAAGCTTATCCTGAAAATAGGTTTGAAATAATTGTTGTAGATGGAATGAGTGAGGATAATACGAGAACAATTGTAAAGGAGTATATGTCTCGTTATAAAAACATAAGACTGTATGATAACCCGGATAAATACACACCAAATGCTTTGAACATAGGTATTAAAAATGCTTCCGGAAAAATCATTATGCTTGCCAGTTCCCACGCAATATACTCCAGAGACTACATCTCCACCTGTGCGCAAAAAATTGTCGAAGAAAAAGCGGAGATTGTCGGCGGAAAGATGATAACACTTCCCAGAAATAGTAGTATAAAAGCAAAGGTAATAGCCTCTGTATTGAGTAATCCTTTTGGTGTTGGTGGCGCCAAATACAGAATCAGATGTGATAAAGAATCTTATGTTGATACCGTTGCTTACGGGCTTTATAAAAAAGAACTTTTTGATAAAGCCGGACTCTTCAACGAAAATTTGGTGCGAAATCAGGATATCGAAATGAATCTGCGTTTAAAGAGAATTGGAGCCAGAACTTTGTTGGTACCTCAAGTAAGTTCGTATTATTATGCTAGAGATACTTTTACAAGTTTGTGGAAGAATAATTTTGCGAATGGTTTCTGGGTAATATACAGCACGAAGTTTGCAAAAGTACCCTTTTCTTTTAGACATTTAATCCCTCTTTTCTTTGTTCTGTTTTTGGTTTTAGGATGTTTTCTGTCGATGTTTAGTCCCATCCTGGCTAAACTTTATATGGTTGTATTGGGATTGTATATGTTGCTAAACGTGTATTTTTCTCTGAAGATAAGCTTTAGACTTAAAAATTTGCTGGCATTTCCATTGGCTTTCTTTACTTTTCTTAGTTTGCATGTTTCTTATGGGATAGGTTCTTTAATGGCTTTGATCAAGCTAATTTTTGTACGACGTTCATACCAGTAAAAATTAGGTGGCACCACAAATGCCCTGGAGGTTAGTTATGCAGATAGTTGTTGTAGGATATCTTCATAAGAAAATGGATAAAAGGGTTTTTAGGACGGTAAAGGCTTTTTCGAGACACTTCAAAGTACTATACATTTATTGGACAGAGGATGCAAGTGAAAAATCTTACACAGAGGGAAACATTGAATATTTGCCAGTTTACCACAAACTGTGTACAAACCCCTTTAAGGAGTTTGTGAACAGGTACAAGTACGAAAGAGAGGTTTTGAGAATTGTTGATAAATTGTCATTTGACCTTGCTTATATACACCACTTTGCTACCGTAAAACCCTTGGCTATTTTTCGATTGCTTTCCAGAAAGAACGTAAAAATAATTACCGATTTTCATGAATATGTTCCAGAGGAATATCTTTTTGGAGTTGAACAAATTCCTAGATCTATAAAAATGTGGTTGGGACAAAAGCTATACAGACATATGATAATGAAGTCAGACGGAACTGTTTTCGTTTCAAAGAAATTCTTGGAAGATGCTAAAGAATGGAAACCTGATTTGAAGGCTTTTAACTTTCCAAATTACGGGAATCTTAAAATTCCACCAATTAACCAAATCAAAAGACAAAAAGAAGTGATTTTTGCTGGGACTACGGAAAGAAAAATAGAAAATGAATTGAAAATATTTGAAATATTAAATTCCAAAGGATTTTCGATTGTTTCCATTGGCACTGATATAAAGGCTCCTTTCGAAATAAAGAAGCTCCCCTTTTTGAAATATGAGAAGATGATAGAAAGAATTTCTAATGCAGCATTTTCAATAGTCTCGTATAGTTGTAGAAATAAGAAAGGAAATTACTTGAACAAATACGTGTATTCCATGCCAAATAAGTTCTTTGATTCGATAGCTGCGGGAACACCGGTGATACTCGATAAAGATTTTTTGGGTATGAGAGAATTAATTGAAAATGACGGAATCGGTGTTGTAATAGATCGAGATAATCCAAAAGAAAGTGCGGAAAAAATTACAGCCTTTTGGGAAAGTAAAGTGGAATATGAAAAACTTCTATTAAACATAAGTCGAAAGCAAGACCATTATGTTTGGAATGAAAAGAAAGAAAGAGAATTTATCGATTTTATCATGAGAGTTATAGATTCCTAAGAAAGGAAGAGATAACAGTGAAGGTTCTTTCAGTTATCGGAGCGCGTCCACAATTTATCAAAGAGGCAGTAGTGGGAGAGCAATTAAGGGCACTTGGAATGCGTGAAATTCTTGTTCATACAGGTCAGCATTACGACGTAAATATGTCTGATGTTTTTTTCAAGTATCTCAAACTGAAAAAGCCTGATTATTACCTTTCTGTGGGTTCTGGTACCCACGCATATCAAACCGGGACGACAATGATCAGGCTTGAAGAGGTTGTGATTAAAGAAAAACCCGATGTATTGATTGTGTATGGAGATACTAACGCTACCATAGCTGGTGCTCTTGTAGGGGCAAAACTAAAAATCTCTGTTGCTCATGTCGAAGCTGGTTTAAGGCAGGAACCCAAAGATATGCCTGAAGAAATAAATCGGGTAGTTACTGATCATATCTCCAGATTTTTATTTTGCCCAACAAAAAGAGCGGTTGATAATCTCAAATCAGAAGGGATATCCAAAGGTGTGTATTTTGTTGGAGACGTTATGTATGATCTTTTTCTGAAGGTAAAAGATAGTATAGACGTTCAAAAAGTTCTCAAAAAGTATAGATTACAGAGAAAAAATTATATCCTTGCCACTGTCCATAGAGACTTCAACACAGATAACGAAGAACGATTAAGAAATATCCTAACGGCATTGGGAGAAATATCCCGTGAAATTCCTGTTGTTTTTCCCATGCATCCTAGAACGAAAAAGGTTATAAATCAGAAAAATCTGTGGAATTTGTTGGGAAAGACCAGAGTAATAGATCCAGTACCTTATCACGAGCTTGTAGCTCTGTTGACAAATTCTTTGAAGGTGATAACAGACAGCGGTGGATTACAGAAGGAAGCGTACTTCGCAGGTGTTTCGGCAATAGTGTTAATGCCGGATACAGGGTGGATTGAACTTGTAGAAGCTAATTGGAACTATCTGGCTGATACCCAAAAAGAGTTAATAGTTCAGAAAGCGCTGGAAAGTTCTTTAAATAAATGTCCTTTCGAACAATTTTATGGTCAAGGTGACGCAGGAAAGAAAATAGCTGAGATAATATTGCGTCATCAGAAATAAAATCAGAGACTATTAACATCCTGCAATGATAAGAATGATCATAACAGTTTTTTTATAGAATTTATAAAAAGTACTAGACAGTAAAATGGTAATGTTTCCAATGTCAAAATTTGTTGTTTTTCCGAAGCACATCATAATCAAAGTGATTTGAGGTTGAGTATGAAAATATTAATATTTTCAGAAATGTTTCCAAAACCAAATGCTCCTTCAAGTGGAATATTTGTGAAAAAAAGATTGGAATACTTGTTGAAAGAAAAAAGAATGGATTTTGATTTTGCACCAATATCGACTTTTGATACTTCACTAATTTCTTTTGTCAAAAGACTTAAAAAGATTCCAAGGATCGAATTAACTGATTTTCTGGAAGTGGAGCATAAGAAATTCAAAGTTTTTCAGGTTCCTCTTAAAACCGTAACAAGATATGAAATGATAAAAGGAAAAACAAAAGCATGGATCAAATATGCTGAAGAAATGATGAAGACATTGGAACAGAATTTTAAGGTAAGTGATTACAACCTGATTCACGCACATAGAGCTTTTCCGGAGGGTCACGCCGCTTTTCTACTCAGCGAGAAATATAAAATACCTTATATAGTTACATCTCATGGCAGTGAAATTCACTCAGCTGAAAACGATTTTCTAAAGCTCATAATAGATATTTTGGAAAATTCATCAAAGGCTATATTTGTTAGTGAATATCTTCGCAAAGACGCAATAAAAAAAGGTTATAGCGGTAGAAAATCAGTTGTTATACCCAATGGAATAGATACTGATATTTTTAAACCAGTAGATAAAACTAAGGCTAGAAAAAAATTAAACATTTATCAAAAAGACTATAAATATGTTGGTTTTGTTGGTAATCTGATACCTATAAAGCGGGCAGATAAACTACCAGAAATATTTCATGATATATCCAGAAGTATTCCAAATATCCATTTTATTGTTGTTGGTGATGGGTATCTTAAAAGAGATATAGAGAAAAGAACCAAAGATCTTCAGATCACTTTTACCGGTAGAATAAAACCTGAGAGAGTCCCTATTTATATGAACGCTATGGACGTTATGATATTGCCAAGCAGAAATGAAGGATGGCCGTGTGTTGTTCTTGAAGCTCAGGCTTGTGGTGTACCTGTTGTTGGTAGTAGTAACGGAGGAATACCTGAGGCTATTGGAGACAATGATATGATAGTCACGGAAGGTCCGAATTTTGAAAACCGTTTTGCAAAAAGGGTCATATATGTTTTAAAAAATTCTGTATCGCCTAATAAACTAAGGCGAAGGGCTGTAAAATTCAGTTGGAAGTCCATGGTTAGAAGAGAAATTGAGATATATTGTGAGGTTGCCAACTTTAGATTCTAATTTAGAGGTGAGGTTATGGATATAGCTTTAGTATCAATGGATAATCCATATCTTGTTGGAAGAGGTGGTAAACACATACATCAATTACTACTTGAGAAGGGATTAAAACAGTTAGGACATAACGTTAATACTGACTACTATGTCCTGCCTTCCAGGTTCAAATGGTACACTTGGCGTTTGTTTGGGAAGGTATATGCCTTTAAGAAAAAAATGTTGGATATAGAAAAATGGTATCGTAATAAGGAATTTAGAAAATTTGATATTGTGCATGCCCACGATGTAGTTTCGGGAGTAGCAGTTTCTAAAAAGACTAACACACTAGTTTTAACTGTACATGGGTACTTCGCGAGAGAAGTAATAAACTATGGTGCGTATTCTGAGACTGAGAGAAAAAAGGTTTTCTCTTTAGCGATGGATTATGAACGCAAGGCTGTGGAAGAAAGTAAAGGAATTATTGCAGTGGACAGTAGAATAAAAATATACCTTATAGAAGAGCTTGGGTGCCCAGATGATAAGATATTGGTTATGTACAATGCGGTTGACACTGATACATTTTGCCCCGTTACAAAAAATGAAGTTCATAGAATTCGTCAGATTCTAAAACTCCCTCAAAACAAGTTTATTGTTCTGGTTCCGAGGCGTTTTGTTAAAAAGAACGGAGTAGTATTTGCCGCAAGAGCATTGCGCTGGATAAAAGATAGGGATATTCATATGATTTTTGCAGGTGGTGGACCTGAAAAAGAAAACTTGTTATCAGAACTTGAAAATGACGATAGAAGTACGGTTTATGATGTTATAGATCATAATCAAATAGTAAATTACTACAAAGCGGCGGATGTTATTTTGATTCCATCGATAACATCGGATGGTGTAGAAGAAGCAACTTCTCTTGCTATGCTAGAGGGCATGGCTAGCGGAAAACCTGTTATATGTAGTAATATTGGTGGTATGGCTGAGGTTATAAAAGATCAAATCAATGGAATTTTAGTTGAACAAAAAAATCCAGAGGAAATAGCAAGGGCAATTTTGATATTGAAAAATTCAAATGAATTTGTTGAAAGACTTTCAAGTAACGCGCGGAACTACGTAGTAGAAAATCATTCCTATATAAAACACTCAAGTAAGATATTAGAATTCTACGAAAAGATCTTGCAAAAAATCTGAATTTATTTGTCTTTTCAAGGAGGAAGACATTTTGAAAAAGAACAAACCAGTGATTTTATTAGAAGGGAAATATGGACCTGGAAATCTTGGGGATGATATTTTAATGATTGTTTCTTCTAAAGTTCTTCTTGAATGTTGCCGTGATTGCGAAATAGTAATAGAACTTTCTAAGCCTGAGATAGTAAAGAATTGGCTTTCCGGGGTTACTTTATTAAACCATTTCGAATTGAAGAAAGCCCCAGTGTTGAAAGTGCTTGGAGGAGGAGGACAATTTTATTCGTTTCCGCTCTCTTGGAACATTGAAAAAACAAAGAAAGGATTAGGAGTGCGCAAATTAGTTCATGGAAGAAAAGTTCTTTCCGCTTTAAAAAACAGGCTAGGAAAGATTCGAAAGCATTGGCTAACAAAATCAGTTGATACTGCTATTTTTTGTGTTGGAGTTGGGCCTTTTGTTGAAAATAGTCCTCAACAAGAAGAAGCAAGAAATATGTTAATGAAAAGTTCTTACGTTTCAGTTCGAGATAGTAACAGTTTTGCTATTTGCAAAGCTTGGGGAATTCGCAACGTAAAACAATTTACTGATCCAGCATTTCTTTACGAATTCTGGAGAGATGCTAATATACCAGCGAATGAAATAAAATTTTCAAATATTGAGCGATCAATAGCCTTTATTCCACGATATTGGCCACATGATGAAATTGGTCAATCTTATTTGAAGCCAATGTTGAAAGTAGCAAAGAAACTTAACACCCAAAACATTAAGAGCATTTTTTATTTTTTCAGTAAATATTATGATAGAGAAATCATTGAGTTTGTTGATAATCAAGGGTTTAACGTGAAAGTTTGGGATCCTGAGACAAATCAGAAACCTGCAAGGTTCGTTGAACAAATTGCTGAACAAAATATGCTCGTTGTTTCTGCTAGAGCACATGGAGTGATATTACCGGCAATTTTTGGAATCCCTGGTATAGCTGTTGAGATAGAACCAAAACTTGTAAATGTTCATAGAATGTTACCTAGAGGAACCAAACTTTGGCAGAAACCTTTTAATCCTGATTCTCTTTTGAAGATGATTCAAGAAATGTTGGAAAACAATGATGAATTCCGGCGATTGGTTAATGAAGATGTTAGTTATAATCACAATATTGCTCTTGAAGCTAAAGCGGATATTCAACGATTTATCAGAGATTATTTAAAGAAACAACATCATGTTTAAGTATACAACGAAGGGGATTAGCATTTGAGTAAGAAATATGTTCAGTCAGTAGCGGCTGGTGCTATATATATAACATTTTTCACATTAATTTCCAAAGTACTTGGATTCTTTCGAGAAGTACTTGTAGCTGATCTTTTTGGAACTTCATGGCGATTGGATGCAGTAATGATTGCTCTTACTCCTGTCCAGATAATATCTGGAGTAATATCTGCTGGTTTAATAACAGTTTTCATCCCCAAATATATAAAAATTAAAGATGCCAGCATTGAGGAAGCAAAGCACTATGCCTGGGCTATCATAGTTATTTTTGGCCTTTTGTTTTTAGTTTCAGGTATCCTTCTATATTTCTTTTCAGAGCAGTTTATAAAGCTTTTTGCTCCGGGATTTTCCCGAAAAATTGTTGAATACTCAGCAAGAAAGTTAAAAGGCTTGTCCGTGCTTCCTCTAATAATGGGTATTCAGCAAATACTTTCAGGCATCCTCCGGGCAGAAAGGCGATTTTTGCAATATACGTTGGCCCAGCTCTTTTTCAATATAGTTTCTATTCCGGTTATCTATTTTACTGCTCCTTACTTTAACGAAGCTTCATATATACTTGCATGGGTTATTGGAAACTTAGTTGTTAGCTTAGTACTACTCCTTTTTTCAATTGGACAAATCCAGCCTCATCTCAGATTATTTTCAGACGATATAAGAAATACTCTTGTTCTCACATTTCCTCTTATCCTATCCAACGGTCTAGGTCAAATTAACAATATAGTTGATAAGGCATTTGTTTCATTCTTGCCGTCAGGGCGTGTATCCGGTATGCAATATGCTGATGCTCTTCTTGGAATAGTATCTGGGGTTTTTTTAATGAGTTTTATGACTACAACTCAAACCGAATTATCAGAGTTTTTGGTAAGAAAAGATTTTGCAAAAGCTGAAGAAAGAATGAAGAAAACAACGCACACGCTTCTCAGTCTTTCTATTCCAATAGTGTTGTGGATAACGTTCATGGGGGAGCCTTTAATTAAGCTGATTTACGAGCATGGAAATTTTACGAATGAATCAACATCGATAGTTGTAATAGCTTTGATAGGATATAGTGCTAGAACAATAATATTACCAATTGGGCTACTCTCAAGACAATATTTCCTTATTCAAGGGAAAATAAAATTTGCCACTTATTTGACGGTGCTTTCAGTGTTGACTAATGTTTTTTTTGATTGGTTGTTAATTAAACCATTTGGAGTAGGCGGCATTACTGGTAGTACATCGATTGTAACTTTTATAAATACAACTATCTGGATATTGTTGGTTAGAAAGGAAGGAATTTCCTTTTTGCCTTGGAAAAGAATAATAACGCTTATAGTGAGTTGTGGAACCATTATCATTACCTCACTGTTGATTAAAGCGTTGACTAATGATTTGATATACATAATTTTTGGCAATTTTGCTTTTGCGATTCTTACAATCTGGTCTACTTGGGATATAACAACGTTTATCATAAGAAAAACATTTAGCAAGTTACTGAGACCGAAAAAGTGATTAAGTAATAAGTCATTGAAAAGGAAATATAAAAAAAGAACCTTATCTACATGAAACTTCTTCAGAAAAACGAAGAAGAGCTATACAGTAAATTCATTCTGATTCTTTCATAAACTTCTTTTTTGGACTTTTTTAGAACATAGATTGACTCTTCTTTCTTATCACTTCGTTGTTTTTTGCTTTGGCAGGAACAATTTTTTTGTTATAATTCACTCAGTGAATGATTAAACGAGGTGAGAGTATGAACATAGGGGAATTCTCCTTTTTTAACCCATCACCAAACTTTCGTGAAATGAGTATCTTAAAAGCTATTGCGGAAACTCCCAGCATCTCACAAGAACGCCTGGCGGCTGTTGCAGGAGTTGTTCCTTCAATGATTAATAGATACATTAAGGACTTCGAGGAACAGGAATACATAGTGAAAGAAGGAGAAAACAGGAGAAAGATGCAATATATCCTCACAGAAAAAGGAAGATTCAGACTGCAATTTCTTACCATTTCGTATCTTCGTGAAGTTGCAAAATTGTATGTGCAGTCTCGAGAAACCTTTGGTGAAGTACTCGATAAATTGAAAGATGAAGGTTATGAACGGCTCCTTCTTTATGGGGCTGGAATAATAGGCAGCATTCTTGTAGATGTTTTGAGAACCGAAGGATTTGTACTTGTTGGATTCGTGGACGATTCACTTTTCAAGCAGGGCAGTTTCTTTCATGACCTGAAGGTGTACTCTCCAGAGGAAGTATCAAAATTAGAATACGATGGAATCATAGTGGCTTCTTTTAAACATGCTGATACTATTTCAAAGAATGCTATTAGAAATGGCATGAAGAATATTATGGTCTTTGAAATTTCCAGCTCTGGAACGGTTTCTATAAGACGAATAAATGGAGGGAGTACAAATGAAAGTACCGCTGTTTGATATCATAAGACAGTATGAAAAACTAAGGCGTGAAATCCTGGAAGCAATCGACAGCGTGATAAGTTCTGGAAGAGTGATTCTTGGAGAAAACGTGCGAAAACTTGAAGAGGAAATTGCAGAATTTGCTGGAGTAAGGCATGGAATTGGTGTTGCTAATGGCTCAGACGCCCTTTATATCGCCCTTAAAGCCCTTGGAATTGGTGAAGGAGATTATGTCATAACGACACCATATACCTTTTTTGCTACGGCAAGTTGTATAACGCGTAATGGGGCTACTCCTATCTTCGCAGATATCGATCCTGAAACTTTTAATATTAACCTTGATCTGGTGGAAGAGATTCTCAATTCTCATCCCCAGAGGGAAAAAATCAAGGCGTTGATTCCTGTACATTTGTTTGGCCAAACTGTCAATCTGGAAAGATTGGAATATATCAGGCAAAAGTATGGAATCAAAATACTTGAGGACTGCGCCCAGTCTATAGGATCTACATGGACATATTCTGATGGTACTGTAAAGAAAAGTGGTTCAGTAGGAGATGCCGCAATCTTTTCTTTCTTTCCTACGAAGAATCTTGGGGCTTACGGCGATGGCGGAATGATCATTACAAACAATGATGAAATAGCAGAATTCTGCAGAAAATTCAGAGTGCATGGCTCGAAGGTCAAATACCACCACGACGTTGTTGGAATAAATTCCAGGCTTGACGAAATACAGGCAGCTGTACTAAGGGTTAAATTAAAGTATCTTGGTGAATACATCGAGAAGAGAAGAAAAATTGCGAAGTGGTATGGGGAAGAATTCGGCAGAAAAGCGTTAGTTGTTCGAGAACCGAGAACCGAGAACCGAGAGAGGAAGAACCGAGAATCTGAGAATCACAGAACACGAGAGTTCAGTAATTCTTTTTCTCGGACTCTCGGACTCTCGGACTCTCGGATTTTTATAAAGATCCCCTCCGTTCCTTCGGATAATTCCCACGTTTTTCACCAGTATGTTATTAGAGTTGGAAACGGTCAAAGAGATGCTCTAAGAGAGTTCTTGAGAGAAAGAGGCATAGGAACTTCGGTGTATTATCCCATGGGTCTTCATCAGCAAAAGTGTTTTGCATATCTGAATATTCCAGAAGGTTCTTTACCTGAGACGGAAAGAGCTTCCAAAGAAGCTATAGCCCTTCCGATTTTTCCAGAACTTCAAAAACAGGAAATCGAATATGTGGTTCAGACGATAGAGGACTTTTTCAAGGGGTGATATTATGAAAAAAAATATCTCGTTGGGAAAAAACGTTGTCATCGAGGAAGAAGTTGAAATAGGTAATAACTGTACAATAGGTCATAATGTGGTGATTAGAAGGGGAACGATAATCGAGGACAACGTGACGATCGGAGATAATACAGTTTTGGGTAAAGAACCATTTAAAGCGAGTACGAGTGCCACTACTTCAGTGAAGGAATTGCCTCCTCTGGTGATTGGCAAAGGTTCGATAATCGGTGCCGGTTGTGTTATATACAGAGGGGCAAAACTTGGGAAAAACTGTTTTGTTGGAGATCTTGCAACCATAAGAGAGGATGTTGAAATAGGTGATAAAACGATTGTGGGGAAAGGCGTAAGTGTTGAAAATGGTACAAAAATAGGAAAAAGGGTAAAGATTGAAACGGAGGCATATATTACAGCTTTTTCAACCATAGAAGATTACTGTTTCATTGCACCGGAAGTTACTTTTACCAATGATAACTTTCTCGGTAGAACAGAAGAGAGAAAAAAATATTTCAAGGGACCTGTTCTGAGAAAAGGAGCAAGAATCGGTGCCAATGCCACCATCTTGCCTGGAATAGAGATAGGTGAAGATGCCCTTGTAGCTGCTGGAAGTGTTGTTACACGAGATCTTGAACCAAGAAAAATTTATGTTGGTGTGCCAGCAAGATATTTTAAAGACGTTCCAGAAGAACAGTTGCTTGAAAATCAGGAATATTATGAATAATAACGAGAATCCGAGACCCGAGAGACCGAGATTATAGAAGATCGGGTCTAGGGTCTTGGGTGCAGGGTATAGAAAGAGCTGCGAGAACCGAGAATCCGAGATGGCCGCTACGCGGCGGGAAAGCACGCTTCGCGTGGGTGTGCCCAGCTGCACTGGGGTAAGCACGACTTTGTCGTGGATTAGCACGTTGGCGCGTAGGTATGAACTGCTTCCCGACAATGAAAAACAGCAATTCATTACAGCCACACAAATTTGGCTTGTCATCCTGAACTTGATTCAGGATCTCGTGCTTAAGAAAACAAGATTCTGGATTAAACATCTCCAGAATGACAGTTTTTCACCTACTCCGAAGGAGTGCTCACCCTTGGCGAAGCCAAGCTTACCCACGCTTAGCGTGCTTACCGGATTCTCGCCTTCTCGGCTCTCGATGTTTTTTCGTACAACGCACAACGTACAACCAACAACGAAATATAAGGGAGGGAAGAACATGCTGAAAGAGAAGATTCTCAATAAAGAGGCTGTGGTAGGTGTTATTGGCCTGGGATATGTAGGGCTGCCTCTGGCCGTGGAAAAAGCAAAAGCTGGATTTAAGGTCATTGGATTTGATATTCAGCAAAAAAAGGTTGACATGGTAAACAGAGGAGAAAATTACATCGGTGATGTTGTAAATGAAGATCTCGAACAGATTGTCAAAGATGGAATGCTTAGAGCTACGACTGATTTCGATGAATTGAAAAACTGTGATGTGGTTGCAATATGTGTTCCAACACCTTTGGACAAATACAAACAACCAGATTTGACTTATGTTGTGAATTCCACAAAAGAAGTGGCTAAAAGGCTTCACAAAGATATGTTGGTTGTTCTCGAATCAACAACGTATCCGGGAACTACCGAAGAAGTCATGAAACCCATCCTTGAAGAAACCGGTTTGAAATGCGGTGAGGATTTTTATCTTGCTTTTAGTCCTGAAAGAGTTGATCCAGGAAATATCAGATACAAAACCAAGAATACCCCGAAAGTTGTTGGAGGGATAGGTGAAAAATCAACAGAAGTAGCGAAACTCCTGTACGAGTCTGTACTTGATGCTGAGGTTTTTGTAGTTTCTTCGCCAAAAGAAGCTGAAATGACGAAGATCCTTGAAAATACTTTCAGAATAGTGAACATAGCTCTAATAAACGAGATGGCGATTGTTGCGAACAAGATGGGAATAAATATATGGGAGGTTGTGAATGCAGCTTCCACCAAACCCTTTGGTTTTATGCCTTTTTATCCTGGTCCGGGAGTTGGGGGACATTGTATTCCCATCGATCCTTTCTACCTTACCTATATTGCCCGAAAGTACAATTATCATACCCGCCTTATAGAACTGGCAGGAGAGATAAATGACTTCATGCCTGAATATGTTGTTGACAGGCTTATGAAACTCCTGAATGAACAGAAAAAATGCATGAATGGTGCGAAGATTGTAATGCTGGGTATCGCTTACAAAGGTGATATAGACGATATGAGAGAATCCCCAGCCCTTAAGGTCCTTGGACATTTAGAAAGAAATTTAGCTGATGTTACCGTTGTTGATCCTTATGTGAGTGAGTTTAGATGGAACGGTGAAATAATAAAAACCGCAAAACTCACTGCCGAGCTCATTAAAGAGGCTGATGCAGTTATTATCACCACTGCTCATAAACATAAAGTTGATTACAAGCTTGTTGTTGACAATGCCAAGCTGATATTCGATACAAAGAATATCCTGAAAACCCTGGGAATCAGTGGAGAGAATGTGGAAGTACTGTAAGTACATTGTTCGAGAGTCCGAGAAGGCGAGAATCCGAGATGAAATTTAATGGGAAGGATGATTTCCTTGGCTTTTTCTGATATGGAGCTTTATGAGGTCGCGTTAGATTTTGTTGAGGAGATTTATAGTATTACAAAGAAATTTCCTGAGGAGGAAAGATTTGGACTTACTTCACAAATGCGACGAGCAGCGGTATCTATTCCATCAAATATCGCCGAAGGCAACGGTAGAAGATATTCAAGGGAATATTTACATTTCTTGTACAATGCTAGGGGATCTTTGATGGAGTTAAGAACCCAAATTGAAATAGCAAATCGTTTAGGCTATATTTTTCCAGAAGAGCATGACAATTTATTAGATTTTTCTGAGAAGGTCAGATTAATGCTTCAGAAACTAATTGGTTCTATACAAAGGAAAGTCTGATAATTCTCGGGCTCTCGGATTCTCGGTTCTCGTTCAAAGGAGGTGTTTCGGTGAGGTTACGTGCCGCATTAATCGGTTGTGGGCGTATCGGGACGAAAAAGCATATTGAGGCGTTTGCTGGTAATGCTGATAAAATAGAGCTCGTCGCGGTATGTGATATTGTGAAGGAAAAAGCTGAAAAAGCAGCAGAAGAGTATAAGAAACGTTGTGGGTTACATGAAAACGAATACGTACAACCCACAACCCACAACCCACAACGTACTTACAAACCACAAGTTATTACTGACTATTCTGAATTACTTGATAAAGATATCGATTTTGTGACCATTGCCACAGAGAGCGGGAATCATTATCGTATAACCGTGGATTTTCTTTCTGCCGGAAAACATGTCCTCGTTGAAAAACCAATGGCTTTGAGTACCAAGCATATGGACGAGATGATTTCTTTAGCCAGTGAGAAACGGCTAAAACTTGGAGTGTGTTTTCAAAATAGATTCAATCCTCCTATACAGGAATTAAGGAAAAAAATTGAAAGCGGTGCCTTTGGGATAATTTTCAATGCTACTGCCCGAATTCTCTGGAATAGAAACAGGGCGTATTACGAGCAGGCATCCTGGCGAGGTACGTGGAAAATGGACGGTGGAACTCTCATGAATCAATGTTCCCATAACATAGATCTTTTGCAGTGGATGCTCGGCGGGAATGTAAAGCGTATTTACGCTGTTACCAGGAATTACAACCACGATTATATAGAAGCAGAGGATTTTGGCGTGGCTATTGTTGAATTTGATAATGGTACGGTTGGAATAATTGAAGGAACCGCAAATGTGTATCCAAGAAATCTTGAAGAAACGCTGTCAGTATTTGGCGAAACCGGGACGGTTGTAATAGGAGGACTTGCCGTTAACAGAATCCAGACATGGAGATTTCCAAACGAGGAAGAACACCCCTTTATGAGATTACCCGATCCGGAGACTGTTTATGGCAATGGACACGTACCTCTTTTTGAAGATTTTGTTGAAGCAATTGTTGAAGACAGGAAACCCTATGTTTCTGGAGAAGATGGAAAAAAAGCTGTAGAGATAATTCTTGGGATATACAAATCTGCCAAGGAAGGGAAACCGGTTGAATTTCCTATCGGAGAATTCTCAACTGAAGATATGAAGAGATAGAAAGAAACAAATTCTAAGGATTTCATGATGGTATGAAGTGGATAATTCTAAGAAAAGAAAAGCAGGGGAGTGCAATCGCTCTCCTGCTTTCTTAAATTACAAAGGCTAAGTTTATCCGAATTTAGCGTTCTTCAACATCTTCGATAACAAAATCTCCATTGCTTTCCAGACCGACGGTGTTTCTGATTATTGTGTTTTCCAGTAAAGGAGATTCACCGTTGAATCTCAAAAGCGAATCGTCGTTTATTTCTTTGGTGGTTTTTATAACACTTTCGGCAGCTTCGTCTACTACCACACACTCCCCTGTTTTTGGATGATAGAGCACCAGACGATAACGACTGCTTCTGGCGTGTTTATAACCTTTTTTGGTGAGCTTCTGCGCAAATTTCTCAGCTTTTTCATAGTCGTCGAAACGTTTGACGTTTTTCAGTTCTTCAACGTACTCAAAGGTTCCTTTAACGTCCAGTGCTGCCTTTCCTTTCGCAACAAAATAGAAGAGTGTTTTTGTTTTGTTCATATCCATCACCCGCCTTAATGTCATTTGGCCTTTCACGAGTTTTTGACTCCGGAATTCTTTGTTATGTTCGAAGTGTTATCATGAATTTCAATTTACGGGTTGTTTGTGGGAAAATATGAAAGAACAGCAAAAAACAAAAAGGAGGAGTCAGAAGTGTACGAAGAATACAAAAAAGAAATTGTTGAATACGGCAGAAAGATACTTAACTCAAACCATGTTGTCGGTACGTCAGGAAATATAAGTGTTAGGATAGGTAATACAAGTCTTTTTGCGATTACTCCCAGTGGAATGCCATACGAAGAATTAACCGTTGATGACATACCCATAATCGATGTCAAAGGCGAACGCATCGAAGGAACAAAAAAACCATCGATAGAGGTTCGAATGCATGGACTTATATACGAACACTATCCGGATGTTAGAGCGATAGTACATACTCATTCTGTTTATACCACGGTTTTGTCTCTTATTCGCAAACCGCTGCCGATAATAAACGAGACCATGGTAATGGTAGGGGATGTTCCGGTAGCGGAGTTTGCACGCACCGGAAGCCTCGAACTTGCAGAAAATGTCACTAAAGCTCTTAAAGGTAGAAGAGCAGTTATTCTTGCGAATCACGGATTGCTATGTGTCGGAAAAAGTTTGAAAGAAAGTTTTGCGCTTTGTGAAGAGATAGAACGGGATGCCCAAATCTATGTCCTCGCATTGTCAACGGGTATGAGCGTTCATATTATCCCAGAAGAAGAAGCGAAAAAAACCCGTGAGTGGCTTTCAAAAAACTATGGGCAATGATCTTTTAGCAATTTCTCAAATTTAAAAGAGCCGGGGAACTTTATGTGCTTTTATAGGGTTGTTGATAGGCAAAAACTTTGATTGGCAGTAGAGTATTTATCTTTTTTTAAAGCAAGGGGGACTGCTATGTTCGAAGCATATGTAAAAATACTTGAGAAGAAAAAGAAGGTATTTATACCACTTCTTGTGGCTGTAAATATCCTCGCAATAATAGGAGTTTTCCATGTTCGTATCAATCCGGATTTTAAGGAGTTGTTGGCATCGGATTCTGAAGCAAAGAGGAATTACGAAGCCATGGTGGAGAAGTTTGAAACAGGCAATCAGTTGATATATATGCTGGAACTTCCGAAAAATCCCTTTGGCGACGTTTCTGTTTTCAAAGAACTCAGATCCCTTCAGTCTGTTCTTGAGAAAGAAGAAGATATAGCCAGCGTTTCGGGACCAGCACCCCAAAAAATCTTTTCTGGGTTAAGGCTTATTGATATAGGTGAAATAGATGAAAGCGATTTGCCGCTTCTGGAGGATTTTCTCAAGGATATGGGAGAATTGAATCCCATTGTTGAGAGAAGCGGGAAACACTATGCGGTGTTCAATATCTTTCTCAAGCCGGAAGTGGATGATTCAAAGGCTATAAAAGATGTAGATGAACTTTTTGCCAGCCATTCTTTCAACTTCAACGCTTCTGGGGAGTTTTATCTTCAAAAGAAGCTCTCAGACTATATACTATCGATAATAGTTTTTTTGCCTCCTCTGGCAATTTCGCTTATTTTTTTGGTCTTTAGATTCCAGATGGGATCGATTAAAGCAACCTTTCTTTCAATATTGCCTGCCGGTCTTGGAGCCCTTTGGACCATGGGAGTGATGGGGTGGTCTGGCCGACAGATTTCAGTTGTGACCATACTTGCACCAATATTCACCATAGTCATGGGAAGTGCCGACGGGTTGCACTTCATGTCCCATTTTTTGAACAGGATCGAAGACGGCAAATCCGGAAAGCCTGCCGTGCAGAAGGCTCTTGATGCCGTGGGAGTTCCCATGATAATGACTACCGTAACAACGATTGGGGGATTCATGTCCCTGATGGCAACGGGTAATAGTGCTATGGGCGAGCTTGCTATCTTTGCTTCGCTTGGGATTGCCTTTGCAGGTATTGCCACGTGGCTGTTTTTGCCCCTCGTAACTTTAAACATTACTCGCTTTAAAGTAAAGCACGGAAAACATAGAAGCATAAATAACTGGTTAAAAAAAACTTTGGGGAAAGCCTATTGTTGTAATAGCCATCGTGGTGGTGCTTCTATCAATTCCAGGAATAAACCTGCTGAAGGTCGAATTCAATCAGCTGGATATTTTTAAGAAGAGAACGGAGGTTTATAAAAGTTTCATGGCAATCCAGAGGGTTTATGATGGAGTAATCCCGGTGTTTGTTACCATAAAAACGAACAAGGATCAGTTAGACCCTCAAACTGCCGAGAAAATCGCCGAAAAAGAAAGAGAGCTTTTGGATTCTGGCCTGGTTACAAAAGTCGTGTCGATTTACGATGTTATGAGTAATCTGAACAGGCATATTTACAACCTTAAAGAACCTTCCTATCCAAAAAATATAGGCATTGCCAATCTTCTCTATGTAGCGATCACTTCGCAGAAAGGGAATCCTATAAAGAATTTTCTGATCCGGAAAGAAAACCTATCCCGTATGATGGCTTTCCCGGCTGATCTGTCTGATAAAACCATTGAGGGCATTGAAGAGATAGTCAGTTCATGGAACAGTTTTGATGCGACATATACAGCTATTGGCATGCCCTTTATCATGAAAGAGATGAATGATAGCGTTGTTCCCAGTCAGGTTACATCGTTGCTGGTGGCACTCGTTTTTGTCTTTGTTATGCTGTTTATAACCTATAGAAGTATCCTTCATTCGATTTATGGAATTCTGCCCATCGGGTTAACTCTTATAACGCTGTTTACGGCTATGGGAGTTTTCCAGATACCGTTGAATATAATAACGTTGACCATGGCCAGCATCACAATTGGCGTTGGAATAGATTACGCCATACATTTCACATCGCTGTTTTTGAAACACAGAAAAGATAATGATCCTGAGGAAGCCGTTGAGAAAGCATTTAAAGATACTTCACGTCCCATAATGGCAAATGCTCTTGGATTGGCCATAGGTTTAACGGCACTCCAGTTTTCGCCTTTGAGAACCCATAGTTATCTTTCGATCCTCATGTGGGTATCCATGGTTTCAGCATCGATATTCACACTTTCTCTGCTACCGACAATTTACAGGCGTAAATCGACAAAAAGGCGTTGATTAAACGAACTTAGAATGGCCTTGACATTTTATTTCAATAACGATAGAATAAATTGACCCTTGCTCAGTACGTGGGGTGTGCCCGTACTTAGCATGAGGATAAATGTAAGGAGGAATAAAGATGGGTGTTAACAAGGAAGAAATCGTCAGGGAATTTCAGATTCACGACAAGGACACAGGTTCTATCGAGGTACAGGTAGCCATTTTAACCGCAAGAATCAAACATGTGGCTGAGCATCTTAAGAGCCATCCGAAAGATTTCCATTCTAGAAGGGGCCTTTTGAAGATGGTTGGAAGAAGAAGAAAGATGCTTCGCTATCTCAAGCAGAACAAGCCAGAGGTTTACAAGGAAGTTATCGCGAAGCTCGGTCTAAGAGGCTAAAAGTATAATACTCAAGGGGGAGCGGACAGCCGCTCCCTCTTTTACTTGTTTTATGAATAACTGATATAATAAAGATGGATAAAAGGAAAAAAGAGGTGTTAAAATGAACGATTATCGTGTTTGGGAAAGGGAATTTTTTGGAAGGAAAATCATTGTGGAACACGGAAAAATGGCGAAGCAGTCTCATGGTGCCTGTTTTGTTCGATTTGCAGATTCTGCCATTCTTGCAACGGTAAATGCCAGTGAGGAGCCTCTTCCTCAAGCTGGTTTTGTACCGCTTACGGTCGAGTTTCAGGAGAAATTCTACGCTGCCGGTAAGATTCCCGGTGGTTTTGTTAAGAGAGAGGGGAAACCAAGTGAAAACGCCATACTATCAGCGAGGCTGATAGATAGGCCTATCAGGCCGCTGTTTCCGAAGGGTATGTCCAATGAGGTTCAGGTTATCGTGACGGTTCTTTCCGCAGATCCCGATAATCCGCCTGACACAATTGGAATATTTGCAAGTTCGTTAGCCTTGAACATATCGCCTATTCCATTTGACGGTATGGTTGCCGGTGTCAGGGTTGGCTATGTTGACGGCGAGTATATATTCTTCCCGACCAGTGAAGAACTCGAGAAGAGCGAACTTGATATAGTGGTTGCCGGTACAAAAGAAGCCGTTACTATGGTTGAAGGCGAAGCGAAAGAGGTTTCCGAAGAAGTCATGTTGAAAGCGCTCATGAAAGCTCATGAGGCAATCAAGCAACTTGTTGAATTTCAGGAAGAAATTGTTTCGGAGTTCGAGGTTCAAAAATGGGAACTGGAAGTACCCGAACCACCCGAAGGTTTCATAGAAGCTTTCGAATCCCTCTTGGATGATCAGGAAATCATTGAAAGAATGCTCACACCAGGAAAGAAAAATAAAGGTAGAGCCCTTAAAGAATATAGAAATGCGATCATTGAAGAGATGAAAGAGAAATTTACAGATAAGTGGTCTGAAGATGAGTTTGTCGAAAACGAGCATTTCCTCAAAGAACATTATGAAGAAAAAGTAAAACATCTCATGCGTCGTTCAATTGTTGAGCGCAATTTAAGGATGGACGGTAGAAAGACTACCGAGATTCGCCCGATAACATGCGAACTGGACATTCTTCCAAGGACGCACGGTTCTGCTCTGTTTACCAGAGGGGAAACTCAGAGTCTTGCAACTGTCACACTTGGGGCACCGATAGACGAGCAGATAATCGATACCCTGTTGGAGGAAGGCTCAAAAACTTTCATGCTTCATTACAACTTCCCACCTTTCAGCACCGGTGAAGTCAAAAGAATGAGGGGACCTGGAAGAAGGGAGATAGGGCATGGCCATCTTGCGGAAAGGGCCCTTAAAAATATGATTCCGCCTGAAGAAGAATTTCCTTACACGATCAGGGTAGTTTCTGAAATTCTGGAATCCAATGGTTCCTCGTCTATGGCGACGGTCTGCTCCGGTTCTCTTGCCCTTATGGCTGCTGGTGTTCCTATAAAAAGGCATGTTGCCGGTGTGGCAATGGGTTTGATTCAGGAGCCGGATGAAACCGTGATTCTTACGGATATTCTTGGTAACGAGGACCATTATGGAGATATGGATTTCAAAGTCGCGGGAACTCGCGACGGTATAACGGCCTTCCAGATGGACGTTAAAGTTGCCGGCGTTTCAGAAGAGATAATGCTTAAGGCTCTTTATCAGGCAAAAGAAGCTAGGATGAAAATACTCGATCTCATGTACGAAACCATTTCGGAGCCGAGAAAGGAGATCTCTCCATACGCACCGGTAATTAAAGTAATGGCTGTTCCGTACGAAAAAATCGGCGAGATTATCGGACCTGGTGGAAAGGTTGTTAAAAAGTTGAGCACCGATTACGATGCAAGAATATTCATAGATGATGTGAAATGCCAGGTCAAAATAATAGGTAACGATCCGGAGAAGGTTGAAAAACTCATGGGAGTTATCAACGCTGTCATTTCCGATGTCAAAGAGGGGCAGGTTTTCGATGGCGTGATTTCCAGAATAGAACCTTACGGTATTTTCGTAGAAATCGCTCCCGGTAAGACAGGTCTTCTCCATTCCTCTAAATTCGGTGGAGATATGAAGGAATTTATCAAAACGAATAATGTTGGTGCACACCTCAAGGTTGAGGTAACTGCCATCGATAATCTCGGAAGAATTCAATTGAAGAGATATGGTGTAGAACTTACAGACGAGCAGAAAAAGTCGCGTGGAAGGAGCTCCGGCAGACCTTCACACTACGGCAATAGAAGACCAAACGGGCACAAAAAAGAGGGCGGAAGAAATCAATGAGAAGCACTGCAAATGTTAAACTCGTGAAATTAGATAACGGATCCACAATCATCTTTGAAAAGAAGAGTGACACCAGAACGGTGTCACTTGCTTTTGCGGCTAAAGTCGGTTCGGCTTACGAAGATAGTCAATTGAGTGGAATTTCCCATTTTATAGAACATGCTCTTTTTAAGGGCACTAAAAAGAGGAGCGCTTACGAGATCAAAGAACCCATCGAAAGAGTTGGCGGTACTTTGAATGCCTATACCGGCAGAATCTCAACAGTTTTTTACGCTCACGTTCCGGATACCCATGCAAAAGAGGCTCTTGAAATTCTCTATGATATGGTGAAAAACCCGGCTTTTTCGAAAGAGGCTGTCGAGATAGAAAAGGAGGTTATTCTAGAAGAGATCGCTGCAACCCACGATGACCCCTTCGACATGATCTACGATCACACCATTCGTGAGATATGGGATCCAAATTACGGGAGGTCAATACTCGGTAGTCTTGAAACAGTTAGAAAGATCACCCCGGAAGCTTTGCGAAAGTTTCACAACAGATATTATAGTGCCGAACATATGGTTTTTGCGATCTCCGGGAATTTTAATGAATCTATAATCGAAAGGGCAGAAGAACTCCTGCGCTCTTTTTCACGAAACGGTAGTACTCCAACACGTATTGAAGGCTACATGAAACCTAAAAGGCTCGTGTCTCTTGAAACAAAGAAAGACCTCAATCAGGTGCACTTACTTTTGTCCAAACCCGCACCTTCCAGGCTTTCAAAGGATTTTGTGGCCTTTCGCATATTCAATGTTCTTTTTGGGAGTGGCATGAGCTCCGTACTCTTTCACAACATAAGGGAAAAATTGGGCATGGTTTACCACATAGATTCCGAATATGTTGCCTATCATGATTTCGGAACCTTCTTTATCAGTGCTTCAACCAATGAACGGCATATTCAGCGCCTGGTTGATAGTGTCCGGTTTGAATTGGAGCGTCTTGCGAAAGAGGGTGTGTCCGAAAACGAGTACCTGTATGGGAAGGAAAGGCTTAAAGGAAAAATCATGCTCGCTACCGAGAGTACATTGAACTCTTTGAGTTTGTACCTTGATGAGGTTATAATCAATGGTAAGCCTAAAACGGTGGAAGAAATCATAAGCGAGATAAATTATTTAAGTCTCGGTAAGCTCAACGAAGTAATTGAGCGCTACCTTTCAGGCGATTGGAACATTTCTTTGTTAGTACCTGAAGATCTCCAGGAAATAGATCCTGTTAAGCTTAGCTTCAGCATTTGAGCAGGTTTTAGACTTAGTTTTTTTGTAAAATTAGATTCACCAGCGCTAAGCTTATGTTTCTTGTTGGGAAAATCCCGAAAAAATTCTTTCAGAGGGTTGACAGGCATGAGAGGTAATGGTAATATAGTTAGCGCTGGAGATAAGAGGGTCATTGAAAAATGGATAGCGGTCCCAAGGAAGAAAACTTTGAGTGGAAAGAGAGCCATGGATGGAGGGTTTGATCCTGGCTCAGGGTGAACGCTGGCGGCGTGCCTGACACATGCAAGTCGTACGGGCGGACCCCCTTCGGGGGGCGAGCCAGTGGCGAACGGGTGAGTAACACGTGGGAACATATCCGCTGGTGGGGGATAACTACCCGAAAGGGTAGCTAATACCGCATAAGCCCGAAAGGGGAAAGGTGCAACAGCATCGCCAGTGGAGTGGCCCGCGGCCCATCAGCTAGTTGGTGGGGTAAGAGCCCACCAAGGCGACGACGGGTAGCCGGCGTGAGAGCGCGACCGGCCACAAGGACACTGAGACACGGGTCCTACTCCTACGGGAGGCAGCAGTGCGGAATATTGGACAATGGGCGAAAGCCTGATCCAGCGACGCCGCGTGCGGGACGAAGGCCTTCGGGTCGTAAACCGCTGTGGTAAGGGACGAATAGCCGGTGGAGTGGAAAGCCACCGGAGGAGACGGTACCTTACTAGGAAGCCCCGGCTAACTACGTGCCAGCAGCCGCGGTAATACGTAGGGGGCGAGCGTTACCCGGAATCACTGGGCGTAAAGGGAGCGTAGGCGGCCCAGCAAGTCGACTGTGAAAAACCGGAGCTCAACTTCGGTCCTGCGGTCGAAACTGCTGGGCTTGAGGACAGTAGAGGGAGACGGAACTGCCGGTGTAGGGGTAAAATCCTTAGATATCGGCAGGAACGCCGGTGGCGAAGGCGGTCTCCTGGGCTGGACCTGACGCTGAGGCTCGAAAGCCAGGGGAGCGAACGGGATTAGATACCCCGGTAGTCCTGGCCCTAAACGATGCTCACTAGGTGTGGGGTGCGTAGAGCACTCCGTGCTGAAGCAAACGCGATAAGTGAGCCGCCTGGGGAGTACGCCCGCAAGGGTGAAACTCAAAGGAATTGACGGGGGCCCGCACAAGCGGTGGAGCGTGTGGTTTAATTCGATGCTAAGCGAAGGACCTTACCAGGGCTTGACATGCTGGTGGTACTGAACCGAAAGGGGAAGGACCCACCGTTAGGTGGGAGCCAGCACAGGTGGTGCACGGCCGTCGTCAGCTCGTGCCGTGAGGTGTTGGGTTAAGTCCCGCAACGAGCGCAACCCCTGCCCCTAGTTGCCAGCGGTTAGGCCGGGCACTCTAGGGGGACCGCCGCCGACGAGGCGGAGGAAGGGGGGGATGACGTCAGGTATCGTGCCCCTTATGTCCTGGGCGACACACGCGCTACAATGGGACGGACAGCGGGGAGCGAGGCAGCGATGCTGAGCAAATCCCTGAAACCGTTCCTCAGTTCGGATTGCAGGCTGCAACCCGCCTGCATGAAGCCGGAATCGCTAGTAATCGCGGATCAGCCATGCCGCGGTGAATACGTTCCCGGGCCTTGTACACACCGCCCGTCAAGCCACCCGAGTTGGCAACACCTGAAGACGGGTGTCCCAACCGAAAGGAGGGAGCCCGTTTAAGGTGGGGCTGGCGAGGGGGGCTAAGTCGTAACAAGGTAGCCCTACCGGAAGGTGGGGCTGGATCACCTCCTTTCTAAGGAGTCAAGTGCGGACCGCTATCCATCTTTGAGTGACGCTTTGGAGGGCTCGTAGCTCAGTCGGTCAGAGCGCACGCCTGATAAGCGTGAGGTCAGTGGTTCGAATCCACTCGAGCCCACCAGCGTGGGGACATAGCTCAGCTGGGAGAGCGTCTGCTTTGCAAGCAGAAGGCCAGGGGTTCGAATCCCCTTGTCTCCACCATAAGCGAAACTCTCAGGTCATTGAAAAGTGCATAGGGAAGGTAAAGGTACAGAAGGCGCACGGTGGATGCCTAGGCAGCAGGAGGCGAAGAAGGGCGTGGCAAGCTGCGAAAAGCCACGGGGAGGTGCAAACGACCGTTGATCCGTGGATGCCCGAATGGGGAAACCCACCTACCTGAGAGGGTAGGTATCTCCGAAAGGAGAGGCGAACCCGGTGAAGTGAAACATCTCAGTAACCGGAGGAAAAGAAATCAACCGAGATTCCCTGAGTAGCGGCGAGCGAAAGGGGAGGAGCCTAAACCGTGGTAGTGTAGAAGCCTGCGGGCGTTGCTACCACGGGGTAGAGGGACGCAACTGGGCGAGGCCGCAGACTCGCCGGGGAGTTACAAACCTTGCATCTAGCTGAAGGGTCTGGGAAGGCCCACCGGAGAGGGTGAAAGTCCCGTAGGCGAAAGGTGCGAGGCTCCCTGGGTTGTGATCCCGAGTACCACGGGGCACGAGGAATCCCGTGGGAATCAGGGGGGACCACCCTCCAAGGCTAAATACTCCCTGCTGACCGATAGCGCAAAAGTACCGTGAGGGAAAGGTGAAAAGCACCCCGGGAGGGGAGTGAAAGAGGACCTGAAACCGTGTGCCGACAAGAAGTGGGAGCCCGAAAGGGTGACCGCGTGCCTTTTGATTAATGAGCCTGCGAGTTATCGTAGCTGGCGAGGTTAAGCCGGGAGAGGCGAAGCCGAAGGGAAACCGAGTCTGAAAAGGGCGAGGAGTCAGCTGCGGTAGACCCGAAACCGGGTGAGCTACCCATGGGCAGGTTGAAGGTGGGGTAACACCCACTGGAGGACCGAACCAGTTGGCGGTAAAAAGCCATTGGATGACCTGTGGGTAGGGGTGAAAAGCCAACCGAACCCGGTGATATCTGGTTCTCCCCGAAACGTGTCTAAGCACGGCCCTGCATGGTCAGTGATGGGGGTAGAGCACTGGTTGAGCTAGGGGGGCAACCTCCGACCTCAGCCAAACTCCGAATACCATCACTCAAAGTGCAGG
Organism: Kosmotoga olearia TBF 19.5.1; assembly: GCF_000023325.1. NCBI lineage: Bacteria > Thermotogati > Thermotogota > Thermotogae > Kosmotogales > Kosmotogaceae > Kosmotoga > Kosmotoga olearia. The sequence continues at coordinate 1,773,315 of NC_012785.1, forward strand.
AGACAGACTACGGGCGATAAGGTCCGTGGTCGAAAGGGAAACAGCCCAGACCACCAGCTAAGGGCCCGAAGAGGTGGCTAAGTGTTAAAGGAAGTGAAGAGTCGAAGACAGCTGGGATGTTGGCTTAGAAGCAGCCATCATTTAAAGAGTGCGTAACAGCTCACCAGTTGAGGCTCTTCGCGCCGAAGATGTAAGGGGGCTGAAGCCACCCTCCGAAGCTGTGGGACAGCAGCGAAAGGCTGTTGTCGGTAGGGGAGCATTGCGCGGTAGGGCGAAGGCAGACCCGCGAGGGCTGCTGGACGAAGCGCAAGAGAGAATGCAGGCATGAGTAGCGAGAGGAGAGTGAGAATCTCTCCCCCCGAAAGCCTAAGGGTACCTGGGGAAGGGTCGTCCGCCCAGGGTTAGTCGGTACCCTAAGGTGAACCCGAAAGGGTTAGCCGATGGGAAACCGGTTAATATTCCGGTACCAGCTAATAGTGAGGCTTGGGGCGTGACGCAGGAGGATAGGCCTCGCGTACTGGTTGCACAGTGCGTCCAAGCGTCAAGGCCGATGATGGAGGTAGGCAAATCCGCCTCCGGAGGCTGAGGCGTGATGGGGAGCTTCTTCGGGAGCGACGAGGTTGCGTTCACACTGCCGAGAAAAGCGTCGCAAGCCGCTTGAGCTATTAGCTGACCGTTCCGCAAACCGACACAGGTAGGCTGGCTGAGAAGGCTAAGGGGAGCGGGATAACCCCCGTTAAGGAACTAGGCAAAATGGCCCCGTAACTTTGGGAGAAGGGGTGCTCTCTGGTGTGAATAGCACCGGGGAGCCGCAGTGACAAGGCTCCGGCGACTGTTTACCAAAAACACAGGACTCTGCTAACTCGAAAGAGGAAGTATAGGGTCTGACGCCTGCCCAGTGCCGGAAGGTTAAGGGGAGGGGTTAGCCCGAAAGGGCGAAGCTCTGAACCGAAGCCCCGGCAAACGGCGGCCGTAACTATAACGGTCCTAAGGTAGCGAAATTCCTTGTCGGGTAAGTTCCGACCTGCACGAATGGCGTAACGATCGGAGCACTGTCTCAACGGGGGGCCCGGCGAAATTTCAGTCTGGGTGAAGATGCCCAGTACTCGCAGCTAGACGGAAAGACCCCGTGGAGCTTTACTGCAGCTTGGTATTGTACTTTGTTGTGGTGTGTACAGGATAGGTGGGAGGCTGAGAACCCGGCTCGCCAGGGTCGGGGGAGCCGCCGGTGGGATACCACCCTCGCCACAGCGGAGTACTAACCTGGTGGTGTGAAGAGCACCACAGGGACAGTGCTAGGCAGGCAGTTTGACTGGGGCGGTCGCCTCCAAAAAGGTAACGGAGGCGCACGAAGGTCGGCTCAGGTTGGTTGGAAACCAACCGGAGAGTGTAAGGGCAAAAGCCGGCTTGACTGTGAGGCTGACAGGCCGAGCAGGAGGGAAACCTGGTCCTAGTGACCTTGCGGCACTGAGTGGAAAGGCCGTTGATCAGCGGATAAAAGTTACCCCGGGGATAACAGGCTAATACCGCCCGAGAGTTCACATCGACGGCGGTGTTTGGCACCTCGATGTCGGCTCATCGCATCCTGGGGCTGGAGCAGGTCCCAAGGGTTAGGCTGTTCGCCTATTAAAGCGGTACGTGAGCTGGGTTCAGAACGTCGTGAGACAGTTCGGTCCCTATCTGCTGCGAGCGGAGGAGGCTTGAGGAGGGTCACCCCTAGTACGAGAGGACCGGGGTGAGTGGACCACTGGTGAACCAGCTGTCGTGCAAGCGGCAGTAGCTGGGTAGCCAACGTCCATGAGCGATAACCGCTGAAAGCATCTAAGCGGGAAACGTGCTCCAAGACGAGGCCTCCAAGGGTCGTCCGAGAAGAGGACGTAGATAGGCTGGAGGTGTAAGCCCCGCGAGGGGTTGAGCCGACCAGTACTAATCACCCGAGACCTTTACCTATCCCTATGCACCTTTGAGTGATTTGAGAGTTATCCTGGGTGCCGATACCGGAGTGGGAAACACCCGGATCCATCCCGAACCCGGCCGTTAAGCCACTTCGGGCCGATGGTAGTGCGGGGGCAGCCCCGTGCGAGAGTAGGTAGCGCCCAGGGTTTTATGGGAAAAGGGAGAGCGAAATGCTCTCCCTTTTTCGTTGTGCGTTGTACGTAACGACCGAGACTCGGGAGTCGAGAACCGAGATCCGGTGAAGAAAAATTAAAGAGCGAGAATGGATGTTGGAGACTGGAGCTTAGATAAAGATCGGGTATAGGGTCTGGGGTCTAGGTTGTAGAGAAAATATTGAAAAGCAGAGATCTGAGAAAAAGATCGTTGTCGGTTGTGGGTCGTGCGTGAAGGCCAAAAAAACGAGAATCCGAGATGGCGAGAAGGCGAGAAGGCCGCTACGCGGCGGTACGAATCCCTTTCGGGATTGACACGAACTCCTGCGGAGTTGACTAGAACCACTACGTGGTTGTTCTGAACCGCTTCGCGGTTGATTTATTACAACCTCGGAAATCTGGCTTGTCATCCTGAACTTGATTCAGGATCTATCATTCATGACTTTCGTATTCTCGTACTCTCAGTTCTCGAATACCGGATCTCGAATCTCGATGTTCTTAGCGAATAGCTTACTTTGTTTTTGATCAGGGAAAATGTTAAAATTCTGTGTAGGAAGTATCGTAATAGAAACTTTCAAAGATAGGATTTTCAGGCCGAAGGGATAGAGGGTTGGTTTTATGGGAGAAAGCTTTGTACCGCTTAGCGAGGTTTCCAAACTTGAGATTGTGGAACTATTGAATATGATTTTTCACGACTATGTGTTAAAGATGCACTGGAGTCTCGAGAATCTTGAGAGGGAGTTAAAGGAGAATGATGTATCCCTTTCTGATTCTTTTGTCATGTTTGAGGACGGTAGGAAGATAGGGATCGCTTTGTTGAGTGTGCGAAGAAAGAGGTGTCGTATTGCTTACATGGGGATTTTAAAGGCGTATCGCGGTACTGGACTTGGATTCCGCATGATGGATAAAATTGTTAATATATGTAAATGGCACGGTGCAAAGGAGATTGTACTTGAAGTCCCGGAAATGGACAGACAGGCCGTGCGTTTTTATGAAAAGTTTGGATTCAGAAAAAACCGGAGGCTTGTTACGTTCTATAAAAAACTTGTCAGAAAGGTTGACGATGGGAAGTACGAAATCAAAAGCGGTGAATTGAATAAAGTGGTGGAGCTGGCTTACGAAAGCGTCTCACGTTTTAAGAGGAGGCCAAACTGGCATAGAGAGCCAGAGAATCTCAGGTGGTTGGAAGGTTATGAAGTATGTAAGGTGAAGGATAATGAAGGAAATGAAATAGGCAACTGTGTCTGGGGTTGTAAAGATGATGTTATCTATTTTATGGAGATTCTACCCGGAAAGGATGCCGGGTTCGATGAACTCCTTGATATATTACTGGATAATTTTTGCAAGAACTACAATTACATTATGATACCGCTTGTTCCTGAAGATGATCCTTTGTATGAATCTGCGATGAGAAAGGGATTCGATACAGTTGCATGGCATATAGAAATGGTTCTTAAACTTCATTGAACACGGGAGGTTGGAAAAAGTGCGAGTTATTGAAAGCCCAAAGGAAATGCAAAAAATTGCCATAGATATTGAGAGAGAAGAAAAAAGCCATGGGTTTGTACCTACGATGGGGTATCTGCATGAGGGGCATCTCTCCCTCGTCAGGCAGGCAAGAATGGATAATGTTGTTGTTACGGTGAGCATTTTTGTAAATCCCACACAGTTTGGGCCCAACGAGGATTACGATAGATATCCCAGAGATGAGGAAAGGGATCTTTCTTTGTTGAGAGATCTTGATGTTGACTATGTTTTTATTCCGAAGGTTGAAGATATGTATCCGGATAATTACTCCACATACGTTATTGTTGAAGATCTGACGGATGTTCTTTGTGGTGCCAGGCGTCCTGGACATTTTAAGGGGGTCGCCACGATAGTGGCAAAGCTGTTCAATATAGTCAGACCCACGAAAGCCTATTTTGGCCAAAAAGATGCACAGCAGTTCAGAGTGCTCAAGCGAATGGCACGGGATCTGAATTTTCCGGTAGAACTGGTGGAAATGCCTATCGTCCGGGAAAAGGATGGCCTTGCTATGAGTTCAAGAAATGTGTATCTATCTCCCGAGGAAAGACAGGAGGCCTTGCTCATACACCAGGCGTTGCTCGCCGGACGAAAGCTCATAGAGGCGGGAGAGTTTGACCCTGAAAAGGTTAAATCGGAGATGTTAGCAATCTTGAGCAAAGGCCAGCGAATAAAGTCTGACTACGTCGAGATTGTTGATGAGGAGACGCTGTACCCTATCGAAAATCTCGAAGATACCACTAACGGGAAGGTTATTTTAGCCATCGCCGCATTCGTTGGGAAAGCCCGACTTATAGATAATGAAATTGTAAATCTAAAAATGAAGTAGTTCTTTCTGGAAGTTCAGGAGATAATCCATAAGAACGAGGCCGGCTTCCGGATTTTTCTTTATCGCTGTATTGAGAAAGGTATCTTTGTCTAAGACTACTATCTTTGATCCTTTGTTTGCTACTGCGGTGACATCCCATTTTCCGGCACAAAGGGTGTGGATTTCACCGAAGGATTCGCCTTTAGTTATCTCCTTTAACTTTAGGAAGCCGTTTTCTCTTTTTTTCACAAGACGAATCTCACCTGATATGACGAAATAAATCGCATCAGCTATTGTGCCGTTTTCAAAGATGACCATCTCATTTTCGATGATTCTCAGTTTGTTCGAGTATTGATCCTGAATATAACGCAAAAAGTCTTCGGAATAATTTGGGGTGCCAAAAGTAACTACGAAAGCCGATTCTTTCAAGCCGAGAGCCCTCAGCATTTCATGAACGTATTTGGAGACGTAGTCAGGGGCTTCCTTCAGCAATTTGAGCATGAGCTCTATGGCACGGTCATTGCCCTCACGGCTTATTTCAGCAAGTGCCAGAAACATTCTGACAGGTCTTTCAAGGGGCGAGTTGGCAAACTGGCTGAGATAACTTTCAAGGTATGCAATTGCTCCATCGTAATCGCCCTTTCTCAAAAGGCTTACAGCTTTTCTGTAAAGAGGTTTCTCGCCTATTATGAGTGGCGGGTACTTATCAATAAAAAATTGGCGTTTTGCCGTGAGATGAGCCAGAAGTTCTTCAACAGAATTGTTTATTTCCTCATTTCTGTTTAGATGATAGGAAAGGCTTTCGATTATCCTTATGATTGCGTGATGAAGGACTTTTGGATGTTTTTTCATGAAATCGACAATTTCTTCTTTGCTTCCACACAGGAGAACTGTTTTTCCAACAGCGTAAACATCCCCGCTACTGTTAAACGTAACAAGACTTAACGGATCGATAAAATCTCCAGACATGAAAATTCTGTCTTCATCATTTGGATTTTTTAGTATCGCACCACCACTTAAAACAATATAGAATTGGGATATATTTTGCCCTTTTCTAGAAATCTTTTTGTCTGCTTCAAAGGTGACTTCTTTCACTTTGACACCTGCCTCTTCACAGAAATTTAGAAATACCGTGCGCCAATTCGGCGCACGGCTGACAGATTACCACAGTTTCAATTCTTTGATACCCTTCTCAACGATTTCTTTAGTGTCTCTTGCTATCACAAGTTCCTCGTTTGTCGGAACGATGAGGACTTTTACTTTAGAATCAGGAGTGGAGATGATTTTCTCACAGGATTTACAGTCGTTTGCTTTTTCATCCAGGGTGATTCCTAAGTAACCAAGATATTTTTTGACGACATTCTCACGAAGATAAGGGCTGTTTTCGCCGACACCAGCGGTGAAGGCTATCGCGTCAACACCGTTCATAGCAGCGGTGTATGCGCCTATGTATTTGGCTATTCTGTATTCGTAGATATCGTGAGCGAGTTTACACACAGGATCGTTGGCAATAGCACCTTCTTCTATCTCACGCATGTCGCTGTATTTACCGTCCGTTAGGCCAAGCATTCCGCTTTTTTTATTCAGCAGATCGTTAATTTCTTTCGGGGTTAAGCCTTCCTGTTCCTGAAGGAAAACGACAATTGCTGGATCAATGTCACCGCTTCTGGTGCCCATAACGAGCCCTTCAAGGGGGGTAAATCCCATAGATGTATCGACAGAACGACCGCGATCTATTGCGGCAATTGAAGCTCCGTTCCCGATATGAGCGGTTATTATTTTTAATTCATTTAAGGGTTTCCCGAGGATTTCTGCTACTCTTGCAGCTACATATCTGTGGCTGGTACCGTGAAATCCGTACCTTCTGATCTTGTACTTTCGATAGTATTCTTTCGGGATAGCGTATAGATAAGCTTTTTCCGGCATTGACTGGTGAAAGGCTGTGTCAAATACCGCTACATGAGGGACATCTGGCAATAATTCCATGGCCGCTTTTATACCCTGAATGTTTGGTGGGTTGTGAAGAGGAGCAAGAAAAGCGTTCGCTTCGATCTCTTTGATTACCCTGTCATCTATCAAAACAGAGGAAGCGAATAATTCTCCACCATGGACCACCCTGTGACCGACGGCATCGATTTCATTGATATTTTCAATAACACCTGTTTCTTTGTCTGTAAGTGTTTTAATAACGAGATCGAGCCCTTCTTTGTGATTGGAGATTACTTTTTCAATGGTGATCTTTTCTTTCCCTTTTTTGTGTTTGAGCCTTGAACCATCGATTCCGATTCTTTCAACGATGCCCTTTGCCAGAACTAATTCGTTCTTCATATCGAGCAGCTGGTACTTTATTGATGAGGATCCGCAGTTAACAACGAGAATTTTCACCAACGCCACCTCCAGCAGATTCAGGCTTTATTTGAACAACCTAATAGTCTCATTCGTGCTTTGATAACTTCTTTAACGTATTCCTTAGCTGTCTTGAAATATTTTCTCGGGTCAAATTCGCCAGGATTGTTGGTTAAGAATTCTCTAAGACCAGCAACATATGCCATTCTTAGATCTGTATCGGTATTGACTTTGTTGATTCCAAATTTAACGGCTTTCTTCAGTATATCCGAAGGAACTCCTTTGGCTCCTTTGAAGTTAGCACCATAACTTTCAGCAAGCTTTACAATATCTTCTGGAACACTTGAAGCTCCATGCAGAACGAGAGGAATTCCTGTGAGCTCTTTGACCTTCTTCAATCTATCAAAATCCAGTTTTGCTTCACCTTTGAATTTAAAAGCGCCATGACTCGTTCCAATAGCTGGAGCAAGGAAATCAACGCCCGTATTTTCAACAAATTCCTTCGCTTCGTTTGGATCAACTAATACGGCTTCGTGTTCAGCAACAACGACATTATCTTCTATACCAACCAATCTTCCAAGCTCTGCCTCAACGGAGACGCCAACACTATGAGCTATTTCCACTATTTTTTTAGTTTCTTCAAGATTTTTCTCAAAGGGGTATTCGGAAGCATCTATCATGACAGAAGAGTATCCTGCTTTAATGGCTTCCATAATAATGTTAAAATGTTTGCCGTGATCCAGATGAAGTGCTACCGGAACCGGTACAGTATTTGCAAAAGCTCTTACCATCGAAACGAAGAGTTGTGCTCCTCTTCTGATATCACCATTTCCAGCGTACTTTATCGCACCTTCAGATGTTTCAATGATTATTGGTGCATTTTCTTCAATACCCGCGTCAATAATAGCGTGTAGAAACTCAAGATTGTTGATATTTAGCGCTGGAACAGCATAACCCTCTTTACTCGCCTTTTCAAGAATATCTTTTGTGTTGACATACGGCATAATATCCCCTCCTTCGGTTATGATTATAACATCTCAATATTTATGTCAGAATATGCTTACACGTGTAACCGATGTTTTCATACAATGTTTGCTCTCCATTTTCCGGTACTTTCAGTAACAAGTCCTTCGAGCTGCAACCGTGTGAGTTCCAGTAGGAGTTCAGTGTGTTCAAGTTTGGTGTGTTCTAGAAGCTCTGAAAATTCAAGTTCACCAAATTCGGAGAGTACTTTTAAGACCGATGACTTTATTTGAATGTCCTTGGATGAACTTCTAGAAACAGTAGGAAATTCTTCCAATATGTCTTCAATCGATAAGATTAGTTTGGCGCCATTCTGGATTAACCAGTTCGTCCCTTCTGAACTTCGTTTGTTTATATCTCCGGGAATAGCAAAGACATCACGTCCATTATCCAGAGCTAGTCTGGCAGTGATAAGTGAACCACTCCTCTTTGTAGCTTCCACGACGAGAACGGCTTTCGATAAGCCAACAATGATTCTGTTCCTCCTTGGAAAATTGTATTTCATTGGAGGAGTACCAGGAAGGAACTCGCTTACTATACAGCCATGTTCAGTTATGAAAGAGAATAGTTTACGATTGCTTTTTGGATAAACGATGTCTATTCCAGAGCCGAGGACTGCCACGGTCTTTCCAGTTGATTGCAGGCTTCCGCGGTGTGCTGCTCCGTCTATCCCCACAGCCAGACCGCTGATTATGCAAAGTCCGGCATTATCCAATTCACGCGAAAAACTTTCAGCCAGTTTCAATCCGTATTGTGTGGCCTTGCGAGAACCAACAATAGCCAGCGAATTTTCTTCATTGAGTATATCCGGGTTTCCTTCATAAAAAAGAACTGGAGGTGGAAAAAGACTGGCTTTCAGTTTTTCAGGGTATTGTTGGTCCTGAAAGGTTATGAAATTTCTGAATTCTTTGAGTTTTTTTTCGACGCTTCGGCATTTTGAGATTATTTGCTTCTGCTTTCGCTCGTTCAATAGTTCTATACGGCTGGTTGTGAGTTCTTTTAACCCGATATTATGTGATTGCAAAATCGAGAGATCATCAACAGTTAGATCTCCCGCTAAAGCCAGTATCGCGTATTCTAACCTATTCATAGCTCACAGGATAAATGCGCTCAAATCCTCATCGGCCAGGATTTCTTTTATTCTCGTGTTTACGTAATCTTCGGTGATAATAACCTTTGGTTCAGAAACGTCGGGTGCTTCAAAGGAGATTTCCTCGAGAACCTTTTCTACAACTGTGTACAATCTTCTGGCCCCGATATTTTCAATCCTTTCGTTCAGGTCATGAGCAACGCGTGCGATTTCTTTGAGACCTGCTTCAGTGAATTCAAGGGTGATCCCTTCTGTTTCCAGAAGGGCTTTGTACTGTTTGGTGATAGCGTTTTTGGGTTCTGTGAGTATTCTCAGGAAATCCTGCTCTGTCAAAGGGTTCAGTTCAACGCGTATGGGAAATCTACCCTGAAATTCCGGTATGAGGTCGGAGGGCTTCGCAAGATGGAAAGCACCTGCTGCAATGAACAGTATGAAATCGGTCCTTACAGGTCCATATTTGGTGTTAATCGTTGTTCCCTCGATTATTGGCAGAAGGTCTCTCTGCACACCTTCTCTGGAGACATCGGGTCCGTGGCTTCCGCGGGCGGTAACTTTGTCGATTTCATCTATGAAAACGATACCCCTGTTTTCAACTCGTTCGATGGCTTCTGCGATAACCTTATCCATATCCAGAAGTTTCTCGGATTCGATCGGCAGAAGGACTTTTCTGGCTTCTGCTACCGACATTCTCTTCTTTTTCTTTCTTTTTGGGAGCATGTCGCCAAACATGCCGGACATATCTATTCCCATTTCTTCCATACCGGGAATCATTATCATCTGCTTTGGCTGTTCCTCAAGTTCGATTTCGATCTGGAGGTTTTCCAGTTCGCCGTCTCTCAATTTTTGACGATATTCTTCCCTTTTTCTCCGCAGATTTTCCGCTTCTTCCGGGGAGATTCTTTGCTGGGGGACGCCCTGGAAGAGTTCGAAGATGTTTTTCGGCTGGCCCGCTCTGTGTTTCAATCCTGGGACAAGCGCTTCAAGTATCCGGTCCTCTACGAACTGCTTTGCTTTTTCTTCTACTTCCTTCATTTTTTCCTGTTTTACCATGTTGACGCCAAAGGCCACCAATTCGCGGATCATGGAATCCACATTTTTACCGACGTAACCCACTTCTGTGAAGCGGGTGGCTTCAACCTTTATGAACGGGGATTTTGATAATTCCGCCAGTCTCCTGGCAATCTCGGTTTTACCCACACCGGTAGGCCCGATCATGAGGATATTTTTGGGTATGATTTCCTTTCTGACATCTTCCGGTAGTTTCTGCCGTCTGATTCTGTTTCTCAAGGCTACCGCTACGGCACGTTTCGCTTCCGCCTGGCCTACGATGTATTTGTCCAGCTCTTCGACTATTTTTTTTGGGGTAAGCTGTGCCAGATCTTCGTCTATCTGTGGCATTATTTTTTCACCTCCAGGGCTTCTACGGTGAAGTTCGAGTTGGTGTAAATGCATATCTCACTCGCTATTTTCATCGCCTGTTTGGCTATTCCTTCGGCATCCATGTCTGTATTTCTGAGTAGGGCCTGGGCAGCGGCAAGTGCATATGGTCCGCCAGAGCCGATAGCGATGACGTTTTCATCGGGTTGAATCACTTCGCCGTTTCCCGAGATAAGTAAGATATTGTCCGTATCGGCAACGAGAAGTAGCGCTTCAAGATTCCGGAGTATCTTGTTCGTTCTCCATTCTTTTGCAAGGTTCACTGCTGCTCTTAAAAGGCTTGAATTGCTTTCGCGGTATTTTTCTTCGAATTTTTCGAAGAGCGTCAGGGCGTCGGCTACCGAACCGGCAAATCCGGCAAGTACTTTGCCGTCTCCAAGTTTTCTCACTTTTCTAGCTGAACCTTTCATTACCGTTGCGCCGAGAGTGATTTGCCCATCACCTGCAATTACCGTTTTACCGTTTCTTCTGACAGCGAGTATCGTTGTTCCATGCATTTGTTCCATTCTTTCACCTCCAGTTTCAATCAGGTTTCAGGGCTTCTTTAACTATCAAATCGATGAGTTCTTCAAATCCCATCCCTGCGGCCCGGGCGGACACCGGCAGATCGCTGAGGTCCGTTAAGCCCGGGATGGTATTTACTTCGAGAAAGTAAAATTGATTTTCTTTAAGTATGCCGTCTATCCTGGCGAAATGCCTGCAACCCAGAGCGGTGAATATTCTTTTTGATAGTTTCTTTATCTCCTCTTTGAGTTTATCATCTATGGGGGCCGGAACAATAAATTCCGTGAGACCCGCTGTATATTTTGCTTCGTAATCGTAAAAGCGCCGTTTGGGTTTGAGTTCGAGAATTGGCAGAACGACAGGTTGGCCACCTTTTTCAATGATGGATATCGTTAGCTCACGTCCTTTTATATACTCTTCGAGTATCAACGTTTTGTATTCTTTTAGAACTTTCGTGGTTTTGTTTTGAAGCTCCTCAAATGTGTCGCATATATAGACTCCGATGCTTGAGCCTTCGTTCGCTGGCTTTATAACCGCAGGAAAGTGTTTCCAGCCTTCCAGTTCTTCTTCTGAGGTTATGGTCTTCCAGCGGGGCATGGTGATCGTGTTTGAAAGGAGTTTGTAGGTGAGGTTTTTATTGAAACAAATGGCGCTAACGAGACTATCTGAGCCAATGTACTCTATGCCGAATAGTTCGAGAAGGGACTGAATTTTGCCATCTTCGCCAAATTTTCCGTGGAGCGCGATGAAGACCAGATCAGTATCCCTGAGCTTTGCAAGTTCGGTAATATTATCGGCTCTCAAGTCGAAAGCATCCACGATGTATCCGAGCTTTTCCAGAGCATTTATAACATTTGAACCACTCTTCAAAGAAATAGGCCGTTCCTTCGAAAGCCCACCATAAAGCACGGTGATTCTTCGACGAAGTTCATTCATTTATCGGGAACTCCTTTTTGCATTTTTCACAGTAAAGTACTTTTTTACTTCTTCTTTTAAACTTGAAGAAGAGTGGGTCTCCACAAACTTCGCACTTCTTGCCAGCGGGTTCGCGCCAAAACATCTTTCCGCAATCTACACATTTAAAGTAGGTTTTTCCCTTTTTGCTTCGCATTTTTTTGACAGAACCGCCGCATTCTGGGCATTTTGCATCTACGTATATGTCTCGTGTGTAGGTACATTTAGGATATGCAGAACATGCTATGAATGAGCCATATCTTCCTTTTCTTATGACAAGTTTGGAGCCGCATTCAGGACAGGTTTCATCTAATTCGTTCTTTTTGTTGTTGGTTTCTATAATGTCGTGAAGGATTACCTTGCCTTCTATGATGGGGGCGAATACAGTCATGTCAAGAGATTGATTTTTGCCGCATTCGGAACATTTCAAATAGCCGCCGTATCTTCCAAATACGACCTTGAATTCGCCACCGCAATCGCATTTTCTGTCGGTCGGGTATTCTATTTTCAACTTTCCGTTCTTTATATCCTGTTCTAGCTTGTTCAGATCCTGCGCGAAGTTTTCGTAAAACCTTAAAACAACTTCCTTCCATTGGCGTTTGGCGTTTTCAATCTCATCCAGTTCTTCTTCCATGTTAGCCGTGAATTTTTCATTTATAATATCCGGGAAGCTTTTTCCGAGAAAGTCGGCAACTATGTTCCCTAAAAGCGTTGGCCTGAGCTCTCTGCCGGATTTTACCACGTACTTTCTTTCGAGCAATGTAGAGATTATTGTAGCGTAGGTTGAGGGACGACCTATGCCCTTTTTCTCTAATTCCCTTACGAGTGAGGCTTCTGTGTACCTTGCCGGGGGTTTCGTCTGGTCTTCTTCCCATAGAAAGGTGTCTGGTTTTATTGTTTTCCCTTCTGGAACGATAGCGGTTTCGTGGTTACCGTTTGTTTTCTTAAGAATACGTTCAAACCCGTCAAATACACAGTTTCTGGTGGTGTATTTGAAGACGTATTTCCCATTTTCATCGGCTATTTTTATCGTAGTTACATCATATTCCGCCGCTGCCATCTGCGAAGCGAAGAAACGTTTCCATACGAGTGCGTAGAGGCGAAGGTGATCACCGGAGAGAAGTTTTTTCGCCTTAACCTCTTCCGGTGTGCGTTCAGGATATGTAGGCCTTATAGCTTCGTGGGCATCCTGGACATTTTTCTTTCTGGATTTCTTCGTTTTTGCAGTTCCGAGGTATTTCTCTCCGAATTTTTCCAGAATGAACACTTTCGCTTTTTCTTTTGCTTCCTCCGATATTCTGGTTGAATCTGTTCTCATGTAGGTGATGAAGGCTATATGACCTTCCGGGGTATCGATGCCTTCGTAGAGTTGTTGTGCTACTTTCATGGTCTTCGAAGCGCTCCAGCCGAGTTCGTTTATGGCAGTTTGCTGCATGGTCGAGGTTATGAATGGTTCAGGTGGTTTGATCTTTTTTCTTGTTGTTTCAATACTGGAAACTACAAAAACGGATTGTTTAAGTTCGTTTAGGATTTTATCGCGTTCTTCTTCCGTTCTGATGGATTTATTGCTGAATTTCTTTCCATTTATTTCGAGAAGCTGTATCTTTTGTTCACCGACGCGCATGAAGATTTTATAAAATTTATGGGGCTTGAATGCCGCGATCTTGCTTTCCAGGTCAGATATGAACTTCAAAGCCACCGTTTGAACCCTTCCGGCACTGAGTCCGCGAGAAACGGTTTTCCAGAGCAATGGGCTTAGCTTGTAACCAACTATCCTGTCCAGGATTCTTCTGGCAACCTGAGCGTTTACTTTGTTCATATCTATCGTTCTTGGATTTTTAACGGCTCGCTTTATCGCATTTTCGGTGATTTCGCTGAAAATGATTCTGTTTTTCTTTGTTTTGGGAAGGCCGAGTATTTGAGCCACGTGCCACGCTATTGCTTCACCTTCTCTATCCATATCTGAAGCAAGAAGAACCTCTTTTCCTTTTGCTTTTTCTTTCAGCTGTTTGACAACCTTTTCCTTTCCCTTAAGAATTCTGTATGTTGGGGTGAGGCTGTTGAGATCGACACCGAATTCAGATTCGGGAAGGTCTCGAATGTGTCCTTTTGATGAAGTTACCTCGTAATCCTTGCCAAGGTATCTTCCGATGGTCTTGGCTTTTGCGGGGGATTCAACTATAACGAGTTTTTTGGACAAGATATCACCTCATTGTGCTGAACTGTCACGGTTTTTCATGAAGATTCTGCGGTTTAAGAACCTGTCGTAATTACTCCAACCGTAACCAGAAGCGTTTGATTCTCGATTTTCTATTTCTCTGAACTGCGCGATTTTGGAATCCAGGTTGTCAGCCATATGGAGAACTATGGCTTCTGTGGTTTTTGGAACCACGGGTGACCCCCACTCCATTTCGCCATGGTGCGACAGAATGAGGTGTTTCAATTCTATAAGAAGGTCTTCCGGGAAGTCGCGAATCCTACCGGCATAGTGCGTAATCATTTCCGAACCGATTGTTATATGGCCTATGAGCTCCCCTTCGTCGGTTTTATCTATTCCAGCCTGATTGAGCGAATATTCCCTGACCTTTCCGATATCGTGAAGCATCGCGCCAGCTATGAGCAAATCTCGATCAAGGGATTCTGCATATTTGTTTGAGAGAAAATCGCAGATTTCTACAACATCCAGCGTATGCTCTAAAAGCCCGCCTTTGTACGCGTGATGGACGGTGACCGCTGCTGGAGAGGTGACGAAATGTTCAACGAATTCTCTGTCTTCCTCGAAAACGCATTTCAAAAGCTGCTTCAAAGGTTCGTTTTTGATAGAATTCAGGTACTTTTCCAGAGATTCATACATTGATGGAATACTTCGTTTGGTGGTTGCGAGAAATCTCGACGAGTCGTACATACCATCTTTGAGCAGATCGAGACCATTCTGGCTGTCTAGGTTGAGCTGAAGTCGTTCCTCATAAACAACGATTCTCCCTCTAACCCTGACGAGCGAACCTATATCTATTTTTGCATCGTTTTCTTCTGCAGAATGCCAGTCTATTCCCCTTATCGTTCCGGTGCGATCAGAGAGAGTCATGAGAAGAAATTTCTTTCCATCGCGGGTTTGCTGTAAACGTTTGGAAATAACTTTCAGATCCAGTGTTACATTCATTCCCGGTTTGAGGTCGGAAACGAAAGGCATGGGGGTATCGGATCTTTGTGTCTCGTTTATTTTCTTTACCACTTCTTCTCCAAGGATATCCTTAAGTTTCATTTCATTACTCCTTTCCAGTATATAACCTTGGCACGCGGGCGGTTATTGTACAGGTTATTTCGTAGTTTATTGTGTTCAGTAAATCGGCTATTTCTTCTACCGTTATTCTTTCTTCGCCTTGTGAGCCAATCAGTACAACTTCATCGCCTATTTTTGGTTTTTTGTGCAGGTGCGTAACGTCTACCACGAATTGATCCATACAGACTCTACCAAGGATTTTACAACGTTTTCCGCCGATTAGCACTTCGCCACGGTTGGATAATCCCCTGCTGTAACCATCCCCATAACCCACGGGTACGGTGGAAACCACCATTTTCCTGTCCGCGATAAAGGTTCTCCCGTAACTCACGCTGTCACCTGGCTTTAAAGTTTTGACGTAAGATACAGCGCTTTTCCATGTTAAAACGGGCTTAAGTTCCGGAATGACGAAATCTCCGGAAGGTTGCAAACCGTAACTGGCTATGCCAAGTCTTATATAATTATATTCCTCACGGTTAAACCGCAATGAACCCGCGCTGTTACATAGATGTTTTACAGGAATTTTTATCCCTTTGCTTTCAAGGGTTTTCACCGCGGATTCAAAGGCTTTTCTCTGCTCTATAGAAAACTGTTCTATTGCTTCATCAGCGACGGCAAAATGTGAATAGATTCCTTCTATGCTAAACCCATTTTCCAGAAGGTATTCTATCAGCGATGTGCATTCGTTAGCAGAGGGACCGATACGCTTCATTCCGGTATCCACATTTACATGGACCTTCAGTTTTCTGATCTGGTTACCAAGGACACTTTTAATTCCTTTCATCTGTTCTATCGAGTAGGCTGTGATTGTAAGGTTATTTTCAAGTGCTAGAGAGGAGTATTCTGGATCAAAATAGTTAAATACCAGTATGGGAACGTTTATTCCATGGTTTCGCAGTTCGATTCCTTCTTCTAAGAAAGCCACAGCCAGCATGTCAATACCGGATTCAACAGCAGCTTTTGAAATTCCAACAGCTCCATGGCCATAGGCGTTGGATTTTACCACGGCCATAACTTTTGTGGGTGAAACTTTTCGCTGGAAAAACTCTAAGTTTTGTTTGTAAGCTTTCAGATCTATTTCCAGATAGGTTCTCCTGCTCAACATATACACCCTTGAAAATAAAAGCGCGCTTTGCGCGCTTTTATACTGCTCTCTGGACTTTTCCGGCTTTAAGACATTTGGTACAGACTCTCATCTTTTTGACTTCGCCATCAACTATGACTTTGACCTTCTGGACATTTGGTTTCCACCAGCGTTTGTTTTTCTTATTGGAATGGCTGACAGTATTACCTGTAGTCGGCCTTTTCCCGCAGATCTCGCAGACCTTTGACATTGTGATTGCCTCCTTCCAAAATGCATTCTTTTACATTATAGTTGAGATGTAGTTGTTTTTCAACGGTTATTTTACTACATGGCGAAATTATAGTAGGAATCAAAACTTTAAGGAGTGATGAAAATATGGGTATCAACACGTTGTGTTACCTCTTTGATCTTGATGGAACCCTGACTACCCTGGATGACGATACTTTTATTAAGATCTATTTTAAGCTACTTTCGGAATATTCCCGGGACAGGGTAGACCCAAAAAGATTGTTGGCAACCATATTAACAGCCGTTAAAAATCTTGAGGTAGAGGTTGAGACGCGGGAAAACAATTACCAGCGTTTTATGAGGTTTTTCTCTAAGAAGATGGGAGACAAGAGCCAGCAATGGTATGAGAGCTTTTTCAACAAATTCTATGAAACGGATTTTGACGGGCTTGAGACTTTTATAAAACCGCGGGAAAATGCAGTGAAAGCTTTGCTGGAGTTAAAAAAACAGGGGCACAGAATTGTTCTGGCAACCAATCCGGTCTTCCCATACATAGCTATCGAAAAAAGGATTCGATGGGTGGGTCTCACTCCAGAAATATTCGACCATATTACCACGATGGAGAACAGCCATTTTGTTAAACCATTGCCGGATTATTATCTAGAAATCATGGAAACTGTCGGCGTTTCGCCGAAGGAATGCATTATGATCGGGAACGATGAGATAATGGATGGCGCCTGCAGAAATGTTGGTATTGCATATATCAATGTTATGGAGCTGGAAGTGTTGTTGAAGGATCTTTAGATTCTTGCTGGAAAGATACTGGTGAAACGAAAAATTTTTTACTTCTCCCTGGTTCTGAATGGTATACTTTTTGGGGAGTGATTATATGACGCGTTTCTTTCTTGTCCTGTTACTTTTGATGTCGAGTTTGGTTTATGCGAAAGGTGCGTCAAACACACTGGAGATCGGTACTTACACTTTTTACTACCTTTCTCCTGATAGTATCCCTAACAATCTTTTAAAAGCCCTCATAGTAGGACAAACTACAGATAGAAAGCTTAAAATCTTATATGAAGGGCGTGAATTGAAGTTGACCTTGCCAGGAATAACCTTTCCGGAAGAGGAAAGTGAGACCATTTGGAGCATGAGGAAGCTTCTGACTGACAGGCTTTTGCTTGGCGAAGAAGTATATTTGACTTTTTCGGAAACCATGAGAGATGAGACGGGAAATTTGACTCCATTGCTGTGGGTTAAATTTGAGAATGACGTCTTCTTACTTCAATCTTTGCTTCTATCCAATGGGCTGGTTGAATTTGATGAGACTACCTGTCCTAAGGATTACAGGGATTTTTTAAAAGCCGCTGAGTTATTTGCAAAAAATAATGGACTTGGTATCTGGACTTCTGAGGATGGAAGTATAAAAAAAATTAAAGTACTTGGGTTCAGTGATATTGGAACCAAGACTGTGAAAGCTTCGTTAGGAGATCTAGTAATAGTTGAAATAAGAGAACTTTATGAAATGGGAAGAGGAATCATTGTTATTGAATCACGAGCGAATGAGGTGGAGTTATCTGGAGTGAGGTTAGCGATACTTTCTGATGTTGATGGATCTGAAGAGGATTCTTTTATCTTTGAAGAAAAGAGAGTTTTAGATAGTGGTGAAAAGATTGTTATAGCTGTTGCGCTGGATAGGTCAATGGTTGAGGTGAAGAATTACGATTATGTATGGGAAACCACCATAGATAGTGAGAGAGGCAAGTTGAAGATTGCTTATCCCGATGGTAATTACGATATTTTCGAATACAAATACGATAGAAAACTGGATGGTTATGAGGTAACACCGATAGTGGAATAGTTATAAATTGAGTTCAACCATTTTATCTCAGTTTATTTGTGGCAGTACATAACAAGAGTATGAAGAAGGGAGGTACGGGTGTTCTTTCTTCCCCGGTTAAACGGGAAGCGTTTGGATGCCGAAAGCCTATGAAGTTTCTGAGAGTATTTTTTCTGGTGTTAATATTCATGGTGTTTGTGGAGACGGTTTTTGGGTTTGAAGCGTTGGCAACCGGTAAATCCGCGAAGGATTTTGGGGGTAATACGGTTTTGATCGTTCATTATCATCGTTACGATGGAAACTATAATGGTTGGAATCTTTGGGTATGGCCTCATAAACCGCAAAGTCTTGAGGGGAAGAGCTATAAGTTCACAGGTAAAGATGATTTTGGAGTACTGTCTATTGTTGTTTTCCAGGACAGATACACGCAATTAGGTTTCATCGTAAGGTTGAGGGAATGGGAAGCAAAGGATATTAACGCCGACCGATTTGTCGATATTCCGGAATCAGGTGTTGCCGAAATATGGGTTTTGGAAGGAGAAATGGAGTATTACACAGATCCTTCTAACGTTGATCTTAGTCCGAGGGTGAAGGCGGCATTTTTGGATAGTTTTCAGGAAATTTATGCCTACCTCTCAACTCCTTTTAACACCAACAAATGGAAAGGAAAACTTTTGATCAGTATTGATGGAAAAAGCGTGGCGGTTAAAGATGTAACAAAAGCAGATCCAACGGACATTTCTACTACAAAATATATAAAGATAATCCTTGAATCGCCCTTAAAACCAAAGGATGTTTCAAAAGATATAAAGTTGAATATAAGAGGTTACATTGAAAAAACTGTTATTGTACGGAAAGTCCTTGACGATGATGAATTTTATTACAGTGGGGATGACCTTGGAGCAAACTATTCACCTCAGCGTACCGTTTTCAAAATCTGGTCACCGGTTTCTTCGAAAGTGGAACTACTCCTTTACGATGATTTCAATTCGGAAAAACCGTCAAAGGTTGTGGAAATGCAAAGAGCCTCTGAAGGGGTATGGACAGCTACTGTTGAGGGAGATCTTCACCTTACAGCATATAAATATCGCTTCTATTCCTACGGTAAGATCAGGGAAACCGTGGACATTCATTCCAGGGCGGTTACCAGAAACAGTGAAAAGTCTGTAATTGTTGATCTATCCAAGACGAATTTTTTCGGTTGGGAGAAGGAGGTAAAACCAATCCTGCTCGCTCCGGAGGATTCTATAATTTATGAAATTCACATCGCCGATATCACCGCTGATCAATCAACGAATATCGTTCACAAGGGGAAATATCTCGGACTTACCGAAAAAGGCGCAACGGGCCCCGAAGGAGTAAAAGTGGGGCTTGACCATCTTGTGGAATTGGGAATTACCCATGTCCATATAATGCCGATTCATGATATTTATTACATCAAAGAAGGCGAGCCGGATCAGTATGGCTGGGGCTATGATCCCTATCTTTACTGGGTTCCCGAAGGGCATTACAGTACGAATCCTTCCGATCCTCTTTCAAGAATCGTTGAGGTAAAAAAGATGATAAAGGCCCTTCATGAAAATAATATCAGGGTTATCCTTGATGTGGTTTATAACCATACTGCTCAAACCGGCCCGGGCTCTCCTTTCGACCAGACGGTTCCTTATTACTTCTATCGAACAGATAAAGCCGGGAATTATACGAATGGCTCAGGTGTTGGAAACGAAATTGCCACCGAACGACCGATGATGAGAAAGTACATTGTTGATTCACTGCTTTACTGGGTTAGGGAGTATCATGTTGATGGTTTCAGGTTTGATCTTCTTGGCCTGTTTGACAGGAGAACAGTTTTAGAGATAGAAAAGGCTCTCCATAAGGTGGATCCAACGATACTTCTGTATGGTGAACCCTGGGGAGGCTTTGGTGCGAAGGTTACCTTTACCAAAGGCGATCAAAGAGGGACCAATGTTGCCCTTTTTAACGATGGTTTCAGAGATGCCATCCGGGGTAGCGTTTTCAATAAGACGGCGAAAGGCTTCGCGTTTGGTTCAAGAGGGAAGGAAACAAGAATTAAACGCGGTGTTGTGGGCAGTATAAAATACGACAGCAAAATCGTTGATTTTGCCGCGGATCCTGAAGAAACGATAAACTACGTTTCTTCCCACGACAATCAAACCCTCTGGGATAAGAACCTGAGCGCTATGTCGAGTGCTTCCGAAGAGTTTCTTAAGTCAGCCCAGAAATTATCGAATGCGATCATTTTGCTTTCTCAGGGAATCCCATTCCTTCACGGCGGTAGCGACTTCTGCCGGACCAAGTATGGTAACGAAAACAGTTATAATGCCGGAATTGAGATCAACAAATTCGATTGGGCGAGAAAAGTCAAATTTCTGGATGTTTTCGAATATTACAAAGGGCTTATAGAGCTCAGGAAAAAGCACATCGCCTTCAGGATGAGGACGGCAGAGGATATACGCTCGAACCTTACCTTTATAAACACGCCGCAAAAGCGCATGGTAGCGTTTATTATAGACGGCAGAAAGCTTGGAGACACCTGGAACAAAATTCTTGTGGTTTTCAACGCCAACACTTCCCCCGTTTATTTCAGGTTGCCGGATGGGGAATGGGAAATGGTTGTTGATGGGAAGATTGCCGGGATAGCCACAATAAAAACCGTTAAG
Organism: Kosmotoga olearia TBF 19.5.1; assembly: GCF_000023325.1. Classification (NCBI taxonomy): domain Bacteria; kingdom Thermotogati; phylum Thermotogota; class Thermotogae; order Kosmotogales; family Kosmotogaceae; genus Kosmotoga; species Kosmotoga olearia. The sequence goes on from NC_012785.1 coordinate 1,794,219, forward strand.
GGTATCGTAAGGCTTGATGGAACAAGTGCGTATGTGTTTCATAGTAAATAACATAAAATGATGGGCATTTTGGAGGTGCACCATGTACAGAAGCTCTGTAATAAGGGTTCTTGAAACCGGCTATCTGGATGAAACCCGTTCCGCCGCACTGGAGTGCAAGAGGATACTGGAAGCGCATGGGTACAAACTGGCTAAACAACTGGATGTGGAACCAATTATGAGCAATTTGAAGGACGCTATATATACCTTAACGCGGGAGACAGGGCTTGTTGTGATTCTTGGCGGAACCGGGTTGTTAAGTCAAGACATTTCCCCGGAGGCTCTTCTTTCGATCATCGATAAACGTGCGACAGGTCTGGAGGTCGCTATGATCCACAGTGCTCTGAAACACGATCCAGGGTTGGCGCTTTATCGTTGTACCGCCGGTACGATACTGAATTCGGTGGTTTTGTGTATCCCGGGGTTTGTGGAATCAGTGTCGTGGCTTTTAGAGCCTATTCTGGATAGTTTGAAGGTGCTAATAGATCAACTGAATCAGGAGGACGGATAAGGTGTTCACGAAGTTTAGAGGAAAATATGTAGCAATTGAAGGGGTTATCGGGGTAGGAAAGACAACGCTCGTGAGGTATCTCTCTCAAGAGTATGCACTGCCGCCAGTTCTTGAGGTTGTTGAAGAAAACCCTTTTCTATCGAAGTTTTATGAAGACATGGAACGTTGGGCTTTTCAGACCCAACTTTTCTTTCTTGTGAGCAGGTTCGATCAGCAGGAGAAGTTGAAGAAAACTCTTCAGATGGGAATGGGTGCTGTTTCTGATTATATATTTGATAAGGACAGGCTCTTCGCCAGCCTGACTCTGAAAGGTGAGCATCTAGGCCTTTATGAAAGAATTTTTGGGCTTCTCAAGAGCCACACGCCCACGCCGGACCTGGTTGTTTATCTTTATGCAGATATTGATGTTCTCATGGAAAGGATTGCTTTGAGGGATCGACCTTTCGAAAGAAGCATGGATAGAGGTTATATTTCGAACCTTGCCGAAGCCTATGAAAGCTTTTTTGGGAACTACGCATGCGCGCCGGTGTTGAAAATCGATACGACAGAAATGGACTTTGTGAGAAACCACAGTGATCTCAAAAAGATATACTCGTTGATAGAGGAGAGATTACCATGATAATAGGTATTTGCGGAAATATAGGAGCCGGGAAATCTTCTTTGACATCGCTTTTACAAAAAGAATTGGGATTTACAGCCGTTTACGAAGCGGTAGATGAAAACCCATTCCTCGAAGATTTTTATAGGGATATGCATAGATGGGCCTTTCATTCTCAACTCTTTTTTCTAATAAAGCGTTTTGATTTCCTGAAGAAGGTGAAGGATGAGGGAACGGTTATCCTGCAAGACAGGACTATTTACGAAGATGTTGAAATATTTGCCCGAAACCTTCATATGATGAAATACATAGATGAAAGAGATTGGAAGCTGTATCATGATACCTTTACAACCCTTTCGGACCATTTAACCCCGCCTTCAGGACTGATATATATAAAATGCTCACTGCCGACGCTGTTGAAGCGTATCCAGAAACGCGGCCGGGGTTACGAGTCGGATATCGATCCCAGGTATCTGGAAAGGCTCAATAATCTTTATGAAGAATGGTTTAGCAGATTTGAATTATCTCCAAAACTTGTGGTTGATGGTGATAAATTGGATTTCGTGGAAAACCCAGAGGATAGAAAAATAGTTTTGGAACAGGTTAGCGGTTTTGTAAAAAATATTGCAACAGGTGTTCAATCAAAACTTTTCAACGGTGGCAAAACATAATTCGGCAAAACATAATTCATTGTAAAAGAAAACGTTAATTTGGAAAGCTGCCGACAATAAACGATCCCTGAGTTTGGGAATGTGGTGATTAACCAATCTTAAAGGATGTTAACCGATGTAGCGAGTTGTTTGCTATAATTGACTTTTATTGCTGTTTTTTGCTATATTTGAATGGGGGATTTCTAAATGTCCCCGGGTTTTCTTATTAAATGTGAGAAATTATTGTCAACATAGAGGGGGTGCACGGAATGAAAAGGTTTTTGGTCGTCTTATTGGCTATTCTTTTGTTGACCCTCACAGGCTTTGGAATTGAGCTAAAGATCAACACAGTTACCGCAAAGCCTTTTATCACGGGGCCAGGTGGAAGGGTATTGTTACGTTGTGATGCTAAAGGTTCAAGATTGCTTGCCTACGAATGGATTGTCATGGATGGGAAGATACTGAAAGATTATGGAAATGGCGTTGCAATCTGGCAAGCTCCAGAAAAAGATGGTGCGTATAAGATACGTGTCATCGTTGATAATGGTATTGAGAAAGTTGAGGGAGAGGTTGTTGTAAAAGTTGACAGTACCTCAGAGAATCGACCACCATTTCAGCCTGATGTTATTTTTCCAAAAGACGGTGTAGAGGAAATACCACTAGATGCGTTGTTATTCTGGGGAGCAGATGACCCGGATGGAGATGTTCTTTTCTACAATATCTATCTGTCAACTGCTACACCTCTTACTGAACCGATTGAAATCGGTTATTTCACACCGGATTACCCAAATACGTTTGCACCTGAACTTGAAAGTAACAAATGGTACTACTGGAAGATTGTAGCTGACGATGGCAGAGGGATGCAATCGGAAAGCCCCGTTTGGTCCTTCAGAACCTTTGATTTCCCACCTGAGTTAGATCTTCCAGAGCAGGTTGTAACAGAAGGAGAACTGCTTTCTGTAAATCTTGAAGAGCATGCCAGCGATCCTGACAGCGCTGACTTGAGTTTTGCATTGATTTCGGGACCTGGAACGGTTGAGAATAGCAGCTACAGTTACACGCCGGATTTCGATGTTGTCGAATCAGGACCGGACGCCTCCAGAACCTTCCTGGTTAAAATAGGGGTAACCGACGATTACGGCAAGAAAGCCTCTTCTGAATTCGTGCTTACAGTTCTTAATAAAAATCGTGTACCTTTTGCTCCATTCAACTGTTTTCCGGCAGACGGAGCAACTGAATTGCCAACTGATACGGTGCTAAGCTGGGCCAGCAAAGATCTCGACGGTGATGAACTTTTTGCTGATCTGTACCTTGGGGAATCCCCAGACGATCTTCAGCTTGTAGATTCGGGAATTCAGGGAACAGTTGAAAATGTGGACGAAACGGGTGCAAAAGACTATGCTTTCGAGATTCAACCGATTTTGAAACCTCACACAAGGTACTTCTGGAAGGTTGATGTTTACGATTATGCTGATTCTACGAGTAGCGAGATTATGAGCTTTGAGACCCTTAATCATCTACCTGAGCTCAGTGTACCGGATCAGGAAGCTACGGAAACTGAAACCGTGGTAGTTAAACTGGGTGAGTACGCCCATGATCCTGACGGAGATTCTTTGAGCTTTAAACTCGTTTCTGGAGTTGGCGCTCTCATTGAAAAGGAAGACGGTGTGTATTACGAATACAAAACAGATTATTATGCTTCAGGAACGTATATTGTTGAAATTGAAGTTTCTGATGGTATAGATTCGGTGTTAGATCAATTTACAGTTACTGTATACGATCTCAACCAGGCACCAATGGTTGACCTTGTTTCTCCTGTTGATGGGGCAACCAATCAGGGGCTTGAGCTGACTCTGAGATGGATTGGTAAAGATCTTGATGGAGATAAGATCGTATACGATGTTTACTATGGTATCGATGGTTTACCAGATGTAGCGGTCATAGAAGGTATTGAGGATACGAGTGTTACGGTTACGCTCGAACCTCACTCGAAGTATGTGTGGAAAGTTGTTGCCCATGATGTCAGACCTGATTCACTTACCGGCGAAAGTCAGACATGGAGTTTCACTACCCTGAACAATCCACCTGATTTGCTGGATGCTGAGTTTGACATCAAAGAGAATGAAACTCTTGAGATTGACTTCAGGGATTACACCACAGAAATTGATGGCGATCCTCTTGCGTACGAGTTGCTTTCAGGCAACGGTACTCTCACGCCTGAAGGTCTCTATAGCTGGACACCTTCCTTTGAAGCATCCGGGACTCATTTCATAAAGGTTAGTGTTACTGATGGAATCGATGGTGCCGTTAAGGTTTACAGAATAACCGTGTACGATGTCAATAGAATGCCAACCGTTGAACTGGTTGCTCCTGAAAACGGGGCCGTTTTCGACGCTGCAGAACAGCCTGAAGTGAAACTTACATGGAATGCTTCTGATCCCGACGGTGATAAACTGCTCTTCAACCTTTACATAACTGATCTGATAACTGGCGAGACCCTGTCTTTCGACGCTCTTGAGCACTTAGAGAAGAGCTTTGCTCTCAAACCACACACAAATTACCAGTGGAAGGTTAAAGTCTGGGATGACAGACCGGATTCATTGAGCAGCGAAACCGATGTGTGGAGCTTTGGAACAATCAACCACAAACCTGAGATAGCAATCCCGGACGTGAGTATAAACGAAGGAGCCACTCTGACAGTAAATCTACTTGATTACGCTAGCGATGTTGACGGTGACGTTCTCGGCTTTGAAGTTGTCGAAGGCCCCGGTGAAATCATTGATGGTAGTTATGTTTACACACCAGACTACGATACAGCTGGCGAGCATTTAGTTAAGGTTAGCGTAACTGACAGTATAGATGAAGTTGCTACTGAGTTCACAATCACTGTCGTGAACGTTCCTCAGAAACCCATCTTGATTGAACCGGAAAACGGAACAATAAATGTGACACCGTTTGTAACGCTCAAATGGACACATTCCGAATACGACTACGAAGGAATTCTGTACGATGTTTACTTCGGTGAAACGGCTGATAGCCTGGAAAAGATTGCTGAAAACACGGCGGATACTGAATTAAAACTTCCAAGGTTAGAATACGGTAAAACCTACTACTGGAAAGTTGTAGCGAAAGATAATGGATTTGAAGCCGAAAGTGATGTATGGTCATTTACGCCAACTATCTTTATCGACGTTCTCTGGAAACATCTGCAGGACGGATTGATTTATTCATCTGCTGCCTGTCTTGAAAATAGCCCAATTTACAACATTGTGGATGGAAAACTCTATGCTTACAATCCAGAAAACGGCGAGGTAGTCTGGAAATTTGAAACTGGTGCTCAAGTAGAACAATCAACGCCATCTATTGACGATTATGGCACCATTTACTTTGGTACCACAAATGGTGTTCTCTACGCCGTAAATCCAGATGGTACGGAAAAATGGTCAGTCAAGCTCAACGGTAAGATAAACGCCAGCCCTGCTATATCTGGTGATAGGACCATTTACATTGGTACAGCTAGTGGATACTTCTACGCTGTTTCTCCTGCGGGAACTATCCTGTGGGAACTCAAAATAGGTTCGAAGATTGTTTCCAGCCCGGCTGTTGGAAATGATGGAACGGTTTACTTTGGTGCTGCAGATAAGAAGCTTTATGCTGTCGATTATGCTGGAAACATTGAATGGAGCTTCGAAACCGGTGATTGGGTCGAATCAAGTCCTGCGATTGCCGAAAATGGAGACATTATTTTCGGTTCCGATGATGGAATCCTCTACAGAGTTGATAGAAATGGAAATCTCGTGTGGACATTTGAAACAGCCAATCCAATAAGAGGCGGAGCAGTTATAGGACCTGATGGAACGGTTTACGTAGGATCTTATGACTGGAAGCTCTATGCTATCAATCCTGATGGTACCGAACGCTGGAGCTTCGAGACCAATGGACCCGTTCACTCCGTTCCGACGTTGACAAAAGATGGAAACATTA